>NZ_NBOB01000007.1:0-265533 GCF_002213185.1 Thioclava sp. JM3
AAGAGTTCGCCAAAGGCTGGGCGCTCGATCGCAACTTCGCCCCGCAGATGGACGAGGCCACACGCGAAGCCCGCTACACTGCGTGGAAAAAGGCGGTCGAGGCCACCATCGCGGCGGTCTGACCTGCGGCGACGGGTCAGCCCCCCTTTCCCTTTCGCGTATTTTGCTCTTTCTTGTCCCGGTTCGACCCGAAGACAGGAGCCATTCGATGACCCGCTACCCCCGCGACCTGCGCGGCTACGGCCGCACGCCCCCAGATCCGCAATGGCCGGGAAAGGCGCGCGTAGCGATCTCGATGGTGCTCAACTTCGAGGAGGGCGGCGAGAACAATATCCTGCACGGCGATGCGGCGTCGGAGGCGTTCCTGTCCGATATCGCAGGCGCCGCGCAATGGCCAGGCCAGCGACACTGGAACATGGAGTCGATCTACGAATACGGTGCGCGCGCAGGCTTCTGGCGGCTGCACCGGTTGTTCACCAGGCTGAACGTACCACTCACGATCTACGGGGTCGCGACCGCGCTGGCGCGCGCGCCGGAACAGGTCGCTGCGATGAAGGAAGCGGGCTGGGAGATCGCCTCGCACGGCCTGAAATGGGTCGAGCACAAAGATATGGCGGAAGACGAAGAACGCCGCCAGATCGCCGAGGCTATCCGCCTGCATACCGAGGTCGTCGGAGAGCGTCCGCGCGGATGGTATACCGGGCGCTGCTCGGCCAACACGGTGCGGCTGACCGCAGAAGAGGGTGGCTTCGACTGGATCTCCGACACTTATGACGACGACCTGCCCTATTGGCTGGAAGTGGGCGCGCGGGACCAACTCGTGATCCCTTACACGTTGGAAGCCAACGATATGCGCTTTGCCACGGCGCCCGGCTATATCGAGGGCGAGCAGTTCTTCCAGTACCTCAAGGACAGTTTCGACACGCTCTATGCCGAAGGGATGGACGGCGCGCCGAAGATGTTCTCGGTGGGCCTGCATAACCGCCTGATCGGGCGGCCGGGAAAAGTTGCGGGGCTGAAGCGCTTCCTCGATTACGCGCTGTCGCATGAGGGCGTCTGGTTCGCGACCCGTGGAGAGATCGCCGCGCATTGGGCCGCGACCCACCCCCACACGCGCCGCGAACGCCCGAGCCAGATGAGCCGGGACCGTTTCGTCGAAGTCTTCGGCGGCATATACGAACATTCGCCCTGGATCGCCGAGCGGGCCTTCGAGCTGGAGCTGGGCCCGGCCCATGACAGCCATGAAGGGGTGGCCTCGGCGCTTGTCCGCATCTTCCGCTCGGCTTCGGAGGCGGAGCGTCTCGGCGTGCTGACCGCGCACCCGGATCTCGCGGGAAAACTCGCCCAAGCCAAACGTCTAACCGCAGAAAGCACCTCGGAACAGGCGAGCGCCGGGCTCGACGCGCTGACCGACGAGGAACGCGCCACGTTCGAGGCGCTCAACGCCGCCTATACCGAAAAATTCGGTTTCCCCTTCATCATCGCCGTAAAAGACAATACCAAGGCGTCAATCCTCCACGCCTTCCGCCGCCGGCTTGACCAGGGCCGCGAGACGGAATTCCGTGAGGCCTGCAAACAGGTCGAGCGGATCGCGTGGCATCGCCTGAACGCCATGGACCTTTGATGGAATACACCTATTACGCCCCGACGGGCGGTTTGCCCGATCAGAACCAGCGCGCCCGCGAGCGCGCGCAATTCAACACCTCCTACGCCGTGATCCCGCGCGGTGTGCTCTCCGACATCACCATCTCGCTGATGCCGGGCTGGGAAAACACCCGCGCCTGGGTGCTCGCGCGGCCGCTGTCGGGCTTTGCCGAGACCTTCGCGCAGCTGATCGTCGAAGTCGCGCCGGGCGGCGGTTCGGACAATCCCGAACCCGATCCCGAGGGTCAGGGTGTGATCTTCGTGCTCGCTGGCCACATCCGCCTCGTGATCGAAGGCGTCGGCCACGAACTGGACGCCGGCGGCTACGCCTATCTCGCCCCGGGCACGCAATGGTCGGTCGCGAATGATCAGGACACGCCCGGCACCTTCGTCTGGATCCGAAAGCGCTACGAGCGTGTGCCCGGCATCGACGCGCCGGAAAGCTTCGTCACCGCCGATCAGGACAAGCCGCCGCTCGAGATGCCCAACACCTCGGGCTACTGGTCGACCTCGCGCTTCGTCGATCCGAACGATCTGCGCCACGACATGCATGTCAATATCGTGACCTTCATGCCGGGCGGCACCATCCCCTTCGCGGAAACCCACGTCATGGAGCACGGCATCTACGTGCTGCAGGGCCGCGGAGTCTACCTGCTGAACCAGGACTGGATCGAGGTCGAGGAGGGCGACTTCATGTGGCTGCGCAGCTTCTGCCCGCAGGCCTGCTACGCCGCCGGTCGCCGTCCGTTCCGCTACCTGCTCTACAAGGACGTGAACCGCCACCCGAAGCTCGGCTCGCCCATCTCGAGCTGACCCTTTCGGCTTGGTCGAAATATCCCGGGGGTGAGGGGGCAGCGCCCCCTTTCTTCCGCCCGAACCCGGAGGCGCCATGCAGATCAAGGCCGAACCGCTGACACCCGAGGCGTTTGCCCCGTTCGGGGATGTGCTCGAGGCGTCCGGCGCGCCCGACAAGCTTATCAATGCCGGGCTCTGCGGGCGCTACCATGATCGCGCACAGCTTGATTTCGGGGCGGAGTCCGGCGGGCGCGCCGGACTCTCGATCTTCAAGGCGGAGCCGCGAACGCTGCCCTATCTTTGTGACCTGCTGGAGCGGCACCCCGAAGGCTCGCAGGCCTTCCTCCCGATGAGCGCGGACCCGTTCCTCGTGATCGTGGCACCGGACGCAGGCGGCAAGCCCGGCACGCCGCGTGCTTTCCTGACCGACGGCGCGCAGGGCATCAACCTCCATCGCGGGACGTGGCACGGTGTACTGACGCCGCTCGCAGCGCCCGGTCTCTTCGCCGTGGTGGATCGGATTGGCGAAACCGCGAACCTCGAAGAACATCCGCTGGACGCTCCCTTCACCGTCACCGTGTGACGCATCGTCAAAGAGGCATGGACACTTCCGCCGATCTTTCCCAATCTGCGCCAAATCGATTTGGGGAGGAGCAAGAATGAAAACGCGGATCGCACTTTTGCGCGAGATGGGCAAGGCGCGCCCCTATACCGACAGCCAGCCGCTGGAGATCGTCGAGGCAGAGCTGGACGATCCCGGCCCGGGCGAGTTGCTGATCAAGATGTCCGCGGCGGGCCTGTGCCACTCGGACCTGTCCGTCATCAACGGCGACCGCCCGCGCGACATGCCTGTGGCGCTGGGTCACGAGGCGGCGGGCGTTGTCGAGGCCGTCGGTCCCCATGTCACGCGCTTCGCGCCCGGCGATCACGTCGTCCTCGTCTTCGCGCCGTCCTGTGGCCATTGCGTGCCCTGCGCCGAGGGGCGGCCCGCGCTTTGCGAGCCGGCCGCGGTCGCGGCGGGTAAGGGCAGCCTGATCACCGGGTCGAAACGCATCTCGGTCGCGGGCGAGCATGTGAACCACCATATCGGCGTGTCGGCCTTCTCGGATTACGCAGTCGTCTCCGAGGCGTCCTGCGTGAAGATCGACAAATCGATCCCCCTCGACCAAGCCGCGCTGCTGGGCTGCGCGGTGCTGACCGGCGTCGGCGCGGTGCTGAATTCGGGCGGGCTGAAGACCGGGCAAAGCTGCGCGATCATCGGCCTTGGCGGCGTCGGCCTCGCGGGGCTTCTTGGCGCGGTCGCGGCAGGCGCGCGCACACTGGTCGCGGTCGATTTGGCCAAGGACAAACGCGACCTCGCTCTCAAGCTTGGCGCGACCCATGCCATCGACCCGACCGAGGAAGGCGCGGTGCAGAAACTGCGCGACCTTACCGGCGGCGGCGTCGATCTCGCGGTGGAGCTGGCTGGCGCGGCTCCGGCGCTGCAATTCGCCTATGCCATCACCCGGCGTGGCGGCACGACCGTCACGGCGGGCCTGCCGAACCCGAAGGCGGAGTTCACGATCCCGGCCGTGTCGCTGACGGCGAACGAACATGCGCTGAAGGGATCCTACATGGGCTCCTGCGTGCCGGTCCGCGACATCCCGCGTTTCGCGCAGATGATGGTGCAAGGGCAACTGCCGATCCCGGACCTGATGACCCATCGCCTAAAGCTCGAAGACATCAACGAAGGTTTCGAGCGGCTCGCCGCGGGAGAGGCGATCCGGCAGGTCATCGTCTTCGACTAAGCGCCGATCTCGGCCCGCAACCAATCGCGGAAGGCGCTGACATGCGGCGCCTCCCGCGCGCGCTCGGGCAGGATCAGCGCGTAATTCTCACCGGTGGCAAACCGGCGCGGCGTCGCCTGCACCAGCCGCCCCGAGGCCAGCGCCCCTTGCGCGATGATCGCGGGCACCAGCCCCAGCCCCATGCCCGCGCTCGCCGCATCGAGGATCATGTCGAAATGATCGAACCGCGCGCCGCGGAGGATATGCCGCGCGTCGCGCCCGCTCTCGCGGAACCAGTCGAGCCAGAGCGTCGGGCGCGTCGACTGCTGCAAGAGGGGCAGCGCCAGCAGCGCGTCGTCCTCCAATTCCGCGCGCCCCGTCATCAGGTGCGGCGCGGCCACGACGATCAATTCCTCCGCAACGAGATTTTCGACCTCGGCCCCCGCCTGTTCATGCCTGGAGCGCATGATTGCCAGGTCGAATGGCTCCCGCGCGAAATCCACCGGCAGCAGTCGCGCGCTGAGATCGAGGCTCACCTCCGGCTGCGCGGCCTCGAACCCGGCCAATCGCGGGATCAGCCATGACCGCGCAAAGCTCGGCAGCACGGCCATGCGCAGCACCGCGCGCGCGCCGCCGAAGGCCATCGCCCCCATCGCGGCCCGGTCGATCTGACCAAGGATTTCTTCTGCCTGCGCAAGGAAAACATGACCTGCCGGCGACAGAGACAGCCGTTTGCGCACCCGGTCGAACAGCGCCACGCCCAGCCGTTCCTCCAACGTCCCGAGCGAGCGCGACACCGCCGATTGCGTCAGGTTCAACTCCGCTGCCGCCCGCGTCGTCGTGCCGAGGCGCGCGCAGACTGCGAAGGCCTGCAGCTCGTTGATCGTAGGAGTGTAGCTTTTGCGCATGGTCGCGAGGGTGCTCCGCTGTGTCTTGCCGGATCATGCGCAAAACTCATCATCTTCGCAAATTTAATCGTTTGCGCCGCGCGGCACGATGCCTAGAGTTCGACGCAACGAAAGACAGATCCCGAGGACCGCCATGACCGACCGCCCCACGCTCAAAGCCAAGGATGCCCCCGATCTGGGCAAGTTCACCTGGGACGACGCGCTGCGTCTGGAAACCCAGCTGAGCGAAGAGGAGCGGATGCTGCGCGATGCGGCCCGCGCCTATGCGCAGGACAAGCTGCAACCGCGCGTGATCGAGGCCTTCGAGAACGAGACCACCGACCCCGCGATCTTCCGCGAGATGGGTGAGATGGGCCTCTTGGGCGCGACCATCCCCGAGGAATATGGCGGGATCGGCGCGGGCTACGTGTCCTACGGCCTGATCGCGCGCGAGATCGAGCGCGTCGATAGCGGCTACCGCTCGATGATGTCGGTGCAATCGAGCCTCGTGATGTATCCGATCTACGCCTATGGCTCGGAGGAACAGCGGCAGAAATATCTGCCGAAGCTGGCCTCGGGCGAGTGGATCGGCTGTTTCGGCCTGACCGAACCCGATGCGGGCTCGGACCCGGCGGGCATGAAGACCCGCGCCGAGAAGACCGACGGTGGCTACCGCCTCACCGGCTCGAAAATGTGGATCACCAACTCGCCGATCGCCGATGTCTTTGTCGTCTGGGCGAAGTCCGAGGCCCATGGCGGCAAGATCCGCGGCTTCGTGCTGGAGAAGGGCATGAAGGGGCTGAGCGCGCCGAAGGTCGGGCAGAAGCTGTCGCTCCGCGCCTCGATCACCGGCGAGATCGTCATGGACGGCGTCGAGGTCGGCGAAGACGCGCTGCTGCCGCATGTCGAGGGGCTGAAAGGTCCGTTCGGCTGTCTCAACCGCGCACGCTACGGCATCGCCTGGGGTGTGATGGGCTCGGCCGAGTTCTGCTGGCACGCCGCGCGCCAATACGGCCTCGATCGCAAACAGTTCAACAAGCCTCTCGCGCAGACGCAGCTGTTCCAGAAGAAGCTCGCAGACATGCAGACCGAAATCACGCTGGGCCTGCACGCCGCGCTGCAGGTGGGCCGCCTGATGGACGCAGCCGATGCCGCCCCCGAGATGATCTCGCTCATCAAGCGCAACAATTGCGGCAAGGCGCTGGATATCGCGCGGATGGCCCGCGACATGCATGGCGGCAACGGCATTTCGGGCGAGTTTCAGGTGATCCGCCACATGGTCAACCTCGAGACGGTGAACACCTACGAGGGCACCCATGACGTGCACGCGCTGATCCTGGGTCGTGCGCAGACGGGCCTGCAGGCCTTCTTCTGATGGCCCCGCTGGAAGGTGTGAAAGTCGTCGAACTGGCGCGGATTCTGGCCGGTCCCTGGGCCGGTCAGGTGCTGGCCGATCTCGGCGCGGAAGTGATCAAGGTCGAAGCGCCCGAGGGCGACGATACCCGCCGCTGGGGCCCGCCCTTCATCGCGCGCGAAGGCGACGGGCCGGAGGGTCGCTCGGCCGCCTATTTCCACGCCACCAATCGCGGGAAGATTTCGGTCGTCGCCGATTTCCGTACCGAAGAAGGCCAGAAGATCGTGCGCGATCTGGTCAAGGACGCGGATGTGGTGATCGAGAACTTCAAGCTCGGTGGGCTGAAGAAATACGGCCTCGATTACGAGAGCCTTTCCGCGATCAATCCGCGTCTCGTCTATTGCTCGATCACCGGTTTCGGGCAGGACGGTCCTTACGCGAGCCGCGCGGGCTATGACTTCCTGATCCAGGGCATGGCTGGCTGGATGGACCTGACCGGCGATCCCGAAAGCCAGCCGCAAAAGGTGGGCGTGGCCTTCGCGGACATCTTCACCGGGCTTTACGCGGTGATCGGCATTCAGGCGGCGCTCGCTGCGCGGGCGCGCACCGGGCGAGGGCAGTTGGTCGATATGGCGCTTCTGGATTGCGCGGTGGGCGTGCTCGCCAATCAGGGGATGAACTTTCTCGCCACAGGCAATGCGCCGCATCGCTTAGGCAACGCGCATCCCAATATCGCACCCTATGAGGTTGTTAGCGCCCAGGATGGCGATCTGATCCTCGCAGTCGGCAATGACGGGCAGTTCCGGCGGCTTTGCGAGGTGCTGAGCCTCGACCTCGCAGCCAATCCTGACTTCGCCACGAACGAGGCGCGCGTCGCCAATCGTGAGGCTATGCGCGCGGCCCTCTTCCCTGCGCTTGCGGAATGGCCGCGCGCCGATCTGCTCGCCGCGCTCGAAAAGGCGACGGTCCCCGCGGGCCCGATCAACTCCGTCGATCAGGTCTTCGCCGACCCGCAGGTTGAGGCGCGCGGAATGCGGGTCGAGGCCGAGGGTATCCCCGGCATCCGCACGCCGATCCGTTTTTCGGACACGCCCTTGGCGGAACCAAAACCCGCCCCGAAATTAAAGGCCGACTAGCCTCTTCCTCTTGGTGGAAATATCCCGGGGTGAGGCGGGATCAGCGGCCTTCCAGTGGAAGGACGCCCCGCCGAACGCCCGAAGCGCAAGCGAAGGGCCGTCAGCGCGGGGGCAGCGCCCCCTCCAAGTTCACCCGCTGCAAGCCAGCGTCAGCGCGATCGGGATATTGTCCGGCCCGCCATGCACATCGGGTTGGTTGACCGACACGTTCGGCACGCAGGTCGCGCCGTCGGCCAAGCCGCGGATCACCACCGGGTCCGATTTCACCGGCACCAGTCCAGTCAGGTTCTCGGGGTCATACATCTCGATGCGCAGGTCGTTCGGGTCTTCGGGCTGGGCCAAGGCGAGCGCGAAGGCCATCGTGACGGCCCCATCCTTCACCGTCGCCTGAAAGCCGTAGATCTGGGGATCGGGCAGTTGCTCGGCCCCTTTCCAGAACCGGGTGTAGAAGAACGAGCCTTCCGAATTCTGCTTCGCCGCGTCTTGCAGCGGCGCCAGCTCGTCTCCGGTGAAGGCCCCGTCGCCATTTTTGTCGAAACTCTGGATCAGCCAGTCGGACACGGTCGGATCGAAGGTCCAACTCTCGCCGATATGGGTGACTTTGCCGCTCTCCATGCCGACAAGCAGACGGATCAGGATTTCGTCTTCCGGGTGGGCGTTCGCGAGCCCCGGCAGCAGCCCGATCAGACCGGCGAGGGTGAGAACGGTGCTGCGGATCATGGTTGGAAATCCGGTTTCTTGCTGCCGGGCGGGGCGGCGGGCGGCGGCGCGCCGAAGCTGGGGAAAGCATCGGCCTCGGGCACTGCGGTTTCTGCCGCGGGCGCGTTCTCCGAGGCGGCGGTCGAAGGATCTACATTCTTCGGCTTCAGCTTGCCGCCCATCAGTGCGACGCCTCCGTAAAGCAGTCCGATCGCGACCAGCCAGCTGCCGACGATCCGGCCTGCTATCTCGAACCATTGCGCCTGCCAGCTGCGCAGCACCAGATAGACCGAGCCGATCAGCCAGATGCCCAGGCCGATCCCGGCGAGGAAGACCCAAGGCGCACCGCCATAGCTCGGGTCGGACAATTTCACCGAGAGCGCATACATCACCCCCAGAACAAGTCCCGCTGGCACGATCAGCACGGGCCGCGACCACCGCCCCAGGGCGAGCGTGGCACCGATGGCGATGGCCGAGATCGGCATGGTCAGGAAGTGATGCGTGATCGCGCCGGGGAGTTGTTGCAACGCGGCCATCAGCTCGATGCGGAAGGTGAAGCCGAGCGCGATCCCGACGGCCCAGAGCAGCGCCGCGAACAGTGCAGCGCGCCGCCCGACCAAGGCCAGCGAGATCCCGAAGCCGAATAGCGGGAACAGTCGCTCGATCGCGAGCGCGTCGCGTATCAGCCACGCCCCGGTCTCGCCGCGGTCCGCAGGCGGGATCAGCGCCAGCACAATCAGAGCGGTCAGCCCGGCCAGCACCCAGAGGTGACGCAGCCAGCTAAGGCCGGAACGGTTATGCGATACGTCAATGGCCAAAGAGGCTCAGCCCACCTTGCAGGAACCCGAGCTGAGATTGCAGGTAACCCAGTGCCAGCGCAAGGAAGCCGAGCCCGACCACCGCGATGATCGCGCCCAGCCCGCGCGAGAACTGTCCACCCCGGATCGGGTCGAGGACGAGACCCACGCCGACCCCGATCACGTGGATCATCCCGGTCGCCAGCACGAAGCCGATCGCGAAATCTGCCGGGTCGGCGGCCATCGGCAGCTCTGCCCCATGTGCGTAACCGTGGTAAAGCGCGAAGACCGAGATGATCGCGAGCGCTATCCATTCGTAGGGCTTCCATGCGGTGGCGATGGCGAGGCCGAGAACTACGATCGACAGCGCGATCCCGATCTCGATGCCGGGCAGCGGCAGGCCGAGAATGCCGATCACGCCACCTACGACCATGATCAGCGGGAAGGTCACCGGCAATTGCCAGACCTGACGTCCACCCATCTGCGCGCCCCAGAGGCCCACCGCGAACATCGCGAGGAAATGGTCATAGCCCGAGAGCGGATGCTCGAACCCTGCGGTGAAACCGCCCGAGCCGGTCGCGGTGATGTGGGCGGCGGCCACCTGCGGCAGCATCAGGGCGACGAGGCCCAAGAGGGCGGCAAGGCGGCGATGGATCATGCGGAGGCTCTCTGTCCCGTGACTCTCGAGCGGCATCTTCCGGATCGTCGCGCGAAACTCAAGGCGGCAAAGCGTTCACCGCGTCTCACCATCGATTGAAGGGTGCGCGAGGGCTCAGCCCGCGCCGAGGAGGGCCGATATCTGGTAGGTTGCGAAAGCCGCGAGATAGGCCAGCGCGAACATGTAGACCACCGCGACCCACATCCACTTCGCCGAACCCGCCTCGCGCCGGATAACCGCCAGCGTGGAGATGCATTGCGGTGCGAAGATATACCATGCGAGCAACGCCAGCGCGGTGCCGAGGCTCCACTGATCGGTAAGCGTGTGGATCAGGCCGTTCTCGCCGCCCACCGCGTAGACCGTGGCTAGCCCTGCGACCGCGACTTCGCGGGCGGCCATGCCCGGCACCAGCGCCACGGCGATCTGCCAGTTGAAGCCCAAAGGCGCGAGGATCGGCGCGACGAAGTGGCCGATCATCGCGGCGAAGGAATAGTTGATCGCCGGTTGCGTCGCGCCCTCGGGGGCCATCGGGAAGGTCGACAGGAACCAGATCACCACCATCGCCCAGAAGATCACGGTGCCGGCCCGGCGCAGGAAGACCCGCGCGCGCTGGTAGAGCCCCAGCGCAATATTGCGCAGGATCGGCATCTTGTAGTCGGGCAGGTCGAGCATCAGTGGCGCCGAACGCTCTTCACGTGCGAAGATATGCCGCGCGACGAAGGCCACTGTGAGAACCGAGAACACGCCAGCCGCATAAAGACCGAACATGACCAGCCCCTGCAGGCTCAGCCCGCCGAGCACTTTCGTGTTGGGGATGAAGGCGGCGATGATCAGCGTGTAGACGGGAATGCGCGCCGAGCAGGTCATCAGCGGCGCGACGAGGATCGTCGTCAGCCGGTCGCGTTTATTGTCGATCACCCGCGCGGCCATGATGCCGGGGATCGCGCAGGCGAAGCTCGACAGAAGCGGGATGAAAGCGCGCCCGTTCAGCCCGGCGCGGCCCATGATCCGGTCCATCAGGAAGGCCGCGCGCGCCATGTAGCCGAAATCTTCCAGCAGCAGGATGAAGAGGAAGGTGAACAGGATCTGCGGAAGAAAGATGATGACCGAGCCGATGCCCGCGATCAAACCGTCCGAGATGAAGCTTTGCACCAGCCCTTCGGGCATCACTTGCGTCACCAGCGCGCCCAGCGAACTGAACGCCCAGTCGATCGCATCCATGAAGGGCGCGGCCCAGGAAAAGACCGCCTGAAACATCACGAAGAGGATCGCCAGCAGGATGATCGGCCCCGCGATCGGGTTCAGCACCACGCGGTCGATCTTGGCGGAAATCGTGTCGGGCTCGGGCGGGCGGATGACGTGGGTCTTCACCAGCCGTTCCGCCTCGCGCATCGAGACCCGCATGTCATGCGTACTCGGAACCGCCCAGCTCGAAGGTTGCGGGTCGTCGAGGCCGGCTTCCAGCATCGGATCCACCTTGGACCACAACTCGTCGAGCCCGCCGCGGCGGACGGCAGTGGCCGGGATCACCGGGATGCCCAGTTCCTCGCTCAGCGCGACATGGTCGATCTGCAAGCCGCGATGGCGCGCGATGTCGATCATGTTGAGGATCATCACGATCGGCAGGCCGATCTTCTTCAGTTCCGAGACCAGGCGCAGCGCGCCGCGCAGGTTGGTCGCATCGCCCACCGCGAGGATCATGTCGGGGACGCGCTCTCCTGCGCGCTGGCCCAGCAGCACGTCGCGGGTCACTTCCTCGTCCGGAGAACGGGCGCGCAAGCTATGGGTGCCGGGCAGGTCGATCAGCGCGAACTTGCGCCCCGCAGGCGTGGTCGCCACGCCGACTTTGCGCTCCACGGTCACGCCGGAATAATTGCCGACCTTCTGCGTCGCACCGGTCATCGCGTTGAACAGCGCCGTCTTGCCGCAATTCGGCGCACCGACCAGCGCGGCCTCGATCGGCTGGGCGTCGGGATCGGTCTGCGGGGCTTTGGGCTGGTTTATGGCAGGAGCCGACGTCATTCCGCGAGGATGGCCATCGCCTCGGCACGCCGCAGAGCGACGGTGGTGTCGTTCACGCGCACCGCGATAGGATCGCGACCGAACGGACCTTCGTGAAGGATGTGGACCGACGCGCCCTCGATGAAGCCAAGCTCCAGCAGGCGCAGTTCCAGCTCGTCCGCGTCATAGCCATCCTTTCCGGCCAGCGGGCAGACAGAGACCAGAGTGCCCCGGAACCCGCGACGGCACTGGCCAAGCGGCAGTGCGCATTTGCAGGTTTCGTTCTCGATAGGGCTGGCCTTCATGAGGGCACCTCCGTGATGGGTCGCGAGTCGGTCTTCGCTTCCTATCGTCAGGAGATAGTCTGGAAATTGATCTCTGACAAATGAAGTCTGGTATTTTCCCGCCTTCGTGATCGATTATTTTACTCAGGAATTTAGAAGGAGTCTAAACTGTGGCGTAAGCCCATGAATTCGTTAGGCTGAAGGAGAAAGGCGCCGCGCCCTCGAGAGCGACGCCTTCACGCCGGTTTTCCGTCGGATCGACCTCTCAATGCTCGCGGAAAGCACGGTTCATCGAATCCACCACTGGTTTCGCGATGTATTGGGCGAAGGTCCGCGACGCGGTCTGGATCATCACTTCCACCGGCATCCCGGGCATCGGCGCGAAGCCCGGTACCCGGCGCAGCTCCGAGGCGGGCAGGCGGATGCGGGCGATATAGACCTCGCGGGGATGTTCGCCCGAGCGCTCCACGATCGCGTCGGCGGAGATGTAATAGACCTCCCCAATCAGGATCGGCGTCGTGCGCTGGTTGAGCGCCGAGAGCCGCACCGACGCTTCCTGTCCGACCTTGATCGCGTCGATATCGGTGCGCGCGATCATCGTCTCGATGATGAGCGGGGCTTCCGAGGGCAGGATCTCGGCGATGACCTTGCCCGCCTCGATCACGCCGCCCGCGCCGGAATAGTTCAGCCGCACCACGGTGCCGGAAACCGGGCTTTCGATCACCACGCGCTTCAGGACGGAGGTCGCCTTGCGCTCTTGCTCGCGTACGGAATCGAGTTCCGCCTGCACGGTCTCCAACTCGTCGAGCGCGGCCTGCTTGTGGGTCTCGATCGTCTGCTTGGTCTGCGCCTGGTATTTCGCGCGCATCTCCTCGCTCTCGCCGATCTCCGCCTTGAGGCGGCCGATCTGCCCTTCCGCATCGGCCAGAGCGCGCAGCAGCGCGTTCAGCTCGGTTCGCCGGATCAGCCCGCTCTCGAAGAGTTTCGCCTTGCTCTCATGGTCCTCGGCCAGCAGGTCGCGCTGGGCCTCCGCGGCAATCAGCTGCGCGCGGTAGCCTTCCGAACGGCTCTCCATCGCGGCGATGTTGCGCGCCAGCAGGTCCAACTCGCTTTGCACTTTCGCCTTCGTCACGTCAAAGGCGAGGCGTTGGGAATCCATCATCGCGGCGATTTCCACGTCGCGCCGGGCGTCCTGCAGCCATTTCGGGAAGACCAGTTCGCGCCAGCCGTCATATTCGGCCTGTATCCGGGCCTCCATCGATTCCAGTCGCGCGCGGCGCAGGAATAGCGCGCGTTCATTGGCGAGCGCCGAGGTCTCGTCGAGGCGCAGGAGCGGTTGCCCCGCGGTGACGAAATCGCCCTCGGAGACATTGATCTCTTTGATGATCCCGCCTTCGAGGTGCTGGATCATCTTGTTGCGGCCCGTGGCCACGAAAGAGCCCGGCGCCATGACGGCGGCGGCGAGCGGTGCGCTGAAGGCCCAGACGCCGAAGCCGCCAAAGGCCATCGCGAAGATCGTCAGCCCGACGATGACCAGCGTCTTGATGCTGCGCGGGACCTCGGTCGACCAGTCGGGGGTCTCGTGGGAGTTGAGCGGGTTCGTCAGAAGGAGTGTCATGCCGGGGCTCCTTGCATCGGGGCGGTTGCGGCGACGTTCTGCGCCGCTGCGCGTTGTTGCTGCACCTGCTGGGCCTTGGCCTGCTTGCGCCGCTCCAGCTCTGCGAGCATCTGGTCGCGCCAGCCGAACATCGCGATATTGCCGTCGTTGAGCAGCATGATCTTGTCGACCGCGCTGAGCAGCGAGGGTTTCTGCGTGACCACGACCACCGTGATCCCGTTGGCCTTGGCATGACCGAGCGCGCGCACGAGGGCCGCGTCGCCTTGCGTGTCTAGGTTCGAGTTCGGCTCGTCCAGCACCACGAACTTCGGATCGCCGAAGAAGGCGCGCGCCAGACCGATTCGCTGTTTCTGTCCGCCCGATAGCGGCGAGCCGTCGGAGCTGACGACCGTCTCGTAACCCTGCGGCAGCGAGGCGATCATCTCGTGCACATCGGCGAGCGCGGCGGCGCGATGGATCGCGGCGTCGCTCGCATCCTCCCGCATCCGGGCGATGTTCTGCTTGATGGTGCCCGGGAAGAGCTGCACGTCCTGCGGCAGGTAGCCGATGCTTTCGCCGAATTGCCGCGGGTCCCAGTTGCGGATGTCCATCAGGTCGAGCCGCACAGCTCCCGAGGTCGGCAGCACCGATCCCACCAGCATCTTGCCGAGCGTCGTCTTGCCGGCGCCCGAATTGCCGATGATCGCCAGTTGGTCGCCGGGCGCGAGCGAGAAGGTCAGCGCGTTCAGCACGACATGCTTGGTGCCTTGCGGAACATAGAGGAGACGCTCGATATCGAGCCGTCCTTCCACCTTGGGCAGGCGCAGCTTGTCGTTGCGGGTCTTGGCGGAGGCCAGAAGCTGGCCGACCCGATCATAGGCGCCGCGTGCCAGCAGGAAGGAGTTCCATCCCTCGATCGCGCCTTCGATCGGTGCGAGCGCACGGCCCGCGACGATCGAGGCGGCGATCACCATGCCGCCGGTGATCTGCCCATCGAGCGCGAGATAGGCGCCCCAGCCCAGCATCCCGATCTGGGTGAACAGGCGGAACATCCGCGACGCGGAGGCGGTGAAGACGTTGCGATCCTGCGCCTCGGTCTGCGCGCGCAGGGAGGCGGCGGTATCGCGACCCCAGATCGACACGGCTTCGGGGATCATCGCCATCGCGTTGATGATCTGGCTGTTGCGCGACATCGACTCAAGGTGCAGGTTCGCCCGGGTCTGCGCGATATTGGCACGGCTGAAGCCGTCCGAAGTGATCTTCTGGTTGATCCAGGCAAACAGCATAAGGATCAATGCGGTCACGACCACGATCGTGCCGAGATGCGGGTGGATCAGGAAGACCGCAAGCACGAAGATCGGCGCGAAGGGCACGTCCAGGAAGGACAGCAGCGTGCCGGAGACAAGGAAGCTCCGCAGCGCGTTGAGATCGCCCAGAACCTGATATTCGCGCCCGTTGGAATGCAGCGAAGCCTGCGCTGCAGCCGACAGGACCGGTGCGCCGAGCCGCGCGGCCACATCCACCGCCGAGCGCATCAGTACCAGCCGGCGTACCGCGTCGAGCAGCGTCTGCACCACGATCGCCCCGGCAATCACGATGGTCAGCATCACCAGCGTGTCGGTCGAGCGCGAGGTGAAGACCCGATCGGAAATCTGGAACAGATAGATCGGTACCGCGAGGATCAGGATATTCGTGGCGCAGGTCATCAGCACGACGAAGGCCATGTTCACGCGCAGCCGCTTTTTCATGTCATGCAGCGTGCGGGTGAAATCCACCGGGCCGAGGCGCTTGTGAAAGGCTGGGGTGGAGGGTGGCGCCGGTGGGGAGCCGGAGGCATTTTGCGCGGGGACACGACCCGCCTCCTTTCGGGCGTCAGCACCACCCTCCGTCCGGGCGGCGACTGTCTCGACAGTCCCCTCCGCGCCGGTTTCGTCGGCGCGCGCTTTCGCCCCGGGACCGTCGCCCGTCGCGGTTTGCGCCTGCCGTTTGTCTGTCGGATCGGCCTGCGGCGGATCCACGTTCCGAGCCATCGCGTCATGACCATCTTGGCGGGTCGCCTGCCCCCCGGCGGCGTCGTCAGTCCTGTCTTTCATCGAAGTTCCCCTAGTGAATGAAGTTCCGCCCCTCCGTCAGGCCAGAACCGTGTGCAATGCATCGAGCGACCCGCTTCCCCCGTGGGAGCCCGGATGCACCTGGAATTCGTCATCGTCGTAAGTCGGCGCGTTCTCGATCATCCCGTCCGCGAGGAACGCCACCGCCTCCGAGGCAAGCGCCCCTTCGCTGGGGCTCGTCGGGCCGAGGGGACCGCCGCTGCCATCGTCCATCATCCCCGCCTGCCAGATCACCGCGTCGGAATAGACGCCATCGGCGGCCATGATCGTGCTGTCGACGCCCGCGACAGTCAGCGACGAGACGTTGGCGAGCGTGTTGCCGCCCGCATCGACGTCGAATTCGCCCGGACCGTCGACCGATATCAGGTCGGCATCTTCGAGAATGTTGATCTGGGTGAGGTTGTCGCGAACGATCAGGTCTCCCTCGATATAGAGTACCCGCAGTGCCATCTGGCCGCCCAAAAGCTCGTCGCCCAGCAGCCCTTCGACCGCGTCGTAGGCCGCACCCGGCGGCATCGAATAGCCTTCGCCCGGGTTCGGATCGAGGCCGCTGTAGATCTCCGCCAGCTGGTCGAGGACGTTCTGATATTGCGGGTCCATCTCCAACTGCGTGTCGATGCCCACTTTGGTCAGATGCGCCTCATTCCACAGCAGGTTATCCTCGCTCGAGACATGGCCCACGCCGCCGTGTCCGATGCCGCCCGCGCCGCTCATCACCAGATCGTCGTCGAGCAATACGTTGATCTGCTCGAGCTGAGCGATCTCGTACATGTTGCCGCCGATCATGATCAGGTCGAACTGCGCGCCCGCTTCCAGCAGAAGCTGCAGGTTGACGGTCGAGTTGTCGCCCATCACGATCTCGGCGGAATAGGAGCCGAATTCGAAGCTCACCAGATCCCCATCGGAGACCGCGTTCACCTGCGTCATGTGGTTGTCGACAATCAGGTCACCGCGAATTTCCGTCATCGCGATCAGGCTGCCGCCGGGCGGCATCACCAGGTTAAGGAAGTTCGCGGGATTGGCCTCTTGCGTGTAGACCGCGACGTTGTGGCCTAGCGAGGCGAGCGGGTCGGCGCTGTCACCATTACCCAAGCCTTGCCCGCCCGCGCTGTTGCCTGTGCCGTGGTGGCCGAGACCGGGCTTCATATCCGCGTCGCGCAGCACGTTCACCTGCGAGATCACCGAGAGCGAGGTCACCGATCCGCCGACCGCGATCACCGGCGCATCGAGCCAGTCATGCACCACCTGTGACTGGTTCAGCAGAAGGTTGTTGCCGGTGCTGAGGCTCTGCGCGATTTCCAGTGCCATGCCCGCGGGATCGACGGGCATATCGGGGCCTTGGACCGTTCCGGCCGCCCCTTCGCCATCTCCGCCGATACCGTCGGTCTCCACCTCGATCACACCCGCGTCGAGCGGTGTATCCTCCGACTCGTCGTCCGAGGGGTCGCGTGCTTCCAGCCGAAGTTTCAATGTCTCGGGCAATTCGTCCATGAGCTGCCCGTCGAACACGACCGCGCCCGAAAACGCGGGTGGCAGGAGGGAGGCCGCCGCCTCTTCACCGTCGAGGCTTTCGCTTTGCAGCTCGGTCATGGCCTCCGGGTCGGTTGCGCCCTCCTCGAGACCGTCGCCCTCTTCCGGGTCGGTCGGCGCGGCGAAGATCGTCTCGCTGCGGAACATCGCGGCCGTCACGCCGTCGGGCACGGAATCGGGATCGAGCGCGTCGATCTGCGCCATCAGCGCCTCCGCCTGCGCTTCGACGGTCATGCCGACGGGTGCGGCACTCACCGTCAGCGCATCTGCATATTCGGCCAATGCCATCAGCTTCGACGATGTGGCCGCCGGGCCGTACTCGTCCATCAGCTCGGCCGGCATCATGAAGGGCTTGTCGTAGAGCACGTCATGATCGCTCAGCGTGTTGATCTGCGAAGTGATGTGGAGCACCGAGGAAGGTGGCGCCATTCCGAGAAACATCTGAAGCGGTACCGGAACGGGCGGAAAATCATAGGGCGGGATTGCGAGCTGGCCGGACGGCAACCCGGGCGGTGCGATATCGCGCAGCTGATAATCGTCGACGAAGGGAAGCCACGGCGCCTCTGGCGGAGGCACCAGCGGGAGCTTCAGCTGCAGCGACGGATCGAAATCCTCGAGCAGGTAATCCGAATTGACGCTGACATTGACGGAGAGCAGATCCCCCGGCGAGGGCGCGGAAGCCTGCAGCGCGCGAAAGGCGTCGTATTCCTGTCGGGCGACATTGGTCTCGGTCGTCTGATTGAAGGCACCGATGAAATGGGCGATGATTTCGGTCTGCCGGTCAAGCATCTTCCTTCCCCCCTTCATGACGCTGAAAACCCGCGCTTGGATGCGGGGCGTCAGACTGTCGGTTCATCGCATCCGGCGGGGTGAACTCCGCCGCGGGCAAGGTCCGGGCGTGATGCGATGCGAAACGGCCCGAACGGAATGCGGCGCGCCTCTCGTGGAGGCACGCCGCGTGTTTGCTTACGATGCGTCGTCGTCGCCGATATAGGAGGACGACAGGTTGCCGCCGACCACGGTGGTATCCACGGCATTGCCGAGGATGTTGGCGCCCATCACGATCGACTGGTTGAACGCGGTGGTGTCGATGGCCGCGCTCGCATCGGCATAGGACTGGCCGGTGACGATACCATCGTCGCCATTGCCCGACCCCCAGTTGCCGAGGCTGCCGCCATTGCCGCCGCCGCCTGCGGTGACGTCGCCGCCACCGTTACCGCCGCCGGCATAGCCGCCGGTCGCCCAGGAGCCGCCGCCCGAGGCTTGCGAACCGGTCGAAGACCATCCGTAACCGTCGCCGCCGGCGCCGCCGTTTCCGCCGTCACCGGTGCCGGTGCCAGTACCAGTACCGGTCGCCCGTGCATCAGCCATTGCCTGGCCGGAATCGGTCGCGCTTGCATTGCCACCGTCGCCGCCCATCTGCGGATGGTGATGCTTCATCATCATCGGCATGCCGCCGCCGCCGTCGCCGGCGTTTGCGATTGCGCCGCCTTCGTCCGCTCCAGCACCCGCCATGCCGCCGCCCATGCCGAGGCCCATACCGAAGCCGTCGCCACCGTCGCCGCCATCGTCGCCTTCACCCTCGGTTTCCGAGGCTGCGAGCGAAACGCCGCCGCCCGAGAGGGCGATACCGCCACCCGCGAGCGCCATGCCGCCCGACGAACCGACATCCTCGGCGCCGTTGCCGCCTTCGGAGGATGCGTCGATCCCGTCATCGGAATGCGCCGAATTGTCCTTGATCACGGCGTCGACCTGGAAATTCGCGTCGTTGGAGACTTTGGGATCATTGAGCGTGTCGTTGTCGGTGAGCGTGTTGGCCTGCGTGTTGACCATCATCACGTCATTACCCATGCCGTTGAGCATGTCGCTGAGGTTGATGTCGTCACCCGGATCGTAGTCGTAGGTATAGGTCATATCGCCATCGGCAAAGACCATGTCGCCCACGTCCGAGTTGTCGATATCCGCGAAGTCGTTGTCTTCGCCGAAGATCCCCTCATCCGGGAAATCGATCGTGATGGTGTTGGTGTTGCTCGAAGTCGAGTTGGAATTCGTGTCGGTATCGACACGGTTGTGGTTCGTGTCGTCGAGACGATTGGTATTGCTTGCGTCACCGCCGTCAGCATGGGCACGAGCCGCTGAAGATGAGTCAGCATTAGCATCGGCGTTTGCACGGGAATCCGAGTCCGAGACGGCTTCCTGATGCTGGTGCTGCTGCTGTTGCTGCTCCTGCTCCTGCGTGTCATGCATCGGCTTTTTCATGTCGTCCTTGTCGGGACCGTCATGCGGTTTGTTCGGCTGTTGACCCGAATATCCATAATTACGATTAACCATTTCATTTCTCCCAGTTGATCGGTCCGGGATCCGTCACTCTGTCTAAAACGGATATGGTTCGGACCATTGCTATGCAGGGCTTTCGCCCCGATGAATGTCCGCTTCCCCAACCGCTCGGCACCCCGGTCCCGATCCCCGAATCGAGCGATTCGCAGGTGGGTCACCCTTTCCGGGCGGAATGTGGAAACAGACGAGTCACAGCCCCCAGCTGCGACACCAACATCCTGCGCCCCGTGATCCGGTGGACCTAGCTAGCAAATGGGTCTAGCCGGCCGGTGCACCGTTTTAACCGGCTGAAAATCAACCGTTTCCCCATGCGCTCCGCGCTGTGGCCTGCGGAATCCCGGACCATCGGAGAAATTTTCACGAAGTTGTCGCAGATGCCCAAAGCTGAACAAGGTGTAGTGGCGACTCGATCACAACCTACCATTTGTGACGCGTCCCAAGCGGCGTGGAGCGAAAAACCGTGATTCCGGACGCGATTCGCTTAGACTTACGTTGCGTAAGAGAATCCTTACCGTTGGGTAAACACTTCGGGTAACGCTGATCTCACTGGTCCGTGATATGGTGGATGCGGGCGATATGACGTGGGGTTAGTCGCCCGAACATTTGAGTTCAGGGTAGGACGAGGGGGCCACCATGAATGCGTTGCATAAGAGTGAACCTGCGGGGGCGCGCGTGATGCCGTCCTGCCGCAAACAAGACGCAGCGATCTGCTTTCTTGGCGCATCGCATGTTTTTTCCGATACCGTTTTGCGAACCGTAGATGCCGAAGTGACGCCGGCGACGTGCCTGCGTCTGAACGATTTCGAGACGCTGCTCGAGGAATTGCAGTCCGACGGACGGATCGATCATCGCGGCACGCTGTGTTCGCTGATCGTGGACGAGGATCACGCCGATGGTCTGGTCGCGCTCGCGGAACGTCGCGAGCCGTTCCTGTCGCGCGTGAAACTGATCATCGCGATCGAGGACGAGGCGTACGCGCAGGATCTGATGGCGCGCCACGGCTCTGCGATACTGGCGCATCACATCAGTCTGCTGCCGATGAACGTGAATCTGACGACTTGGCTTCTGATCCTGCGGATGATCGTCTCGGGGGGGCACTACATCCCGCCCGCGCTTCTGCACTGCCGTCCGTCAGAGCTGCCTATGCCGATGCTGAACGGCGCCACCGCGACGGAGTCTGCCAATGCGATCTGCCTGTCGGGGCTGACGCCGCGCGAAACCGAGGTTCTGGAGATGCTCGCCTCGGGCCAGCCGAACAAGATCATCGCGGGCAAGCTGAACCTGTCCGAACATACGGTTAAGCTGCATATCCACCGCATCATCGGGAAGCTAGGCGTCACCAACCGCACCGAGGCGGCGATCTGGTATCACCGTATCCGAGGTGCCTAAGGACCCGCCCGCGCCCGCGGAGGTGCGCCCGCCGGATTTCGATCGGTTCCTGATGCTGATCGGACGCATCAATTATGCCTGGACCAATACCGAGAGCCTGTTGATCCATCTGATCGCCGGGCTCGCCGGGACCGACAAGAGCGTCGCGACGATCATCCATCTGACATTGAACACCACGCGTGCGCGGCTCGATCTCGTGGATCGGCTGGCCAAGCGCGACGACTGTCCCTGCGCGCCGCGGGCCTGCGAACGGGTGCTGGCGGTGTCGGCACGGATGAAGAAAGTGTCGGGGCTGCGCAATCACTTCAACCATTGCCTCTACGCTTTCGACGAGGGCGGAGGTCCGGTGCGCGCGATCCAGATGCGTATCGCGGATCGCAAGACCAGTCTGCGGATTGGAGAGGAAAGCGTTCTGGACAGCGCGACGCTTACCGAACTGGAAGCCGCGCTTGCCGAAATGCAAGCAATCAATGCCGAGATCTGGGCGATCGCCAAGGAATACAAGATGCCGCTTTGAGGCGGGCAGGGGAGGTCGGAACTGCGCGACAGCCAACCTCAGTTGCGCAGCTGGCGTCCCAACGCCTCGGCCAGTTCCCACGGGTTCGTCGGCTTCGAGAAGACCGGGATTTCCGGCATGATCGATTGGAAGGCAAGCGGCAGCTGCTCGGCCGTGTTCACCACCAGGGGCACTTCGCGCTTCCACAGCTCGACGATCAGGGCTTCCGCCGATCCGTCCAGCAGGTTCATGTCGAGGATCGCGCCATCTACGGAGACCGAGTCATCCGTAAGCGCCGCACGCGCACGTGCCAGGGTCGCGAACGGTCCCGCAACCTGACCGCCTGCTTCCTCGACCGAGAAGGCGATGTCATAGGCGATGAATAATTCATCTTCGACGACGAGGACATTGCTGCCCTCGAGGCAAGAAATACTGCTCTGTAGCATGGGCTATACTACCCTTTTATCAGGTCCATTGGCACGGTCATGCGAGCTTGGAACCCGTCGGGAACCCATTCGGTTCCATAGGTTCCCCGCAATTGGCCCTGAATCGTCAGGTCTATCAAGCGCGACCCGAAGCCGCTGTTGCTTGGTGGCACCAGTTTCCCGGGGTGGCCGCTTTCCCGCCAATCAAGCTCGAGCTGGCCGGAGAACTCGCGCCACGTCAGCTCCAGACGCCCCGCATCGTGCGAAAGTGCGCCGTATTTCACAGCGTTAGTGGCCAGTTCGTGGATTACCAGCGCGAGGTTGGTGGACCCCGCATGGTTCAGCGCGAGGGCGGGACCGCCGAGGGTCAGCCGTGGATCGTCGAGATTGGTGTAGGGCGAAAGCACGCCCAGCAACAATTCGCGCAGTTCGACCATGCCGCGGAAATCGCGCTCGGGTGTGGCGGTCGGATTGATCAGCTCATGGGCGCGGGCGAGCGCGCCGATCCGTTCGCGCAGGCCCCGCGCCATCTCGTCCGGCGTCGTCGCGTGGCGGGCGGTCATGCCGACCAGCCCCGACATCATCGCGAAGGCGTTCTTGACCCGGTGATTGAGCTCGCGCGTCAGCGTGTCGCGTGCCTGCGCGAGCTGGCGCTCCTCTGTCACGTCGCGCAGATAGGCGAGGATCGCGCCGCTCTCGGGATAGATGCGAGCTTCCAGAATGCGCCCGTCGCGCCCGATCTGATCGGCGACGGTCGGCGTGCCTGTGCGCCGGGCTTCTGCCAGCGCCTCCGCCAGTTTGCTCTCGCGCAGATGCGGCACGGTTTCCCAGAGCGATCGCCCGATCGCCTGCGACTCGGTCGCGGCCCCGACAGCGGCACGGATGCGTGCGCGCATGACAGAATTGGCGAAGCGGATATTGTCGTCGCGGTCGATTTCGATGATCGCGTCGGAGGTGATTTCGTGGAAATTCGCGAGACGGCGGTCAATTTCGGCCGCACGTTCGCGCGCCTCGTTCAGTTCGGAAATGTCGAGCGCGGTGGCCACGGCCACCGGCGGCTCGCTCTCGATCGGTTGCGCCGAGATCAGCAGGTTGCTTTCGCTTCCGTCGCGGCGCACGCAGCGCAGCTCCATATGGTTGATCTTTTCGCCGTGGCGTGCGGCGCGCACGATCGGAAATTCGCTGAGGCTGAGCTTGCGGCCTTCCGGCGTATAAGCGTCGAAGGCGAGCTGCTTGCCCACCTCGCCGTTCTTCACGCCGAACATCTCGATCGCGGTCGCGTTCAGATCGAGGAGCCGCCCGGTGCCCAGCTCGGCCACGCCCACGCCGACCGGCATCTGATCGAGAATGGCGCGGTAGCGGTTTTCCTCGCGGTGGGCGACGTTGATCTGGTGGCGTAGCCGGATTTCCGCCTCGACGCCCGCGGCGATGTCGGACAGAGCTTCGTACTCTTCCTCGGTCCATTGCCGCGCCTCGCGGTCGATCAGGCAGAACGCGCCGAGCGGTTGCCCCTCGATCGTGCGCAACGGCACACCGAGATAGGCGATCACGCCCAGATCGCGCACCGCGCCATTCTCGCCCAGCACCGCATCCTCGCGCGCGTCGGACACACGCAGCGGCGCATCGGTTTCCACGACATAGCGGCAAAAGGAATGGGTGAGCGGCGTCTCCGATGGAGAATGGGCGTCGAAGCGATCCGGCCCGCTTTGCGCCACGAAGACCTGACGGTTCTCGTCGACCATCGAAACCAGCGAGATAGGCACGCCGGTCATCCGCGTCGCGAGACGCGTCGCACGCGCGAAGATGTCTGCGGGAGCGCTCTCCAGCAGTCCGGTCTCGCGTAATGCCCGAAGGCGCGCCGGATCGGTGAGTCGGGACCGGGGCGCGGGGTCGGATGAGGGTGAGGGCGGTGCAGTGGTTTTCATGCGCAGGCTTTCATATTCCACCTATGCTCAGATAAATCCGTTGCGCCCAGTGTCATAAGACATGACAGCGATCACGATTTTCCCCGAAAGCGATTTTTTGCAAGGTATTTCGTACGGCAGCTGTGGTGCTTGCTAAATGCAGCGCCGAGAACTGGCGTTTCGCGAGTTCCACGGCGGTTCTTCCCTGAAATATCTAACGCTTTTTTACGGGTGCCGTAAGGTGAGGATTCGCGCAGCTTCGCGCTTCGGCAGGAAGGCGCGTAGGCGCCCCGAGACTCTCGGGACGCGCTATTCGCAAGCGCAAGAGCGCGCTTAGCAGGCTGTGGCAGGTGTCATGCTGCGCTGGTCCAGAAGGAAGTCGGTCACCATCGCACCGATCCACATGCAGAACAGCGCCAGCCACGCGGTGCCCGCGAGAACCGAGGTGCCCGTCACCCCGTTGCCGATGGCGCAACCGCCGGCGAGCATCGCGCCAAAGCCCATGAAGACAGCCCCGATCATCGAGCGCCGCATTACTGGCACCGAGTCGAAGCCCTGCCATGCGAATTGGCGCGAGAGGAGCGAGCTCAGGAACGCGCCGAGCACCACGCCCGGCACGAGGCCGACGTCGAATTCCAGCACCGAATGGCGGTCGAGGAAGAACATCAGCGTATTGGCCGAGGGGCCCGAGAAGGTGACGGAATTGACCGGCACCGGATCGAATGCGACCTGGCTCAGCATGAAGGTCAGCACCCAGCCCACCGCGACCGCGAAGCCGACGCCGGAGGCGAAGATCCACGTCTTCACACCAATCTCGTTGCGCTTGGCCAGATACATGCCTGCGATGGCGAAGACGATGCCGACGGCGAGCCCGGTCCAGTCCGGCAGATGCAGCGCGTCGAGGATATTCACGTTCTGCGCCCCGGTAATCCAGAGGCCGGCGAGTCTATCGCGCAGCGGTGCGAGGATGCCCTTGAGGCTCATCGTGGCGGTCACGGCGAAGATCAGCCCCGAGACGACCGAGCGCAGGTTGCCCGTCGCCGCGAGCACGAGAAGCCGCCCCGAACATCCGCGCGACAGCACCATGCCGACGCCGAAAATGAGGCCGCCGATGATCGCGCCCGACCACGAGCCCGGCACCGACATCATCCGGCTGTCGGCCTGCCGGAACAGGTCGAGCAACTGCGCGCTCTGCACCCAGACCAGCGCGGTCGAGAAGGTCAGAAACCAGACCGCGACCTTGCCGCCCAGCTTGCCCCGCGCGAATTCCACGGTCGCAGCCCGCAGGCAGAAGTTCGATTTCTGCGCGGCCACGCCGAAGATGAGCCCGGTGATGACCCCGAAAAGCGCCGCCGTGGGGCCTTCGCCGATCCGCTCGATGAGTGCGATGATGTCCATAGCCAGATCTCCCGTTCGCGCACGGGTTTTGCCAGAAACCGCAGAAACGCACATTGATCTGAGTCAGGTCGCACCTTTTGCAGACTTGCCGTGGACGCTGCCGTCGCGTCTAAGGAAAGCATGATGAAGTTCCGTTCCGTCCCGCTCGACGAAGCCCACGAGCTGCCCCGCTGGCGCAGACCCGAAGCGCTGCTTTACGTCATGGCCGCTGCCATGCCGATCTCCTTCGCCACCTGGTCGGCGCTCCTGAACAACTTCGTCATCGACGTGGTGAATTTCGACGGCGTCGATATCGGCTGGCTGCAAAGCTTCCGCGAAGTGCCGGGGTTCCTCGCGATCGGGGTGATCGTCGTGCTCTGGGTAATGCGCGAGCAGACGCTGGCCATCCTGTCGCTGCTGCTTCTGGGCGGGGCGACGGCGGTGACCGCCCTTTTCCCGAGCTTCGCCGGGCTCATCATCGTGACGCTGCTCTCGTCGATCGGGTTTCACTATTTCCAGACGGTGAACCAGTCGCTGCAATTGCAGTGGATCGACAAGGCAAAGGCGCCACAGACGCTGGGGCGGATCGTGGCCATCGGCTCAGGCGCGTCGCTCGCCGCCTATGCAGTGCTGGTGCTGACATGGAAGACCTTCAATCTCAGCTACGAGTTCGTCTACGCCACAGCCGGGATCGCGACGATGGTGATGATGGCGGCCGCCGCGCTGATTTATCCGCAGTTCCACACCCGCGAGCCGCAATCGAAGAAATTCGTGCTGCGTCGCCGCTACTGGCTCTATTACGCGATCACCTTCATGGCGGGTGCGCGTCGGCAGATCTTCGTGGTCTTCGCTGCCTTCATGATGGTCGAGCGCTTCGGGCTGCGGGTGGACGAGATCACCGCGCTCTTCCTGATCAACTTCGCGGTCAACATGGCCGCCGCGCCGGCAATGGGCCGCTTCGTGCATCGCTTCGGCGAGCGCCGCGCGCTGATCTTCGAATATGTCGGGCTGACGCTGCTGTTTCTTTCTTATGGCGGGATCTACTGGTTCGGCTGGGGCATCTGGCTCGCCTGCGCGCTCTATGTCGTCGATCATCTGCTGTTCGCGCTGGCCTTCGCGCAGAAGACCTATTTTCAGAAGATCTGCGACCCCGAGGATATCGCGCCCACCGCCGCCGTCGCCTTCACGATCAACCATATCGCCGCCGTCTTCCTGCCAGTGACGCTGGGCTATCTCTGGATGGTCTCGCCCGGCGCGGTCTTCGGGCTGGCGGCCTCGATGGCGTTGATTTCGCTGGGGCTTGCGCTGCTGGTGCCGCGTCACCCCTCGAAAGGCTACGAGACCGTGCTGCAGGGGCTTGGCCCGGTTCCGGCGTGAACTGGAAATTTCGTCGAGCCGCGCCTATCTGAGAGGGGCGCGAAAGGGAGACTCACAATGCTGTTCGGAAAACCCGCCACCATTCCCACCAAGGCCGAGGCCCTGCCGGGCCGCGACGAGGCGATGCCTCTGGCAGAGCCGCATTTCCTCTGGGGTCGCGACCTGCGCTCCCCCGTGCCCGAAGGCATGGAAGAGGCGATGTTCGGCATGGGCTGCTTCTGGGGCGTCGAACGTATCTTCTGGAACACCGACGGCGTCTGGCTGACCATGGTCGGTTACGCGGGCGGGCCGACACCCAACCCGACCTATCGCGAGGTCTGCACCGGCATGACCGGCCATAACGAGGTGGTCCGCGTGATCTACGATCCGGCCAAGGTCAGTTACGACGATCTGCTCCGCATCTTCTGGGAAAACCACGATCCGACCCAGGGCATGCGTCAGGGCAATGATCGCGGCACCCAGTATCGCTCGGGCATTTACACCTATACCGACGCGCAGAAAGAGGCGGCCGAAGCCTCGCGCGAAGCATATGCAGAGCGCCTGAGTGCGGCGGGCTACGGAACTATCACCACCGAGATCATGGACGCGCCGCCCTTCTACTATGCCGAAGATTATCACCAGCAATATCTGGAGAAGAACCCCGGCGGCTATTGCGGCATCGGGGGGACCGGCGTGACCTGCCCGATCGGGCTGAACGCGTGATCCGATGGGCGCGCGGGCCGCTTGACGCCTCGCGCCCGCGGCCCTAAGCCCGGGCGCAACCATCCCGAGGAGCGCGCCCCATGACCACCTTCACCGCCTTTACCACGCTGGCCGATCGCGAGGCCGCCGAGGCGCTGTCCGAACGTCTCGAAGAGCTCGATCCCGGCCCCTATGGCACGGGCGTGTTCGAGATCGAGGACGGGTCGGGCCGCTATGAGGTCTCGGGCTATTTCCTCGAGGCACCTGACGACGTGGCGCTCGACCTGCTGGCGATCTCGCACGGGGCGCAGCCTTTCGTCGTTTCGGAAATCCCTGAGACCGATTGGGTCGCCCATGTGCGCCGCGAACTGGCCCCGGTCCGCGCGGGCCGTTTCTTCCTCTACGGCAGCCATGACGAGGACAAGATCCCGGCCGATGCGATTGCGCTGCGGATCGACGCGGCGATGGCCTTCGGGACGGGCCATCACGGGACCACCTCGGGCTGCCTGACGGCGCTCGACGATCTGGCGAACGAGGGTCACACCTTCCACAACGTCGCCGATATAGGCTGCGGCACCGCCGTTCTGGCGATGGCAGCGGCGAAGCTCTGGCCCGAACCGGTTCTGGCCTCCGATATCGATCCAGTCGCGGTGGAAACGGCAGCGGCGAATGTCGCGGTGAACGATCTTGAGGGCCGCGTGATCTGCATCGAGGCCGCGGGCTTCGGCGATCCGCGCCTGAAAGAGGCCGCCCCCTTCGATCTGATTTTCGCCAATATCCTCAAAGGCCCGCTCGTCGCGCTTGCCCCCGAAATGGGCCGCAACTGCGCCGAATCGGGCTTCGTGATCCTCAGCGGGATTCTCAACGAACAGGCCGATGAAGTCGTCGCCGCCTATCAGGCGCAGGGCTTTGTTTCCCATTCGCGTAAGGAATTCGGCGAATGGACGACATTGGTCATGCAGCGCGCCTAATCCGCCACAAATCCGCTCTGATTGTCGTAAGGATTGCTTTACCCTGTTTTGAGAAATTGCCTTCGGGGCATCGCAGTCAACGGGGTTTGCCATGCGCGATCCACAAATAGAGTCCTTTGAAAAGCGGCTGCATCGGATCGACCAGATTCATCAGGCTGGCGGCGCATTCGAGGCGTCCGGTGCCTTGGGCCGCAGCTATTTCGACTCCATGCGTCCCAAGGTGCGGCGCCATTTTCCGTTGCGCGGTGTGGCGCTGATCTTCGCCGGTATTCTGCTGGTGAAGGGCGCCATGCTCGCCCAGGTTGGGCAGGCTAGCTACGAGGCGCGTGTCGCAAGCCTCGCCGGTGGTTCGCAATTCGAACGGGTGGGGGCCTGGATCATGCATGCCGATCCGATTACCCGGAAAATCGCCGGCTGGCTCGCACCGTTCATCGGCTAGGAACCCAAGCCTGTATCCCAAAAAGAAAGGGCTGCGCCGTTGCCGGGGCAGCCCTTTTCGCATGACCTTTCGGTCGACTTAGCGCAGACGCGCCACGTCGAGCCGGGTCAGGCCGATATCGTCCAGCGCGCGGTCGCTGAGCTTCATCAGAGCCTTGCGGGTGACGCGTGCGTCGTTCCAGTCGTGCAGGGCGGCGATCAGCGAGGTGATGACGCTCGGTCGGGCGCTGCGGCTCATGCGGGTGTTGATATCCATCGAAGCCATGGGGAGGATCCTTCGTTCACAAACTGCTCAAGTTTCGGGCATTCCATCTTCTGAGGCGCAGATAAGACTGGCAGAGCGCGAAAACAATCTCAGTTTTGGCAGCCCCGCCATGCAGGAATCGCATGTGATAGAAGGCCCGTTTCTGCATCGCCTCTGGCCGATGTTCCCTTTTCGTGCTAGTTCTTGCGAAACAACACGAGAACGAGGCAGGGCAGATGCGGGTGATCGGGATCGATCCGGGGTTGCGCAATCTCGGATGGGGCGTGATCGAGATGGACGGATCGCGGCTCAGGCACGTCGCGAACGGGATTCTCCACTCCGAAGGTAAGGATTTGGCAAAGCGCCTGCTGGTGCTGCACGAAGGGCTGAGCGCGGTCATCGCGACTCACGCGCCCGAGGCCGCGGCGGTGGAGCAGACCTTCGTCAACAAGGACGCCGTTGCGACGCTGAAACTGGGGCAGGCGCGCGGCATCGCGCTTCTGGCGCCGGCGCAGGCCGGGCTGGAGGTCGGCGAATACGCCCCGAACGCGATCAAGAAAACCGTCGTCGGCGTCGGTCATGCCGACAAGACGCAGGTGCAGCACATGGTGCGCCACCAACTGCCCGGCGTGCAGTTCGAAGGCCCGGATGCCGCCGATGCGCTCGCCATCGCGATCTGCCACGCCTTCCACCTGCAATCGGCGGCCCGGATGAACGCGGCGCAGCTCTCCCGCGAGGCCCTCGGCACGACGCAACGGAGGCGCGCATGATCGGTCGCATCGCAGGCGTCATCATCCACCGCGCGCTCGACCACGTCATGATCGACGTGCGCGGGGTGGGATATGTCGTCCATGTCAGCCAGCGCACTGCACAATCTCTGCCGCCCGTAGGCCAGGCCTGCGCGCTCTATACCGACCTTCTGGTGCGCGAAGACCTTTTGCAACTCTTCGGCTTCCCGACGCTGCTGGAGAAGGAATGGCACCGGCTGCTGACCTCGGTACAGGGGATCGGTGCGAAAGCCTCGCTCGCGATCCTCGGCACGCTCGGCGCGGAAGGGCTGGGCCGGGCGATCGCGCTGGGCGACTGGTCAGCGGTGAAATCGGCCCCCGGCGTCGGTCCGAAACTCGCGCAACGTGTGGTGCTGGAACTGAAAGAGAAAGCACCTTCCGTCATGGCAATGGGCGCGGAATTGACCGTCGACGCCTCTCCCGAGGTGATCGAGGATGCGCCCGCGAAAAAGCCCGCGAAGAAAGCCGCGCCCGCCGCCACGCCGAAGGTGAACTTCACCGCCGAGGCGATCTCTGCGCTCACCAATTTGGGCTACGCGCCTTCCGATGCTGCTGGTGCCGTGGCGCAGGCCAATGACGATCCGGAGGTCACCGATACCGCCAAGCTGATCCGCGCGGCGCTTCGGCTCCTGGCCCCTAAGGATTGATCTTCTTCTTGATCTAAATATCCCGGGGTGCGGGGCAGGGCCCCGCTTGCTCCCCTCCGCCAAAGGCGCGACAGTAGATGACGATGAGCGAACCCGATCCCACGTTGCGGCCCGACCGCTTGCCCGAAGACGCCGACCGCGCTCTGCGGCCTCAGGCGCTGGAAGAATTCACCGGTCAGGCCGAGGCCCGCGCCAATCTGCGGGTCTTCATCGAGAGCGCGAAGATGCGCAGCCAGGCGATGGATCACACGCTGTTCCATGGCCCCCCCGGTCTGGGCAAGACGACGCTGGCGCAGATCATGGCGCGCGAGCTGGGCGTGAACTTCAAGATGACCTCGGGGCCGGTGCTTGCCAAGGCGGGCGATCTGGCTGCGATCCTGACCAATCTCGAAGCGCGCGACGTACTGTTCATCGACGAGATTCACAGGATGAATCCGGCGGTCGAGGAAGTGCTCTATCCCGCGATGGAGGATTTCGAGCTCGACCTCGTGATCGGGGAAGGCCCCGCCGCTCGCACTGTGCGGATCGAATTGCAGCCTTTCACGCTGGTCGGCGCGACGACGCGGCTTGGTTTGCTGACGACGCCGCTGCGCGATCGTTTCGGCATCCCGACCCGACTGCAATTCTACACCGAGGACGAGCTGGACCTGATCGTGACGCGCGGGTCACGGCTTCTGGGTATCCCGTCGGATCCGGAAGGCACCCGCGAGATTGCCAAGCGCGCCCGGGGTACCCCGCGCATCGCCGGCCGCCTGCTGCGCCGAGTCGTCGATTTCGCGCTGGTCGAAGGCGACGGGCGGCTGACTCGCGAGATCGCGGACCGGGCGTTGACGCGGCTGGGCGTCGACAATCTCGGTCTCGACGGCGCGGACCGGCGCTACATGATGCTGATGGCAGATCATTACGGCGGCGGCCCGGTGGGGGTGGAGACGCTCTCGGCGGCGCTCTCGGAAAGTCGCGACGCGATCGAGGAAGTCATCGAACCTTACCTGCTGCAACAGGGCCTGATTAGCCGCACCCCGCGCGGGCGGATGCTGGGCGCGCGGGCGTGGCGGCATCTGGGGCTGGAAGCTCCGAAACCGGCAACCCCGCAGACGGACCTGTTCGGCGATGGCTAATCCCCTGGCACGTTTCGAGATCACCGAGGCCGAGATCGACCGCGTCGTCGCGCGCTTCTACGAGCGCGTCCGGGAACATGCGATGCTGGGCCCGGTCTTTGCGGTGCATGTCACCGACTGGCCGACACATGAGGACAAGGTCGCACGGTTCTGGAAGAACGCGATCCTTCGCAAACCGGTCTATGACGGCTCGCCCATGCAGGTCCACCGGGCGGCGGGCAACGTGCGCCCGGGCATGTTTTCGACCTGGCTTGCAGAATTCGACAAGGTGCTGCGCGAGGAGCTCTCGCCTGAACAGGCGAAAGGTTGGTCAGCGCTCGCCCATCGCATTGGCATGAGCCTGCGCCAGGGCGTGGTCGAACGCGAGACGCTTCCGGGCGGTATTCCGAAACTGAAATGACAATGGGGGCTCTGCCCCCGCTGGCACCGCCAGCCCCCGGGATATTTAAGTCAAGAGGAAGAGGATCAGTCCTCTTTCTTCCCGAACACGCCCGTCAGCGACCGCCCGATCAGGTTGGTCACGCGCGGCTTTTGTAGTTTGCGGAAGGGCATCGGGCGGCAGACCTCCAGCGCGGCGATGCCGACGCGGGCGGTCAGCGCGCCGTTGATCACGCCTTCGCCGAAGCGGCGCGAAAGTTTCGAGACCAGATGACCGCCGGTGACGGTCTCGATCAGATCGTCACCCGCCGCTACCGCGCCGGTCGCGACGAGATGGGTCATCACAGTCCGCGCCAGCCGAACCGAGCCGAGTGTGCCCGAGCGCCCGCCATAGATTTCCGCGATGCGCCGTATCATCCGCAGGTTTGCGGTAAGCGCGGTGAACACATCGGCCAGCGCAAGCGGCACGACGGCGGTCACCGTGGCGACGGTGCGCGACGCGGCCTCGATCTCCAGCCGGGCCGCGGCGTCGAGCGGTCCCATCAGCTCGGTCTCTGCCAGCCCCATCAGCGTGTCGGTGTCGAGCACTTCGCCCGTTTGCTCGGCCAGTCGTTTGCGCGCCCAATCCATTTCGGGCCGCGCGGCATAGAGGCCGGAGACATGGGCCGTCACCTTGCGGGCGCGGCTTAGGTCGTCGGCGCTCAACGCTTCCGAGACTTCCTTGTGGACCTTGTCGAGCCGCGCCAGCCGCGAGAAGGCGGCGATTTCGCGCGCCGTGATCAGCAGCGCGCCAAGCGCGAAGGCCGCTACCAGCGCGGTGCCAATCCAGCCGAGGATCGGATGAGTGGCGAACAGCCCGTCGATGAAGCGCCAGAGCGCGACGGAAATCAGGAAACCGACCAGCGCCACTGTCGCGCGCCAGAAGAACCGCACGATGGGCGAGGCGCGGCGTGCCCCCAGTCGGGTCGCGATCTGCATGGCGCGGCCTTCCAGCCGTTCCTCGGTCGCGCTCGGCATATCCTCGATCGGCGCGGCCTCGGCGGGCGAGGGCGCGTCCTCGATCTCGATCATCACCGGTTTTTTCATAGCTTGTCCCCGATCAGGAAATCGGCCGCGCGGTCGAGCCGGATATGCGGCGGGCCTTCGCCGGGCCTCAGGATCACCGGGGCCGGGGCGAAGTTCATGATCGAATAGTCTTCGTCAAGCCATGCGCTGGCCCCTTGGGCGGCGGGCGAGAGAAGCTGCGCCGGGTCGGCGGGCAATTCGCCGGGATAGAGCGCGACCGATTTACCATTCTCCAAGCGGCCGCGCACGGCCTGCAACTCCACCCCGTCATGCGAGAGGGTTTCTTCCGTAGTGCTGCGCAGGGCCGCGATCGACAGGGCCAGCGTCTTCGCGCCCGCGAAATCGGCGCGGTCCCTGGCCTCGCGCAGCAGTGCGCCGGTGATCGCGGTCAGGCGAGCGTGTTGGGTGTGATGCAGGTGATCGGCCTTGGTCGCGGCGAAGAGGATTTTCTCCACCCGCTTGCCGCCGATCAGCGAGGTCAGCCAGCTTGCGCGCCCCGGGCGGAAGGCCGCCAGAATATCGGCCATCGCCTGCCGCAGATCGTCGAGCGCGGCAGGCCCGGAGTGGATCGCGCCCAGTACGTCGACCAGCACCACCTGCCGGTCGATCTTGGCGAAATGGTCGCGGAAGAAGGGGCGGACCACTTCGCGCTTATAGGCGTCGTAGCGCCGCTCCATCTCGCGCCGGAGCGAGCTGCGCGGGGCGTCGCCCGCGGGCAGCGGCGCGAAGGTCAGCGCGGGCGATCCGGCCATCTCTCCGGGCAGCAGGAAGCGCCCCGGCGTGCAATCGGAGAACCCCGCATCGCGCGCCGCGACCAGATACCGGGTGAAGCCCGCCGCCAGCGCCTTGGCCTGCGGCTCGGTGAACTCCGCCGTGCCATCCGTCGCTTCGGACTGCGCCAGATACTCCGCGCCTTGCGGACGGTTCGGCAGACGCGCCAGCGCCTCGGCCGACCACTCGGCATAGCTCTTGTCCATCAGCCCGAGATCGAGCAGCCATTCGCCGGGATAATCCACGATGTCGAGATGCACGACGCGCGGCCCGCGCACCGCGCCCAGCATCCCGCGCGGCTGGATGCGGAAGGACAGGCGCAGCTCCGAGACCGCGCGCGTGCCGTCCGGCCAATGCGGTGACGGGCCAGTCAGCGCGGCAAGGTGGCTCTCGTAGTCGAAGCGCGGCACGGTGTCGTCCGGCTGCGGCTGCAGATAGGCGGCGGTGATGTCGGAGGCGGACCCCAGCGCAGGCATCCGCCCCCGGTCCAGCAGGTTCGCGACCAGCGAAGTGATGAACACGGTCTTGCCCGCGCGCGACAGCCCCGTCACGCCGAGCCGGATCACCGGTTCGAACAGCGCTTCCGAGACCGATTGGCCCATGCCTTCGATCCCGCGCGTGATGCCGTCCGCAATGTCGGAAATGCCCAAAGCCTGCCCCTCGTCCTCGTTCACGAACAAGATAAGCAGCGGTGAGTATTAATGAAAGAGAGGGCGGACACGCGGCCCGCCCTCCGAAGATTTCTTCTGCCGCGCGCCGGTCTCAGACCGCGAGACAGATATATTTCATCTCAAGATAGTCCTCGACGCCGTGATGTGACCCCTCGCGGCCCAGACCGGATTGCTTCACGCCGCCGAAGGGCGCGACTTCGGTCGAGATCAGGCCGGTGTTCACGCCGACGATCCCGTATTCCAGACCCTCCTGCACGCGGGTGATGCGGCCCACGTCGCGGGCGTAGAAATAGCTCGCGAGGCCGAAGATCGTGTCATTGGCCTTGGCGATCGCCTCCTGCTCGGTCTCGAACTTGAAGAGCGGGGCGACTGGGCCGAAGGTCTCCTCATGCGAGACCTTGGCCTCCTGCGTGACCCCGGTCAGCACGGTCGGCTGGAAGAAGGTACCTCCCATCTCGTGACGCGCGCCGCCGGTGACGATCGAGCCGCCGTGGTCGAGCACGTCCTGAATGTGCTCCTGCACCTTCTTGACCGCGTCCTCGTTGATCAGCGGACCGGCCTCGACACCTTCCTTCAGGCCATCGCCCACCTTGAGCTTCTCGACCGCCTTGGCCAGCTTCTCGGCGAAAGCGTCATAGACCCCGGACTGGACGTAGATGCGGTTGGCGCAGACGCAGGTCTGACCGTTATTGCGGAATTTCGACGCCATCGCGCCTTCGACCGCCGCATCGAGATCTGCGTCGTCGAACACGATGAAGGGCGCGTTGCCGCCCAGCTCCATCGAGCATTTCATCACCTGATCCGCCGCTTGACGCAGCAGGATACGTCCCACCTCGGTCGAGCCGGTGAAGGTCAGCTTGCGCACGGTGTGGTTCTCGCAGAATTCCTTGCCGATATCGGAGGCTTTCGCGGAGGTGATGACCGAGAGGATGCCTTTGGGCAGGCCCGCCCGTTCACCCAGTACCGCCATCGCCAGCGCCGAGAGCGGCGTCTCCGAGGCCGGGCGGCAGACGAAGCCGCAGCCCACGGCAAGCGCCGGGCCCGCCTTGCGCGCGATCATCGCGTTGGGAAAGTTCCACGGCGTGATCGAGGCGGCGACCCCAATCGGCTGCTTGATCACGGTGATCCGCTTGTCGCGCTGATGGCCCGGGATCGTCTCGCCGTAGACGCGCTTGGCCTCTTCGCCGAACCACTCGATGAAGCCTGCGCCATAGGCGACCTCGCCCTTCGCCTCGGCCAGCGGCTTGCCCATCTCGGCGGTGAGGATCGCGCCGAGATCGTCCTGGTTCTCCATCATCAGGTCGTACCATTTGCGCATGATCTGCGCGCGTTCCTTGCCGGTGCGCGCCGCCCAGTCCTTCATCGCCTCGTCGGCGGCAGCGATGGCGCGGGCGGTTTCGGCGCGGCCCAGATCGGGCACGGTGCAGATCACGTCGCCGCGCGCCGGGTTGGTCACCTCGAAGGTGGTGCCGTCATCGGCATCGACCCATTCGCCCGCGACGAGGGCCTTGGTCACCAGAAGCGAGGGATCCTTGAGGATGGATTTGAGGTCGGTCTTGTCGTCGAGCATGATGTCCTCCGAAGGGCTGGATGGGTCGTCCGGTCAATGCGCCGGGGTGTGGGATGTTCCGTAACGGCTGCGCCAGCAGGGCTGCAGATCGCCGGGGTGTTCTTTGGCCTCATAGATGGCGCGGGCGATGGCCCGGGCAAGCACGCAAGACGCCGCATGGCCAAGCTGGAACGGGTCGCGGACCGGGTCGTGCAGGGGCTTCTCGCCGGTCGCGGCGGCGAAGATCAGATCGCCGTCCATCGGCGTGTGCGAGGGCACGATGGCCCGCGCCATGCCGTCATGGGCCGCGGTGGCCATGCGCTGCGCCTGCGCTTGGCTGAGGGCTCCATCGGTCGCGACGATGGCGATGGTGGTGGCCTCGCCCTGGCGTTTCGTCGGTTCGGGCTCGGTGGCGGGACCGTGCCGGGGCGCTGGACCGAGTCCGCCGAATTCGCCCGCGATTTCCCAAGGCGCGGCCCAGAAATGCGGCCCCTCGCCGACGGTCGCCGAGCCGAGCGCATTCACTGCTACGAGTGCCCCCACCGTGAAGCCGCTCTCCAGCACGGCCGAGGCAGAGCCAAGTCCGCCCTTCACCGTGCCGGTCATCGCCCCGAAGCCCGCCCCGGCGCTGCCGATCTCGAACCGCTCCGAAGCAGCCTGGAGCGCCGCGCGCCCGAGCCCGGGATAGGGCGTGTCGACCCAACTCTTGTCGCCACCATTGAGCAGATCGAACAGGATCGCGCCGGGCACGATCGGAACGCGCTGATCGCCCACCGCGAAACCGCGGCCTTGCGCGCGCAGCCCCGCCATCACCCCATCGCAGGCACCAAGCCCGAAGGCCGAACCGCCCGAGAGCACAAGCGCATCGACCTCCTGCACCAGCTTGTCCGGCGCAAGAAGATCGGTCTCCCGCGTCCCGGGGGCGCCGCCCATCACCTGCACCGCCGCCGTGAAGGGGCGCTCGCCGACCAGAACGCTCACGCCCGAGCGCAGGCCCGCATCTTCGGCATTGCCCACGCGCAGCCCGGCGATATCGGTGATCAGATTGTTCGGCCCTGCCTTCATCTTCCTCTTGGTCCAAATATCCTGGGGGTTTGGGGGCAACGCCCCCAAGTCAAACCGCTTTTCTCAGATACAGCGCCCGCCATCCACTTCCAGCGCAACGCCGGTGATCATGCTCGCCTCGTCCGAGCACAGGAACAGCGCTGCATTCGCCATATCTTCGGGGGTCGAAAACCGCCCGAGCGGGATGGTGGAGAGAAACTTCGCACGGATCTCCGGTGTGTCCTCACCCATGAAGCTCTTCAGGAGCGGGGTCTCTCCGGCGACCGGGTTGATCGCGTTGACCCGCACGCCGGACGGCGCCAGCTCGACCGCCATCGCGCGGGTGGCTGTGATCATCCAGCCCTTCGAGGCGTTGTACCAACTTAGATTGGGCCGCGGACTAACGCCGGCGGTGGAGGCCACGTTCAGGATCGCGCCCGCGCCGCGCGCCTTCATCTCCGGCACGATATGGCGCGCCGTCAGGTAGACCGATTTCGCGTTCACCCTCAGGATTCGATCGAATTCCTCCTCGCTCACGTCCTCCATCGGCTTCGGCAGATGGGTGGTCCCGGCGTTGTTCACCAGAATGTCGATCTGACCGAAGGCCTCGCGTGCGGCCTCCGCCATGGCAGCAACATCCGCATCGCGGCTGACATCCACGGTGCAGGCCACGCCGCCGGTTTCGTCCGCAATGGCCTGTGCGGCCTCCGCGTTGAGATCCGCGACCAGTACACGCGCGCCCTCGGCGGCGAAGCGGCGCGCGATCCCCGCCCCGAAGCCCGAGCCCGCGCCGGTGACGATCGCGCTTTTGCCTTCCAGTCTCATCTCTCCTCCTCCTCGGGGCCTACTGTTGTCGCAGGACACATCGGGTGCAAGGGGGCTCTGCCCCGGTTCCGGCCCTTCGCTTGCGCTTCGGGCGTTCGTCGGGGCGTCCTTCCACCGGAAGGCCGCTGATCCCGCCTCACCCCCGGGGTATTTCCGCCAAGCCGAAAGCCTCAGCCATGCCAGGCGGCGACGGTTTTCAGGACGGAGAAGCCATAGAGCGCCTCGAACCCTTTCTCGCGCCCGTGACCGGATTTGCCGACGCCACCGAAGGGAAGCTCCACGCCGCCACCTGCGCCATAATTGTTCAGGAAGACCTGTCCCGCGCGCAGGCGGCGGGCGAGCCGCATCGTCCGCCCGCCATTCTCCGACCAGACCGAGGCGACGAGCCCGTATTCTGTGCCGTTCGCGATGGCGACGGCCTCTTCCTCGTCCTCGAAGGGGATGACGATCTGCGCCGGGCCGAAGATTTCCTCCTGCGCAAGCCGATGTGCGCCGTGGCCGCCACCGATCAGGGTCGGCGCGACGTAATGGCCGCTCGCCGGGGCGTTCTCGGCGATCCGGCCTCGGGCCGCGATGGTGAGGTCGGACGCGAGCGCGAGGTAGCCCTCGACGATCTCCTTCTGCCGCGCCGAGATCAGCGGGCCGAGGTCGTGATCGCCAAGCGCGGGGCCTGCGACGAGGCTTCGGTAGCGCGCGGCCATCATTTCCAGAACCTCGTCGTAGCGGCTGCGCTGTACGAGGATGCGCGACGAGGCCGAGCAGGTCTGGCCCGCGTTCTGGATGCCCGCATTCACGAGGAAGGGCAGCGCGCGGTCGAGATCGGCATCGGCGAAGACGAGCTGCGGGGATTTGCCACCGAGCTCCAGCGTGACGGGCACGACATTGGTGGCCGCCGCAGCTTGGATGCGCTGGCCCACCGCGACCGATCCGGTGAAGGAGATGTGGTCGATCCCCGGATGGGCCGAGAGCGCGGCGCCGGCTTCTTCGCCCAGACCGGGCACGATATTGAGCGCCCCGGCTGGCATTCCGGCTTCTTGCGCGATCCGTCCGAAGGCCAGCGCGGTGAGCGAGGCTTCCTCGGCGGGTTTCACGACCGCCGCGTTGCCCATCGCCAGCGCGGCCCCGACCGAGCGGCCGATGATCTGCATCGGGTAGTTCCACGGCACGATATGCGCAGTCACGCCGTGCGGCTCGCGCAGCGTGTAGGCGGTGTAGCCGTTGAGATAGGGGATCGTCTCGCCCATCACCTTGTCGGCGGCGCCGCCGTAGAATTCGAGATAGCGCGCGAGCGCCGCCACATCGGCCCGTGCCTGCGTCAGTGGTTTGCCGACATCGAGCGCCTCGATCACCGCGAGATCCTCGGCATGGGCGAGCACGAGCCTCGACATCTTCAGCAGGAGCCGCCCGCGTTCCGCCGCGCTCAACTGCCCCCATTCGCCCGCAAGCGCGGCCTGCGCGGCCTCGACCGCCGCGTCGATCTCCTCCGAGCCGCCGCGGGCGATCTGCGCGATTTCGCGCCCATCGGACGGGCATGCCACTTGCAGGCGCGCATTGGGCTTGTGCCAGACGCCTCCGATCAGTATCTCCTCGGGATCGAACCAAAGCCGCAAACTCATGCGCGGCACCTCCTCTTGTCACGCGATTTCGCAGCACGCTCCGCTTGCACGCGCGGAAAATCAAGGGGGCAGGAATCTGCCGGAGTCGCTCCGATCACATTCATGTGAGTGTGAGTGGAGGGAACTTTCCCCTATCTAGCCCCTTGAATGACGGAACCGGGCAGAAGGCCCACCGAAAAAGAGACAGGAATATTGCAAGTGACCGCGAGTTATTCGACGCTCAAACGCGCGATCCGACCGGCCATGCTCTTCGGGCTGGCTGGCATCTTGGCTGCCTGCGCGAGTGCGCCGGAACAGCGCTACGCGCAACCGACCCAGTCGACGAAGGCCGTGCCCTCGGAATATCAGGCACGCGAAGATGACGGGAAAACCATCCCGGCGATCAACCCGAAGTATTTGGTTGAGCGCAACCGCCGTCAGATCGTGCCCTATCACGGGCCCGAGGCCGTCGGGACGATCGTCGTCGATCCTTATGCGCGCTTCCTCTACTACATCACCGAGCCAGGCAAGGCAGAGCGCTACGGCATCGCCGTGGGCCGCGATGGCAAGACTTTCTCGGGCAGCGCCACGATCGAGCGCAAGCAGGAATATCCGAGCTGGACGCCGACCCAGAACATGATCCAGGAAGATCCCGACCTCTACGGGCCGCTGAAAGACGGTCTGCCGGGCGGTCTGGACAACCCGCTGGGGGCGCGCGCGCTTTATCTTTACCAGGGCAACCGCGATACCTATTACCGGATTCACGGCACGATGGACCCGTCCTCGATCGGTCGTGCGACGTCGGCCGGCTGTATCCGCCTCTTCAATCAGGACATCATCGACCTGTTCTCGAAAGTGCCGAAGGGCACGCCGGTGAAGGTTCGCAGCCGCGCCGAAAGCCTCGAGATGGAAGGGCCCGTGGTGCAGCTGCATTCGGGCTACGTGGTCTCCGCCTATAATCAGGTGGCGATCAACGAAGACGAGGCCGCGTGGAAAGCGGGCCGGATTCCCGATCAGAAGAAAGTCGAAGAGGAACAGCATCAGGCTTCGGTCGCGATGGCCCAAGAGGTCGGCGGCTCGGGCGAGAATGCCAACTCCACTGTCGATTGCGGCTATTCCGGCACCGGCACCTGTGTCGATAGCAACAACTGATCGAACCGATCTTGGACAAGAAATTTGCGGCGCGTGGGGCAACCTCGCGCCGTTTTTCATGGGGGCTCGGTCTTTTTGCGAGCGGGGCAAAATCATGCGCGACGCGCCCGATGTCGCAGCGTTTGCGCGTTCACGTCTTTCCTTGCGGGCCGGGTGACGCTAGGACTCGCGCGCAAGCAGATCAGGAGGATGCCATGAGCGTCACCGGAACCACGCGGCAGAAGATGCCCGCAGATATTCTCGCGATGAAGGGCGGCGCGCCGATCGTTTGCCTGACCGCCTACACCACGCCGATTGCGAAGCTGGTCGACAGCCATTGCGATCTCGTGCTGGTCGGCGACTCGGTGGGCATGGTGCTCCACGGACTCCCTTCGACGCTGGGCGTCACCATGGAAATGATGATCCTCCACGGCAAGGCCGTGGCGCGCGGTCTGTCTAACGCGCTGATGGTGATCGACATGCCCTTCGGCTCCTACGAGGAAAGCCCGGCGCAGGCGTTCCGCAACGCGTCGCGGCTGATGGCCGAGACCGGCGCGGGGGCGGTGAAGCTCGAAGGTGGCGCGCATATGGCCGAGACCATCGCTTTCCTGACCGCGCGCGGTATCCCGGTGCAGGCCCATATCGGGCTGACCCCGCAATCGGTGAACACGCTGGGTGGCTACAAGGTGCAGGGCCGCGGCGACAGCCGGGCGCGTCTGGTCAAGGATGCGAAAGCCGTGGCCGAAGCGGGGGCATTCTCGGTGGTGCTGGAAAAAGTGCCGCAGGGGCTGGCCGATGAGATCACCGCGATGGTCGCTATCCCCACCGTCGGCATCGGCGCGGGTGCCGGCTGCGACGGGCAGGTACTGGTGGTCGATGACATGCTGGGCCTCTTCACCGATTTCAAACCGAAATTCGTCAAGCGTTTCGGCCAGCTCGGTCAGGAAGCCGAAGCCGCCGTCGCCGATTACGCAGCCGAAGTACGTGATCGCAGCTTCCCGGCAGCCGAGCACAGCTTCGCCGATGAGGTGAAAAAATGACGCAGGTGATCCGCAAGGCCGCTGAACTGCGCGACAAGGTGGCGGCGTGGAAGCGCTCGGGGATGCTGGTCGGCGTGGTGCCGACGATGGGCGCGCTGCATGACGGCCACCTCAGCCTCGCCCGCGCCGCGCGCAAGCAATCGGACCGCGTGATCGTGACGGTCTTCGTGAACCCGATGCAGTTCAACAATGCCTCGGATCTCGACAAATACCCGCGCGACGAGGCACAGGATCTGGCGCTTCTAGAAACGGAAGGGGTCGACGTGCTCTTCGCGCCCGGTGTGGACGAGGTCTATCCCGACGGGTTCTCTACCACCGTGTCCGTGTCGGGTATCACCGAGCCGCTCGAGGGCGCCTTCCGGCCGGGCCATTTCGATGGCGTGGCGACGGTCTGCTCGAAGCTCTTCGGCATGACGCAGGCGGGGCGCGCATTCTTCGGCGAGAAGGATTGGCAGCAATTGCAGGTGGTCCAGCAGCTTACCCGCGATCTCAACATGCCGATCCGCATCATCGGCTGCCCGACCATCCGCGAAGAGGACGGTCTGGCAATGTCCTCGCGCAATGTGCGGCTGACCGCTCGGGAGCGAGCACTGGCGCCGCGTCTGCATAAGGTGATGCAGGAGGCGGCCGCGAAGATCCGCGACGGCGTGCCGGTCGAAGGCGCGCTCAACGATGCGAAAGCCGAGTTGAAGGAAGCGGGCTTTGGGGAACTCGATTACCTCGAGCTGCGCACGGTCGACGGGCTGAAGCCCGCGGCGGATCTGTCGCAACCGACGCGGATGCTGGCCGCGATCTGGCTCGGCGATGTGCGTCTGATCGACAATATCGCGGTCTGATATCTCGAGGGGGCGCCGCCCCGCGACTACGTCGCCCCCCGGGATACTTGGACAAGCCCGAAGGCCGGGTGATCCTGCATCGCCTTGGTTGAAATATCCCGGGGTGAGGCGCGGCACGCGCCGAGGGGCAGCGCCCCTAAGAACCCAGCAGTTCCGCCAGAACCAGCGCCATGACCTTCGCGCTGTCGGTCATATCCTCGATGCCGACCCATTCGTCGGGCTGATGGGCGAGTTCCAGAAGGCCCGGCCCGTAGGCGATGCAATTCTGCAGCCGGCCGATGCGGTCGATGTGTTTCTGGTCATAGGTACCGGGCGAGACGACATACGCCGCCTCGCGGCCCAGCACAGCCTCGATCGCGGCGGCGGTGGAGCGCACGATAGGCGCGCCCTTGTCGGTCATCGTGGGCTGCACTTCGAACAGGTCGCGGATTTCGTATCGGAAGCTCGGGCGCTGCGCCCTCACGCGTTCCATCAGGTCTGCAATCTCGGCCTTTACCTCGGCAAGGTCTTCCTCGATCAGAAAGCGGCGGTCGATTACGATGCGGCAGCGATCGGCGACACAAGGCGTGGGAAGGCCGGTGTAATCGGCCTCCTCTTCCGGCGCGCCGCCATGGATCGAATTGACGTTCAGCGTCGAGGCCCGCGCGCCTTCGGGGATCACGGGCATCTCGGTATGCTTGCCCAGAAGGAGGGGATAGAGCGTCTCCTCCATCTCGCTCAGAACGGCGCTCATATGGCGGATCGCGCTGTCGCCGAGGAAGGGCATCGAGCCATGCGCGATGCGGCCGTGGGTTTCGATTTCGGCCCACCAGACGCCGCGATGGCCGAGGCAGATCTGGTCCTTGTGCAGCGGCTCGGGGATGATGACGTGCTGCACGCGGGCGGAATCGAAGCGGCCTTGCTCGGCCAGATAGGCCACGCCGCCATAGCCGCCCGATTCCTCGTCGGCAGTGACGGAAATCTCGATGCTGCCCCTGAAGTCGGGGCAGGTGTCGAGGAAGGCCTCTGCAGCGATCACCGAGGCCGCCAGCCCGCCCTTCATGTCGCAGGCGCCGCGCCCGTAGATGCGGTCGCCGTCGATCTCGGCGCCGAACGGATCGCGGGTCCAGCCGTGGCCGATCTCGACCACGTCGTGATGTGAATTGAAATGCACGCAGTCGCCGGGGCGCGCGCCCTCGAAGCGGGCGACGAGGTTCCAGCGCGGATAGGGCTCGCTGTCGCCGGGCGCGCCACGGGCGCGGATCATCTCGGTCGCAAACCCGCGTTCGGAGAGACGCTCGGCAAGATATTCGCAGATTTCGCGGTAATTGCGCCCCGGCGGGTTCAGCGTCGGGATGCGGATCAAGGCCTGCGTCAGCGCGATCAACGCGTCGCGGCGGGCATCGATTGCGGTCTTGAGGCGAGTGGCAAGGTCCATACCCAAGGCTAGCGCCGCTCGACGCGGCGGGCCAAGCGAAAACAGCTGGACTGAAAACACGTGGCTTTCGCGGACGGCGCGCGCTATTGCGGGACAAAATCCTACGGAGGGACCGGATGAACCTGTTCTTGGCCTTCGCGCTCGTGCTCTGCATCGCGGTCGGAGGGTGGCTGTCGAAATACGACTGGGCGAAGCTTCTGGCATTGGTGCCTGTGGCGATGATCGTGCCTGCCTTCTACATGACCGGCACCGCCTGCGGCGCGGGCTTCGTGCTGCATTTCTTCTCTGACACGGCGAGCTGCTCGAACGGCTACGTACCGCGGCAGATGTTCGCCGCGACCTACGTGATGGCGCTGATCCCGGTCGCGGCCTCCGCGATCGTGATCAAGCTGATCCGGATCGGCATGGCGCGCCGCAAAGGCTGATCTGGTCAAGCCCGCCGCTGCGGCCTAGGCTTGCGACAGCGAGGGGCAAGGAGGGCGCGCGATGCTGGCCTTCATCCGACTGGCGATATTCGGCCTGATCCTACTGACGGTCCTGTTCTGGCTGGTGCGTCTCTATGCCCGGTCGGTCCGGCGCGAGGCGCTGGAAGAGGATTGGAACGAGGCCGCAGCCGAGGGTCGGGCCGAGACCACACGCGAGGCTTACGTCGAGGCCGGGATGCGAGACTACGAGAAAAGTCTGCTGCGCAAGCTGATCTGGCTGGTCTATGTCCTGCCGATCGTCGTGGTCGGGCTGATTGTCTATCTGATGAATTACAGGTGAGGGTGCGATGCGTTACGTGAAATGGGGCTTCTGGCTGGTCGTGATCGGCTTTGCCGCCGTGTTCCTGCATTACAACCTGCCACGCCATGACATCGTGCGGATCGTCGGCACCGAGGTGCGCCGGATCGACTTCGGCGAGAACTCGATCTTCTGGGCCGCGCCCGATGTAGGCACTGCGAACGCCACGAGCCGCGATGTGCGCTTCATCAACACGGTGCGCCCGAACGGCAAGACACTGGTCTTTCGCAACGAGGATACCGGCTGGGGGTGGCCGCCCTATTTCAAGCTCGACAGTTCGGATTTGCAGGCACAGGCCGAGTCGCTGATCTCGACCTCTGCCGATCCGATCTGGGTGTCGGTCACGCGCTATGGCTGGCGCTCGCGCTGGCTGACGATCTTTCCGAATGCGGTCGGACTGAAGGTCGTGCCCGCTCCCGATACGCGCATTATCCCTTGGGCGAATATCGTCATCCTGACGCTGCTCGTCATCATCGTCCTGACGATCCGCGCGATGTGGCGGCAGTTCCGTCAGCGCTCGATCGATCCGCTTTTCGAGGAGGCGGGCGAAGCCTGGGACGATGCCGAGGAAGGTGCGAAGGGTTGGTTCGACCGCTTCATCGGACGCAAGTGAGACGGAGTTTCAGGGCCGCCGGGCGGCACCCGACTCAGACCGACGCTGAAACGCGAAAGCCCCGCCACTGGCGGGGCTTTCGATAGGTATTTGATCCGCGCTCAGGCGTTGGCGGCGCGGATCTGCTCGGCAGCTTCCTTGTTGAAGCTCACGCCCTTGGTCTCGAAGAGCTGATCCAGCTCACCCGAGAGGGTCATCTCGGTGATGATGTCGCAGCCGCCGACAAACTCGCCTTTGACGTAGAGCTGCGGGATGGTCGGCCAGTCCGAATAGTCCTTGATGCCCTGACGGATGTCCTGATCCGCCAGCACGTTGACGTCCTTGTAGGTCACGCCCATGAAGTTGAGCACGCCCGCGACGCGGCTCGAAAACCCGCATTGCGGCATGTCCTTGGTGCCCTTCATGAAGAGAACGACGTCATTCTCGGAGATTTGCTGGGCGATCTGGTCTTGCGCGTTCATCGCTTAATCCTTTCTCCGTCCCGGCTCGGGACGCGTGTGAAATCACTCGGGCGCCTTGGTGGTCAGTGCGAGCGCGTGCAGCACCCCGTTCGGCCCGTCCATCGCCCCCTTGAGCGCGGCATAGACTGCGCGCTGTTGCTGGACTCGGTTCTTGCCGCGGAAGCTCTCGTCAATGACCTCCGCTGCCCAATGATTTCCGTCCCCAGCGAGATCGGTGATCGTGATCTTGGCATCGGGGAATTCGGCCCGGATCAGGGCTTCGATGTCATGGGCTTCCATTGCCATAAATAGGGCTCCTCGTCCTTTGCCGCAAACTTAAGTGGCGCGGCGGCTGGCTGCAAGGGGATGCGCGGGGCGGTGCGAGCTTATGCGGTGGCCGCTGGTGGGTGCAGCCGCGACAGGTAGAACATGAGCGTCGCGATGACGACGCTGCCGGTGAACATCGCGGCGGCTCCGGCGGCGGTCACTTGCAGGGAATGACCCGGCGCGCCGACTTCTCCGGCCAGTAGGAAACACATGTTGATGTCGATCCCCATCAGCGTGGTCCGGGGATGGGCGCGCAGTAGCGCACCGCCCGCGATGAAGGCGAAGGCGAGTATCAGGAACTCGGTCTGATCGCCGCCCGACAGGTGGGTCAGCCCGCGATAGGCGATGGCGGCGAGGACGCCAAGCGCGACGCCGGGCACCAGGAAGCGCACGGCGGGGCGCGGATTCGGCATGGAGCCCAGCACCGAGGAGAAGACGATCACCGACAATGCAGCTGCCGTCGCGGCGGGGTGGGTGAAATGGGCGTCGATCAGCGTGGCCGCGCCCGTGAGCGCCGCCACCGCCGCCATGCGCAGCCAAAGCTGCTGGATAAAATGCGGGTTCGGGCGCGGCGGCATCGGCGCGCGACGGGCGGGCGTGAAGAGCCAGTTCACCGCCGTCACCGAGATGACGCCCAGAAGCGTGCAGGCGACCCGGTCGAGTGCGAGCGGGATTGCCTCCGCCCCCATGCCGAGCGCGGGCATCACCACAACGCCGACCGTGATCGCCATCAGCGTGAAACCATAGGCCCAATGCGTCCCGATCCGGTAGGCGATCCCCACGCCCACGGCCGCCGTCAGCGCCACGGTCAGCGCGATTCCCGGCACTGGCAGCCAGCGAAGCGCGGCGATCCCGATTGCTGCCCCGACCAAGGTGCCCACAACCCGCAACAACGCGCGCAGCGCCATGTCTTCGCGATGGGGCTGGATTACCACCCAGACCGGCATCGCCGCCCAGTAGGCGTTGGTCAGCCCGAGCAACCGCGCAACGGTCAGGGCGAGCGTCGCGGCGAGGAACAGCCGGGCGGCATAGGCAAGGGTGGAGCTGGTCAAAGCGGGAACCTGAAATCGGTGTGTCGCGGCGATACTGGTCTGTGCGCAGGCGGCAAGAAACCGCCCGGCGTGCATGTCCGCTCTGCGTCAGATCACAGAACTCAGGCGTCGATCGCCGCTTTGAACGCGCTGCGATAGAGGGTCGACAGCTCCTCCAGCGGGGCGCTCTCCGAGCCGAAGCTTACCGTGTCCCCGCCGAAACGACCCACGGTGTAAAGCGGCACCTCGGCGCGGCGGGCGGCGACCATCAGCGCCTCGGCCTGATCGAAGGAGCAGGCCACGAGGTAACGCCCCTGATCCTCGCCGAAGAGCGTCGCGATGTCGCCAGCTTCAAGCGTGACACCCAGACCGGCCTCTTCCGCCATCTCGAAAGCCGCGAGCGCGAGGCCTCCGTCCGAGAGATCGCTTGCGCCTTTGACCAGCGCGCGGTTCTCGCGGAGGAACTCGCCATTGCGTCTCTCGACGTCGAGGTCGACTGCCGGCGCGTCACCCGCCTCGATCCCGAAGGCTTCGAAGGCGAGCGCGGATTGATCGAGATGGCCCTTGGTTTCGCCGATCACCATCGCCACGTCGCCCGCCGTCGGTAGGCCCGCGATCAACTCGTCGAGCGAGCTCAGCAGACCGACCGCGCCGATGGTCGGGGTTGGCAGGATGCCGGTGCCGTCGGTCTCGTTGTAAAGCGAGACGTTGCCCGACACGATCGGCATGTCGAGTGCGCGCACGGCGGCGTCGATGCCTTTGATCGCACCCACGAACTGGCCCATGATCTCGGGCTTTTCCGGGTTGCCGAAGTTCAGGTTGTCGGTCGAGGCGAGGGGTTTCGCGCCCACGGCCGTCAGGTTGCGGTAGGCTTCGGCCACCGCCTGCTTGCCGCCCTCGAACGGGTTCGCCTTTACGTAGCGCGGGGTCACGTCGGCGGTGAAGGCCAGCGCCTTGTCGGTGCCGTGCACGCGCACGACGCCTGCGCCGAGACCCGGGCGGCGCACCGTGTCACCCATCACCTGCGTGTCGTATTGCTCGTAGACCCAGGACTTGTGCGCGTAGTTCGGCGAGCCGATCAGTTTCTTGAGCGCATCGATAGCACCGATCTCGGGCAGCGCCTCGCCCGCGGTCGCGACGGGCGTCTCGACCCAGGGACGATCGTATTCGGGCGCTTCCGAGGACAGTTTCGACAGCGGCACGTCGGCTTTCACCTCGTTGCCATGCACGATCAGGAACCGGTCTTCCGCGATGGTCTCGCCGACGATGGCGAAGTCGAGATCCCACTTCTCGAAGATCTCGCGGGCGATGTCTTCCTTCTCGGGGTTGAGGACCATGAGCATCCGCTCCTGGCTCTCCGACAGCATCATCTCATAGGCGGTCATCGCGGCTTCGCGCTGCGGCACCGCGTCGAGGTTGAGCTGCACGCCGAGGCCGCCCTTGTCGCCCATCTCGACCGCGGAACAGGTCAGGCCCGCGGCCCCCATGTCCTGAATCGAGATCACCGCGCCGGTCTGCATCAGCTCGAGGCAGGCCTCCAGCAGGCATTTCTCGGTGAAGGGGTCGCCGACCTGAACGGTGGGGCGCTTTTCCTCGATCGTGTCGTCGAACTCGGCCGAGGCCATCGTCGCGCCGCCGACGCCGTCGCGACCCGTCTTCGCACCGAGGTAGACGACCGGCATGCCGATGCCGGACGCGGCGGAGTAGAAGATCTTGTCAGCATCGGCCAAGCCCGCCGCGAAGGCGTTCACGAGGCAGTTGCCGTTATAGGAGGGATGGAAACGCACTTCGCCGCCCACATTCGGAACGCCGAAGCAGTTGCCGTAGCTGCCCACGCCCTCGACCACGCCTTTGACGACATGGGAGGTTTTCGGGTGGTCGGGCATACCGAAGCTCAGGCTGTCCATTGCGGCCACCGGACGCGCGCCCATGGTGAACACATCGCGCAGGATGCCGCCGACGCCAGTCGCGGCGCCCTGGTGCGGTTCGATGTAGGAGGGGTGGTTGTGGCTCTCCATTTTGAAGACCACGGCCTGCCCGTCGCCAATATCGACGACACCCGCATTCTCGCCCGGACCACAGATGACCTGATCGCCCTTGGTGTGCAGCGTGCGCAGCCATTTCTTCGACGACTTGTAGGAGCAATGCTCGTTCCACATCGCCGAGAAGATCCCGAGTTCGGTGAAAGTCGGCTCGCGTCCGATGATCTCGAGGATCCGGTCGTACTCGTCGGGTTTCAGGCCATGGGCTGCGATGAGATCAGGCGTGATCTGCGGCTCGTTCATGAGGATCCTCCGGCATCGGCTTCGCCGCCCCTATTAGGCCAATATGTGCAGGGGGAAAAGAGAGGCCGGACGTTGCGGAAAGAAAAAACGCGAGGCCCGAAGGCCCCGCGTCGTGAAAGCGTCTTGTCGTGGTACGTCCGGCTTACGAGCGCATGTCCACTTGCGTCTCGAGGTTGGTCAGCAGTTCCGAGACGGTCCAGCCGAGCTTGACCTCGCCGTTCGCAGCGGCGTCCTTCGGCACGTTGACCTTGAAGAGCGACACGGTGGTGTCGAGCTTCGGCGAGGTGCGGACATAGATGGTGTCGTAGCCGTCATGCGACTCGACCTTCTCGATCATGCCGATCACGTTACCATCGGCGCTCATCGCCTTGTCCTCCGCGTTGGCCGCGGTCTTCAGGCCGGTGATGCCGGCTTGATCGGTCAGCTGGCGCTGCGCGGGAATCATATCCGACCCCATCGATGTGTTCGCGAACTCGGCGGTGCCGGTCTTCACGTCGGTGATGCCGTATTGATCGGTCGATGCGTAGGTGTTCGACGAGGTGACGGCGGGCGGGGTGCCCATCGACGAAGTCTCTCCCGGAACGGTGCCGGTGCGATAATCGGCGATACCGTAATACTGGCCGTCGTTGTTGTTGGTGGACGGGATCTTCGTCAGGTCGAGGGCCGAAGCCGAGCCTGCGATGGTCATCGCACCCAGAAGAGCGGTCGAAGCGGCAAAGATGTTTTTCGTCGTGGTCATATCAGTATCCTTTCAACTGGTTACCAAATCCTGCGCCGTTGTCGGCGTCGGGGAGGAAACGGGGTGGAATCGTCGAAAGTTCACTGAAATAATTGTGAGTGACATCGCGGATTTTTAAATGAACCGAAGGGGATAGCTGTGCGTAACGCGGGGCTTGCGCGGTCGCGTCAGCGTGAAATTTCGTGAGACCGAGGCTGATGTCGGGGGCTCTCGCGCGGTGCGTGAAAACCGCATCCGGGCGTCGGGCAAAAAAAAGGCCGAGCAAAGCTCGGCCAAAGTCCAACAGGGAGGTAGAAGGTGCTGCGCCTTTCGGCACGGCCAACCCTTCTGAGCCTCATTTATGGGCAGTTTGTTAACGCATCAAGGGAAAACATGCTGCGAATGCATCATGGCCGGTATGCGTTGCGGTAAAGTCGCGCTGCAACCCTAGGCTGAATCGCCTGCCTGGAAGCGCCGATAGTTGGTGATCTCTTCCTGAATGAAGTCGCGGAACGCAGTCACGCGGCGCGAGGAGCGCAGCTCTTCCGGGTAGGCGAGGAAGATCGGAATCTCGACCGATTCCAGATCAGGCAGCACGCGCTGCAGATCGTTGAAATCTGCGGTCAGGTAGTCGGGGAGGATGCCGATGCCGATATGGTTCAGCACGGCCTGCAATACGCCGAAGTAGTTGTTCACCGTCAGCGTCGAGCTTTGATCGAAGGCCAGCACCTGCCGCGCAAGCTGGGCACCGGCCTGTACCTGCGGTGTGCGGGGGGTCTGGCAGATCAGGCGATGCTTGCGAAGATCTTCGATCTTCTCGGGGGCACCCCATTTCGCGAGATACTCGGAGGTCGCGTAAAGCCGCATACGGATGTTCAGCAGACGCTTGCGGATCAGGTCGGCCTGCGCGGGCTCTTTCATGCGAACGGCGACGTCGGCCTCGCGCATCGGCAGGTCGAGCACCCGCTCCTCCAGCATGAGGTCGATCTTCAGATCGGGATATTTCTCGTAAAGCTTCGTCAGGCGCGGCGCGAGCCAGAGCGTGCCGAAGCCCGTCGTGGTCGTCACGCGCAGCTCGCCGAAGACTTCTTCTTCGCTGTCACGGATGCGTGCGGAGGCGCTGTCGAGCTTTTTCGCCATCGAGGAGGTGGCCTCGAACAGCAACTCCCCCTGCTCGGTGAGAATCAGTCCGCGGGCGTGACGGTGAAACAGAGTCGTTCCAAGCGCCTCTTCGAGCGCCCGGATCTGTCTGCTCACGGCAGATTGAGACAGGTGCAGCGCATCGCCGGCATGAGTCAAAGACCCCGCATCGGCCACTGCGTGGAAGATTCTGAGCTTGTCCCAATCCATCAAGGTCACTTTCGCTGTATCATCTGCTGTTCCGCGCAAGTTTCTTTACATTAATCTCGAGGATTTACGAAACCGCTAAGTAACAATTTTCCGCTTTCTAGGTCAGATATTATGACCTACCATGTCTTCATGCCCAGTTAGCAAGGGGAGGTGCTTAATGGGAAGGCAAGAAATATCCCTAGCGGATCGGTTCGACCTAACGAAATCTCCGGTTTTGCTGAACGGGACGCAGGCTTTGGTGCGTCTGGTTCTGGCTCAGGCCGCACGGGACAAGGCGGCGGGGCTGCATACGGCCGGCTATGTGACAGGCTATCGCGGCTCGCCGCTGGGCGCTGTCGATTTGCAGATGGCGCGCGCCAAGACCGTGCTCGAAGAGAGCGACGTTCGCTTCCAGCCGGGCCTGAACGAAGACCTCGCGGCCACCGCGCTGTGGGGCTCGCAGCAGGCGGAATTGCGTGGCGAAGGCAAGTATGACGGCGTTTTCGGCCTCTGGTACGGCAAAGGTCCGGGCGTAGATCGCTCGGGCGACGTGATGCGTCACGCCAATATGGCGGGCACGTCGAAACACGGCGGCGTCCTCATGGCGATGGGCGACGACCATACCGGTGAGTCCTCGACCGTGCTGCACCAGTCCGACTGGGCGATGGTCGATGCCTACATGCCGGTGCTGTCGCCCGCGGGCGTGCAGGAAATCCTCGATTTCGGGCTCTATGGCTATGCATTGAGCCGTTTTGCCGGGGTCTGGGTCGGTCTGAAAACGATGAAGGATACGGTCGAGGCGACTGCAGTCGTCGACGGCGATCCCTTCCGTCAACACTTCGTGATCCCCGAGTTCAAGATGCCCGAAGGCGGGCTGAACATTCGCTTGGGCGACACTCCGGTGGCTCAGGAAGCGCGGATGATCGACTTCAAGCGCTACGCGGCAGAGGCTTTCGCGCGCGCCAACCGCATCGACAACCGCGTCTGGGGCAAGCCCGGCGCGAAGATCGGTCTGGTCGCTGCGGGCAAGAATTGGCTCGACTTGACCCATGCGCTCTCGCTGCTGGGGATCGACGAGGCAGAGGCCGAACGGCTCGGCATTACCACCTACAAGATCGGCCAGACCTTCCCGCTTGACATGGAGAGCTTCCACGAATGGGCCGAGGGGCTGGAGCTGATCATCGTCGTCGAGGAAAAGCGCAAGCTGATCGAGGTGCAGGTCAAGGAAGCGATCTTCGACGACCGTCGTGGCCGTCGCGTCTATGGCTGGCACAAGGGCGACACATGGAAGAATGGCCGCCAGGTGGAGCTGTTCCCGACGCGCTACGCGCTCGATCCGGTGATGATCGCGCGCAAGCTGGGCGATATCTTCATCGAGGAAGGCCGCGGGACCGACGCGATCAAGGCGGGTATCGCCAAGATCGAAGCCGCCCAACGCGCCGACAACGCCCCTGAGATCGCGACCCGTACGCCATGGTATTGCTCGGGCTGCCCGCATAACAGTTCGACCAAGGTGCCCGAGGGCGAGCGCGCCTATGCCGGGATCGGCTGTCACTACATGGTGCAGTGGATGGGCAGGAACACGGAAGGCTTCACCCATATGGGCGGCGAGGGCGTGAACTGGGTCGGCGAGGCCCCGTTCTCGACGCGTGAGCATATGTTCCAGAACCTTGGCGACGGCACCTACAACCACTCGGGCGCGCAGGCGATCCGGGCGGCTTTGGCAGCCGGCACCAACATCACCTACAAGATCCTGTTCAACGATGCGGTCGCGATGACCGGGGGGCAGGAGAACGAGGGCGACCTGACCTCGCAGCAGATCGCGGCGGAAATCGTGGCGATGGGCGTGAAGCCGGTCGTGGTGGTCTATGACGAGAAGGAAGAGCTGGACCTGTCCACCTTCCCCGCTGGCGTCGAGAAGGTCGAACGGGCCGAGCTGATGAACGTGCAGAAGCGGCTGGCGAAGACGAAAGGCGTCTCGGCGCTGATCTATGTCCAGACCTGCGCCGCCGAGAAACGCCGCCGCCGCAAGCGCGGCAAGTTCCCGGATCCGGACAAGCGTGTCTTCATCAACACCGACGTCTGCGAAGGCTGCGGCGATTGCGGGGTGCAGTCGAACTGCGTCTCCATCGTGCCGGAAGAGACCGAACTGGGCACCAAACGCGCGATCGACCAGTCGTCCTGCAACAAGGACTTCCGCTGCCTCGACGGGTTCTGCCCGAGCTTCGTGACGCTGCACGGCGCGAAGGTGAAGAAGGCGGAAGCGCAGGCGCTCGACCTGCCGGACCTGCCGGAGCCCACGCTGCCCGCGATCGACGGCACCCATAACGTGGTGATCACCGGCGTCGGCGGCACGGGCGTCGTGACCATCGGCGCGGTGCTGGCGATGGCCGCCCATATCGACGGCAAGGGCGCAGGCATGATGGAGATGGCCGGTCTCGCCCAGAAGGGCGGGGCAGTGCATATCCACCTGCGCATCGCGAACAAGCCCGAGGATATCTCGGCGATCCGCGTCGCGGTGGGCGAGGCCGATTGCGTGATCGGGGGCGATCTGGTGGTCTCCGCCGGTGCCAAGACACTGGGGCTCATGACGACGGGCCGCACCGGCGCCGTGATCAACAGCCACGAGATCGTCACCGGCGAGTTCACCCGCAACCGCGACTTCCGCCTGCCGGGCGAACAGCTTCGGCTGAGCCTCGAGGCGCGGCTGAAGGACCGGGTGGCCTTTGCCGACACGTCGGAACTCGCGCGGCATATGCTGGGCGACTCGATCTATTCGAACATGGTCGTGCTGGGGGCTGCGTGGCAGCAAGGCTACGTGCCGCTGACCCTCGAGGCGATCTTCCGGGCAATCGAGTTGAACGGCGCGAAGCCCGAGGAGAACAAGCGCGCCTTCAATCTGGGGCGCTGGGCGATGGCCTATCCGGAGGAGGCTGCGAAGGCGATGGCGGCGGAGGTCGTGGAGGCCCCGGTCGATCCGGTCGAGTTCCGGGCCAACCATCTCGTCGACTACCAGAACAAGCGGCTCGCCAAGCGTTTCCGCAAGCTGGTGGACGAGGCGCCGTCGGAGCTGCGTGAGGCCGTCGCGAAGGGCTATCACAAGCTCCTGGCCTACAAGGACGAATACGAGGTCGCGCGTCTGCATCTGTCGACGGCAGAAAAGGCGCGGGCCGAGTTCGAGGGCGATTTCGAGATGCATTTCCATCTCGCCCCGCCGATCCTGTCCAAGGAAGGCCCGGACGGACGTCCGAAGAAGCGTGAATTCGGCCCCGGCATGGAGCGTGGCTTCCGTCTTCTGGCGAAGCTGAAAGGGCTGCGCGGTACGCCGTTCGATCCTTTCGGCTATGCCGAGGAGCGCAAGATGGAGCGGGCGCTGATCAAGCAATACGAGGCCGACATGGCCGAAGTGCTACCCAAGGTCACGCCAGACACGATGGAGATCGCGCGCGAACTGGCCGAATTGCCGCTGACGATCCGCGGCTTCGGCCCGGTCAAGGCGCAGGCCGAGCAAATGGCGGCGAAGCGGCGCGAGGAACTGCTCGCCGCTTTCCGCGCAGGTGGCGCTCCGCAGAAAATGGCCGCCGAGTGACGGCTGTCATCTGAGTGTCGTACCTTCGTGACATGGCGCTGGCAGAGTGAAGCCAGCCCATGTTGCGGAGGTACGAGATGACCGCCACCCCGACGGCCCCCCGGATGCCTGTCCGCCACGCCACACAGGAAATCTCATATGCTTGGTCCGCGCGCTCGAAAGGCGCGCGGGTGCTGATCCGCGCGATGGAGAACGCGACCGGGCGGATCGGGTTGATCCGGCGAGCACGCGGCTACGAGCATGACATCGCGCAAGGTGCGGATTTCTGGCAGGTGATGGCCGAGCGCTACGGGCTGCAGATCGAGGTGACCCGCGGCGCGCTCGCCAATATCCCGCAGACCGGGCCGTTGGTGCTGATCGCGAACCACCCTTACGGCATTCTCGACGGGCTGATCATGGGCCTGCTGCTGTCGCGCATTCGCGGCGATTTCCGTATCCTCGCCCATAACGTCTTCAAGCGTGCCGAAGAGATCGACCGGGTCATCCTGCCGGTGGATTTCTCCGAAACCAAAGAGGCCGCGAGGGCCAACCTGCGCACCCGCGCCGAGGCGCTGCGCTACCTCGGCGACGGTGGCGCGATCGGTGTGTTTCCGGGCGGCACGGTTTCGACCGCCGCTAAGCCCTTTGGGGCGCCGATGGATCCGGGCTGGCGCAATTTCACCGCCAAGATGATCGCGAAATCCGATGCGACCGTGGTGCCGGTCTTCTTCGAGGGCCATAACAGTCGCCTGTTCCAGCTGGCGAGCCATTTGCATTACAGCCTGCGCATGGGGCTGATGATCCGCGAGTTCAAACGTCATGCCAATCGTCCGGTGCGGCTCTGTGTGGGTGAGCCGGTCCCGCAGGCCGATCTCGCACCGCTGCGTGAGCGTCCGAAACAGATGATGGATTTCCTGCGCCGTGCGACGTATGACTTGTCGCCGACTCCCTTGAAGTCCTACGGCTATGGCTTCGAGTTCGAGGCGAAATACAGAAACTGACCGGTGTCCGTGCGCGGCCCGGACGGGCAAGGGGCGCGAGCATGGCGGTAGGCGTTTTCGATTCAGGTCTGGGCGGACTGACGGTCTATGATGCCTGCGCCAGGCGGCTGCCGGATATGGCCTTTTGCTATTACGGCGATAACGCCCATGCGCCTTACGGCGTGCGCGATGCCGATGACATCTTCAACCTGACCTGCGCGGGCGTGGAGCGTTTGTGGGAAGAGGGCTGCGATCTGGTGATCCTCGCCTGTAACACGGCTTCGGCCGCCGCGCTCAAGCGGATGCAGGAAACCTGGATCCCCGAGGGCAAGCGCGTGCTGGGCGTCTTCGTGCCGATGATCGAAGCGTTGACCGAACGCAAATGGGGCGACAACTCCCCGCCGCGCGAAGTTGCGGTGAAGCACGTGGCGCTGTTCGCGACGCCCGCGACGGTGGCCTCGCGCGCTTTCCAGCGCGAACTGGCCTTCCGCGCGATCGGCGTGGATGTTGAGGCGCAGCCCTGCGGCGGCGTGGTCGATGCGATCGAGACTGGCGACGAAATCCTCGCCGAGGCGCTGGTGAAATCCCATGTCGAAGCGCTCAAGCGTCGGATGCCGAAACCCGAGGCAGCGATCCTCGGCTGCACCCATTACCCGCTGATGCAAAAGACCTTCCAGGAAGCACTGGGGCCAAACGTCGACGTCTACAGCCAGGCCAACCTCGTGGCCGAGAGCCTCGCGGATTATCTGGAGCGTCGACCCGAGTTCAAAGGTGCGGGGACGGAATCGAAATTCCTGACCACCGGCGATCCGGCCTCGGTCTCGAGCCACGCGACGCAATTCCTGCGCTACGCGATCCGCTTCGAGGCCGCCTGAGGCGCCTGATCGTCGTGGCCCTCAGCCGAACCGGTTCGGCCCGCGCGTACCGCGCTGGACCATGAACACGAAGAGCGCGATGCCCCAGACCAGCATCACGATCCCCCAGATCGCGAGAAGCGCTGCGGACATGCCCGCCATGGCTGCCGGGTCCTGCACGCCGTAGGACATGACCGTCAGGCCGATCACGAGGCCGCCGAACACGCTCGCTAGAAGGTAGCCGCCGACCCACCAGCCCGAGCGGTCGGTGTCATGCAGGCGTCGAACCTGCGCCGAGATCGATGGCAGGAACGTCGCGATGGAAATCACTGCGCTGATCGCCGTGCCGTCCTCGCCCATCGAGCCTTCGGCCATGGCGCCGATGATGCTCGCCAGCATGACGAAGAGCGCGAACCACCAGTATTCCGAACGGCTCGCCCGACCCTTGAAGGTCGCGTATTTCCTGAAACAGACCTTGATCGCCTCGACGAAGCTGCGCGAGGGGGCCCCGTCGTAAAGCCCGTCCGAGCCGATCCCGCGCTGCGTACGGTCGCGTTCGATCGAGGCCTCGGCATAGGCACGCGGATCGGCGGAGGAAAGCTTGCCCTCCTGCTGATGGCGCTGTGCGATGCGGGCGGCGTAATTCGTCGCGCCGCTATGCGGATCGGTGCCGGTTGCCGAGGTGTCGGGCGGCCGCCGGAAGAAGTGATCGCCCGCAGGCTCCCATCCCTCCATTCCGTCTTGCCAAACCATCGTTTCGGGCTTGATACGACCTCCCCGCACCATATCCATCATATGTTCCGGGGGGAACGGGCCGACGGGATCCTTCCCATCGGCGTAATACCACTGCTCTGCCACGGCCTGCCTCGTTCACTGTCGGTCGTCGACCCGTCTCACACGGAGTTTATTTGAGTGTGAGCTTAGGGTAAGGGAGAGCCGAGCGACAAGCGCGGAGGACCAAATGACCAAGAAAATCGCGATTCTGGGCGCGTCGGGCTATACCGGCGCTGAACTCGTCCGGCTGATCGCCACCCATCCGAACATGGACATCGTGGCCCTCTCGGGCGAGCGTAAGGCGGGCATGGCAATGGGTGACGTGTTCCCGCATCTGCGCCATCTGGGCCTGCCGGATCTGGTGAAAATCGAAGAGATCGACTTCTCGAATGTCGATCTGGCCTTCTGCGCACTGCCGCATGCGACTTCGCAGGCAGTCATCAAGGAGCTGCCGCGCGATCTGAAGATCGTCGACCTCTCGGCCGATTTCCGGCTGCGCGATCCTGCGGAATACGAGAAGTGGTACGGCAAGCCTCATGCTGCGGTCGAGCTGCAGAAAGAGGCGGTCTACGGGCTGACCGAGTTCTACCGCGATGCGATTCGCGAAGCGCGACTGGTGGCGGGCACGGGCTGCAATGCCGCTGCGGGCCAATTTGCGATCCGTCCGCTGATCGAAGCTGGCGTGATTGATCTCGACGACATCATCCTCGATCTGAAGAACGGTGTCTCCGGCGCGGGCCGGTCGCTGAAGGAAAACCTGCTGCACGCAGAGCTGTCGGGCGGTGTCGCGCCCTATTCGCAGGGCGGCAAGCACCGTCACTTGGGTGAATTCGATCAGGAATTCAGCGCCTTGGCGGGCCGCCCCGTGTTGGTGCAGTTCACCCCGCATCTGGCGCCGTTCAATCGCGGCATCCTTGCCTCCGCCTATGTGAAGGGCGAGCCCGAGGCCGTCTACAAGGCGCTGGCCGACCGCTATGCGGAAGAAACCTTCATCGAAATGCTACCTTTCGGCGCAGTTCCGTCCACCAGGTCTGTAACTGGCTCCAATTATGCCCATATTGGTGTATCAGGAGACAGAATTCCCGGGCGCGCGCTCGTGGTCGTCGCGATCGACAACCTCTGCAAGGGGTCGTCGGGACAGGCGATCCAGAACGCGAACCTGATGCTCGGGCTGGAGGAAAGCGAAGGGCTGATGCTCGCCCCCGTCTTCCCTTGATCCGCGTCAATGGCAAGGCCGGCGCGGTGAGGTAGACGAAACGGCATCTCAGGAGGCGAAGAGATGAAGAGTCTGAAGAAGAAACGTCGTATCCAGGTGCTCAGCGTGGCGGCGCTGGCCTTGGTGATCGCGACCGGCACGATCGGGTACTCGATGCGGAGCGGCATCAACTTCTTCCGTGCACCTTCGCAGCTTGCCACCGAACCGCCGCAGCCCGGCGAAGTCTTCCGTCTCGGCGGGCTGGTCGAGAAAGGCTCGCTCAAGCGCGGTCAGGGCGAAGTCATCGAATTCAAGGTCACCGATGGCGGCGCGACCGTCCCGGTGAAATTCGCGGGCGTCCTGCCGGACCTCTTCAAAGAGGGACAGGGCATGATCGGCACGGGCAAGATGGAAGGGGATACGTTCGTGGCCTCGGAAATCCTCGCCAAGCATGACGAGAACTACATGCCCAAGGAAGTCGTCGACGCGCTGAAGGAGCAGGGCGTCTACGAGGGCCCGTCCTCCTGATCCCCACCCCGGCGAACGCTCGCTTGCAGCACTGTTAACCGCACGGCCCGAGCCTGCCTGACGTTGTCATCAACGGAGGCAGGCCATGAAATCGGTCACCCAGATCGCGGCGGAGATCGTCGCGCGCGAAGGCGGTTATGTCGATGATCCGGACGATCCGGGCGGCGCGACCAAGCACGGCGTCACGCTCGGAACCCTGCGCCGGTTGGGGCGCGATCTGACCGGCGATGGCCGGGTGGACGAGATGGATGTCCGCGCGCTCGACCCCGCGCAGGCTGCCGAGATATTCATCGAGCATTACTACAAGGGTCCGCGTATCGACCGGCTGCCACCCTCGGTACAGGCCTCGGTCTTCGACATGTATGTGAATGCAGGCGGCAATGCGGTGGTGATCCTGCAGCGTCTGCTGGGCGACATGGGTCAGCGTGTCGTGGTCGACGGGATCATCGGCCCGCAGACCATCGCGGCCGCCGAACTCGCAGATGCGGCCGCGCCCGGCTATTTCGCCGATGCCTACGGGATCGCGCGGCGCAATTACTACTACCGGCTCGCCGATGCGCGCCCCGCCAGCCGCAAATACGCCACGACACGAGCGGGCGCGAAGGGCGGCTGGATCCGCCGCGCCGAGGAATTCATTTCCCCACGCTTTCACCTGACCGAGGGCGAGCATCGCAAGCGGGTGGCGAAATGGGCTTGATCGAAAAACTGCTCGGCGGTGCGGGCACGGTGAAGGCAGCAGGCGAGGCCGCCAGTTCCGTCGCGGAGGTATTCGTGCCCAATGCCACGAAGAAGCTCGAAGCCGCACAGACCGCCTATCTTGCGGCGCTGCAGGAACACGGCGCCGAGTTCGAATATATCCGACCCGGTCGCTTCGATCGCATCGTGAACGGCCTCAACCGCCTGCCGCGCCCGGTGCTCGCTTTCGGGATCGTGGGGCTCTTCGTCTATGCGATGCTCGACCCGGTCGGCTTCGCGCAACGGATGGTGGGCCTAGACTACGTACCCGAGCCGCTTTGGTGGCTTCTGGGCGCGGTGGTCAGTTTCTATTTCGGCGCGCGCGAGGCGCATTACTTCCGGATGAAGAAGGTGCCGGCGGTGCCTCCCGCAGAGCTCGCGACTCCTCCGGACGAGGAAAACGCGGCGCTTTCGGCGTGGCGGTCTGGCGAGAAACAGAACGGGTAGGGGGCGCTGCCCCCGCGCCCTGCGGGAACCCCCCGGGATATTTCGAAAGAGCGAAGACGAGCGCGGTGTCCGTCTTCGCTTTTGCCCAAAGATCCCGGGATGAATTCGCGAAAGCTTAGAGGGGCAGCGCCCCTGATGGCCTCAGTCGCGGGTGCCCGCGAACCGCTCCTGCCACTCTTCGCGCTCTTCATCCGTGATCTTGCGGAAAAGGACCTCGGGCGTGGTGAAGGCATGGCCCGCGGGCAGCGCCTCTAGCGCGGTCTTCACATCGCCCGGCCAGTCGCGATCCTCGTCGCCCATCGCCTCGAGCATGATCTTCGCCGCATCGGGAATGAAGGGCGCCGAGAGCACCGCGTAGATCGGGATAAGGTTCAGCGCGAGCCTTGCGATAGCTGCCGCCTGATCGGGATCGGTCTTGAACACCGACCACGGTGCCGACGCCTGCAGGTATTCGTTGCCCGCGACCCAGATCCCGCGCAGCTCCATCGCCGCCTTGCGGATATCCTTCTCTTCCATATGCGTCTCGTAGGCGCGGATGCGGGTGGTCAGCTCCTCGATCAGTGCCGCTTCCTGCTCGCCCCAGCTGCCGCCTTCGGGGATCGCTTCGCCGAATTTCGAGCGGGTGAACTTGGTGATACGGCTGACGAAGTTGCCCAGCACGTCGGCAAGGTCCTTGTTCGCCGAGACCTGGAAATTCTCCCAGGTGAATTCGGCATCCGCGCTTTCGGGGGCGTGGGACAAAAGCCACCAGCGCCAGTAATCGGCGGGCAAAAGTTCCAGTGCCTGATCCATGAAGACGCCGCGACCGCGCGAGGTCGAGAACTGGCCGCCATCGTAGTTCAGGTAATTGAACGACTTGATGTAATCGACGAGCTTCCACGGCTCGCCCGAGCCGAGGATCGTCGCGGGGAACGAGAGCGTGTGGAAGGGCACGTTATCCTTGCCCATGAACTGCGTGTAGGTGACGTCTTCCGCGCCCTTGTCGGTGCGCCACCAGCGCTCCCAATCGCCGCCCGTCTTTTCGGTCCATTCCTCGGTCGCGGCGATATATTCGATCGGCGCGTCGAACCAGACATAGAAGACCTTGCCTTCCATGCCCGACCACGGCGCGCCCTCGAATTGCGCGGGCACGCCCCAGCTGAGATCGCGAGTGATGCCGCGATCCTGCAGCCCGTCGCCGTCATGGAGCCATTTCTTCGCGATCGAGGTGGTCAGCACCGGCCAGTCGGTCTTGCTGTCGATCCACGCATCGAGCTGATCTTTCATCGCCGACTGGCGCAGGAAGAGGTGCTTGGTCTCGCGCATCTCCAGATCGGTCGAGCCGGAAATCGTGGAATGCGGGTTGATCAGGTCGACCGGATCGAGCTGCTTGGTGCAGTTGTCGCATTGGTCGCCGCGCGCGCTCTCGAAGCCGCAATTGGGACAGGTGCCTTCGATGTAGCGATCCGGCAGGAAGCGCCCGTCGGCCTTGGAATACATCTGGGTTTCCGAGACTTCACGGATCAGCCCGGCCTCGGCCAGCTTCACGGCGAAATGCTGCGTCAAGCGATGGTTCTGCGGGCTCGACGAGCGCCCGAAGTGATCGAAGCTGAGGCGGAAGCCTTCCGCGATCTTCGCCTGCACCTCGTGCATCTCGGCGCAATACTCGGCGACCGGCTTGCCCGCTTTCGCTGCGGCCAGTTCGGCGGGGGTGCCGTGCTCGTCGGTGGCGCAGATGAACATCACCTCGTTGCCTCGCGCGCGCTGGTAGCGGGCGAAGAGATCAGCCGGCAGCTGCGAGCCCACGAGATTGCCGAGGTGCTTGATGCCGTTGATATAGGGAATGGCCGAGGTAATGAGATGGCGCGCCATGTAGGACCCTCTTGCTGTGGAGCGTTTGGGCGCGGGTTTACTAGGGAATCATGCGAAGGGCTAGGGGGGAGCGCCGAGACGCGCCCGCTTGCGGCTTTGCGATCAGTCGAGCGTGTAGACCTTGCCGATCGCGCCATCGGTTTCGCGCCATGTCTCGGTGCCGGCGCGCTGATAAAAGGCGAGTGCAAAGAGGGCGCGCGCGTCCAAGACTTGCTTTTGCGCGGGTGGCGTCGATAGTCGGGGCGAGAGTGCAAAAGCGTGGGGGGCAGGCGGTGCTGATACATGCCGGAGACGATCGGAGCGTTTCGATCGACCTCGCGCTGGCGGTCTGGCTGTCGCTGGTCGCGGGTGCGGTGAATGCGGCCGGGTTCCGGGCGCTCGGCTATTTCTCGGCCAACATGACCGGGAATGTCTCGACCGCGACCGACCTGCTCGCGCTGGGGCGGTTCGGCACGGCGATCTGGTTCCTGCTGCTGCTTCTGGCTTTCGTCTTCGGCGCCTTTGCGTCTGGCGTGCTGATCGACGTGGGGCAGCGCCGGCGGTTGCACGGGATCTATGCGCTGTCGATCCTTCTGGAAGCAGGACTGCTGATCGTGCTGACGATCCTGGACATGGTCTGGGCCGCGGCGATGAGCGAGCATCTGATGATGATCGGCCTCAGCTTCCTGATGGGGCTGCAGAACGCGGCGAGCACGAAAATCTCGGACGGGCGGGTGCGCACAAGCCATGTGTCCGGCATCGCGACCGATCTGGGGTTGGAGCTTGCGGCGCTATTGCCGGGCGCGCGCGATGCGGAAACCAGGCAGGTGTTGCGATCGCGGCTCCTGCTGCACGTCGCGACGCTGTGTTCCTTCTTCGCGGGCGGCATCGCAGGCGTGCTGGGATATGAGCGCATCGGCCCGATGGTCTTCGCGCTGGCGGCGGCGCTGCTGATCGTCATCGCCGTGCCGGAACTGCGCAAGGTCTATCGCGGGGGGCGGTGAAAGCCGTGTCCCCGCGATGGTGGAGGGAATGAAAAAGGGCGCCCGCGAGGCGCCCTTTTCCGTAACAGTCATGCAGCTCAGGCTTAGAAGCCGAGGCCGGCATACTTGTTCTTGAACTTCGACACGCGGCCACCGGTGTCCATGAGGCGCGACGAACCGCCGTTCCACGCCGGGTGCGAGGTCGGGTCGATGTCGAGGGTGAGGGTGTCGCCCTCGGAGCCCCAGGTCGAGCGGGTCTGGTATTCGGTCCCGTCGGTCATCTTGACGGTGATCGTGTGGTAGTCGGGATGGGTATCGGCTTTCATGGTCCCGCTCCTTATTTCGCAGCTTTGGGCTTGTAGTGGGTGTCTTCGGCGATACGAGCCGACTTACCGCGACGGGCGCGCAGGTAGTACAGCTTGGCGCGACGCACACGGCCACGGCGGACCACTTCGATCGAGTCGATGTTGGTCGAATAGAGCGGGAACACACGCTCCACGCCTTCGCCGAAGGAGATCTTGCGCACGGTGAACGAAGCCGCCAGCGTGTCGCCGCCCTTGCGCGAGATGCAGACGCCTTCATAGGCCTGCACGCGCGAACGGGTGCCTTCGGTCACTTTGTAGCCGACGCGAATGGTGTCACCGGCTTTGAAATCCGGGATGGTCTTGTTGAGCTCGGCGATTTGTTCCGCCTCGAGCTGTGCGATCAGGTTCATCGCAACGTCCTTTCACATGCTCACGGTTTGTCCCGTGAAGGTTTCGCCGCCTCAGAGCTCCGCGTCTTCATCGGGTCCGGTCGCCTTTTCAGGGTCGCGCCCGCGGGAGATTTCAGGTCGTCTTTCGCTTTTTCGCCCTTCGCCGGTGCCGTGTCGCGGACTGAAGAAGGCTCCGCCGGGCAACAGCAAAAGGGTCCGAGGGCCGATTCCGGTCCGGACCCGCGCGTATTACGGGGAAATGGGGTGTGGATCAAGCCTGTTTTATAGGGGCGCGCGGGATCAGCTGGATGAATTGTCGTTTGAGGGAAGCCCCCGCTTCTCCCACAAATCCGGCCGTCGTTCCTGCGTGAGTTTCTCGCTCATTTCGCGGCGCCAGTCTTCGATCTTCTTGTGGTTGCCCGAGGTCAGCACTTCGGGGATCGAACGGCCTTCCCATTCGGCGGGGCGGGTGTATTGGGGGTGCTCCAGCAATCCGCTGGAATGGCTTTCCTCCACCGCGCTCTCGGCATTGCCCAGAACGCCCGGCAGCAGCCGCACGGTGGCGTCGATCAGCACTTGGGCGGCCACCTCGCCGCCGGTGAGGACGAAATCCCCGATCGAGACTTCCTCGACGCTGAAATGCTCCAGCACGCGCTCGTCCACGCCCTCGAAGCGACCGCAGAGAAGCGTCATGCCGTCGGCCTCTGCGAAGCGGCGCGCCATCTCCTGCGTCAGCGGCTTGCCGCGCGGCGAGAGATAGACGACCGGCCAGCGCGCACGGTCATCCGGCGTGCCGTGGGCGGCCTGCTTGAGCGCCTCGCCCACCACATCGGCGCGCAGCACCATGCCCGCGCCGCCGCCTGCGGGGGTGTCGTCGACGTTGCGGTGTTTGCCGATGCCGAAGGGGCGCAGGTCGATCGTCTCAAGCGCCCAGAGACCCAGATCGCGGGCGCGGCCCAGAAGGCTCAGACCCAGCGTGCCGGGGAAGGCCTCAGGGAAGAGCGTGACGATCTTCGCGGTCCACGCGCCTTTCAGCCGCAGCGGCTCGTCCATCAGCGAGCTGGGCTTGCGCGTCGGCGAGATCGTCAGGCGGCCATGCGACTTGGTCGCGAGCTTGGGTTTGTCGTCACTCATCGGATTTCGCCTCTGCCTCTTCGCGCCATGCCGCTCGCAATATGGCGCGCTTTTTCTCTTTTGTGGCCTCGCGCGGCAACCCTTCGGCGTTGATCGCGGCGAGTTGGTCGGCCAGCGCCGCCCGATCCACCCGCCGCGGGCGCGCGTTGGCCGTGGTCCCGACGCCAAGCGACGCGCGAATTTCGGGGGGCACGCCCATCAGATCAAGAAGCGGCGTCAGCGGGCCGTGAGGATTATCGCGGGCTTCGTCGAGCATGACCCAGTTCACCGGGAAAGGCGCCACGGCGCTTACGATCTCACGCAGAACGGGGGCGAGATCGAAGCCCGACAGTCGGGTGCGGAAGGTGTCGAGCGAGTCCGTCAGCATGCCGCTGCGCACGTGCTGCCAATGCAGGCTGTCGATCCATGCGGTCTTCTCGCGGGTGGTCAGGAAGAGTTGGAACTCCAGCGCGTCTTCGTATTTCGCGTGGAACATCTCCGCCAGCGCGCCCATCAGGGCTGGCGTTGCGGAATAGTCCAGCACGCCATCGCGCCCCGGCATGTGGCCTGCGAGCCCTTCGATCGAGATCACGGCTTGCCTGGTGTCTTCGGGGAGGGCATCGGCCCAACTGGCGAGCGCGGCCTGATAGAGCCCCAACTCGAACGGGTCCCGCGTCAGCGAATAGGCGCGGGCAGCGGCGGCCGCGTCGGGAATGTCTTCGCGCAGCGCAATCACCCAATCGGGCAGATGGGCGCTGACTTCGCGCAGTCCGGTCTGGATCGTGGAGGTGCCGGTCTTGTGAAAGCCCGGATGGACGATCACACGCATCCGATTACAGATCCTCGGGCGGATCGACGACGATACGCTGCGCGGCGAGATCCACGGTCGGCACGATGGCCTTGGTGAAGGGCAGTAGCAGCGCCTGTTTGCGCCCGGGCGCGTAGATTTCGAGAATGTCACCCGCGCCGTGATTGTGTACCGCGCGCACGGTGCCGATCTTGGCGCCGCCGGTGTCCACCACCGTCAGCCCGATCAGGTCGGCATGATAGAATTCGTCGTCAGGAAGCGAGGGCAGCTTGTCGCGGTCGGCCCAGAGGGTCGTGCCCCGCAGCGCATCGGCCTCTTCCTTCGTGGCCACGCCCGACAGCCGTGCGCCAAGCCCGTTCTTCAGGCCCCGCGTCAGCGTTACGTCGAACTGGCGTGCGCCGTCTTCGGTATAAAGCGGGGCATAGCCTGCGATATCCTCGGGTTCGGCGCAGAAACTCTTGAGGCGCACTTCGCCCTGCACGCCGAAAGCTCCGGCAATGGCACCCACGCAGACGCGTTCGGGTTGGGTCATGATGCGATCCTCTGTGCTAGATCGGATGGGGCAGGGGCCGGGCACATATCGCGCCCGGCCCACCAGCCATCCATAGCTGCCGATTATTCTTCGGCGGGTGCTTCTTCGGCGTTCGCCTCGGCGGCCTTGGCGGCACGCTGTTCGGCGCGCTCCTGGGCTTTCTTGCCCGGAACGGCTTTCTTCATGTTGGCGCGGGTCGCCTTGCTGCGCTCGCCAGCGGCTTCGAGGAAGCGCGCAATGCGGTCGGTCGGCTGTGCGCCCTGGTCGAGCCAGTACTTCACGCGCTCGATGTTCATTTTCACGCGGTCTTCGCTGTCCTTCGGGAGCAGCGGGTTGTAGGTGCCCAGCTTCTCGAGGAAGCGGCCGTCACGCGGCATGCGCGAGTCGGTAGCGACGATCGAATAGAACGGACGCTTCTTGGAGCCCCCACGGGCGAGGCGGATTTTCATAGCCATGTCAGTTGTCTCCTTTGGATGGCTGGTGATGGGCCGGATGGCCCGTCATTTCTGGAATTGCTCGTGATGCCGGATCACTTCCGAAATCACGAAATTGAGGAACTTCTTCGCGAATTCCGGGTCGAGCCCGGAATCGCTCGCCAGCTTTTCGAGCCGGGCGATCTGCTTGGCCTCCCGATCGGGATCGGAGGGCGGAAGGTCGTGCTCTGCCTTCAGCTTGCCGACGGCCTGCGTCTGGGCAAAGCGTTCGGCCAGCGTGTAGATCATCACCGCATCGAGCCGGTCGATGCTCTCGCGATGTTCTTTCAGCAGCTCAGCGGCACGGGTGGTTGCATCGCTCATGCGGCGGCCTCCTTCGGGGCGGGGTGACGCCAGACGACGATCGGCGGCTCCCCGGGATAGGCGGCCTGCGGGTCGGGGCGCGCGCCCAGACGCTCGGCCAGCGCGGTCGAACGGGTGTTGTTCGGGTCGATATAGCTGACAGCGGTGGACCATTTCAGGTCGCGGAACGCATGAGCGATCACCGCGCGCGCAGCCTCGGCCACGTAGCCCTTGCCCTCGGCCTCCTGCGACCAGACCGACCAGGCGATCTCGGCCTCGGGCCAGCTCTCGGGCATCCATGGGCCGAGCGCCCCGAAACCCTGATCCGAGCCGCGCTCGGTCATCACGAACATGCCCCAGCCGCGCAGGACCCAATGGCCGGCGATCGCCGCGAAGCTGCGCCATGCGGCTTCGGGGGTCGGCTCTTTCACCGGGCGGAACCAGTGGCTGCGCTCGGACATGTAGAAATCGCGCCATGCCGCCCAATCCGCAGCCTTCGGGGCGCGGAGCACGAGACGCTCGGTCTCGAGAACAGGCGTGGAGGACAGCGCGACGGTCATCTCGATCACTTCTTCTTGCCGAAGCCCGACAGGCCCGGCGGCAACGCGCCGCCCAGACCGGGCATGCCGCCCTTGGGCATCTTGCCGCCCATCGCCTTGGCGGCGGCTTCGACCTCGGAGGGATCCATGTTTGCCAGATCCGGCGCGCCGCCGCCTTTGCCGCCCATCATCTTCATCGCCTGTTTCATCATGCCGCCCTTGCCCATCTTCGAGAGCTTCTTCATCGAGTCGGACATCTGGCGATGCATCTTCAGCAGCTTGTTGAGATCGGACACTTCGAGGCCCGCGCCCGCCGCGATCCTCTTCTTGCGGCTCGCCTGAAGGATCTGCGGGTTGGCGCGCTCCTTCTTGGTCATCGAGTTGATGAGCGCGATCTGGTGGCTGATCGTCTTGTCATTCAGCCCGGCGTCTTCCGCCTGCTTGGCGTATTTCGACATGCCCGGCATCATGCCCATGACGCCCTGCATCCCGCCCATCTTGATCATCTGCTCAAGCTGGTTCTTCATGTCGTTCATGTTGAACAGGCCCTTCTGGAAGCGCTTGGCCATGCGCTCCGCCTGTTCCTGTTCCAGCGTTTCCTGCGCGCGCTCCACGAGGGCGACGATGTCGCCCATACCGAGGATGCGGCCCGCGATACGCTCGGCCTCGAAGGTCTCGAGCGCGTCCATTTTCTCGCCCAGACCCACGAAGCGGATCGGCTTGCCGGTGACCGCGCGCATCGAGAGCGCCGCACCACCACGACCGTCGCCGTCCATCCGGGTCAGCACGACGCCCGAGACGCCGACCTTCTCGTCGAACTCGGTCGCGACGTTCACGGCATCCTGACCGGTCAGGCCATCGACGACGAGGAGCGTCTCACGCGGGTTTGCGACATCGCGCACCGCCTGAACCTCGTCCATAAGCACTTCGTCGATATGCAGACGTCCCGCGGTGTCGAGCATGTAGACGTCATAGCCGCCGAGCGTCGCTTGCTGCTTGGCGCGCTTGGCGATCTGCACGGCGCTTTCGCCCTTCACGATCGGCAGCGTGTCGACACCGATCCGGGTGCCGAGGATCTGCAGCTGCTCCATTGCCGCCGGGCGGTTGGTGTCGAGCGACGCCATCAGCACGCGCTTGTGCTCGCGGTCCTTGAGACGCTTGGCGAGCTTGGCGGTGGTGGTGGTCTTACCAGAGCCCTGAAGACCGACCATCAGGATCGGCGCGGGCGGGTTGTCGATCTTCAGCGCATCGGCAGGCTCTTCGCCCGCGAGCATCTTGATCAGCTCGTCATGAACGATCTTGACGACCTGCTGGCCCGGCGTGACCGATTTGGTGACCGCGGCGCCGGTGGCCTTGCCCTCGACCGATTTGATGAACTGACGGGCGACCGGCAGCGAAACGTCAGCTTCGAGAAGCGCGACGCGCACTTCGCGCATGGCCGTTTTCACGTCATCGGCGGAAAGCGCACCTTGTTTGGTCAGCCGGTCGAAGACGCCGCCTAGGCGCTCGGATAGACTTTCGAACATGGGCCACCCTCCTGTGATTGGGGCCGGGACAAACGACAAGCGCACCAGTGGGCGCAACGCGCTGACTGGTGGCGATCCCGACCTCATGCCGGGACCGGAGGGATTCGTCCTCCGGGGAAATCTCGCGTGAACTATGACAAAGGCCCCGCGGAGTCAACCACGGGGCCAGTCGGGGGAGGTAGGGAACGTCTTTGCAGGCTGGGGGATCAGGCTGCGAGCTCGATGATCTGGGTCTCTGCCTTGGCGATCGCCGCCGCCTCGTCGAGGTTCACGCCTTCGGCTGCGACCACGGTCACGTCGGTGATGCCGATGAAGCCCAGAACCTGCTTGATGTAGGGCGTCGCGAAATCGAAGGCGGAGCCCTGCGGCACGCCGCCCGAGGAGTAGGCGATGATGACGCGCTTCGGGCCGGCGAGGCCTTCGGGGCCGGCATCGGTGTAGCGGAAGGTCTCGCCCACGCGGCAGACCATGTCGATCCAGTGCTTGAGCGGACCGGTGACGCCGAAGTTGTAGACGCCGCAGCCAATGACGATCGTGTCGGCGGCCTTGAGTTCGGCGATCAGCTCGTCGGACAGGGCGAGCAGCTCTTTCTGCTCGTCGCTGCGCTGGTCGGCCGGGGTATAGGCTGCGCCGATCCATGCACCGTCGATGGCGGGAATGGCGGTCGCGTCGCGGGCGGTGACGTCGCCGCCGATCCGCTCGACGATCTTGTCCGTGAGGCGTTTGGAGATCGACGCGTCGCCTTTGATGGAGCTGTCGATACGAAGGGTCTTGGTCATGGGGAGGACTCCGTAAAACGTGTTCGATTTGGGGTCGTGATTTTCGTTCTGCGCCTTACTTGTCCCTTGCAATCCAGAACGCAACGGGCATGATCGAGCAGATTATGTTCACGGGCGCACAGCATGAGCTTTGACAGTTGGGATGAAATCCGTACCGCGTTTCACGTGGCGCGGATCGGCACCGTTTCGGGTGCAGCGGAGGTTTTGGGCGTTCACCACGCGACGGTGATCCGCCATGTCGACGCGTTGGAAGACAAGCTGGGCACGAAGCTGTTCCAGCGCCATCCGCGCGGTTACACGCCGACCGAAGCGGGGCAGCAACTGCTCTCCGTGGGTCAGGCGACCGAGGACCAGTTCAGCCAACTCGCCGCCCGGATCGCGGGCGCGGGCGACGAAGTCACGGGCGAGCTGATCGTGACGTCGCTGACTGCGGTTTCGGTGCTGGTGCTGCCCGCGATGGAAAAGCTTCTGGGCGAATATCCCGGGCTGCGGCTGCGCTATCTGACCGATCAGCGCGTGTTCCGGCTGGAATATGGCGAGGCGCATGTCGCGATCCGCGCCGGCAACCGCCCGACCGAGCCCGACAACGTCGTGCAGTCGCTGGGCCGGATGCAGAATGCGCTCTATGCGAGCCACGCCTATGTCGAGCGCTTCGGGATTCCGCGGTCCAAGGAAGAACTCGCAAAGCATCGCTTCGTGTCGAACGACAACCGCGACAGCCGCGCGCCGTTCTACCGCTGGCTGCGCGACAACGTCCCCGACGAGCAGGTCGTGTTCCGCGCGAACGAGCACGAGAGCCAGGTCGATGCGATCAAGGCGGGTCTGGGCTTGGGCTTCCTGACCGTGCCGATGGGGCGCGCCGATCCGACGCTCGAAGAGGTGGTGAAGCCCTATGATACCTGGGACACCAACCTGTGGCTGGTGACCCATGTCGATCTGCACCGGACGCCGAAGGTTCAGGCCGCCGTGAAGGCGATCAAGGAACAGGCGGCGCGCTCGGACGGTCTGATCCTGAACTGAGCTATTCTGCGGCGTGTAGCCGCCGGACCGGAGCGGGCGCAGGCTCTGTCTCGTCGCGGGCCTTCCGGCGCCGGGCCACAGCCTTCGCGCCGAAATTGTCGCGCCCGTAGGCGAAGGCGAATTGCAGCGCGAGCCCGCCGAAGATCAGAATGCTGTCCTGCCAGATCCCGCCCGGATGTACCTGCTTCACCGTCTGGCCCGCGATCGCCAGCACCGTGCCGAGCGCGAAGATCGGCAGCGAGTGGCGGCCCAGCATCCGGATCGGCTCCAGCACGCGCGCCTCGGCGATGCGCGGGACGATCCCCGGCAGCGACAGGATGTAGGCGAGCGCCAGCAGGTGCAACAGGCGCGGCAGCGACACGAATGTCTTGTCGAAGCCCGCGATGAAGAAGGGCACGTTCCACTGGCGCAACTGCCAGACCGCGTGGCCAAAATTCTTCAGCATCCAGTCGTTGTGAATCCACACGAAGGTCAGTGCCAGCCAGCCCGCCGCAAGCGCGATGATCCAGCCTTTCACAGGCACGAGCCGCTTGCCTTGGCGCAGCGAAAGGCCCGTCAGGATGCCGAGGCTGAACACCAGTTGCCACGCCAGCGGGTTGAAGAACCAGCCGCCTTCCATCGGGTAGTTCGGCAGGTTCAGCCGGAACAGCCCCGTCGCCGCCCAAAGCCCGACCGAGGTCGCCAGCAGCGCCAATTTGCTGCGCTGACCGATCCGGATCAGCGCGGGCGCCATCAAGAGAAGCGCCATATACATCGGCAGGATGTTCACATAGCCCAGCTGGTGACCCAGCGTCGCGATCCCGATCAGGAAGCCAAACTGGTCTGTGCCATAGATCTTCATCGCGTTCTTGGACAGCATCGCCTCGTTACCCCAGAACTGCACGGCGGCCGAGACGATGGCGATCGCCCAGACTGCAGTCAGGATATGCACGAGATAGAGGAGCCACGCCCGGCCCCAAAGTCGCGAGGTGCCTTCCCAGCTCAGCCCCTTGGCCAGTGCCGGACCGTAAGCCAGCGCGGCGGCAAGGCCGGACATGAAGACGAAACCCTCCGCCGCATCCGAGAAGCCCAGATTGCGGGAGGTGAAGTTCTCGTAGAGATTGCCCGGGATGTGATCGATATAGATCATCACCAGCGCGAGGCCGCGGAACAGGTCGATCCGCAGGTCGCGCCCGGGTTTCATCAGCGCGATATTACGCATGTGCGGGGCTCCGGTGAGGGGCGTCCGCGAAACCGGCGCGGTCGCCCTCGGGGGCCGGGAAAGCATTTTCCCAGCGGGTGAAGATCGCATCGTGCAGACGCAGGATGCGCGGCGTGTCGATCTCGCTAGGCACCAGCATCAGCTGCGAGGCCGAGGGTTGCGACGACCACGAAATCAGCCACGGCGCGGCGATCATCGGCAGACCGACCGGCAGCAGCCAGAACAGCAGGCCGGGCGCGAGCCACCACGTGACGGCGAGGCCCGCAGCACCGATGGCGACAATCCACCACGCCGCGTTGAACCCGTCGGCCACGCTCAGCCGTCCGTCGCCGCGGTTGTTGGTGGGCCAGCCTCCATCCGCACCGAACAGTACCTGAAAGACCGAACGCGTGGCGAAGGCCAGCAGCACCGGGGCCGTGAGCGAGGAGAAGAGCAGCTCGCTCAGCGTCGAGGCGAAGGCGAGGTTGCCGCCGCCGAAGCCGCGCGCCGTGCCGTTCATCGCGGCGCGCGCGGCGATCAGCAGTTTCGGCACCAGCAGCAGGCCGAAGATGCCGATGGCGAGGCCGATCGCCTTCGAGGCCTCCGACGGCGGGAAATAGGGGAAGGGCCAGTAGGGCTCGGGGAAGTAATCCGGCGGCGGCACGAACAGGGGCGCCGCGATCGAAGCCACGAGAAAGCCCAGCCAGAACAGCGGCGCGATATAGGCCATGATGCCCTGTGCAAAGACGAACCGCGACCAGCCACGCAGCCCCGGCGCGCCGATGATGCGCGCATGTTGCAGGTTGCCCTGACACCAGCGGCGGTCGCGCTTGGCGTGATCGACGATATTCTCCGGGCCTTCCTCGAACGAGCCCTCCAGATCGTCGTCGAGCCGCACGAGCCAGCCGTTGCGTGCCAGAAGCGCGGCTTCGACATAGTCGTGGCTCATCACATGCCCGCCGAAGGGCGGTTGCCCCCTCAGCGCGGGCAGGCCGCAGCTTTCGGCGAAAGCGCGCGTGCGCACGATGGCGTTGTGGCCCCAGAACGGGCCGGTCTTGCCCTGCAGCATCGCCAGGCCACGCGCGAAGACGGGCGAGAAGAAGCTGGCCGAGAATTGCATCGCCCGAGCGAAGCGTGAGCGACCCCGCACGACTTTCGGCAGGGTCTGCAGCAGGCCAAGGCGGGGCTCGGCCTCGATCCGACGGATCATCTGCAGGATCGTCTCGCCTTCCATCAGGCTGTCGGCATCGAGGATCAGCGCGAAATCATAGGCCGCGCCGGAGCGGGTGATGAAATCCTCGATATTGCCCGCCTTCTTTCCTGCGTTGTTGGTGCGGCGGCGATAGAAGAACCGGCCAAGCGCGTCGCGCTCTTCCACGAGATGGGCGAAGACCTGCAGTTCGCGATGGGCGATGTCGTCCTTGCGGGTGTCCGAGAGGATCGCGAAATGGACCTCCGCGTCGTCGTCGGTCGCGGCGAGCGAGGCATCCATCGCGGCCACGCGCGAGAAGGTGGAGACCGGGTCTTCGTTATAGACCGGCACCAGCACGACCGTGCGCCCTTGGATCCGCGCATGGGGGTCCACCCGCGGCGGTGGTTCTGCACGCGAGGTGAGGCCGATCAGTGCCTGCACAGCGCCCCAGGCGAGCCAGAGCGTCGAGATCAGGATCAGCAGCGCGCGCACCACGTCGAGCGTCTGCAGCCCATCGGCCTGCCCGAACTGGATGAACAGTACGAAGGCGCCGATGCCCGCAAGCGCTGCAAGCCCGAGCGCCAGAGCGCGCAGGCCGATCAGCAATGCGCCACGGGGGCGCGCTAGCGCGGACATGTCAGGTGCCTTCCCCGACCGGGCGGCGGGTCAGCATCCGGGCGAGCCGGGTACTCAGCCGAAGATCGGGTTCGATCTGTTGCGCAGGCATGGACATCGGGGCGACCGGCAGCGCGGCGGGCCCCTCAACGAGGTCTTCGGGGGACAGTCGGCGCAGGGCGCTCGGCTGGTCGGTCAGCGCCGGCACAGCCGGCAGCTTCAGGTGTGATTTCATGCTTTGGTCCACTGATAGAGCCAGGTCTCGGATAGGTTCCGTCCAAAACCGGCTAGTGTCGCAGAGAGTTCCACCGGCGCTTCGCCATCGGCGGAAATATCCAGAACGAGACGCCAGACATTGTCCTGCTCGACCTTCGACAGGGCTTGAGTCACGATCTTGCCCTTGTTCGCGTGGGTGACCGGCTTGATCTCGTCGACAGCCGATGCGGGGAGGCGCGAAATCTCTCCGCCTTTGAAATCAATGACGAATTTCCGGGTTCCCTTAGTGTTCTCGACGCCCGACACGCCGCCGGTTCCGGCCCATGTCTGGTTGACATAGGCGCGTTGATCGCTCGGATCGGGGGGAAGGTCGCCCCATTCGAGGCGATAGGCGAATTCCAGCGCATCGCCTGCTTTTGCCGGAGCTTCGGGCACCCAGAACGCGACGATATTGTCGTTCACCTCGAGTTTCGAGGGAATCTCGACCAGGCGAACCATGCCCTTGCCCCAGTCGCCCTGCGGCGTCACGCGGACCGAGGGGCGGCGCTCGTAACGGGCCGAAGCGTCCTGATAGTGATCGAACTCGCGCTCGCGCTGATAGAGCCCGAAGCTTTTCGGCGCGCTCTCCGCGAAATAGGAGGAGGCGAGCGTGTCGGGGTTCTGCAGCGGCCGCCATAGCTTGTCGCCATCGGCCTGCTCGATCGCCAGCCCGTCGCTGTCATGCACGCGCGGGCGGTAATCGTCGAAATCGTGCCGGTTGCGCGGTCCGTAGAGGAACATCGAGGTCAACGGCGCCACGCCGAGCTGCTGGATATCCTCGCGGATGAAGAGGCGTGCGGTCACGTCGACCGCGGTCGCCTCGCCGGGCGTGATGACGAATTTGTAGGCCCCCGTCAGCGAGGCCGAATGCATCTCTGCGAAGACGGTGATCGAGTTCGCGCCCGAGGTCGGCGTCTCGACCCAGAACTGAGTGAAGCGCGGGAATTCCTCGGCGACCGAGACGCCGGTATTCACCGCCAGTCCGCGCGCGGAGAGCCCGTAGGCCGAGCCGCGCCCGAGCGCGCGGAAATAGGATGCGCCCTGAAACGCGATCAACTCGTCCATGACATCGGGGCGGTTGATCGGCGTATTCAGCCGGAAGCCCGCGATGCCCGGCAGATCGGCATGTTCGGGAACGATCTTGCGCGCTTTGCTTTGATAGATGAAATCGTCGGTCGAGAAGGTCATCGGGCGCGCTTGCCCGTTCTCGACGCTGGAGAGATGCACCGGCTCCTTGAAGAGCCAGCCCAGATGGAAGGCCTGCAACTCGAAACGCGTGTCCTCGATATTCTCGAAGCGAGACTTGTCCGGGTCGAAGCGGATCATCCGGTAGCTGTCGTAATCCAGCTTGCTCAGGAAATCGGCCGAGCTGGTTTCCGGCGGGACAGCTTCGCCCTTGGCGGCTTTCTGCATCCGCGCCGCGAGATCGTCGAAGGAAAACGGCGATTGCTGCGGTGCGGCGGGAGCCGGGGCAGGGGCGGTCGAGGGCTCGGCCGGGGCGGCGCTATCTTGCGCGAGCGCATGGTTCGGCCAGCCTCCCGTCGCGCCGAGCGCGCCAAAAGCGGAACCGGCGGCGAGGAGCTGACGGCGGGAAAGGCGGGGCACTTGCACAGTGCGGGAATGAGACATCTGTTTCCCTGCGATTACAGTCGCTTCGCGCGGCCTCACAAGGGCCGTGCTGCAATTTGCATATCCACATGACTTGAAAAACTGCAAGAGGCGAAGCGAGGCCGCTGGGGCGGACAGGGCCGAGCCATGCGATTCTCGCATAACACCGCCCATCCATGCATCGAAAAGCGCAATTTCCCGCCGATTCCGCGACATTTTCGCCGCAGATTGCTGCGCCTGCAAAGGGCGCCGCGCGGGCGGGTCGCTGTCGCATTCGGGCGGCACCGGCACAATGCCTTGCGATTCTGGTCAGGAAACGTCTTCGTGAAGCTTGACAGCCATGTCCCCTGTGCGCAGGTAAAGTAAAGCTTGCGCGGGGGGAGAGTGCGGTCGCATCCATCGCCCCAAGGCCCGCCAGAGAACGGACCGGAGAGAAGATGTCGCCTGCCCTGATCGCCGCTTTGCCCTTCCTGGGCGCAGCCATGCCGTCGATCCTGATCCGCACCGGACGCACCAATGCCGCAGCGGTTTCAGCCCTGTTCACGGGGCTTGCGCTGCTTGGGTTGTTGCTCAACCTGCCGACCGTGATGGCGGGGGGTGTCGTCGAGACGAAGATCGACTGGCTGCCTTGGCTGGGCCTGAACGTGAATTTCTGGATCGACGGTCTGGGGATGCTCTTCGCGACACTGATCCTCGGGATCGGGTTGCTGATCATCCTCTACGCGCGGTTCTACCTGTCGAACAGGGATCCGGTTGGCCAGTTCTACACTTACCTGCTTCTGTTCCAGGGCGCGATGGTGGGGATCGTGCTGTCCGACAACATCCTGCTGCTGCTGATCTTCTGGGAGCTGACCTCGCTCAGCTCCTTCCTGCTCATCGGCTATTGGAAGCACCTGCCCGCGGGCCGTCAGGGCGCGCGCATGGCGCTGACCGTGACCGGCTTGGGCGGGCTCTCGATGATCGCGGGGATGCTGATCCTCGGAAATATCGCGGGCAGCTACGACATCTCCGAGATCCTGAAGCACAAGGACGCGATTCAGGCGAGCCCCTATTACATCCCGGCCCTGCTCCTGATCCTCGGCGGTGCGTTCACCAAATCCGCGCAATTTCCGTTCCATTTCTGGCTGCCGCACGCGATGGCCGCGCCGACGCCGGTCTCGGCCTATCTGCATTCTGCGACGATGGTGAAGGCGGGGCTGTTCCTGATGGCGCGGATGTGGCCGGTGCTCTCGGGCACGCCGGAATGGTTCTACATCGTGGCGAGCGTGGGCCTGATCACCATGCTGATCGCCGCCAAGATCGCGATCTTCAAACATGACATGAAGGCGTTGCTGGCTTTCTCGACCGTCTCGCATCTTGGCCTGATCACCTTCATGCTGGGGCTGGGGACCGAGGCCGGTGCGCTGGCCGCCGTCTTCCACATCATCAACCACGCAACCTTCAAGGCGGCGCTTTTCATGTCGGCGGGCATCGTCGATCACGAGGCGGGCACGCGCGACCTGACCCGCGTCTCGGGGCTGCGCAAGCTGATGCCGATCACCTTCGTGATCGCGACCATCGCCGCGCTGTCCATGGCCGGGATTCCGCTGTTCAACGGCTTCTTGTCGAAAGAGATGATGCTGGAAGCCGCCGCCCATACCAAATGGCTCGAAAATGTCTGGCTGATCCCGGTTCTGGCGACCGTCGCGGCGCTGTTCTCGGCCACCTATGCCTTCCGCTTCATCAGCCACGGCTTCTTCGGCCCGCCGCCGCAGGATCTGCCGAAGACCCCGCATGATCCGCCTTTCGGCATGTGGATCAGCCCTGCCTTCCTGTCCTTCCTCGTGATCGCGATCGGCCTGTTTCCGATGGCGGTGGCGGGCGGCTATGTCCAGATGGCGACCAATGCGGTCGTCGGTGGCGGCTATCACATGCACGAGCTGAAGATTTGGCATGGCGTCACGCCGGCGTTGATCATGTCGGCCATCGCTGTCGCCGGCGGTATCGCGTTGCTTGCTGCACATCGTCCCTTCCAGCGCCTCTGGGACACCACGCCGCGTCCCGAGGCCAAGGCGATGTTCGACTGGGTGATTGCGCGCGCGCAGGGTCTGGCGGGCTGGATCACGCAGGCGCTGCATAACGGTGCGATGGCGCGTTACCTGATGCTGTTCACGATCACCTCGGTCGGCGTCGGTCTTTACGCCTTCACGAGCGGCACGCTGGGCCCCCAGACGCGGGCGCTGACGCCGGTGAACGGAGCTGCGGTAACCTCGTGGCTGCTGTTGCTGACCGCGACGATGTGCATCGTCGCCTTCCATCACAACCGCATCCTCGCGCTGGTGCTGATCGGGATCGTCGGCCTGACCGTCTCGGTCTCCTTCATCTTCCTGTCCGCACCCGATCTCGCGCTGACGCAGATCTCGGTGGAGGTCGTGACGACGGTGCTGATGCTTCTGGCGCTGAACTTCCTGCCGAAGATTACCTCGATCGAGTCGAGCCGGATGAAGATCAGCTTCGATGTGGTGCTCTCGGTCGTGGCGGGCGTCGCGGTTTCGGGGCTGATCTACGCGCTGCTGACCCGCGATTTCGCCTTCCCGACGATGTCCGGCTACATGCTCGACAACAGCTATAATCTCGCGGGCGGGGATAACGTGGTGAACGTGATCCTCGTGGACTTCCGTGGCTACGATACCTTTGGCGAGATCACGGTGCTCGGCATCGCCGCGCTGGTGATCTTCGCGCTGACCGAGGCGCTGCTGCAGGGCGCCTCGTCGCGCAAGCTGATCGCATGGCGGCCCGACGTGCCGCGCGGCGGCGACAAGCACCCGCTGATGCTGCTGATCGTGACGCGGGTGATGATGCCGATCGCACTGGTCGTGGGCCTGTATATCTTCCTGCGCGGCCATAATGCGCCCGGTGGTGGCTTCATCGCCGGTCTGGTGATCGCGATCGCGCTGGTCACGCAATACATGGCCTCGGGCTTTGCGTGGACGCAGGCGCGCCAAAAGGTCTATTACCACGTGCTGATCGCGTCCGGCGTGCTGGTCGCAGGGATCACCGGGGCAGGGGCCTTCTTCAACGACATGCCCTTCCTGACCTCCGATTTCGGCTACGTGAAACTGCCCGGCCTAGACAAGTTCGAGCTGGCGACGGCGGCGGGCTTCGACCTTGGCGTCTTCCTTGGCGTCGTGGGCTCGGTGATGCTGGCGCTTGGCGGTTTGTCGCGCCTCGCACGCCGTGCCGCTATGGGTGAGGAAGGCGGCGAGGACGGTGCGCATATCGCCGCCGAGAAACCTGAAGCCCGCGTGCTCGCGCCACTCTCGGCCGGGCCATATCCACCCGACGCCAAAGTGCCCCGCCGCTGGTGGAAGACCGCCCGCGCCGCGCGCGAAGCCACCCAGCACGAACGTGACATCGTGCACGAGAACAAGAAGAACCACGGGGGCGATCACTGATGGAAGTGCTCGTTGCATCGGCCATCGGCGTGCTGACCGCCGCCGGCATCTACATGATCCTGCGTCTGCGCACCTTCCCCGTGGTGGTGGGCATGTCGCTGCTGTCCTACGCGGTGAACGTCTTCCTGTTCGCCACCGGTCGTCTGGTGATCAACCAGCCGCCGATCCTGCGCGAGGGCGTGACTTCCTATACCGACCCGATCCCGCAGGCGCTGGTGCTGACCGCGATCGTGATCTCCTTCGGGATGACGGCGGTGGTCGTTATGCTCGCGCTTGGCGCCTTCATCGAGGCGGGCAATGACCGCATCGACCTCGAGCAAGAGGAGGACGGCCGATGATGGAACATTGGATCATCGCGCCTGTCCTGATCCCGGCGATGCTTGCACCGCTGATCGTGCTGTGGATGCGCTACGATCTGGTCACACAGCGCGTGGCCTCGATCCTCGGCATGTCCGCACTGGTCGTGCTGGCGATCGTGCTCATGATCTCGGCTTCGATGAACCCGCCCGATGTCTACCGCCTCGGTAACTGGGAGCCGCCCTACGGCATCGTGCTGGTCCTCGACCGGCTGTCGGCGCTGATGCTGCTGCTGACCTCGATCCTCGGCCTCGTGATCGTGCTCTATGCGATAGGCTCGGGCTGGGACAAGCGCGGCTGGCATTTCCACTCGCTGATGCAGTTCCAGATGATGGGGATCAACGGTGCCTTCCTGACGGGCGACGCGTTCAACCTGTTCGTCTTCTTCGAGGTTCTGCTGATCGCCTCCTACGGTCTGATGATCCATGGAGGCGGGCGCGCGCGGCTGAAATCGGGCGTGCAATATGTCGTCTACAACCTCGCGGGCTCGACGCTGTTCCTGTTCGCGCTGGGTACGATCTACGCGACGGCGGGCACGCTCAACATGGCGGATCTCGCGGTGAAGGTCGCGCAGATGCCGGTCGATCAGACGGCGCTGATCAAGGTCGGCGCGGCGCTGCTGATGGTGGTCTTCGCGGTCAAGGCAGCGCTGGTGCCGCTGCAATTCTGGCTGCCCGCGACCTATACCAACGCGCCCGGCCCGGTGGCGGCGTTGTTCGCGATCATGACAAAGGTGGGCACCTACGCGATCGTTCGCGTCTACACGCTGATCTTTCCGATCACCGGCACCGCCGGCACGCTTGCGCATGACATCCTGCTGCCCGCCGCGTTCCTGACGCTGGCGATCGGGATGATCGGTATTTTCGGGGCGCGCGATCTGGGTCGCACGGTCGCCTATGCGGTGATCGGCTCGGTCGGTACGATGATGCTGGGCTTCGCGCAGTTCACCCAAGGGGCAACCTCCGCAGGTCTCTACTACATGGTTCACTCGACGTTGGTGGCCGCGGCGATGTTCCTGATTGCCGATCTCGTGCGTGAGCGGCGCGGCCGTTGGGGGCTCGGCTATACCGATGCGCCTCTGATGAAGAACCACGGGCTGATGGCCGGGATGTTCTTCGTGGGCGCGATCGCGATGGCGGGGATGCCGCCGCTGTCGGGCTTCCTCGGCAAGCTGATGATCCTCGACGCGACGCGCGGCCAATGGGCGCTCTGGGCCACGGTTCTCGTGACCTCGCTGATCGCCATCGTGGGCTATGCCCGGGCGGGTAGCCAGGTGTTCTGGCGTTCCTACGCCGTCGAGGCCGAGGAGGACGAGCTGCCGGCCGGGCCTAAGGATGCGAGCGCGCCGGGCCTCGCCTTCACCGCGACCGGTATCCTGCTGGCGGGCTCCGTGGCGCTGACCGTGCTGGCCGGACCTGCGAGCAACTGGCTGCAGGGCACCGCCGCGCAACTCTTCACGCCGTCGCAATATATCGACGCGGTTCTCGCGGGCGCCGAAGCACGCGCGCAGGAGGCGGCGAAGGTCGGCGCGCATGAGCATGGCCATATGGAAGTGAGCGAGGAGATGCAGGCGGAGGACGGGCATGGTGGCGACACCGGTGTCGCGGACCCGCACGCTGCCGACGGTCAACCGGCCGGTCAGAGCGACACCCACACCGAGACGGGGCAGGATGCCCCCGCCGCGGCGCATTGAGGGGAGCAAAGATATGATCCGCAAGATCCTTCCCCACCCCTACCTGACCGTCACGCTGGTGATGGTCTGGCTGATGCTGGCCAATAGCTACACGCTCAACTCGCTGGTCTTCGCGATCCTCGTGGGGCTCGTGATCCCGTGGATCACCGCACCCTACTGGCCCGCGCGCCCGAGTTTCGCGAAGCCGCTGAAGATCATCGAGTACATCTTCATCGTGATCTGGGATATCATCGTCGCGAATATCACGGTGGCGAAGATCGTCCTCTTCATGCCCAATTCCAAGCTGCACCCCGCCTGGGTCTCCGTGCCGCTCGACATTGTCACGCCCGAGGCGGTGACGGTGCTGGCGGGCACGATCACGATGACGCCCGGAACGCTGACGGCGGAACTGGCCGCCGACGGTCACTCGCTGCTGGTCCACGCGCTGCACGCGCCGGATGCCGATGAGGTGCGCGACGAGATCAAGTCCCGCTACGAGGCCCGCCTGAAGGAGATTTTCGAATGATCACCTATGCCCTGATCTTCGCCATCACCTGCTATTCGATGGCGCTTCTGTTCAACCTCTTCCGGGTCGTCAAGGCGCCCGGCGTGACCGACCGGGTTCTGGCGCTCGACACGATGGCGATCAACGCGATCGCGATGATCGTGCTCTTCGGCATCTGGGAGGGGACCGCGCTCTTCTTCGAGGCGTCGATCCTCTACGCGATGACGGGCTTCGTGGCGACGGTTTCCTTCGCCAAGTTCATCCTGCGCGGCGACATTATCGAGTGAGGGCGTGATGGAACTGTTCTGGGATATCCTGATTTCAGCGCTGCTCGTGATCGGTGGCATCTTTGGCCTCGTCGGCAGCTTCGGGCTGGTCAAACTGCCCGACCCGATGACCCGGCTACATGCGCCCACCAAGGCCGCGACGCTGGGCGTGGGCGCGATCCTGATCGCCTCGATGGTCTGGTTCGCGGTGAAGCAGGGCCACGTGACCCTGCACGAGCTGATGGTCACCATCTTCATCTTCCTGACGGCCCCGATCACGGCGCATTTCATCTCGAAGGCGAATATCTTCCGCGATTGGCCGCCCGAAAAACTGCCGAAACCCGCCGGCGAGGGCGACTGGGCGGTGCATACCGCCGATGCCGATACCTCGAAAGGCGAGCTGGCGGTCGAGCGGGAAAAGAACATCCCGCATGAGAACGACTGACTCCCTGACGCCGCGAAATGCTTTGACGTGGGCGTAAGCCGTGGCCGGCTGATCTCCGGAGGAGATTTCGGGAGACTTTTGCGATGCGGATGCGACTGATGCTGTCCCATCTGTCGATCTGGGTGATGATCGCAGTCGTCGCTGCGGCGCTCTACTGGACCGCGCAGGGACCGTGGTGGCTCTGGGCGGTCGCGCTGCTCGGCATCCCGGCGCAGATGCTCAACGAATACGGGCTTCATCGCTACATCTTCCACATGACGCCCCCGAAACGGCAATGGGCCTTCAACTGGCTCTACCGGGTGCATTACGGACACCACGAATTCCCGACCTGTTGGCCGCTTCTGTTTGCGCCGCTCTCGGTGATCGTGCCGGTGCTCGTGGGCAATACCGCGCTTCTCTGGGCGGTGCTGGCGCTGATCGGCGCGCCCCATGCGTTCGACATCGCCGTGGCCGTCGTGCCGCTGGGTGGAGCCGCCACCTTCCTCGCTTATGAATGGTTCCACACCACCGCTCATGTGACGGTGAAGAAGACCGCGATCGAGCGGCATGTCTCGACGCTGCACAACCAGCACCATTTCCGCGACTTCTCGAAATGGTTCCACGTCACGGCAGGGGGCGAGGTGATCGACCGGCTGATGGGTACCGCGATTTCGCGCGATCAGCTCAAGACCCAAAGCCGCGTCGAGTTCATCCGGACCCTCGGCCTGCGCCCCGACGACCCGCGCCTGATCGCGGCACGGGAGAAATTCGCGCCGCGCTTCGGGATCACCGAGGCCGAAGTCTCGCGGGCGGGTCATGTCGGAGGGGGCGCTGCCCCCGCGCGCTGACGCGCGCCCCCCGGGATATTTGGACAAGCCCGAAAAAGCGCGCGGTCTGCCTCTTCGGGCTTGCTGAAATATCCCGGGGGAGGCCGCAAGCCGGGGGCGGCGCCCCTTACAGGTTGTCAGTCACGCGGAAGCCTTCGGGGATCGTGTCGCGCCCTTCCAGCACCAGATCGACCATCACCTCGGCCACTTTCGGCGCCATGCCGAAGCCGATCTTGAAGCCGCCATTGGCGATGAAATGGCCCGGACGGTCGGGCCAGTCACCCAGCATCGGCGCGCGCGATTTGGCGCGCGGGCGCACCCCGGCCCAACGGTCGATCACCGGGGCCTCGGCGAGGGGCGGGCAAAGCGCGCGGGCTTTCTCGATCAGCGCGTCGAGCTGCGCATCGGTCGTGTCTGGGGCGGCGAATTCGCGCTCGGAGGTCGACCCGATCGCGACCGTTCCATCGGAATGCGGGATGATGTGGAGGCTTTCCGCGAAAAGCTGAGGCACGTCGCCAGCCGCGTATCTCAAGAGCGCCGATTGGCCCTTCACGCCGCTGCCGATGGTCTTGCCGACCACCGCGTTCAGCTCGGCCAGACCTTCGGCGCCGGTCGCGTGGATGACCGGACCAACCTCGTCGGCCTCGCCGATCACGATCTCCGCACCCATCGCTTCGAGCGCCGCGACCAGCGCGGCCCCGGCGGCGCGCGGATTGGCGCGCGCCGTGAGCGTGTCATGGATCACGAGCCCGGTGGGCGAGGGGGGCGCGAAGGCGCCGAACTCCGCAGTCTCGGCCACGCGCCATGTGGCGAAGCCCTGCCACAGCTCGGCCGCCCCCGCCGCGCGGTCCCTGGCGCGTGCGATCTGCGCCTCATCCGCGAGCGGCTGCAGCCGCCCGAGACGCGCATAGCCCGGATCGCCGCCACCGATGCGTTGCACCTCGCCCCAGAAATCCTCGGCCATTCGGAGACTCTCGAATTGAAACTGTTTCTTGGGGTTCCAGTTCTCCGGCACATGCGGGGCGAGCGCGCCGACATGGCCACCCGAGCTGCCCGCGCCGATGCGGCTGCGTTCGATGAGCCGCACCTTCGCGCCGCGCTTCGCCGCGACGAAGGCGATCGCGAGGCCGAAGATGCCGCCGCCGCGCACGGTTATGTCGTGTCTGCCGCTTGTCATTTCGCGCCTCCTGCTTCAAGGCTGGGCCGGAGACTGTGGACTATCCCCGATGAACGCCCCTGACCAGAGCAAAGCCGATCTCGATTGGCGCGATGACCTTGTGCCGGTCTCGCGACGGTTCGACGATCCCTATTTCAGCCTTGCAGGCGGTCTGGCCGAGACGCGGCATGTGTTTCTGGCGGGCAATGACCTGCCCGCGCGGCTGCGTCCTGGCTTTCACGTGGCCGAGCTGGGCTTCGGCACGGGGCTGAACCTGCTTGCGTTGCGGCTGGCCTGTCCCGAGGACTGCCCGATCCGCTTCACCTCCTTTGAGGCCTATCCGATGGAGGCGGACGAGATCGCACGGGCGCTGGACGCATTTCCGGAGACCGCGCCCGTCGCCGGTCCTTATTTGGACGCCTGGGCTGCAGGGCAGCGTCAGTTTCAACTCGGTCCGGTGGCGGTGGAGATCATCGAGGGTGATGCGCGCACGGCGCTTCCCGCTTGGGACGGCGCTGCCGATGCGTGGTTCCTCGACGGGTTCTCGCCCGCGAAAAACCCCGAGCTTTGGGGCGAGGGTCTGATGGCCGAGGTCGGCGCGCATACGGTGCCGGGCGGCACATTCGCGACCTATACGGCGGCGGGCTTCGTGCGCCGCGCGCTCGAGGCCGCCGGTTTCGAGGTCAGACGTGGCCCGGGTTTCGGGCGCAAACGCCATATGTCGCGCGGGGTGAGACATGGTTGAACAATCGACCCGCCGCGGCATTGCGCTGATGGTCGCGGTGACCTTCATCTTCGCGATCCAGGACGGCATCTCGCGCCACCTGGCCGAGACCTACAACGTCTACATGGCGCTGATGGTGCGGTTCTGGTTCTTCGCCGCCTTCGTGCTTGCGATCGCGGCGCGCAGCCCGGGCGGGATCAAGCGGGCGACGCGCTCGGGCCGGCCTTGGGCGCAGGTCTTCCGCTCGGTCGTCCTGATCACCGAGGTGATCGTGATGGTGCAGGCCTTCGTCTATCTCGGGCTCGTCCATTCTCATGCGGTATTCGCCTGCTACCCGCTTCTGGTCGCGGGTCTCTCCGGGCCGGTGCTGGGCGAGAAGGTCGGCTGGCGGCGCGTGGCGGCGATCGGCGTGGGCTTCATCGGGGTGCTAATCATCCTCAAGCCCGGTTTCGGTGTTTTCTCCCCCTATGCGCTGATCCCGCTGGCGGCGGCGACACTGTTCGCGCTCTACTCGCTGATGACGCGCTACGTGGGTCGGGTCGATCCGGCTTCGGTCTCTTTCTTCTACACCGGTGTGATCGGCGCCGTGGTAATCACCGTGGTGGGCATATGGCATTGGGAAAACATGATCCCATCCGATTGGGCGTGGATGATCGTGCTGTGCTTCACCGCCGCGACCGGGCATTTCCTGCTGATCAAGGCCTATGAGGTGGCCGAGGCCTCCGCGATCCAGCCCTTCGCCTATCTCCAGCTGGTCTTCGCCTCGACCCTGGGTGTCGTCGTCTTCGGCGAGGCGCTGGAATGGAACGTGGTGATCGGGGCTGGGGTCGTGGTCAGCGCGGGGCTCTTCACCCTCTGGCGCGCGCGGGTGGCCCAAGAGGCTTAACCGCCTCTTTCGCTTCGGTTCAAATATCCCGGGTGAGGCCGTGAGGCCGAGGGGAAGTGCGCCTCAATCTTTCACGTCGCCGCGCAGGACGTCGGTGAATTTCACCTCCTCCTTGCCCAGTCGAGCGCGGTAGGGTGGGATCGCTTCGGAGACGCGCATGACGTAGTTGCGGGTCTCGGTGAAGGGGATCATCTCGACCCAGTCGATCACGTCGACAGTCCCAACGCGGGGGTCGCCGCGATCCTCTATCCAGCTTCGCGGGCGGCCCGGACCGGCATTGTAGCCCGAGGCGACAAGCACCGAGGATGCGCCGAACTCGTCACGCAGTTCCGCGAGATAGGCGCCGCCCAACCTGAGGTTGTAGGTCGCATCCGTCGTCAGCCGCGCCTTCTCGTAGGGCAGGCCGGTTTTCTCCGCCATCATCTTCGCGGTGCCGGGCATCAGCTGCATCAGGCCCTGCGCGCCGACCGGAGAGCCGACGCCGACCGCGAACTGGCTTTCACGGCGGGCGACGGCGAGGACCAGTTCCTCCGGCACGCCCAGGTCATGGCTCGTCAGGCCCGGGATCGGCCAGAGCGCCTGCGCGATGATCTCGCCCTTCAGTGCGGCACGTTTGCCGATGATCAGCGCGAGATAGGTGTCATCCTCTTCCAACGCGTATTGGGTCAGGGCGCCGAAATTGCCCGGGCCGAGGCTCTCCTCGAGGTGCAGCACGAAGCGCGCGCCCAGCTCGTTTTCGCCCGCCTCGTAAAGCAGTTGCGCGGCCTTGAAGACGGAAGAATGGCGCAGCTTGTAGCGTCGCCAGTCGGGCAGGTCGGGGCCCTTGGCGAAATTCGCTGGCAAGGGCAGGTTCAGCCGCTCGGCCGACAGGAGCCCGTAATAGGCGTCCTGATTTTCCGCGCCTTTGCGCCATGCGGCCTTGGCTTCGTCGCTGCGGCCCAGAACCTCGAGCGCGCGGCCTTGCCAATACCACGCGCGCGACGACGAGATCGGCCCGTCCACCGCTTTCTCGAGATTGTGAAAATGGTCGAGCGCCGTGTCGGCACGGCCCAGTTTCAAGGCGGCATAGCCCGCCACCCATTCGAGATCGGCGTAATCTGCCCCGCCCGGTTCCAAGTGGTGCGAGGAAGCCAGATCATAGGCGCGCTGGGTATTGCCCGCGCGCAGGTCCCAGCGCGACTGATAGCCGCGCAGCGTGGCCCAAAGGTCGGGATCTTCCAGATCGGTCGCGGATTTCGACCGCTCGAGGATCAGCTCTGCCGCGCCGTCTTCCAGCCCGGCGCGCCAGCGCCACATCGCGCGGTCGCGGGCAAGCCCTGCGGACCGCTCGACCATGTAGCCGGGGACGGCGGCCACGAGATCGTCCACGCCCTGCTCGCGCGCCTGCAGGGCGATCCGCGCCTCGGCGACGGCCTTGGTGCCGGGCGTGACCAGATCGATCATCCGGCGCGCATCCGACAGGTGACCGCGATCGAGCATGTTCTGCATCCGCCCGCCATGATCGGCGGAGATAAGCGAGGGATAGTCGGCCAGAAACTTCGCCTGCTCGTCTGCCTCCATTGGCAGTTGGCGCCAGGCGGTCTTGGCGACCTCGGCCGCCTGCGCCTTCTGCCCCAGGGCGAGATGCGCACCAATCAACGCCAGCGCGCCGGTGCCGGTCTGCGGAGGGCCGAGCTTGAAATAGGCGATCACCTCGCGCGGCGGGATGCCGTCGAGCTTGGCCTCGCCTTTCTCGCGCAGCCACGGCATGCCGGGCCAATCGGCGCGACGTGTGGCGAAATCGAGGTAGTCGGCGAAGTCGCCCTCGCCATCGCGCAGGCGCTTCCACTCGATGACATCGAAGCCGAGGGGGCCCACGCGACGCGCGAGATTTTCGGCCTCGTCCCAATCGCCGGAATTGGCCGCCGCGAAGGCATCGGACAGCGCGGAACTCGCAGCGCGAAGCGCGGCCGGCGAGAGCGCGAAACTCGAAGCCGCAAGCGCGGCGAGGAACTGGCGTCGGATCATCATGGCTGCTCGTGGTCGCGGGTTTGTCCCTTTGCTACGGGCCTCTCACAGATGGGGATGAATCACAAGTTGGCAACAGCCGCGCAACCGCCTATAACCCGGCCGATTTCCGCCGGGACGACTCAACCCCCCGGCCCAACCAAAAAAGGAGCGTGTCATGTTCAAAGGGTCTCTTCCCGCACTGGTCACGCCGTTCAAGGACGGCGAGCTGGATCTGGACACGCTCAAGAAACTTGTCGAGTGGCATATCGATCAGGGCAGCCACGGCCTCGTGCCGGTCGGCACGACCGGTGAGAGCCCGACGCTGAGCCATGCCGAGCACATGACGGTCATCACCGAGGTCGTGAAAGCCGCGAAGGGCCGCATTCCGATCATCGCGGGTGCAGGCTCGAACTCGACGGCGGAAGGTGTGCGGCTGATCCAGCACGCCGGCAAGACCGGGGCCGATGCGGCGCTCGTCGTGACGCCCTATTACAACAAGCCGACGCAGCGCGGCATGATCGAGCATTACCGCGCGCTGCACGATGCCTGCGAACTGCCGATCGTGATCTACAACATTCCGGGCCGCTCGGTGGTCGACATGATCCCCGAGACGATGGGCGAACTGGCGAAGCTGCCGCGTATCGTGGGCGTGAAGGATGCGACCGGCAAACTGGAGCGCGTCTCGATGCAGCGCGCGACCTGCGGGCCCGATTTCATCCAGCTCTCGGGCGAGGACGCGACGGCGCTCGGCTTCAATGCGCATGGCGGCGTGGGCTGTATCTCGGTGACGGCGAACGTCGCGCCCAAGCTTTGCGCGGAATTCCAGGAGGCGACGCTTGCCGGCGATTACGCCAAGGCGCTGAGCTATCAGGACAAGCTGATGCCGCTGCACATGGCGATCTTCCTCGAGCCGGGCGTGGCGGGTGCGAAATACGCGATGTCGAAGCTGGGCATGTGCTCGGCCGAGGTGCGTCTGCCTCTGACCGAGTTGCTGCCCGAGACGAAGACCGCGATCGACGCGGCAATGGTCCATGCCGGTCTGATCTGAGTTTCGCCTCCACCGAATAAGAAAACGCCGGCGCGATAGGGTTCGCGCCGGCGTTTTTTTGTGTCCAGAAGCTTACTGCAGAGCGCTGCGCAGGTCATCCATCGCGATCGAGCTGTATTTCTGAGGCTGATCCGACGGGGTGGCCGCCGCGGGGGTGACGATTTCGGGCGCCGCTTGCTCGACCGCAGGAGCCGGCGAGGTCTGCTCGGCATTCGCTTCGAGACGCGGCCTCGTTGCCTCGGTCGGCGTTTTCGCGTCGGCCTCGGGCTGAATATAGGCGAGGGTGACGGTGATCCGACGGTTCGACGGATCGCGCGGATCGGCCGGCTTCAGCGGGTCGGTATCCGACAGACCCGAGACGCGGGTGACCCGTTCCGGGGCGACACCGGCGGCCACGAGCGCCCGGCGCGTCGCGTTGGCGCGGTCCGAGGACAGTTCCCAGTTCCCATAGGTTCCGCCCGCTTTCTGATAGGGTACCGAGTCGGTGTGGCCCGCGATCAGCACGTCATTGGGCAGATCGGAGAGGGCGCGGCCGAGCTGATCCATCAGCGCCAGCGTGGGCCCATCGAGCTTCGCGCTGCCCGAGGCGAACATGGCTTTGCCCGCCTGATCCACGACTTCGATATTCAGCCCGTCCGGCGTGCGGCGGAATAGGACGTTCTGCTGCAGCGGACGCAGGTCCGGAACGCGCTGGATCGCCTGCGTGATCCGGGTCTGAAGCGTCTGGAAGCGGGCGTCGTCGACGGCATGCGGTGTGGCTGCAGCAGTCTTCGCGCCGGTTGTGTCGCCTGCCTCTGCCGTCGCCTGCACCGCGTCGGCGACTTTATTCGTCGTCGCGTCCGGCGTGGCCTCCTTGGAACTGCCGGAGGCGTTGGCCAGCTCGGTCGAGGGGGCTGTCTCGCTCCCGGCGCCGGGATTGGCGGGAATCGTGTCGTCGGCGCGCGAGGCGTTCAGCACCCCTTTCGGCCCGATCGTCTCGCCGGCGAGGGGGCCGGTGCCGCCGGGGGCCTGCATCGAGACTTTCGCAGGGGCGAAGTAATCGGCGATCCCCGTGAGCTGGTTCTCGTCCGAAACGGAGAGAATCCACATCAGCAGGAAGAAGGCCATCATCGCGGTCATGAAATCGGCATAGGCGACTTTCCACGCTCCGCCGTGATGCTCGGATTCGTGATCGTCATCGCTCCGCTTCACGATGATCGGCGCCTGATTCGACCGTGCCATGAGTTGCCCTTTCCCACCTCGCTGGCAGGAGCCAGCAGTCTTCTCTGGGCATGCGTTTTCTGCAGCCCTTGAGTGTGGGTTGTCGGCTTAAAAATGGGCCAAAAAAGGGCGATAATCGTTCATGATCTGGAAACAAAGATGCTGGCCGACCGCTTTGGCATCCTGCCCAGAGTGGCGGAACTCGTGCCCGCCGACCCTTCCTCAGGCGTCGTGGAGCGATGCTTCGTAGTCGTCGCGGCTGTGTTTGCCCAATCCGACTTTCTTGGCATAGGCCGCTTTGCGGGCCGAGTAGCTCGGTGCGACGAGGGGCATGTCAGCAGGCAGGTTGAACAGGGCGCGATATTCGTCTTCGCTCAGCCCGTGTTCCGAGCCTAGGTGGCGCTTGAGCATCTTGAAGCCGCGCCCGCAGCACAGGCAGAAAACCTTGTCTTCGGTGACGGCCTCTTTCACGGGCAGCGCCGGTTGCGGCCGCGCGGGACTGGAGCTAGCTGTTGGCGCCTCTGCCGCGTGATTGGCGGCCGCGTTGTGCAGATCCTCGTCGAACTGCGCGGAGAGTTTCGCCACGAGGTCGACCACCTGATCCGCCGTCACATCCGAACGCGCGGCATAGGCCGCAGCAACTGTCGCGATAATGTTTGCTGCATCCGTGGGCCGGTCCTTCGACATCTGGTCTCTCCAATGCTTAAAGTTGCACTCTCCCCGGATTAGTCCAGAAAGTTACGTGCGAGGCGCGTTTCTGTCAATGAACGCGTGAATCTGTGTTTGGGTTTCCGGGGAAAACACTGTTTCTGCACAGGATTGTTTCGCTGAGTGCTTCGCCTGTCCTGTGGCTGCTCAATGGAGTTTGCCTTTTGTGCGCCATCGCTGCTTGGCGTATTGGTAGTTCGGCGCGGTCGTCGGATAATCCGGCGGAAGCCCCCATTTCGCGCGGTATTCCTCGAAGGTCATTCCGAGTAGGTTTTGGAGGTGACGCTTCAACATCTTGATTGGGCGGCCCGTTTCCAGACAGATCAGTCGGTCTGGTAGGACGCTCTCCGAGATTGGCACCGCAGGAACGCGGGACGTCGCAGGCTCGCCGGACCGGTCCGGGGAATGTTGCGTCATGTCTATCCTCACATGTTTTTGTCCTACGGGAGAAAGATTGAAGGAATTCTTAAAGTTAGGTCAAAGAAATCAACTTTTCCCACGAGACGTCACGAAGGCGCGGTCCATGTCAAATGACTGGTCGGGCTTGTCAGGTGTAAACACGTAAATTAGTTGCATAAAGCAGGTAAAAAAAATTGAAAACGCGAACATGCCGGGGCAGGCGGATTTACGCTCTCTCCTTCAGCTTGGCGCTGCGTTATTCAAAAAAAGGGCTGCGCGATGGGGAGCGGCGCGAAACCTAAGGTTCGCGTCGACGCGCAGAGAGATACGGGGAGTTGCCTTTTGTTTGGCTCGAGCGCCATGCGGAGACAGAACGTTATCGTCGTAGCGGAAGAAAACGCGAAGCAAGCCAAGTTGGCTGCCTTCTTTCTTGCGTGCTGTGGTTGGGCCTCCTTACCGTTCGCGACGGCGGTGGAGGCGGAGCAGTATATCCTGCTGCATGGCAATCCGTGCCTGTTGATGATCAGTCTTGCGCAGCCCGAGGGCGCAGCGGATCTGATCCGCACCTCGCGTGTCAGTACGCCCGAGAGCCTCATCCTTTTCGTCGATCCCTCGAGCGACGGAGTGTTCGCTGCCGAGATGATCCTCGCTGGCGCCGATGACGTGCTCCGGGAGCCCTATTCCGACAGGGAGTTGACGGCGCGCCTCTGGCTTCGGGCGGGGAGCAGATTGCCCATCAGTTTCCCGGGAGAAGAGAGGCGGGTCGCGCGCCTCAAGATAGACGAGGAAAACCGGCTCACCGGCCCAGACGCGACTGAAGCTGTCCAGCTGACTCCCATGGAGCGGGAGATCATGTGCGAGCTTATCCGCAGCGGCGGTCGAATCGTGACCCGCGACGCGCTCTCGCGCCGGATCGACAACACTATGTGGGTCTATGGCGACCGGAAGTTTGACGTTCACATCACCAAGATCCGCAAGAAGCTGCGCGATGCGTTCGGCGACCGATATGTCGTCGAAACGGTGCGATCCGCCGGATACTCGTTCTATGAAATTCCCCAGCGAAAGCCCTCAGACTCTGCAACCTAAGGTTGATTCGCTGATCCTCCGAAACTGGTTTCGAGGGAGTGCCTGTCAAGCGCTGAATTGTTAACGTCTCAGCGATTGATCGTGAGCACACAATTTGTAGCGGAACCGTCGACAAGCTGTGGATGATTGAAGTTGTAGCCACAACTTGTAGCGTAAGAGGCCATGAAAAATTGGGTCATCGACGCTTCTTTCGAGGTTCGCCTGGGGATAACTCGGCGCGGCGGCAAGTTGTCCTTTTGGGCAGGAACTATCCTTACTCGCCTTGCAGTTTTAACAATCCTTAACCTTACGGGAAAGGGAATCGCTGGTAATCTGCAGCCACTGACTTTGGGGGACTTGGGGATTAGGGATGTCCATGAAAAGTAACAATTTGTTAGCGCAAATTTGGGAAGGCTCGGTGAAGCAAGTGTCAGCCGGAGCAGGTTCTCAGGGAAGTTTGGTGGCGGCTGCGCTTCTGCCTGCGCAGACCGTGGTGCTGCGTTCGACACACAAGGAAGCAAGCCTGCTCGTGCTGCCCGAGTCGGAAGAGCTTCTGCCGGGTATTTCGCTTGGCGACGTGCTCGTGGAAGAGCTGGGTATCGAGGTGCCTTATGGAAGCCTCGTGGTCATCGAGCCAGCGAATGCCGCGGAGGTGAAGCATGGTTTTGGGGACCGCGCGATCAACCTCCGCCTGCCGGCCATGGCGTCGCGGCCCCGGAGCGAGTTCTCGGTGCACGAAGATGCGCGCGATTGCAGCGCAACCGCGATGGGCGGCTATCTCTGAACGTGAGTACAGTGCCGAAAGCCGGTATGAACGCGCTGCTCGGCGGGTGGGCCGTGCAACCGCGACATCGTTGGAAATACGAAGCGCCGCCCTTGGGGCGGCGCTGCCTTTTGGGGCGTTAATCTAGGGTTAACCAGAAAACACTGCGATTAACTCGCCTTTAATCAAGTAAAGCTTTCTCCAAACAGGGCGCCGTGGTCTTCTGTTCAGCAAGAATAGAGTGAATAGAGGCGGGTAATGTTTGCATTGAGCTTTCGTGCTGCACTTGATGCGCCGTTTCTCGATGTCGAAGAAGAGCGGCAGGCGATCTCCCGGTGGCAGGAATACGGAGATCAGAACTCGCTTGAAATTCTGCTGCGGTCGCATGTCCGGCAGGCGTATGCACAGGCGCGTCGCTGGGCGTCCAATCCGGTCGAGCTCGAAGACCTCGTGGCCGAAGGGATCATCGGTCTGATGCGCGCCGCCGAACGGTTCGATCTGACGCAGGATGTCCGGTTCTCGACCTACTCGCATTGGTGGGTGATGACTTGCGTGCTGAACGCCCTCGCCCGGATCAAAACGGTGATCGACGTGCCGGCGCGGGTCTATCTCGATGCGCGGATGGGGCGGCTCGACAATCCCGAGGCGAGCCAGCTTCTGACCGGTCTCGTCGCTTTGGACGCCAAATCCTTCGATGACAGTGACGCCGACCTGATGGAGATGATGCCCAGCCCCGATCTCACACCCGAGGAACAGACGCTGGCGTCCTCCGCCGCGCGGGCTGCGCATGAGGTGCTGAGCAGCGCGCTGGATGATCTGGACGCGCCGGATCGCGAGATCGTTTTGCGGCGCAAATTGCAGACGCCGCCGGAGTCGCTCGACGATCTGGCCCGTGATCTTGGAATCAGCCGTGAGCGTGCCCGACAGGTCGAGAAGCGTGCGCTCCTCCGGCTGAAGCGGTGTCTCGAAAAACGCGGCTTCAGCCCCGCGATGCTGAACTGAGGAGAAGGGCGATGGCACGTCATCTGATGATCGCAGGGCACGGGCGCGCAGGCACCACGCTATTTTACAACATGCTGCGCGAGACTCTCAAAGGTTTCGAAATCCCGCCGCGCGAGACCAGCGCGCTTTCCACGATCGGGCAGCCGGGCGACTGGGTCAGCAAGCGGCCGCTCGATATTTTCCAGGTCGCGAATGTCGCGCGAGCGAATGTCCGTAGCAAGCAGATCGATCTGATCGTGCCGCTGCGCGACCCGCGCGACATCCTCGTGAGCCGTCATTCGGCGGTGCCGGACGATTATTTCATCTCGGCGGACGCGATGTATTTCATCGGCGGTCCGGATGCGCCCGCGCCGGTGATGCCGGGGTTCCTGCAGATTCACGAGGCGATCGGGACCGTGCTGAGATCCGGCATTTTCCCGCAGGGTGTATTCCTCCTGAAATACGAAGACCTGGTCAATGATCCCGACAGGATTCAGCAGAAGTTGCGCGATGCGCTCGGTCTGCAATTCGAAGGGCATTTTTCCGATTTCGGCGCCGCCGAAATTCCCGAGGAGTTGCAAGGCCCGCTCAACGGTGTGCGCCCGGTGGAAAAGGCGCGTGCGAAGTGGCTCGACGAAGAGCATCGGGCGCGGATTTTCGATCAATTCTCGCGCTTCCCGGTGCTGTTCGACCTGCTCGAGCAGTTGGGCTACGAAAAGGATCGCGACTGGTTCGCGCCGTTCATGGCGTGGCAGGCGGCCTCGGGGCCCCGGAGCAAGCGTATGAGTTTCGTGTGACGAGGGTGATGAGATGGACGCGATAGCCGCGACATTGTTGAAGGTAACGGCGTCGGCCGCAGGCACCGGGCGCAAATCCGCGACAGAGGGGACCGGTTTCGGATCGCTCGTGCAGGGCGTGCCGGCGGATTGGCTTGCAGCTTCGGGCGTGGGGGCTGCCACGGCGGCCGCGACGCCGGAGGCTGGCGCAGGCGCAGCGTCCGCCTTGACCGACAATCCAGCGCTTCAGGCCGAGCTGGCCGGCAAGCTGCAAACGGTTCGCGACGGCGCGCTGGCAGAGCTGGCGCAGGGCAAGTCGATGAGCGAGGTGCTCAAAAAGCTGGGCGCGTCGCTGGCTACGGTCCTCACGGAGTTCGACGCGGCGCATGGCACGAAGCTGCAGCAAGGTTTGATGCGGGCACTTGAAGGTATGCGGCTGCAAACTGACGGCGCGGGGGCAAAGCCCGCCTCGGATCGTGCGAGCGACAAAAGCGACACGATCGACGCGGTCTTCGCGAGCCTTCTGGTCTCGCTCGGTCTGCAAGCGAAGCCATCTGGGACTGCATCGCCGCAAACGGGTGGTGCGCAGATTCCGTCGGTAGCGGGGCTCATGCCCGCGCACTCTGCTGGCAATCTATCCTCTCCGGCGGCACAGCCGAAGCTTGAGGCAACGCAGACGCAGTCGCAGGCGCAGGCGATCATCGCCGTTCCGCAGGGGCTTGCCGGGGTGTTTCCAGCGCCGCTCACGGCGGAGATTCAGCAGAGCGACATGGACCCGCGGGTGCGCGCCGTGCTGGAAGCTGCCGCCAACGGCGCCACGAACACCGGCAAGGTCGAGGCGCAAGCCGCGGTTCTGCCTGCAGCGCAGAGCAAGGGCGACCCCAAGCCCGCCCAGTTTTTTGCCGAGGCCGCCCGTGCAGGCGTCTTGCCCGAAACCGCGGTGGCGCGGCTCACGCAGCATGACGCCAGTCACGTTGCGCGCAGCGACGCTGCTGCTCAATCGGCGCAGACGGCGGCCCAACCCTCGCCGCGCTTCGCGGCCTTCGTCGCGACGCAGCTTCGGCGCGCGGATCTGCAGGAAGGACGCACCCGCGTGGCGCTGACCCCGCGCGGGCTCGGCGATATCGAGATCGACGTGGAGCGCGACAAGCGTGGTCAGGTCAACGTGGTCGTGCGCGCCGAGAGCCCGGCGGTGCTGAGTGCGTTGCGCGGCGATCGCGAGACCTTGGCGGCGATCCTCGCCGGGCAGGGGCTGCAGATGGATAGCGGCGCGCTCGATTTCGAGCAGTTCGGCGGTCACGGCGAACGGGGCGATGAGCGCGCGTCCGGCGCGCATGTTACCGCAGATGAAGACATCCCCGTGCTGGGCGCCGACTGGCAGCCCACCATTCTCGACGGACAACTGGATATCAGGACCTGAGGAGCCACCGATGAGCATCTCTCCGACAAGCACCAATCCCGCTGCGACCGCGGCCGACGCCAAGGCGAACCCGGCGCAGTCCAAGATCTCGGCGGATTACAACAGCTTCTTGCAGCTTCTGACGGCGCAGATCCGAAATCAGGATCCGCTGAAGCCGATGGATTCCACGCAATTCGTTTCGCAACTGGCGCAGCTGAGTCAGGTCGAGCAAACGGTGCAGACCAATACCAACCTCAAGACCATCGATGCCAAGCTGAGCGCAATGGGTGCGATGTCGGATGTGGCCCTGATGGGCAAGACAGTGTCGCTCGCCTCCGACCGGATCGAGTTGCGCGACGGTCAGGCCAGCACCAGCTACGAGCTTGCCGCACCCGCCGACAAGGTGACCGCGATCATCAAGACGGAAGACGGGACCGAACTGCGCCGGATTACTGGCCTGCCCGGACGGGCGGGCGAGAAGATCGCGCTGAACTGGGACGGGCGCGATTCTGCGGGGTTGCCGGTGCCGGATGACACGTTCCGGGTCGAGATCGACGCGCAGGACGCCGATGGTAATGCGGTCTCGTATGACACCTATCCCAGCACGCAGGTGGAGCAGGTGCGCTTCTCTTCGCAGGGGCAATCGCTGGTTCTTCGCAATGGCGAGGAAGTGCCGAGTTCGCTCATCGTCGCGGTGTCGGGCTGAAACGCCTGCACCGGGCGCGATCCGTGATGGGAGGCTTCCTATCCCTGCTTGAACGGCTCGGCGCTGTTTACCTTGGTCGCTTGTAGGCCGGGTACTCGGTCCGCGAGGCCGCGCTCTAGCAGGGTGGCGAGGTCCTCGGGTTTGACCGTATCGGGATCGAACATCCGGTTATCCGCGAGCTTGCTCAAAAGGTCGAGTGTCTCGTCGCGCAGCTTCGGCACCAGCGCGGGGCCATCGGGAAGCCCGTCTCCCTTCAGCACCAGTGTTGCGTCGACGCTCAAATAGCTGATCGTACCCGCCCGGTAGACCGGCACCGTGACAGGCCCCAAGGCGACGTCACGCGGCGCGGGTTCGGGCGGCGCTTCTGGGGCAGCAGGTCGCGGCGCGATCTGGCTTCCGCCCAGATAGCCCAGCCCCGCCGCGACGATCGGCACCACCACGACAAGCAGTACGAGTGTTCTCCAGCGCGGCATCGGAGACGATCAGTAGGGGAGGACGACGTCGAGCGCGTCTTCCCCGTAGCGGGGCTGTTGCACCTTGCTGATCTGACCGCGCCCGCCATAGGAGATGCGCGCCTCGGCGATCTTCTCGTAGGGGATGGTGTTGTCCATCCGGATGTCTTCCGGACGGATGATCCCGGCCACACGCAATTCGCGCAGCTCGTGATTGACCTTCACCTCCTGGCGTCCCGCGATCACGAAATTCCCGTTCTGAAGCTTCTGGATCACGAGGGCCGCGACCTTCAGGCTGATGGTCTCGTTGCGCTTGATCGAGCCGCTGCCGTTGGAGGTCGATTGCGAGCTGAGATCGACGATGTTGCTGCCGGTGGGCAAGTCCTTCTCGCTGACGCCGGGCAGGATCTTGGCGATCTTGCCGCCATAGCCAAGGAAGGTCGGAAAACCGACGCTCTGGCTGCCGTCGCGGCTCCGCTGGGACGCGTTCTGAAGCTGCGCCTCGTCCTTGATGTTGATATCCACCGTCAGCAAATCGCCCACCTTGTCGGCACGCTGATCGCCGAAAAAGCCGGTGGAGCCGGTCTGCCAGAGCGACGCGGCCTCGGCCCGCTGCGGAATGCGCGTGGGCTCGAGCGGCGGCATCGGCACGCTCACCCGGTTCACCTCGGGGATCGTGTCGCCATCGACCACCATGTCGCTCACTTTTGGGTCGCGCTCAAAGGCCGTGCCGGAACCGCAGGCGGCCAGTGCGAGCATCGGCAGGATGTAGAACGGATGTCTCACTTCTGAATCTCCACTTTGCCGTCGGGCTTGGCGATGCCTTCGACAATCTTGTTGCTCACGAGATTGACCACGCGCACTGACTGGTCGGCATGGGCGTCGGAGATCGCCTTGCCGGGTGCGGTCAGGGACATGGCGCCTTTCGAATATTCGATCGAGACCGGGTCGCCGCGCGAGATGATGACCGGCTCGGTGATGGATTGGCTCATCACCGGGCGTCCGCGGGCGAGCACGCGGCGCACCTGCATCCCCTCCAGATGGTCGAGCCGCGTCACCGCATAGGCGCCCACCTGACCGTAGGGCAGGTCGACGACCTGAAAATCATCTCCGGAAAGAATCTTGCCGGGAAGCAACTGCTGCGCCGGCACCGGGACGGGCACGTTGAGCAGCGCAAGCCCCGCGAGGCGGCGCACGTCGCCCGAGGCCTCCACCGCATTCGCCAGGAACTGCCCCGTGGAGCGGTCCATCCAGAAGTCGCTTATCATCTCCGCGTCGCCCGGGTCGCTGTCTTGCAGCGTGATCTCGAAATGGCCGCTCGGCGGCATCTCCAGCCCCCAGGACTGCTCCGCCTTCTCGGCGATCAGCACGCGCACGGATTCGGCGCTCGCGGGGGCGACGAGAAGCGCGGCGGCGAGCGTGGCGAGAACGGCGGTCGCGGAGGCGCGTATCGGGCTCATGGCATCACTTGATCTGGTTCGAGGTGGACATCATCTGGTCGGCCGTCTCGATGGCCTTCGAGTTCATCTCGTAAGCGCGCTGCGCCGAGATCAGGTCGGTGATCTGCTGGATGATGTTGACGTTCGAGCTTTCGAGATAACCCTGACGCAGGATGCCCACGCCCGGATCGCCCGGAAGCGCCTCGGTCGGATCGCCCGACGCGGTCGTCGCCTGCAGGAGGTTGTTTCCAAGCGGTTTCATCCCCGCCTCGTTGACGAAGGTCGCCATCGTCAGCTGGCCGATCTGAACCGGGGTCGGGTCCTTGCCGACATAAGCCATCACGAGGCCCTGCTGGTTGATCTCGACATTCGTGGTGTTCGCCGGGACGTTGATCCCGGGCGCGACCTCGTAGCCGTCGAGGGACACGATCTGTCCCTCGGGGCTCAGCTGGAAGGTACCCGCCCGCGTATAGGCCTGGCTGCCATCGGGCATGTTGAGGGTGAAATAGCCGCCGCCGTCGATTGCGAGGTCGAGCTGGTTCTCGGTCTGGACGAGCCCGCCCTGGGTGTTGAGCCGCACCACGCCCGCGCTTTGTACGCCGAGGCCGATATCCACGCCCACAGGGCGCGCTGTCCCGTCGGCAGAAGTCAGCGAGCCTTCGCGTTGCAGCGACTGGTAGACCAGATCCTGAAAGGCGGCGCGGGTGCTCTTGTAGCCGGTGGTGTTCGCGTTCGCGATGTTGTTCGAGATCACGTCCACATTGGTCTGCTGGGCCAGCATCCCCGTCGCGGCAATTCCAAGTGCTCTCATGGTTCAGCTCCTTTTCGCGCCGGTCAGACTTTGCCAAGCCTGCGCAACGTTTCCTGACGAAGGTTGTTCTGTTCATCCATCAACTTCACCGCGCGCTCATAGGAGCGCTGGATGTCCATCATCCGGGTCATCTCGACCACCGGTTGGACATTGCTCTCCTCGATGAAACCCTGAGCGACCTGCGTCGTTTCGGATGGCGTAAAGGCGGGTACGGCGCCGCCGGGCGCGGCAAAGAGGCCTCCACCCAGCCGGCTGTAGCTCTGGATGTCGGGTACGGCGAACATGCCCAGCGTGCCGATCGTGCCGTTATTCGGCCCCGAAATCGTGCCGTCGCGGGAAATGGTGATCTCCTCGCCCGGCGGGATCGCGATCGGCGCGCCGCCCCGGTCGAGTACCCGATTGCCCGACAGCGTCACGAGATTGCCTTGCGGGTCGACGGTCAGCCGGCCGTCGCGCCCGAAAGCGGTCTGGCCCGCCGGCGTCTGGTAGGCGAACCAGCCATCGCCGTTCAGCGCCACATCGAGCGGGTTCGAGGTTTTCGTGAGGGATCCCTGCCGGTCGTCGAGATAGGAGCCCTTGTCGAGCACGTAGCTCACGTCATCCTCGGCCCCGGCATTGCCCTTTGACTCGAAGCTCTCGGTCAGCGAGCGCTCCGCCTTGAAGCCGGCCGTGTTGGCATTGGCCATGTTGTTGGCGGAGATGTCGAGACTGCGCCACAGCGTCGAGGCGAGGGATAGGGAGACGTAATTTGAGCTATCCATGAATGTCCGCCCGCGCGAATATAACTTGTGGCTTTGCTTGGACTGCTGCCGATTTCCGGTCAATAATGTTTGCTCTTCTTGGAATAATCAATACTATTCTTTAAAGAGGGAAGGAATTCTGGCGCATTTGGGCAAGAGGTGATGGAATTGCGAAGCGGTTTCCCCTTGATGGGCGGCGTTTTGGCGCTCTGTCTTCTGTGCGGCCCCGCCGCGGCGGAGGCCATACCTGCGCCGCCACCATTCGATTTCGCGCAATACACTCAGGCGGGCTTCCTTGCGGACCGCGATGCGCTAACCGCAGGTTTCGCCGCGGCCGAGCCCGGGCCGTCGCGCGCGGTCGCGCGGCTCAATCTGGCTGAATTCTATCTCGCGCATGTCATGTTGCCCGAGGGGCGGTCGGTGCTGGGCGACGAGATGCCTGACGGTCTGATCCCCGCCGAACAGGCCCGCTGGCGCGCGATCGCCGCCGGGTTCGATATCATGGAAGGGGTGGGGGTGCCGACTGGCACGCTCTTGCCCAATGCGGATTGGGCGAACTGGCAGGATTATCACCTCTGGGCGGCGCTGAATGCGATCACGCAGGGCGACGCGGAGGAGCTCGAGGGGAACCTCGCGGGTGCGGCGGACCGGCTGCCCGCCTATCCGCCCGTTTTCGTGGAGGCCTGCCTGCCCGCGCTTCTGGAAGGCGCGATCGCGGTCAAGCAATGGGCGCTGGCCGAGCGACTGAGCCGGGATTTCGACAACTATCCCGAGTTGAAGGCCCAACCGGTTTACAGCTTCCTCATCGGGCGGGTGGCAGAGCAATCGCATCATCCGGAGAAGGCCTATGCCGCCTATCGTGAAGCAGCGAAGGGGCGGGATCGATACGCTCAGCGGGCGCGGCTCGCTCTGGTCGATCTCGGCCTTGCGAAGGGTGCGCTCACGACGGACCAAGGTTTATCCATGCTCGCCGAGGCCAATCTTGCGTGGCGCGGCGACCGGTTCGATCTTCAGGCCCTCGAACAGCGCGCGCATCTGGGGGAAAAGAGCGGTCGCGATGTGGAGGCGCTGATCGCCTATGGCGAGATCCTGACCCGTTTCCCGGACCGCCCGCAGGCGCGGACGGCCGCCGAGGCGGCGGATCGGTTGCTCAAGGCGTTCTATGCGAAAGGCGCGGCGGGGAAGATATCGCTCACCGCCTTCACCGAAGGCCATCAGCGCTTGGAGCCCTATTACGAGGCTCGCGCCGATTTCCATGCCTATGCCGAGCAATTCGCGGATCGTCTGCTGGAACTGGGCGCCACGACGCAAGCCTCGTCGGAATATCGCAAGATCCGAGAGGCTCTCAGCGTGCAGCGCAAAGATAACCCCGAGGCGGTGTCGCAGGACCGGATGGCCTATCTTGCGCTTCGCGAGGCGGAAGCACTTGCCCGTGGCGGGCAATTCGCGCGTGCTGCCAAGGTGTTGGAGGCCTCCGAGCGTCCCGCCGACGCGCAGGAGCTGAACCAGTTCAACGCGCTGCAGGCCCGCGTTCTGGCCGAGGCCGGAAAGACCGATGCGGCCCTAGACACCAAGGTCACCGCGCAATCGATCGACCATCTCCGGTTGCAGGCGCAGCTCCATTGGAAGAAGGGCGACTGGGAAGCGGCGACGCGGTCCTATCGCGCATTGTGGAGGACAGCCTCTGGTGATTTTTCGGAGACCGATGCGGTCCAATTGCTGCTGGCTGCCTACCGGTCCGGCGACCTGACTACGGCCCGCAGCGTCGCAGAGGTTTTCCCCCGTCTCGCGGGGCGGGAGGACCTGAACAAGCTCGTCGCAAGCCTGCTGGCCGAGCCCGCCAAACTGACCCCGCTGATGGACGCCGCAGCGCGGGATCGGCTGCGCAACGCCGGTGACGCGATCGAGATGGTCGGGGCGGAGGCGAAGCGGGCAGGAGGCTAGGTATCTTTGCTATGCATTGGCCCCTGACGCGAGTCCAAAGAAAAACGGCGGATATTTTTAACTTCAGTGAAACATCACTCGTCTATCTCTTGGATAGGACCCCTTTCTCTTCGGACATGAGAGGATAAAACCATGAGTATTTCGAGCGCAATGCAGACCGGTGTGAGCGGCCTGAATGCGAACTCCGTCGCCGTTGGCGAGATTTCCGAGAATATCGCGAATGCGAACACCACGGGCTACAAGCGCAGCTTCGCCCAGATGGTGACCATGACGCCGACCGGCGGGCTCAACGCGCCATCCGGGGTCAATGCCGTCGTCTCCTCCGATCTGCAGAATGGCGGCGCGGTGATCCCTACCAACTCGCCCACCGATTTCGCGGTGAACGGGAACGGGTTCTTCGTCGTGTCCAGCAACGCCAATACCAGCGTGCAATCCGATTACGTCATGACGCGCGCCGGCTCGTTCCAGCCCGACGAGAACGGCAACCTCGTCAATTCGGCGGGCTACTTCCTGTCCGGCTATCCTTACACGGACGTCAAACTCGCCACGATCGACGGCAACAGCTTCAACGGGCTGAAGACGGTGAACATCACGGACGCCACGCTGAGCGCGAAGGCGACCACCTCTATCGGGGTGCAGGGCAATCTTCCCTCGCAGGAAACCGGCAACGCGACGCCGGGCGCGCCTTTCACCTCCTCGTCGCAATATTACACGCCGCTCGGGGCGGTGAAGCGGCTCGAATATTCGTGGCAGCCGACCTCGACGCCGAACCAATGGGACATCACTGTCTCCGATGGTGACGGCGTGCCCTATGGTCAGGTGACGGTCGATTTCGCCCCGGGCGGTGCCAATGCCGGCGCGCCGATCAGCTATTCCGGTGTGACCAACCTCGCCACGGCCCCCGGCGCTTTCTCGATGGACACGACCACCGGCGTGATGAGCCTGACGATGAATGACGGCGGCACTACGCAGCCGATCGAGATCGGGCTCGGCGCATTGAACAGCTTCGACGGGATCACCCAGTTCGCTGGCGATTTCACGCCCCAGAAGTTCACTGCAGACGGCTCCTCGTCCGGCGCGCTGACCCGGATCGAAGTCGACGATACCGGCACGATGTACGGAATCTTCGACAACGGGCAGCGCCAGCCGCTCTACAAGATTCCGCTCGCCCATGTGGAGAACCCCAACGGCATGCAGGAGATCGACGGCGACGCCTATCGTCTGACCCGCGACAGCGGCGCCTACACGATCCACAAGGCGAACGAGGGTCCGGTGGGCACGATCAGTTCGGGTGCGCTCGAAGGGTCGAATGTCGATATCGCGCAGGAACTGAGCGATCTGATCCGCACCCAGCGGGCCTATTCCACCAACGCCAAGATCGTCACCACGATGGACGAGATGCTCGACGAAACCACGCGCCTCAAGCGCTGATCGTCACGCTGAGAAGAACGGAGCAAACCGATGAGCTTGACGGGCGCCCTCCAGGCGAGCACGAGCGGTCTGCGCGCGGCGCAGATGCAGTCGGAAGCGACCTCGCGCAATATCGCGAATGCGAGCACCGAGGGCTATGTGCGCAAGGAACTGCCGCAGGTCACTATCTCGGGCGGCCTCGTGCAGACCGGCGAGGCGCGGCGCGACGTCGACGCCTCGCTCAACCGCATGTATCGGCAGCATTCTTCTGCCATGGCGCGCGAGCAGGCGATCTTCGAGGCGGTGGGCGAATATACCGCGACCCTCGGCCAGCCGGGCGATGGGCTGTCGCCCGCGGATCGGCTGACCGACCTGCGCAGCTCGATGATCGCGCTGGCGAACAATCCGGGCAACAACGCGGCGCAGAACGGAGTGGCCTCCGCCGCGCAGGAGATGGTGACGTCGCTCAACCAGAGCAGCGACATGCTCGCGCGGATCGGTGGCGAGGTTGATATGGAGATCAAGTACGACGTCTCCGATTTCAACGAGACGCTGCATAAGATCACTTCGCTCAACAAGCAGATCTCGGATGCGCAGCCCGGCTCGCTCGGCGCGGCCGATCTCGGCGACCAGATGGACGTTCTGGTGGAAAAGGCGTCGAAGTTGATCGATATGCAGGTGCGCCGCTCCACCGATGGGCGGGCCACGCTCTACACCGCGGGGGGCACGCCGCTCGTCGATGGCGATCAGGCAAATTACGTCACCTATGACAAGGTGGCCGGAAAGCTGTTCGCGGGCAAGACGGAGATCACCCCGGAAACAACTGACGCGCGCGGCTTCCAGAATGGCAGCATTGCCGGGCTGTTCGCGGTGAAGAAGGATGTTCTGCCGCGCTTCCAGCTTCAGCTCGACGAGATGGCGCGCGGCCTCGTGCAAGGGTTCGAGGGGGCGGATGCCTCGCTCGCTCCGGGGCAGGCGGGTCTCTTTACTGACGCTGGTGCGGCTTACGATCCCGCGAAGCTCGACGGGCTTGCCGGACGGATCGCCGTGAGCGCAGCCGTGGACCCTGCGCAGGGCGGGCAGTTGTCGCGACTGCGCGACGGGATCGGTGCGACCACGCCGGGCGCGGCCGGGGATTCGACCCAGATCGAGGCCTTTGTGTCGATGTTCGACGCCCCGCTTTCGGCGAATCCGGACACCGGGCTGGCGGCGTCCCTGTCGTTGCGCGACTACGGCAGCAGCATGATCTCCGCGCAGGAGTTCGAGGGCACCCGCGCGCAGGAGCGTTTCGCTGCCGCCCGCACCGCCGCTGAAACCGTGAACGGTACGCGTCAGAGCATTCAGGGCGTGAATATCGATGACGAGATGCAAAAGCTGATCACGATTCAGCAAAGCTACGCCGCCAATTCGAAAATGATGACCGCCGTCATGAAGATGATGGACACGCTGCTCGCCGCCGTCTGAGGAGACTGAACGATGATCCCCCTGATCCGGAATTCGCTGTCGACCCTGCAGATGAGCATCATCTCGCGCCGCTCGGTCGACCGCACCACGGCAGAGCTGCAACGCACGAGCGACGAGGTCGCGACCGGGCGCAAATCCGATGTCTACGCGGATATGGGGGCGAAATCGGCCTTCGTCCTCGCTCTGGAAGATCGCGCGACCACAAATTCGAATTACGTCACCTCGAACAAGCTCCTCGGAAGCAAGCTCGATATGATTGCATCGAGCGCGTCGACGGCGCGCGGGGCCGCGCAGGATGTGCTCGGGCTCGCCGTCGGTAACCTCGAGCAACCCGGCGCCGCGGCGGCGACCCTGCAGCAAAGCGCCTGCGCGGCGCTCGATACCATCATGACGAGCCTGAACATCTCGCTCGACGGCGAGCACCTGTTCTCCGGCGTCGCGTCGGACAAGCCCGCGCTGCGGGGCTATGATGTGGCGAATGGTGCGACGGGCCTGTCGGCAAAGGATGTCCTGGCGGGCATCGTCGGTGGCGGCCCAGCGGATGCGACCCAGGCGGCGGCGATGCTGTCGCAGATCGACAGCGTGTTCGACGACAGCAATGCCGATCCGGCCAAGCGCTTCAGTTCTACCTTCTTCAAGGGCGACGCGACGAGCGGAGCGGCGCGCAAGTCGGCGTTGATCGGGGATGGCGAGACGCTTGATTACGGGATGCAGGCGAACGATCCCGAATTCCGCGACATCATCAAGGGGCTCGCACTCTTCGCCTCGACCGACGTCTCGAAGATCACGGATCGGGATGCCTATAAAAGCTGGGTGGCGGCCGGGGTCAAAGCATTGAGCGATGGGGTAGAGGGGCTGCGCAATTCCGAGACCGCCTTGGGTGCGAAGCAGAAGCGGCTCGACATCAAGCTGACGCAGCAGCAATCGATGGATGCGGTGCTCAACAGTCGGCTGTCGGATTATGTCTCGGTCGATCCCTATGAGGCCGCGACGCGGATGACGGCACTCCAGACGCAGCTCAACGCGAGCTACAGCGTTGCCGCGCAGATGTCGAAACTGTCGATCCTGAATTATCTCTGAGCCGCGCGTTTATCGCGCGGCCACCGTGCGGCGCGAGTCGGTCTGCTCGTAAGCGGCGATTTTCACGTCGCTCGTGCTGTCCAGTTCGCTGAACTTGTAGCCGCGACCATAGACCGTCTCGATATACTGGTGGCCGCTTTCGGCCGCGTCGGCGATCTTCTTGCGCAGCTTGCAGATATAGACGTCGATCACCTTGTCGAAGGGCTGGTCGTCGCTCATCCCGTAGACCGCGTCATAGATCGCGCCCTTCGCGATCACCTTGTTCGCGTTCAGTGCCAAGTGCTGGAAGATCGCGTGTTCGCGGTTCGACAGTTTCAGCCGCACACCGGAGACAAGCGGGTCGCGCCCGTCGAAGAAGGCGGTGATTTCGCCGACGCTGATGCTCTCGGCGGCGTGGCCATATGAACGCCGGATGATCGAGTTGATCCGCGACAGCGCCTCGATCCCCTTGATCGGGCTGACCATGACATCGTCTGCCCCGGCATCGAGCGCCTCGGAGGCGTCGCGCGAGTTCTTGAAGTCCCGCATCACCAGAACCGGGTTGCGGCAGCCGCAGCTGCGGATGGCCCGGATGTATTCGGTCACTTCGGGGCAGTCGCCGATCAGGATCGCCCGCGTGTCGACCCCCTTCTGGTTCAGCGTGCTGAGATCGGACGCGAAGAAGGACGCAGGGACGAGGACGGGCTGCAACCCAACGCTCTCCAGCTCGCCGAGCAGGCCGCGAACACGACCATCGCGAGGCTCAAAGACGTAAATATTCATACAGGTCTCCATCCCGGGCAAGTTTCTCGCACAAGCGGCAAGCTCACGCTAAGTTGCCACAAAGGATTAGTCAAGAATAGTACCGATTTATATTGGACACTATTCGCGTTTTACTTTAATTTAATGGAATGTGTCGGTGACGTGAGGAAACTATGCTTGCTGCCTTGTGCCGAAAAAGTCGTCGGGCGTCGCTTTCTTGCGCCGGGTTTCGCGGAGCGCTCGTCGCGCTCTCCGTCTTTGCGGGGGTGCTCAGCGCAATCCCGGCCACCGCACAGGTCCGGATCAAGGACATCGCCAGTTTCGAAGGCGTGCGCGAGAACCAGCTCGTGGGCTACGGTCTCGTCGTTGGCCTGAACGGGACTGGCGACACCCTCAACGGCAGCCCTTTCACGAAGAAGTCGATCGAGGGGATGCTCGAGCGGCTCGGGGTCGGCAATCTCTCCGGCGATGCGATCAAGACGAAGAATACGGCCGCGGTGATGGTGACGGCCAAGCTGCCGCCCTTCGCCCGCCGTGGTTCGACGATCGACGTGACGATCTCCTCGCTCGGCAATGCGGACAGCCTGCGGGGGGGCACGCTGATCGTGACGCCGCTCGTCGGCGCCGACGGTGAGATTTACGCCGTGGGGCAGGGGCCGATCTCGGTTGCGGGCTACAGCGCGAAGGGCAACGCGGCGAGCATCGTGGACGGTGTGCCCACGGTCGCGCGCATGGAGAATGGCGCAATCGTCGAGAAAGAGATCGATTTCGAATTGAACTCCATGAACTCGGTGCGTCTCTCCCTGCGCGAGCCGGATTTCACGACGGCCTCCCGGGTCGCAGGGGTGATCAATGACAAGCTCGGCCACAACACCGCGCAGATGCTCGACCCCTCCACGATCGAAGTGCAGGCGAAGGGCAAATATGGTGTGCCGGAGCTTCTGGCGATGATCGAGAACCTCCCCGTCACGCCCGACTCCGTGGCGAAAGTAGTGGTCGACGAGAAGTCCGGAACGATCGTGATCGGCGCCAATGTGCGGATCGATCAGGTCGCGATCAGCCAGGGCGGGCTGACCGTGAAGGTCAAGGAAAGCTACGCGGTCAGCCAGCCGAAGCCTATCTCCATCGGGCAGACGGTCGTGGTGCCCGAAACGGATGTGCAGGTCGAAGAGCGCAACACTCAGTTCAGCGTGCTCCAAGGGGGTGATGTCAGCCTTCAGGACCTCGTGGACGGTCTCAATGCGATCGGTGTCGGCGCGCGGCAAACCATCTCGATATTGCAGGCGATCAAAGCCGCCGGCGCGCTTCATGCCGATCTGGAGATCATCTGATGAACCCGCTCGGTCCGTCGAAGCCATTTCTCTCGGCTGCGTCGCTCAAGGCGCCTGCCGCATCTGGTGCGAAGTCGCAGAACGCGAAGGAGATCGCCAAGAATTTCGAGGCGACCTTCCTGCAGCAGGCCGTGGGCGAGATGATGAAGACCGTGAAGATGGGCGGGCTGGATGGCGGCCACGCCGAGGAGATGTGGAAGTCCTTCCTCGCGCGCGGCATCGCGGATGAGATCGCCGCCTCGGGCCGGACCGGAATCGCGCAAAGCGTCGAGCGGATGATCGGCGCCTATACTTCGAACGGAGAAGATCATGGCTGAAGAAACCCCGTCGCGTTTTCGCAAGCGGATGCAAGCCCGGCGCGACGATATCTCCGCCGACGGGCCCGTCCTAACCGAGGAGGACGACGCCAACCTCGCCGCTTTCGAGGCGAATATCGATGCGACGCTCGATCTGTTGCATGAGGAAATCGCGGCGGTCGAGGCGGGACATCTCGACCGCGTCACGGAGCTTTATGATCGCAAGGCGGACCTTCTGAAGCGGATCGAGCTGAAGATCCCTGTGATCGAGCCGTTTCTGGAGGCGTCTGAGCATGCCGCGCCCACACTTCGCGAGAAGCTCCGCCAGCTGAAGGTCGCCGTGCAGGACAATAGCGTTCTGTTGTCGCGGATGTCCGACGCGACCCGGGACATCGTGCGCGAGATCGAGAAAATCCGGAACCGGCACAGCCTCGACGGTCTCTATGGAAAGAGTGGCAAACCGGTCACAGGACAGGATGGTCCACAGATGCATATCGATAAGGAATTCTAGGTTTCGGCCAAACGTTAACCCGCGCTTAATCTTCGGTCCAAAATTCCTCTCCACGGCTCGCGCCGTTTTTCTGTCAGAAGACGAAAACAAAATATCTTTCAGAATGAGGAGTGACCAGAAATGTCGTCCATTCTTACCAATACCTCCGCGATGAATGCTCTTGCGACCCTGCGTTCGGTGAACAAAGGTCTCGAAGACACGCAAAACCGCATCTCGACCGGCAAGAAGATCAACTCGGCGAAAGACAACGCCGCGTATTTCTCGATCTCGGAATCGATGAACAGCGACAGCGGCATGTACAAGTCGATCAACGAAGGCCTGACCCTGACCAAGAACTCGGTTTCGACCGCACGTCTCGGCGCAGAGTCGGTAAAGGATCTCGCCCAGCAGTTCGTCGAGCGTGTTTCGTTCGCGCAAGGCGATGCGGTGGATCATGCTGCGGTTCAAAAGGAACTCCGCAGCATCGTTGATCAGATCGGCACCACGATCAGCCAGGCAACCTTCAACGGTGACAGCCTCGTCGACGGCTCGGCCAACGTGACGGTCGTCACCGGGATCAGCCGCGCAAGCGGTTCCTTCGCAACGACGTCGATGACCTTCCAGGCGGTCGATCTCTCATCGCTTCAGGCGACGCTGAGCGGGATCGACATCTCTGGTGGTTCGGCGGCGGTTCTGACCAGCGCGCTGACGAGCGCCCAAAGCGCTCTCTCGACGGCGATCGACAACGCGACCTCGCTGGGCGTTGCGGAGAAGTCGCTGGAAGCTCAGCAGAACTTCCTTGGCAAGCTGACCGACAAGCTCGACACCGGTGTCGGCAACATGGTCGATGCGGACATGGAGCAGGAGGCGGCTCGCCTTCAGTCCTACCAGGTTCAGCAGCAGCTCGCGACGCAGTCGCTCTCGATCGCGAACCAGGGTCCTCAGAACCTTCTGAGCCTGTTCCGCTAATCGGTGGCGAAGACATGAATGGAAAGGCCCCGTGCAGTGCGGGGCCTTTTCTTTTATCCCGCTTGGGTTGTCTTTTCCCTCAAAGTTTAAAAACGCCTTTAACCGGGGCGTGCTAAGTTCGGGCAAAGAGAACAAAAGAATATCGAGAGGAGAGCTTGCATGAGCGTCGCCGCGTATAAGCGAACCATTTCCGAAACCGAGTCTCCGCGGCAGATCGAGCGTCGTATCCTGTCGCGCGTCACTGGCGAGCTTGAGGCCTTTCTCGTCGATTATGACGAGGCGCCACGGGCCGGACGGGGGGCGATCCTCGCGCAGGGGCTGCGCACCGCGCTCTGGGAAAACGAACGCATCTGGACGGCATTGCGCGATGACCTCGCGGAGCCTGCGAACCAGTTTCCCGCCGAGTTGAAGGCCGGGCTGATCTCGCTCGCGCTCTGGGTCGAGCGGCAGACGCAGATGGTGATGGGCGGCGGCGGCGCGGTTGCGCCGCTGGTCGAGGTGAACCGCAACATCATTCGCGGGCTCAGCGGCGACGCGGGCGAGCCGGTGGCTGCGGAATAAGAAGGGGCGCGGGTCATGGCATTACGACTGACGTTGAAACCGAACGAGCGGATCGTGGTCAATGGATGCGTCATCCGGAATGCCAACCGCCGACAGACGCTGCAGATCGAGAACACTGCCGACGTGATCCGGGCCGAAGACCTGCTGGATGAAAACTGCGAGCCGACCCCGGTGAAGCAGGCCTATTTCCTGATCCAGACCGCGCTGATCCGCGCCGACACGCGCGACACGCTGGTGCCGGTCATTCAGGAAAAGCTCGCCGATCTTGCCACGATCTTCAGTGCCGCCGTGGTTGGCGGTGTTTTCGAGGCCGCGAACTGGGTGTCTCAGGGCGATTATTACAAAGCGTTGAGCGCGCTGCGCCCGGTCATGCGCCGCGAAGAAGAACTGTTCGCCCGCCTGTCCGCAAACACGAGCGCGACGGCGGCGCTGGAGGGCGAAGAATGCTGACGATTTCGGGCATGAGCAGTCGGCTCGCGCTGAGCCTGATCGATCGGACGCAGGCCAAGCAACTCGATCAACTGGCGCAAGAGCCGCAGCATGCGCGCGCGATCAGCCGTTTCCGCGAGAAGATCGGGGATATCCATACCGCGGCCGACTTGGTGAAGGATTACGACGCCTATAGTTTCGTGATGAAGGCCTTCGATCTGGAAGACCAGATGTTCGGCAAGGCGATGATGCGCGAAATCCTTTCGAGCGATCCCAATGACAAAAGTTCCCTCGTCAACAGGCTCACCGATCCGCGGTTTCGCAAGCTCTACGATGCGCTCGGGTTCACCAATGGCGGCACTGCAAACGCGAATACCTCCTCGGCCTCGTGGCAGGACAAGATCGTCGATCAATATGTCAGCCAGCAGTTCATCAATGGTGAGCGCGACCAGAACGAGACCGTCGGGTCCGTGCTCGAATTCCGGCAGAAGCTCGGCGGCGTCAAAACATGGTATTCGGTCCTGAAAGACAAGGATATGGCGCAGTTCATGCGCACCGCTTTGGGGATCCCGAATGACGTGGTGAAGCTCGATGTCGAGCGGCAGAAACAGATTTTCGAGGACAAGTTCGATCTTCCGAAACTCAAAGACCCGAAAGAGGTCGATGATCTGGTCTCCCGTTTCGTCGCTGTGTCCGATGCGAATAACTTCTCAATCGGAGGGGCGGCGGGGAATGCTGCGGTGACGCTGATGCAAGGCGCGGTGCAGGGGGGCTCGGGCCAATTCGTGCCCGCGACCTTCGATTTGACTGCGATCGCTACCTTCTCGGCTTCGCGCTACCGGTAAGCTGGTCGCCGGTCACGGACGGCTTCAGTCGATAATCACGTCATCATCGTCGAGCGGAATGCGGATTTCGTCCTCGCGCGACAGCTCGAGCGCATAGTCCACAAGCGCGGATTGCGCTTCTTGCACCTCGCGCCCGCGCACCGGACCCATCGCGGTCATTTCCTCGTTCAGCATGTCGCGCGAGCGGGCGGGCAGGGCGCTCAGGAAGTAGTCGCGTACCTCCTTCTTGGCCCCGCGCAAGGCGAGCGGAAGCGTTTGCCCTTCGACCCCGCGCATGACTTTGACGAGGCTCTGCTGGTCGAGCTTGCACAGATCGTCGAAGGTGAACATCTTCGCCTTGATCGCACCGAACGCCTCGGGAATACGCTTTTCCAGACGCTGGGTGATGTCGTCGAACAGCTTGCTGTCGAGTTTGTTGAAGAGATCGGCCATGCGCTGCTGCGGGTCCGGCCCGGTATTGCGCGTCGCCGAGCTCATGAACTCTTTCTGCAACGTTTCTTCGATGTTCTGGAAGACGTAACGGGGAACGGTCTCGATGCCGATCATCCGCTCCAGCACTTCCATCATGCGCTCTTCGCCCAGAAGCGGCAGCACTTTCGAGGCGACCTCGGGTTTCACCTTGCTCAGGATCGCCGCGACCGTCTGGTCGTGCTCTTCCTTGAGATAATTTGCGATGATCTGCTCGTTCAGCGCCGAGAAGTTTTCCCAGATATTGCGTCCTACCAGCGGGCCCTGAATCTCGTTCATGATGTCGGAGACGCGCTCGTCGGGGAGGAACCCCTTGAGCATGCTCTCCGCCATCTCCATCGAGCCCACGAGGCCGCCGCCATCGCCTGCGGTTTCCATGAACTCGCTCATCACCTCTTCGACGATATCGGCGGGGATCGTACCAAGGGACGAGATCGCATGGGTGATCGAATGGATGTCGTAATCGTCGAGCCGCTGCATGAGCCCTGCGCCGTGTTTCTCCCCGAGGCAGAGGAAAAGAATCGCTGCCTTCTCTGGGCCACGCAGTTTCTTGTAATCCCGGGAGGTTCTCATCGTCGGCGCTCGATCTGTTCTGAGGTCTCGGCAAGGATAGCAGGCTATCCTTGTATTCTCAATCAAGATCGCCCGCTATTCTTTGTAGCGATGTGTTTTCTAAGGATAGGGGCGGCGCAGAGGCTTAGCCACCCCCGCCATAGGCGACGTAAGATTGCATCATGCTCCCTGCGAGCATGTACCAGCCGTCGATCAGCACGAAGAAGATGACCTTGAAAGGCAACGAGATCATCACCGGCGGCAACATCATCATGCCCGCACTCATCAGCACCGATGCGACGATGAGGTCGATCGCGATGAAAGGCAGATAGATCAGGAAGCCGATCGTGAAGGCGCGCCGCAGCTCGGAGATCATGAAGGCGGGCACGAGGGTGCGCCAGTTCGCTTCCTCCGCCGTGGCAGGCGCGGGCGTCTCGGGCGCGGGTTCGGCGTTTTGCCCCGCTTCGTTGTCGCGGACGAGATCGGCGAAGAGCTTCAGGTCCTTCGGGCGCGTATTGGCGAACATGAAGGCCTTGAACGGCGCGCCGATCCCGACGAGCGCCTGTTCCTCGGTCACCGTGTTGTTCAGAAGCGGCCGCAGCCCCCCGGTCCAGGCATCGTCGAAGACCGGCTGCATCACGAAGAAGGTCATGAACAGCGCCATCGCGCTCAGCACCATGTTCGGCGGCGTCTGGTTCAGCCCCAGCGCTGAGCGCAGCATCGAGAAGACGATCACGAAGCGGGTGAAGCTGGTCATGACGACAAGGACGCCCGGCGCGATGCTGAGCACGGTCATCAGCGCGATCAGCTGAATGATCCGCCCGCTCAGGCTGGCCGATGCATCGCTGCCTGGCGCGGCATTGTTCAGCCCCTGCGCTAGGTCGCTCAGCAACCCGCCCGCCTCCTGCGCCTCTGCGCCGCTGCTGAAAGCGAGCGACGCGACGAGCGTCAGGGCGACAAGTGGCAGGCCGGGTTGCGCCGTCAGAAATCGCTTCGTGAGGTGGATCATCGTTTCGGGACGTAGTCTTTGACGATCTCGGTGAGCGTGACGCCGAGCCGGTTGTCGCCCACTTTCACCAGATCGCCTCGCGCCACCAGCCGGTCGTTGATCACCACGTCGACCGGCTCGCCAATCTTTTTCTCCAGCTCGATGACCGAGCCGCGGCTCAGGTTCAGAAGCTGCGAGATCGGGATACGGCTCTGACCCAGCACGATCTGCACCGAGAGCCCGACATTGAGCATCGCGTTGACGTTCTGCCCGTCGGCATCGCTCTCGGCGTGTTTGCTGGCGAGCGTATGCAGCAGGGTCTCGGCTGCAGCGGCGTGGGCTTCGCCCTTCGTCGGCTGGGTTCCGGTTACCGGAATCTCAGGCGGCTGCGTGGATTCGGGCGTATCGTTGTCGGACATTTACACGGCTTTCCTGATTGGTGTGGCTTGGGGAGAGATCGTCTGCCGCAGGGCGATGAGGATACTGCGGCAGACCGTCTCGAAGCTGTAATCCATCACGCCGTCTTCCCAGTCGGCATGGATGTCGCCATCGGCAAGCGCCGGGTCCGCGACGATGTTCAGGGCGGGGCTGTTCGGCCCGGCGCTGGCCTCGATCACCGGCGTCAGCCCCGTGACATTGGCGGGGGAGAGGCGGATCGTGAGGCTCGGTTTGCGCAGCGCGATTTCCATCGCCCGACGGATCTGGGTCTCGACCCGCGCGGTCGAGCAGCTCTCGATGAATTCGGGGAAAACCTTCTCGCAAACGCGCAGCGCGAAGCCGCAAAGGTGTCGCTCCAGTGCCGCTTGATGAGCGAGCTGGTTGCCAAGAAGTGCTGTGATCTCCGGCGAGAGCTTTTCCAGCGCCTCGGTCTGGCGTGCCTCGAGCGAGGTCCTGATCTCGGTGGTAGCCTCGTTGCGGCCTTGCGCACGGCCCGCCTCGAACCCTTGGGCGCGCGCGGCCGCCGCCGCGGCATCGAGATCGGCCTGGGTGAAGACCCTCAGGCGTTCGGCGGCGCGGCGGGCGTCTTCCGCCTGCATCTCTTCATCGAAGTCTCGCTGGAAAACCGTCATGTCATGCCTCGTTGAGCAGCCAGCCGCGCAGGACCTTGAGGGCCTCTTGCGGTTCTTCTTCGGCGATCTTCTGGATTGCCGAGACCTTGCGCTTCAGGATCGCGCCGCTGATCGCGAAGTTGGTGACGAGCTCCTCGTCCCTGGCGGGATCGTAGCGCTCCGCACGTTGGACGGGCGCTGCGGGCTCGGCGGCCTCCTGCGTTCGGGGCGCGACGGCACTGGCGGGCGCTGCGGGCAGGTTGTTGCCCGCGGGTGCCGCTGCTTCCGCCTCGCCCTCGGGGGCTGCGAGTGCCCCGGCGCCGGGCGCCTCGCTTAGCCGCGCGCGTTCGCGGTCGGCCCGGTTCAGCAACGGGCGCAGACCGAAGACAAGCACCGCGACCACGATCAGAAGGGCAAAGACCCAGCGCAGGATCGACACGATATTGTCGGAGAGCCGCTGCATCAGCGTCGGGCCGACCGGGCCGCCGACTTCCATCGAGTAATCGATGAAGCGCAGGCTATCGACTGAGACTGTATCGCCGCGATTCTGGTCGTAGCCGATCGCCGATTTCACCAGTGCGGTGAGACGCGCGATTTCCTCGGGCGAGCGTTGTTCGTATTTCAGCGAGCCGTCGTCCTGCACGTTGTATATGCCGTTGACCAGCACGGCGACCGACACGCGCTTGACTGCACCCGCTTCGGTCGTGGTCTCGCGCCGGGTGTTGCCGATTTCGTATTGCACGGACTCGCCGTTCTTGCTGCGGCTGTCGGTCGTGCTGCTCGCGCCGGGGCCGCCAAGCGCGCCAGGGATGTTGTTCCCGGTGTTCACACCCGTATCGCCATTCTGCACACCCTTTTGCTGCTCGGCGTTGTTCTGGGTGGAGCGCACGACTTGCTGATCGGGGTTGAAGCTTTGCTGCACCACGACTTCACGCTGGTTGGACAGGTCGACATTGACCTGCACGCGGGCATTCCCCGCACCGACACGCGCCGTCAGGATCTGCTCGATCGAGCGCGCCATCCGGTCTTCGGTCGCGGCCTTGTTCGACTGGAGTGTCGCTTGCCCGGCCGCATCCGAATTCTCCGCGAGGATCGTCTCGCCGCTGGCCGAGAGCACCGTCACTCGGTTGCCGTCGAGATTGGGTACTGCCGCCGCGATCAGGTTGCGAATGGCCAGCGCCTCCTTGCGGCTGATGCCGCGGGTGGAGGCGGCGCGCACGATGACGCTCGCGCTCGGGTCGGGGCTGGTGCGCGAGAAGGCTTCGCGCTCGGGCAGAACCAGATGGACGCGGGCGCTGCGCACCCCGTCGATGGTCTGGATCGAGCGCGCCAACTCGCCCTCCATCGCGCGCAGACGGTTCACATGCTGCATGAAGGTGTTCATTCCGAAGCCGCTTGCGTTGTCGAACAGCTCCCAACCGGGTTCGCCATCCACTGGCAGGTTCTTTTCGGCCAGCGCCATGCGGGCGCGGGCCATGTCTCCCTCCGGCACCGACACCGCGCTGCCATCTGCAGACAGTTGCGTCTTGAACCCTGCCTGTTCGAGCGCGTCGACGATTCCGGCTGCGCTGGAGGGCGAAAGCTGGCTGTAGAGCAGCTTGTAGTTCGGGGCGGTCACGACGGATAGGCCGAAGACCAGCGCGAACACGCTGACGACGCCGACGGCCCCAAGCATCAGCAGCTTGCGCCGTCCCAAGGATTGAAGATTCCGCAAGAATTGCTGCACGGCGAACACCAGTTATTCTTCATCTACGCAATAGAGGCTATTCTATCTTTGTATTGCAAGTAAAGTCTGGATGTATATACTTTACGACATCCAATGAAGATCGGGTTTTATCTTTAGGTTCGACGAAGAGAGGCGCGGTAGCCGATGACAGATGCGGCGGTTGATGGAGAAGAGCTTGCCGAAGCGCCTGCCGGGCGCTGGCGTGTCTTGCGTGACCACAAGCGTCTCGTGATGGCGGCGGGCGCCCTCGCGGTCGTGGCCATGTTCTGCGGTGGATTCGTCGCTTTCGGTGGCGTCTCTGCCCTCACCGGGGGCAAACCCGCAGGGTCGGCAGGCCATGGCGGTACGGGCGCGGGCGCCGCGGCGGGCGGGGACGCGCTACTGGATTTCGACGACATCGTGGTGAACATCACCGGGACGACTGCGGACGGCGCCTCCGCCGCGCGCTACCTCAAGATTCACCTCGCGCTGGTCTATCCCGAATCGCCGGATGCCGAAGCCGCGATGGCCGAGAAGAAACCCTTCATCCGCGATACCTTCACCGGATTCCTCCGGCAGATGACGGTCGAGGATCTGCGCGGCAGCATCGGTCTCATCAAGCTCAAGGCGGAACTGCTCAAGCGCGCCCGCGCGGTCGTCGGGGACAATACGCCGAGCGAGGTTCTCATCAGCGATCTGGTGGTGCAGTGACGATGGCGGAGCAGGCGGACATGGCGATGGCGGCGACGACGACGGCGGAGGTCGAGGACGAGATCATCCGCATGTCGATGCTCAATTACGAGCGTCTGCCGATGCTGGACGTGATCTTCGAGCGCTTCGTTCTGTCCTTCTCCAGCTCGCTCAAGTCGCTGACGGGTTCGGTGCTGGACGTGACGCTGGGCGACGTCGAATACCTGCCCTTCGCCGACGCGATGAAAAGCCTGCCCAAGCATGGTTTGATCGCGGTCGCGCAGGCCGATCCTTGGGATGACCAGTTTATCCTTTCGCAGGATCCGGTCTTCCTGTTCTCCGCGCTCGAACTGATGCTGGGCGGGCAGCCGACGGGGCGGGCGAAGGATGCCAAAAACGGCTTCACGACGATCGAGCGCAGGATGGGAGAGCAGGTCGCCGAACGCATCCTCGCCGACATGGCGGTGGGCTTCCGTCAGATTTGCGAAGTCTCATTCCAGGTCGACCGGATGGAGAGCAATCCGCAATTCGCGAACATCGCTCAGCCCAACAGTCCCACGGTCCGCGTACCGCTCAAGGTCAGCCTCGAAGGCTACCACGGCGAGGTTCATCTGATCCTGCCTTACTCGACGCTGGAGCCGGTGCGCCCGCTGCTCACCAAGATATTCTTCGGGGATCGGCTGGGCGCGGACAGCTCGTGGCGTACGCAGCTGAAACAGAAGATCGAAGGGTCGTCGGTGGCGCTGACCGCGCAGCTGCACGAGCTTGTGGTACCGATGCGCGAGATTCTGGACTGGAAAGTGGGCGACACGCTCGACCTCGGGATCGACGACACCCAGCCGGTCCTTCTGCTCTGTGCCGGGAGTCCGGTTCTCGAAGGCGAAATGGGCAAGAAGCAGAACGGGTCGATGGCGCTGAAGGTGACCGCGAACCTCATGGGAAAGGACGAGTGGAGCAATGATGTCGATGCTGATTAACGCGATTATTCTCGTGTCTCTTGTGGGGCTGATGGCCTATGGCGTGGTGATCACGCGACGGGTCAAGAAGCTGATGCTCGTGCTCGAGGAAATGGAGCCGCTCGTCGCCGCTTTCTCCGCGGCCGTGGACAAATCGCAGCTCTCCGTCGAGGAGATGAAGGACGCGGTCGCTGAGGCGCAGAAAGCGCCCGCGCCCGAACCGGCGCCCGCGCAAGAGGCTGCGCCCGCCCTGACCTTCAACTCGCGCCGCGCCGCGCCGAAAGCGCCGATGGGGCTGACCCGTGTGACCGGCAAGGCCGAGCTGGTGAAAAGCTTCTTCGAGCAGACCCGCGTGCGCCGGGAGGCGCAGGGGCAATGGTGAAGAGCCGCCCCCTGCAGGTTCTCGTCGGTGTGCTGCTGCTTTCGGGCGGCGCGAAGCTCGCGACCAGCCTTCCCTCGGACATGATCCCGTTCCCGGACTCGCTTTTGCAGGCGGCTCTCGCAAGCGGAGCGGAAAAGCCGCCCGCGGTAAAGGCTTCGTCGGCGGACGCTCCCGGCGATGCCAAGAGCAGCTGCCCCCCGACGCCGGAGGAGCTTTTGATGTCCGTGCGGCAGGAGCGCGACCTTCTTGCGGAACAGAAGAAGAAGCTCGACGCCCGCAGCGCCGAGATCGAGCTTGCCAAGCAGGGGCTCGACACCCAGTCGCAGCATCTCACCGAGTTGAAGGACAAGGTGACCAAGCTGCTCGACCAGGTCGACAAATCGCATACCGCCGACGTCGATCGCCTCGTGTCGATCTACAAGAACATGAAGCCGGCGGCGGCGGCTTCGATCATGAACGACCTCGATATAGAGGTGACGGTCATGGTGCTGGCCACGATGAATGAGCGCGACGTCGCCCCGATTATGGCCGCGATGACCCCGGTGCGCGCGCGGGCCGTCTCCAAGATCATTCTCGAACGTTCGAAGCTGCCGGGCGACCAGAAGCTGGTCAACGTCAAGCTCAACTGAAACGCGCGGGCGTTCCGGCCCGCGCAGCTACCCGAATTTGCATCCGTTTTGGGGAAAAGGGGCGTTCAGCCCCTATTCTCATTCCTCGTCGTCCCGCAGGACCGAGCCTTTCGGCGGCGCGCGCCGGATGTTGCGACGCAGATCCATGACATAGCCAATGATCTCCGCAACCGCCTGCCAATGCTCGACCGGCACGGTGTCATCCACTTCGATCGTCGCGTGCAGCGTACGCGCGAGGGGCTTATTCTCGACGATCGGCACCTCGTTCTCGCGCGCGATCTGCCGGATGCGGGCGGCCACGGCATCGGCCCCCTTGGCGACGCAGACCGGTGCGGCGTCGCTGCCCTGTTCGTATTTCAGCGCCACGGCATAATGCGTCGGGTTCGTCACGATCACGCTGGCGGTCGGCACGGCCTGCGCCATGCGCTGGCGGGCGCGCCTGCGTGCGATCTCCGCACGGCGGCCCTTGATCTGCGGATCGCCCTCGGAGTCCTTCATCTCGTCGCGGATTTCCTTGAGAGACATGCGCAGTTTGCGCCGCCACTCGAACCGTTTCCAGATGATGTCGCCGATGGTGATCGGCACGAGGAACACCATCGCTGCGCTCAGCAGCCATCCGGCCCAATGGGCGGCGTAGCTCGGAATGTTCTCGGGCAGGAAATTCTCGCCCTGCCAGATCCCGGTGACCGCGCGTTTCGCCACCCACAGCGCGAGCACGCCGATGACGAGAACCTTGGTGATGCTCTTGGCGAACTCGACCAGTGCGCCGGGCGAGAACATCTTCTTCAGCCCCCCAAGCGGCGAGAGCTTCGACAATTTCGGCTTCATCCGGTCCGACGAGACCACGGTTTCTCCCTGGATCAACACGCCGAACAGCGCGGCCAGAAGCATCACGCCGAAGATCGGGGCGGCCCATCCCGCGATCTCGCCGAAGAGCATGCTGAGGATGTCGCCAATATCGCGCGCGCCTGCCGACCCTTGGCCAATCTTAACCTGGCCCGCCCCGGCGAAGACCTGACCAAGCGAGGTCATCGCCCGGCCCGCCACGAGTGGCAGGATGAACATCACGATCATCAGCAGCGAGAAGACCGACATCATGTTGCCGGTCTCGCGCGAGGAGGGCACGTCGCCTTTTTCGCGCGCCGATTTCAGCCGCTTGTCTGTCGGCTCTTCGGTCTTGGAGGATTTATCCTGTTCGTCGCCCTCGGCCACGGCGCGCTCCTTAGGGTATGACGAAAGTGCCGAGCCAGTCGGTGAACCGGCCGAGGAAGACATGCAGCATGCTGGGCGACGCCGCCGCAAGGATCAGCAGGCCCGACGCGATCAGCGCGGGTGCTGCGACGAAGAAGACAGGCAGCGCGGGCATCATCCGGTTTGCAAGCCCCATCCCGAGATTGAAGATCAGCCCCATGACGAAGAACGGCGCCGCGATAGCCGCCCCGATATAGAGGCTGGCCGACGCGGCCTTCACGATCTGCTTCGCCATGTCGCCCAGCAGCAGGGTGCCCGGCGGAAAGACGTCGTAGGAATAGAGCAACGCGCGGATGATGACGTGATGCGTGTTCGTGACGAAAATCAGCGCGACGCCCGAGATCAGCAGGAAGCTCGCGATCATCGTGGAGCCCTCGAACGACCCGAGGCTCGGCGCGAAAGCATTGGCGAGACCCGAGACCTGCCCGGCCTGATGCCCCGCAAATTGCAGCGCGCTGAACAGCACCCGTGCAGTCAGCCCGATCCAGATACCCGTCGTCACCTCAAACCCGAGATAGATCGCGAAAGTAACGAGATTGTCGGGCTGCATCGGCAATACTGGCGTCGCGGGATAAAGCGCGAGGCTGAACACCACTGCCATCGCCAGACGGCTTCGGGTCGGCACCTGCATCTCGCCGAAGCCCGGCATGAACATCATAGCGCTGCCCAGCCGGGCGAAGACTATGAGATAGCCGAATAGCTGCGCGTCGAGAAATGTGCTCAGCCCGCTCACCCCTCAGGCCCCGATCGTCCCGACCGTCTTCATCGCGGCCTTTCGGTGCACCTCGTTATGCGAGATCACCTGAGTCATCGGGCTTACGCGTTCGAGCATCGAGCGGACATAGCCGCGCACTTCCGGCGCGACCATCAGCGCGGGCCATTCGTCGCGTGCGGCGTGGCGCTGGATTTCCTGACGCGCCTCCAGCACGAATTCCTGCACGCGCTGCGGCGACATCAGGAAGGTCCGATCCTTGCCGTTGATCTTCACCGCTTCGCCGAATTCATGCTCCCACGCACCCGACATTGTCAGCACCGGCACGAAGCCCGAAGCATCCGCCAGCGCGCGGCAGATCTGGTTCGCAAGGCGGGCGCGGACCCGCTCGGTGATCACGGCAGGGTTGGTGCTCGACGGCGCGGCCTCGGCCACCGCCTCGATGATGAGCGGCAGGTTGCGGATCGAGATACGCTCGGCCAGCAGCGATTGCAGCACCTGCTGAAGCAGGATTTCCGGGGCGGGGTTGGAGATGTCGCTCGCGAGTTTCTGGTAGTCCCGGTCCAGCTCGGCCAGAAGCTTCTTCACCGCGCCATAGGTGAGCAGTTCGGACATATGCTCCTTGATGATCTCGGTGAGATGGGTGGTAATCACGCTCTCGGGGTCCACGACCGTATGGCCCTGCTGTTCGGCCTCGGACGCGCGCGCCGGGTCGATCCAGACCGCGCTCAGCCCGAAGGTGGGCTCCTTGATCCGCTCGCCGGGCAACTTCACTTGATCGCCGGACGGGTCGATCACCATCACGAGGTTGGGGCGCAGCTCGCCTTTCGCCGCCTCGACGCCCTGCACGAGGATCGAATAGCTGTTCGTCGGCAGCATCGGGTCGTCCTTGATGCGGACCGAGGGCAGGACGAAGCCGTAATCCTTCATGAAAAGATTGCGCAGGCTTTTGACCTTGCCGGGCAGGGCGGCGTCCATGCTCGAGATCAGCGGCACCAGTCCCGCGCCGAGGCTGAGGCGCAGCTCGTCGAGCTTGAGTTGCTGCTGCGTCGTCTCGGCCGAGGTTTCTTCCATCTGGGCCGCGCGGGCTTCTGCTGCCGCCTCGTCGCTGGCGCGCAGCGCGGCCTGCTCCTGCATCACATAGCCCAGCCCCGCGAGCAGCCCGGCCAGCGCGAAAAACACCACGATCGGGAAGCCGGGCAGCAGGCCGATCCCGCCAAGAAGCACCGCCGCCATGTAGAGCGCTTTCGGGAAGTTCGACAGCTGCCCGAGAACCGCCTCGTTCGCCGCGCCCTCGGTGCCGCCTTTCGTGACGATCAGGCCCGCTGCCAGCGACACTACCAGCGCCGGAATCTGCGTCACCAACCCGTCGCCGATCGTCAGCACGGTGTAGTTACCCGCCGCCTGAGAGACGCTCAGCCCGTGCTGGACGACGCCGATCAGGATGCCGCCGACGACATTGATCAGCGTGATGATGATCCCGGCCACCGCGTCGCCGCGTACGAATTTCGACGCACCGTCCATCGCGCCGAAGAAGCCGCTCTCGTCCTCGAGCTCCTTGCGGCGGCGCTTGGCCTCCACCTCGTCGATCAGTCCTGCGCCCAGATCGGCGTCGATCGCCATCTGCTTGCCCGGCATCGCATCGAGCGAGAAGCGCGCGGAAACCTCGGCGATCCGGGTCGAGCCCTTGGTGATGACCACGAAGTTGATAACCACGAGAATCGCGAAGATCACGATCCCGATCACGAAATCGCCGCCCACGATGAAGCGCGAGAACCCCTCGATGACGCCGCCCGCCGCGCCGGGGCCGGTATGGCCCTGGCTGAGAATGAGCCGCGTCGAGGAGATGTTGAGCGACAGCCGCAGCATCGTCACCACGAGCAGCAGCGTCGGGAAGGAGTTGAACTCCAGCGGCTTCGGGATCCACAGCGCCACCATCAGGATCAGAACCGAGACCGACAGCGAGATCGCGAGACCGAAATCCAGAATGATCGGCGGAAGCGGAACGAACAGCATCCCGAGGATCAGCGTCACGCCGATCGCGAAGCCGATATCGCGGTTCTTGATGCCGAGCCCCACGAGGTTCTGGCCGAGACTGGTTTGTTTTTGGCTCATTGCGCGCTCAATTCGTTCGCATGAAATTGGGAAGCACGGGTTGCAGGTCGTTCGTCGAATAGATCGAAAGCCGCATGTCCTGATCCGCCGTCAGATCGGCCGACCAGAAGACGGGCAGTTTGCGGCGCGTGGGGCGTGGCGAGGCGGTCATGGTGGGCGCGTCCACGGAGGCGGCGCCTGCGAGCCGTACGAAATAGTCGCCCCGTTTCTGCGCCACCGCGAGATTGCGCCTGAGCGCGGTCAGATAGGTCTGGCGCGCCTCCGGGGTGAAGGAGTGATACGAGCCTGCGGCGAGCCACCAATCCCCCGTCCGCCGATACAGATCGACCAGAAACCGCGCCGCGTAATCCACATTCGCCGCCGGATCGAAGGACTGAGCCAGCGAGTCAAACGCGTCCGGATGCCATTTGCGGTTCACCTGCATGCAGCCCGTATCGATCGAGGTGACGCCCGCTGCTTGCTTCTGGTGGACCCAAGCCATCGCCGCTTCGCGGCTGTCGAACACGCGCCCTTCGCCCGCGGCATTCACGCTCCACGGCCAGACGGTCAAGCGACCTTCATTGCGAAACCCCGCCTCCTGCAGCCCGATCGCGAGCAGCAGGTTGTCGGGGATGCCGTAGCGGTCCTGCGCCGCGAAAATCTGGCGCAGGCATTGCTGGTCATTGCCGAACTTGGAGGGGACGACTGTGGCTGCCTCGGGCACGGAGCGGCTGGAGGTGTAGAACCCCGCCCAGCCCTCGGCCCGCGCGGGGCCTGTCGCGGCGAAGCTCGCGATTGCAAGCGCCGCCAAGGCGCGAAACCACCCCGCCCGCGCCATCAGGTGGGCCCGTTCATGATGAGATCGAAGACGGTATCCGACAGGTGCGAGAGCGTCGCGTAGATGAAGGGCAGGGCGAGCACGAGGCCCACGAAGATCGCGACGATCTTCGGCACGAAGGTCAGCGTCATCTCCTGCACCTGCGTCAGTGCCTGGAAGATCGCGATGCCGAGGCCGACAAGCAGCGCGAGCGCGAGGATCGGGCCGGCCCCGAGCAGGATCGTCCAGATCGTGTCCGACATGATCGCATAGACATCGGCTTCTTCCATGACGCCCCCGCCTGCCTCAGATCGGCATCCGCATGATTTCCTGGTAGGCCTCGACCAGCTTGTCGCGCATCGCCACGGTGACCTTCACGGTGGATTCCAGCGCCATCGTCGCTTCGACGACCTGCTGCGTGCTGGCCTGTCCCGTCAGACCCGCCTGCGCGGTGGTATCGGCCGCACGCATGGTCTGGACCGCGTCTTCGGCGGCGCTCTTGAGCATGTCGCCGAAGCTTTGTCCCGCGGATTTGGCCTCCTGCGCGGAGGCAGGACCGCCGCTCAGGTTGCGCGAGGCGCCATAGGCGCCCCGGATCGCTGCGTTGGAGAGGACTGGATCGCTCATGCGTCACCTATTTCAGAAGGTCGATCATCTCGCGGCGCATCTGGCGACCGGTCTCGAGCATGTTCAGGTTGGCCTCGTAGCTGCGCGCCGCTTCGCGCATGTTGCTCATCTCGATGATCGGGTTGACGTTCGGCAGTTTCACGAAACCCTCGGCATTCGCCGCCGGATGAGCCGGGTCGTATTTCAACACGAAATCAGAGGTGTCGCGACCGACTTCGGTGACATCGACCATCGAGGCGCCTGTCGAGTCATCGACCATTTCGCCGAAGGAGATGGTCTTGCGGCGGTAGGGATCCGCGCCCGGCGTCGAGCCGGTCGAATCCGCGTTGGCCACGTTTTCCGAGACGACCTTCAGTCGCTCGCCCTGCGCGCGCAGCCCGCTTGCCGCGATCGCACCGATTGATTTCAGAGGGTCCATGCTCATAGTCTGCTCCGCACGTTACTCTTTGCCGCTGGCGGCGTTGATAAGCTGGTAGGCCTTTCGATAGAGGTTCGCCGCCAACCGATATTGGTCCGCATTCTCGCTCGCGATCACGGATTGCTGCTCCAGCGCCACGTCGTTGCCGTCGAGACTGCTGTCCCATGCGCCGCTGGCATTCACCGTCTCGACGGTGGTTTCGTGCGACGGGCCGCCGGTTGCGCGCGCCGCGTCGCTCTTCTCGAGGAAGCTCTGGAAGTCGGTGACGTCCCGCGCGCGGTAATTCGGCGTGTCGGCATTGGCGATGTTCTCGGCCAGCACCTTCTGGCGGGCCGCAAGCCACTGCATCCGATCCGAGGCGAGGTTAAAAAAGGATATCGTATCAAGTTTCACGTTGGATCGCTCCGTTTTCATGGATAGTATACTGGTGTGAGAATGGATTGGTAGGGTTTATCCTTGTGAATACGATTTTTTCTTCCTTGAATTATGCGGTTGACGAGGCCGATGAGGCAAGAATTGTCGGTCATGTCCATTCGGTCACGGGCCTGTCGCTGACTGTCGTCGGGCTCGAACGCGCGATGGGAATCGGCCAGCGCTGCATCGTGCACGGGCGGCGCGGTCCGGTTCTCGCCGAGGCGGTCGGTTTGAACGAGGCTGGAACCCGCGTTCTGCCGTTCGGCAGCTGGGATGGCGTCTCGGTGGGGGATCGGGTCGAACTCGACCAGCACGGCGATCTGATCCACCCCGATGAAAGCTGGATCGGTCAGGTCGTGGATGCGCTGGGCCGGCCCGTGCGCAGCGGCACTGGCTGGACCCCGGGGGAGATGGCGCGCGATCTCAAGGCCGCCCCGCCGCGCGCCTTCGACCGAAAGCGGGTCGGCGCGAAGCTCGAGACGCAAATCAAAGTCTTCGACATCTTTACCCCGATCTGTCGTGGCCAGCGCATGGGTGTCTTCGCGGGCTCCGGCGTCGGGAAATCGACATTGATGGCGATGCTCGCGCGCAATACCGATACGGATGTGATCGTGATCGGGCTGGTGGGCGAGCGTGGCCGGGAGGTGCAGGACTTCATCCAGAACGACCTCGGCCCAGAGGGGATGGCGCGCGCGGTGGTCGTGGTGGCGACGGGTGATGAGCCACCTCTGCTGCGTCGTCAGGCGGCCTGGACCGCGACCGCCGTGGCCGAGCATTTCCGCGATCAGGGCAAGCAGGTGCTGCTGCTGATCGATTCCGTCACCCGCTTCGCGATGGCGCAGCGGGAGATCGGCCTCTCCGGGGGCGAGCCGCCGACGACCCGGGGCTACCCGCCCACCGTATTCGCGGAACTGCCGCATCTGCTGGAACGGGCGGGACCCGGCGTCGAAGGGACGGGCGATATCACCGGGCTCTACACGGTGCTGGTGGACGGCGACGACATGAACGAGCCCATTGCCGATACCGTGCGCGGGATCGTGGACGGGCATATCGTGCTCGACCGCCACATCGCCGAACAGGACCGCTATCCGGCGGTGAATGTGCAGAAAAGCATCTCGCGGATGCTGCCCGACTGCCACACCGACGCCGAGTATCGGATCATGCAGGCTGCCCGGCGCGCGCTGGGAAAATATGCGGATATGGAGGATCTGATCCGGGTGGGCGCTTACCGTCCCGGCGCCGATCCCGACACAGATGCGGCGATCCGCTTCCACCAAAGCGCGACGGTTTTCCTGTCGCAGCGGAAATCGGAGCAGCTTGGATCGATGCGGGCCTTCGCGGAAACCTACAGGCTGCTACTGGAAGCGGGTTTCGACGTGCCGCTTCCCGAAGAGGTAGATGGCGAGGGCGCGTAAGCCCGCGGTCCCGAGCGACCCTTAAAGCGCGGCGATTTCCGAAAGCGGGCCGCTCCAGTCGCCGAGCTGCGCCTGGCGATGAAGTTGCAGGTTTCCATACCAACGATCCGGGCTTCCTTGACGGCCCCAATACCACATGCACGCCGCCCCTTTCGGGATCAGCACATGGGTGTCGGGATGCCCCAGCGCACCGCAGAGATGGGCGGTGGTGTTGTCGATGCTCACCACCCGATCGAGCGCCATGATCTGTGCGGCGAACCCGTCGAGATCGGCGAACTGGTCGATTGCGGCATCGTGGAAAAGCGTCAGGTCAGGACGGCTGCGGGCGGCTTGCGCCAGCTCCGCCTCGCGGTCGCCATATTGCAGGTTCACCACCAAGGCACCTTCGGGCAGGGCCCTCAGCATCGTTTCGAGCGCGAGCGAGCGATGCGCTCCGGTGATCGCGTCGCTGCTGTGCCATGCGACGCCGACGATCGGTCGCCCCTGCGCCATCTCGCGATAGCGGGCCCGGGTCATCTCGACCTGCACCGGATCGGCGTTCAGATACCCGCCAAGCGGTCGCGCCGCGAGCGCCTCGACGGTGAGATAGCGCACGAGGTCACCGACGAAGATCATTTCCTCCGGAGCGACGCCCATCTTGTCGACCTTGGTGGTCTCCGCGAAGGCGATCCCAAGGCCGGAACGCTCGATCAAGGGCTTCATCCGGGCCTCGCCGACGAAGGTCACCTTTGCGCCGGCGGGCAGGGGAGCGCGCCCGATGATGGGCAGCAGCGCAAGCTGGTCGCCGATCCCCTGCTCGTCGACGAGAAAGAGGCGATCGCGGGTGGCGAGCCGCTCGGGCTCGGAATTTTCATAGGGAATGCGGCGGCGGTTCGCGTCGGGCTGGCGGCCTGCGTAATAGGGGGCTCCCGCCGCGAAATCGCCTTCGCCCATCAGGAAGGTGCCGTAGGCGCGCCGCACCCAGAGCCCGCCCCCGTCAACGAGGTGAAGGGCTTCGCGAAACGCGATCCGCGCCGCGCGAAAGTCTTCCCGGTCGAGGTGGCAATTGCCGGAAAATCCCAAAACCCGCTGGAACTGCGCGGGATCTTCGAAGCGATGCGAGAGGGTTTCGAGGGCGCGCTCGGTCTCGCCGCACGCACGTAGAGCCGCCATCCGAAGGGTGACGATTTCGTCGCGATGCGCGGGGGGCAGATCGGCCTCGGCCAGCAAGGCATCGGCGCCGACGATGAGGCCCCTGTAGTTCTGGCGGAAGAGTTTCGCCTTGAGCAAGCCGATGCGGTGCGCGATCGGCGCCGGCGAAAGTCTCGCGGCTTCCTCGTAGGCGGGCGCGGCTTCGGCATTGCTTTCGCCTGTGGCGAAGGCGTCGGCCGTGATGAACCAGATCTCGGCCGTCTTCATGCGCTCAGCCATCTTGCGCAGATTTCGTCCGGCCGTGGTCGACCGGTCGAGCCGCCCCATCAGATCGGCATAGAGGCGGGCCATCGGAACGTCTTCGCTGCCACGCTCGATTGCCTGCGCAAACAGATCGATGGCCGCGAAGATGTCGGCCTTGAGAACCCGCGCCTTACCCAGCCCTGCAAGCCCCATCGGATCGGTGGGCGCGATCAGCAGGGCGCGTTCGAAGAACTTCGTCGCGGCTTCGGCCTCGCGGCGGTCGAGCGCCACGGTGCCCAGCACGAGCCACGGGTGACGGTTCGCCGGATGCGCCTGGCTGACCTCATGCGCCAGCCGCGCCGCGTGCGGGCCGGCAGCCGCAGCGAGCGCCTCATAGGCTTCGTGCATCGTCAGCGCCGCTGCGCTGTCCGCGATACCGTAATACTTCGCGGCTTTCGCGGCCCGGGCGCGCCGGTCCTTGCGTGAGAGGGTGGTCTGGGTCATGCGCGTTCCCTCGGAATGGCGAAGTAGTCGATCGAGTGGATGTAGAACACGCTGTCGACCAGCACGTAGTCATGCGCGCGGCACCATTCCTGCGCGAAGGCGAGGAGGTTGTCGCGGCGGGTCTCGACCCAGATCAGCGGGCGGTCGCGCGCGATCAGCCCCTCGGCCCCGGCGAGCACGTCCAGCTCCATCCCTTCAGCGTCGATCTTGAGAAAGTCGGCGCGGGCGTCGGCCATCAGCGCATCCAGCGTCACGACCTTCAACTCGCCCGCTTCGTCAGCGATCAGTGTCGTGGCCCCGAGGTTGTTCTCCTGCGTGGATTCGGCGCGGAAGCTGCCCTCCGCGCGGCCAACGCCGAAGCCCATGCCGCGCCGGTCGATCAGGCCGTCGATCCCGTTCGCGGCGATATTGCCATCGAGAAGCGTCAGTGCGGCGGGGTTCGGCTCCACCGGATAGATCCGCGCCGGGTTCAGATGCTGTGCGTACCAGACAACGTGATTGCCGATATTCGCGCCGACCTCGACGATATGCGGGTGCTTCACGCCGATCAGATCGCGCAGCTTCTCGAGCGAGCTATCCTCGAAGAACCTCCCCTGAAGGTGGGTGTTCTGGATGATGTCGAGCGGATTGGTGATCTGCATCTTCGCCGCCACCCCCCGATGTTCGAGCGGCGCCCAGAGCGGATCGCGCTCGACCGCGTCGGCCCACATCCGCTCGACCTGTCGGGCCCAATCGGCTCCGGTCGCAGAGCGCGGCCCGGTGGAGTGCTGATCGCGGCGGTTGATGAAGAAGATCTCCGGGCGTTTCGCGCAGTGCCCGTTCTGCCAGAGTTGCAGGTAAAGCTTGTAATCCTCGCCCGTATCCATCGCCTCATCGAAGCCGAAGCGCGCCGCGAGTTCGGTGCGGATGAAAGCGCCGATCTGAACCGCGAAGAAGGGTGGCGTGGCGAGAAACTCTGCATAGCTGGAAAGCTCTGCCGGCTGACCGTCACGCAGTTGCGGCTCGCCCGCCGCGTCGAATTCGCAGATCAGCCCCCAAAGCGCATCGAGCGTGGGCTCATCGGCAAGTCGCGCGCCGAAAGCCTCGAACGCGTTAGGGGTCAGCACGTCATCCGCATCGAGGAAGAAAATCCATTCGATGCCCGCCTCCTGCGCTTGCCGGATCGCGGTATTGCGACGTGCAGACCGGCCGTGCAGCCCTTGCATGTCATCCATCGCGTAGTGATGGACATGGTCGAACGGCCCCTTGGAAAAGCCGATCGCGGTCTCGACGGAGGGCGCGCAGCTTTCTTCGAACAACTGGCGATGGCCGGGGCCGATCGGGGTGATGATTGCGCAATCCATGGCTCAGCGCTCCTTGCCGCTTTGTTCATCCGCAAGCGACTGGAAGACGGATTCCCGGATCGTATCGAGCGAGACCTTCCGCGCCTCGCCATGGCTGAGCGCAGGCGTCAGGCCAAGTTGCAGCGCCAGCGCCGAGAAGAAGGTCAAAGCGGCGCCGCCCAACATCGTGCGCATCTGCGGCTTCGCGCCCTCGCGCTTTGCTGGAAACTTGCCTGGCTCCGCGCGCGCCGGGGCAGACAGGGCAGCGGCGCGCGGTTTTGCGGCTTCGGGGGCGATGAAGATGTAGTGGTCGAGCGCGGTCAGTCGCGCCGGCAGCGGCGCCTGCCGCAAGGTCGCGAGAAGCGGGGCCGGGAAGTGATCCGCCGCGGCGTGGATCTGGCCGGGCAGGGCGGTTGCTCCCTGACGCGCGAGTTCCGCCACCTGGATGGCGAAGCTGCGAAGATCGTCGCGGAAATAGACGTCTCGCACCCCGAAGCTCTGCGCATCGGCACCGGCCTCGTCGATGGTAATCCGGATGGTGTCGGCATCGAGGCTCAATTCGCAAGTCGCCATCAGCGCCTCGGCCCGGTGCGTATCGCTCAGCCGCCGGAAGCCGGGCGGGCCGCCATCCGCGCTCACCGGGGCCGTTGTTTCCGCTCGATCGGTAGGCACAGAGGCCGCATTCCTGCTCGTCGGCGGAGCGCTCGATTTCGCGGAGTGTGTCGGGTTCAACTCCGACAGGAGCCGCTCGACCTCGCGCAACGCGGGCGACACCGAGGCGGATTTCGCATCGGTCATCGCTTCCGGGTCGAGCCCCTCGTCGGCGGCATAGGCGAAATTGATCGCGTAATCGCGGGCGATCTCCGGAAGGTTGTCGGTGTCCTGCACGAGCGACAGAATCTTCTGCTCGTCGGAGAACAGCATCCGCCGTGTCTGGTAGCCGTCGATCTTTGGAATGACGCTGAACTCATCCGTGCGCCAGTTCATCGACCGCGCGAGCCTGGGCAGTACGCGCTCGGCCTCGCTCGCGTGGAAGACCAGCATCGCGCAGCCGCCTTCCGGGTCGAGGCCGACGGCCAGACACATGTGCTGCGGCCATTGCTGGAACAGATGGCGCAGATCCTGCTCTTCGAGCAGAAAGGCAATGGCTTCCGCACTGGCGCTCATTCGATGCCCTGAATCCAAGATCAGTGTTGGAATTATCCTATCTATTCATGAATAATCGGTCAAGTTTCCTTGTCTATAGATGACATGGCGTGTTCTGTGCTTATTCTTGTTAATGATTTTGGCATTTATACTTGACTTAACGAGAGCGTCACCGGAGATTTGCTCGAGATTTTGGGGAAACTGCGCCTGCCGGTGAAAGACTGGGGGCGCGAAGCATACGGACAAAGTATAATGACGATCATCCTTGGCCTGTTGGCCGTCGTGGGCCTCGTGTTCGGCGGCTTCCTCCTGTCCGGCGGCAGCATGGACGTTCTGATTCATGCCTTGCCGTTCGAAGGGATGATGATCGGTGGCGCCGCGCTCGGGTCGTTCCTGATCGCCAACTCGTTCGGGATGATCAAGCAATCGGGCCGGGGGCTCGTAAAGGTGCTCAAGGGCAGCAAGTGGAAGACGGCGGATTACACCGACCTCTTGAACCTGCTCTACGAGCTGTCGCGGCTCTATCGCAACAAGGGTATCATCGCGCTCGATCCTCATGTCGAAGCCCCGGAAGAGAGCGAGATCTTCAGCCGCTATCCGCGTATCCTGAAGGATCATTTCGCGATCCAGCTGATTACCGACAGCTTCCGGATGCTGGCGATGAATTTCGACGACAAGTACCAGACCGAGGACGTCATCAACCGCAAACTGAAGAAGCATCACCGCGAGGTTCTGGCCCCTGCCTCAGCGCTCCAGACCGTGTCCGACGCCTTGCCTGCCATCGGCATCATCGCCGCCGTTCTGGGCGTGATCAAAACCATGGGTGCGATCGACCAACCGCCGGAGATCCTGGGTGGTATGATCGGCGGCGCGCTTGTCGGGACCTTCCTCGGCGTGTTCCTTGCTTATTGCTTCGTGCAGCCGATGTCTGGCCGTCTGCGCCAGATCGAGGAAGAGGATTCCGCGTTCTATGCGGTGATCCGCGACATCTTCGTTGCGCTTGTGAGCGACCACCCGCCGAATATCTGCGTCGAGATCGGGCGCGGTAGCATCCCAACCGCGCATCAGCCGGATTTCTACGCCGTCGAGCAGGCGCAGAAAGACCTGCCGCAGGCGGCGTAACCGCGCCATGACCCGCAACCGGATCGCGGCCCTGGAGGTGATCGGGCGGCTGCGGCGGCGTGAGCTCGAAGAGCAGGCCGGCGAGCTATCGAAGCTGAATGCGCAGGTCGCGCGGCTGGAAAGCGAGCGCGATACGCTGACAGCGCGCGCCCGCGCCGAGCTTCACGTCACCTCGCCTGAGACCGCGCCTTACGCCGCCGGATTCCGCGAGGCGGTGCGCGAGACGGTCTCGTGGCTCGATCAGGAGATCGGCACGCTGAACGAACGCCGCGTGCCGCTCGAAGACCGGATGCGAGAGCTGTTCCGAGAGGCGAAGACCTATGACACGCTTCTCGACCGGGCCCGCGCTGAACGCGCGGCGGAGCTGGCAAAGCGCGAGCAGGCGCAGGTCGAGGAGCGCACGCTGCAGCGCTGGCTGCGCGACAGGGATGCGGTCAGAAGCTGAAAATCTCGCCGAGATTGGCGATGATCGTGACGAGCAGGACAACGCCCGCAACGAGCAGCGCGATCCACCAGACATATTGGAAGACGATCGCCGCGATTCCGAGGCTCACCGCATAGCTCGGCAGTCGCCAGTTTTCGCGGAGTGCCGCTGCGATCCCCGCGAGCACGATCGCTAGGATCCCGAGGACCGGCGCCGCGAGGCCGAGGTAGCTGGAAGCCGGGAGTGGTTGCGGCTCCACCGGCTTCGGCGCAAGGCCGAAGAAGGACCGCCAAGCCGAGCGTTTGATCTCGCCAGCGATCTCGCCAATCTGACTTCCGGCAGAGGGCTGAGGCCCGTTCGCAATACCCGAGATCTGCACGAAAACCAGAACCAACGCGGCCGCGCCCGCCAGCAACGCCCAGAAGCCCCAACTGCGAAACAGGGGGCGAAGCGGGGCGGACGGATGGCTTTCACTTTGGGTCATTCCGTGAGGTTAGCCGCGAATCTTGACGCAAATAAGAAGAATGCACGTCGCGCGTTGACGCATCACGCGCCCACCGCACCTGCCCCGCCGGATTCACGCTGGCGTGACGCGTCGTCCTGAGGCTAAGCTTCCTCGACAGCTCATCCACGAAGGGAGACGCCCGATGGAGTTCAGCGAAGCGATCCGCAAATGTTTCTCGAACTACGTGACTTTCACCGGCCGCGCGGCCCGGCCCGAATTCTGGTGGTTCGTGCTCTTCGTCTTTCTCGGGAACATCGTCTTCGGCTTGCTGGATCGCATCCTCTTCGGTCCGATGATGATGCGGGGCGGCGAAGCGTCGCTGCTGGGGGCGATCTTCTCGCTCGTCGTGTTCCTGCCGTCGCTCGCGGTGCTGGTGCGGCGGCTGCACGACCTCGACCGAACCGGCTGGTGGGCCTTGATCATGCTGATCCCGCTGATCGGGACGCTGGTCCTGCTCTTCTTCACCGTTCAGCGCGGCTCGCCGCGCGGTAACCGTTTCGGGCCGCCGCCGCTGCCGCCGCACCAGATGCCGTCCTGACCTGACATGAAAAAGGGCACCCAAGCGGGTGCCCTTCATTCCGTCACCGGATACGCGCCGCTCAGTCGAGCGCCGCATCGCACCGTTTGCAGGTGCCGGGATGCTCATGCGTGCCGACATCGGGCAGAATCTTCCAGCAGCGCTCGCATTTCTGACCGTCGGCCTTCTCGAAGACCACCGAGATGCCCGAAACTTCGGGCAGGCGGTACGCTTCCTGCGGAGCCGGGTCGGCGGTCAGCGCGATGTCCGAGGTGATGCAGAGATCCTCGAAGGGCACCGATTTCAGCGCCGCCAGAACGTCCGCATCCTCGACATGTACGACTGGTGCGGCCTCTAGCGAGGCTCCGATCACCTTGGCCGAACGCTGCACCTCCAGCGCTGCCGTCACCACGCGACGGGCGCGGCGGATGCCATCCCATTTCGCCGCAAGGCTCGCGTCGGCCCAGGCTTCGGGCGTCTCGGGGATGTCCTGCAGGTGAACCGAGGCATCGTCGCCCGGGAAGCGCGACAGCCACACGTCTTCCATGGTGAAGACGAGGATCGGCGCGAGCCAGGTCGTCAGGCGATGGAACAGCAGATCCAGCACCGTGCGCGCCGAACGGCGGCGCAGGCTGTCCTCGGGGTCGCAATAGAGCGCATCCTTGCGGACGTCGAAATAGAAGGCCGACAGGTCCACCGTGCAGAAGTTGAACAGCTGCTGGAAAACGCCCTGGAAATCGAAGGCGTCATAGCCCTTGCGCACCTCGGTATCGAGCTGTGCCAGACGATGCAGTACCCAGCGCTCCAGCTCGGGCATCTCGGTCGGATCGACGCGCTCGGCGTCGGAGAACCCATCGAGATTGCCCAGCATGAAACGCAGCGTGTTGCGCAGACGACGATAGCTGTCGGCGGTGCCTTTCAGGATCTCCTTGCCGATGCGCAGATCGGCCGTGAAGTCCGACTGCGCAACCCAGAGCCGCAGGATATCGGCGCCGTATTGCTCGATCACCTCCTGCGGCGCGACGGTGTTGCCGAGCGATTTGGACATCTTCATGCCCTTCTCGTCGAGCGTGAAGCCATGCGTCACCACGTTGCGGTAGGGCGCGCGGCCCTTCGTGGCGCAGGCCTGCAGCAACGAGGAGTGGAACCAGCCGCGGTGCTGGTCGGTCCCCTCGAGGTAGACATCGGCGATGCCGTCCTCTGTCCCGTCGGCGCGGTCGCGCAGCACGAAGGCGTGGGTGGAGCCGGAATCGAACCAGACGTCGAGCACGTCGAAGATCTGCTCGTACTCGTCGGGATTCACGACGCCTTCCAGAACCTTCGCCTTGAAGCCGTCCTCGTACCACGCGTCCGCACCCTCGGTCTCGAATGCGGCGGTGATGCGCGCATTGACCTCGGCGTTGCGCAGCAGGAAGTCTTCGTCGGTGGGCTTGGCGCCTTTCTTGACGAAACAGGTGAGCGGCACGCCCCAGGCGCGCTGACGGCTCAGCACCCAGTCGGGACGGTTCTCGATCATCGAATGCAGGCGGTTCTTGCCCTTCTCGGGCGTGAAGGTCACCAGCTCCTCGATCGAGGTCAGCGCGCGGGCGCGGATCGTGTCGCCATACTCGCCCATGCCGTCATCCAGCGTGTGGTCGATCGCGGCGAACCATTGCGGCGTGTTGCGATAGATCAGCGGGGCCTTGGAGCGCCAGCTATGCGGATAGGAGTGCTTGATCTTGCCTTTGGCGAGAAGCGCCCCGGCCCAGGCCAGTTGCTTGATGTTCGACACATTTGCCGGCCCGTCCTTGCCATCAGCCGCGACGATCGCCTCGCCGCCGAACAGCGGCAGGTCCTTGCGGTAGCTGCCGTCGGGCTCGACGTTATAGGTCATCTGCAGCCCGTATTTCAGGCCCATCTGATAGTCGTCGTCGCCGTGGCTCGGTGCGGTGTGAACGAAGCCCGTCCCGGCCTCGTCGGTGACGTGGTCGCCGGGCAGGACCGGGACGTCGTAATCCCACTCGCCATTCGCGCCCTCGACGCCGGCATAGGGATGCGAGAGCGTCAGCCCCTCAAGCTCTGCCGCGCTGACATTGCGCACGCGGGTGAAGCTCTCGACTTTCGCCTGATCCATCACCGATTGCGCCAGCGCATCGGCCATCAGCAGCAGTTCGCCTTCCTCGGCGGTCGATTTCTCGCCCAGCGTGTCGACGCGGTAGAGCCCGTAGGCGATGCCCGGATTGAAGGACACGGCGCGGTTTTGCGGGATCGTCCACGGGGTCGTGGTCCAGATCACGACGCTCGCCGCGTGCAGCTGATCGGCCAGCAGCGCCTGATCCGCGGCGTCATATTCGACCGCATCCTCGGTCGGCATGTCGGCATTGCCGCCCCGGCGGACCTTGAAGCGCACCCAGATCGTGTGGCTGGTGTGGTCGTGATACTCGACCTCTGCCTCGGCCAGCGCGGTCTTCTCAACCGGCGACCACATCACGGGCTTGGAGCCTTGGTAGAGCGTGCCGTTCATCAGGAACTTCATGAACTCCTCGGCGATCACCGCCTCGGCATGGTAGTTCATCGTCAGATAGGGATCGGCCCAGTTGCCATAGACACCCAGACGCTTGAATTCCTCGCGCTGGATGTCGACCCAGTTCTCGGCAAAGGCGCGGCATTCGCGGCGGAACGCCACCACGTCGACAGCGTCCTTGTCGAGCCCCTTGGCGCGGTACTGCTCTTCGATCTTCCACTCGATCGGAAGGCCGTGGCAGTCCCAGCCAGGCACGTAGCGCGCATCGCGGCCCATCATCTGCTGAGAGCGAGTGATGAAATCCTTCAGGATCTTGTTGAGCGCGTGACCGATATGGAGATGGCCGTTCGCGTAGGGAGGGCCGTCATGGAGCACGAAGCCGGGGCGCGTCTCCTTCGCGGCCTTCTCGCGCAGGCGATCGTAGACGCCGATCTTCTCCCAGCGCGCCAGCCAGTCGGGCTCACGCGCAGGCAGGCCCGCGCGCATCGGGAAATCGGTTTTCGGCAGGAAGACGGTGCCGCGATAGTCGGGGGCGGTCGTCTCGGTGGTCTGGTCGGAACTCATGGATAGGTCGTCCTTGGGAAAGGGAAGGGCGTGCGCGCGCACGCCGCGAGGCTTGGCGCAATATCCCGGCTACCCTGACGCGTCAGAGCGCCGGGCAAATAATTCGCGGATATGCAGCCAGCAAGAACATGCCGCCCTTATAGGCGTGAGGTGCAAGCGCGGCAAGCGCAGATCAGGGAGGGCTGCCGCCCGTCACCGTGGGTTCGCAATCGCCGAAGAAGAGGGGGCGCTGCCCCCACGCCCGGTCGGGCGCTCCCCCGGGATATTTGTGCCAAGCCGAAACGTCGTTGCAGGCAAAAGCCGGGGATGCGCGGCCGATCGGGCTGGCCCCCTTCCCCCCCCGGTCGCGATCTCTTAGGGTCGGGGCGAAGCGAGGGAGGCAGCATGGCGGAACAGGCAGAAATCACGGGCGAAATGGTGGAGCAGCTCTTCCGGCGCTCTTCCGACGAATATCTATTCGCGCGCTGGGGGCGCCCCGTCGTTCCCGTCGTGTTCGGGGTCGAGGCGGCGACGCTTGCGACGGTGAAGGGCGCGGTCGAGGCGGTGGTGGCGCTTGCAGGGCACAAGATGGCCGAGACCGATCCCGAGCTGGGCGCGAACCTGATGATCTTCTTCTTCCGCGACTGGCAGGAATTGCTCGAGGTGCCCAATCTCGATCACCTGATCGACGGGTTGCAGGATCTGGTGATCCGGCTCGACGATCAGGGGGCGAACCAGTATCGCGTCTTCCGCTTCGACAAGGAGGGCGCGATCCGCGCCTGTTTCGCCTTCGTGCGGATGGATGCGGGGCTCGATGAGGTGCCCGCCGAGGTAATCGCGCTCAGCCAGGCGGTGCAGATGATCCTGCTTTGGTCCGACAAGGCCTTCGTGAAACGCTCGCCGCTTGCGGTGGCGCGCGGGGTGACCGTGCTGCGTCCCGAGATCGCTGCGGTGATTGCAGCTGCCTACGACCCGACGATGCCGGCTGTGGCGAAAGATCCGAGCCACGCGCTGCGTCTCGCGGCCCGCGCCGGCCTGCGTCAGGGCGAGGCCGCAGAGGCGGTACGGGAATTGTCGCGCGAAGTGGGCGAGGCGGAGCCGGACGATCGGGAGAACGAGCATGGCGCATGAGTTTCCGATCCGGGTCTATTACGAGGATACCGACCTCGCGGGGATCGTCTATTACGCCAATTACCTGAAGTTCATCGAGCGCGGGCGGTCTGAATTCGTCCGCGCGCTGGGCGTAGATCAGGTCGCCATGAAGGCCGATTACGGGGTGGTCTTCGCGGTGCGCCGCGTCGAGGCCGATTACCTGCGTCCCGCGAAATTCGACGACGAACTGGTGGTGACGACCGACCTCGTCACCGAAACGGGCGCGCGCTTGGTGATGGAGCAGACCGTGCAGCGCGACGGCGAGGTGCTGTTCACCGCGCAGGTCACCATCGTCTGTCTCAACGAGGCGGGCGCGGCTCAGCGGCTTCCCGCCGATATTCGCCGGAAACTGGCCCCGAAACTGCATTGAAAAGCGGCGGGGTTTCGCCGGTTACATTGTTGTTATGGCGTTCCCCTTACTGCTGATATAGAATCGCTGGTAATCAGAGGCCCGATAACGTGGCCCCAACCGGCGAGCAGTACCTATGGACCATTCTTCGCTTGCGATGGCGCAGGAGATCGATTTCTCCCTGCTGGCGCTCTTTCTGCGCGCATCGCTGACCGTCAAACTCGTGATGATCATCCTCGTCGTGGCCAGCTTCTGGTCCTGGGCGATCATCATCCGCAAATTCATCGCCTATCGCGCGGCGCGCTCCGAGGCGGAAGCCTTCGACCGGGCCTTCTGGTCCGGCGAGCCGCTCGACGAGCTGTTCGACCAGATCGGCCCCGCGCCCGAAGGCGCGAGCCAGAAGATCTTCGCCGCCGGCATGTTGGAATGGCGCCGGTCGCATCGTCAGGACGGGGCGCTGATCACCGGCGCGCAAGCGCGGATCGAACGCTCGATGGATGTCGCGATCCAGAAGGCGACCGAAAACCTCAATTACGGGCTGACCTTCCTTGCGACCGTGGGCTCGATCTCGCCCTTCGTGGGCCTGTTCGGTACGGTCTGGGGGATCAAGGTCGCCTTCGAGGAGATCGCGATCTCGCAGAACACCTCGCTCGCCGTCGTGGCGCCCGGCATTTCGGAAGCGCTGGTGGCGACCGCGCTGGGTCTTCTCGCGGCAATTCCGGCGGTGATCTTCTACAACAAGCTGTCGTCCGATGCCGATCGCATTGCGGGCAACTATGAGGCCTTCGCGGACGAATTCTCGACCATCCTGTCGCGCCAGTTGGATAGCTGATCATGGGTGCGGGTGTTGCAAAACGCGGATCGGGCGGATCGCGGCGCCGCAGGAGCGGACGCGGGCGTCACGCCGCGATGAGCGAGATCAACGTCACGCCGATGGTCGACGTGATGCTGGTGCTGCTGGTGATCTTCATGGTCGCCGCGCCGATGATGACGGTGGGCGTGCCGCTCGAGTTGCCGAAGACGGCGGCCAAGGCCGTACCGACCGAGCAGGAGGTGCCGCTGACGGTGTCGATCCAGGCGGACGGGAAGGTCTCGCTGATGAACTCGGAAGTGCCGCAGGATCAGCTGATCGACCGTCTCAAGGCGATCGCGGCCGAGCGCAAGAGTGACAAGGTCTTCCTGCGCGCGGATGGCAAGATTTCCTATTCTCAGGTGGTGCAGGTGATGGGCGCGCTCAACGGCGCGGGGTTCTCGAACATCACGCTCGTCACCGATACCGGGGGGCCGCAATTGACGGCGCCTGCGGGGAACTGAGCCCAGGGGGCATCGCATGAACCGTGCGGACAAGATCGGTTACGGCCTGTCGGGCGCGCTGCATCTGGGCGTGCTCTTCTGGGTCATTGCCGGGGGCCAGTGGTTCTTCCCGAAACCGAATAAGCCGGTGGTGATCTCTCAGGTCGCGGTGATGTCCGAGAAGGACTTCAACACGATGATGGCCTCGGCGCCGAAGGACGCGCCGCAGCCCACGCCGGATCCGGTCGCGCCCACGGCGCCCGATACGCCAACCGAGACGGCCCCGCCGCCCAAGCCGCCCGCGCCGGAGCCGCAGGCCAAGCCCGAGCCGGAACCGCAGGCGATGCAGCAGCCCGACCCCGTACCGGATGCGCAGCCCGATGTGTCGGCCCTGCAAGAGCCGACGCCGCCTGCCGAAGTGAGCGACACGCCGCCGGAGATCGTGCCGCCGGTCGAGGAGCCTTCGCCGACGGTCACGCCCGATATCTCGCCCGTGCCGAAGCCGAAACAGGCGCCGCGCGTTGCTCCCACGCCTGCGCCCGAGCCGCCGCCCGAGGCGAAGGTCGACCCGCAGGCTCAGCCGCAAGAGGCCCCCAAACCCGCCGACACGCCCGATCAGCCCACCGAGAAGCCGAAGGAGGCGACGGCGCCGCCCGAAGCCTCCACCGAAATCGTGACCGAGGCGAACAAGACCAAGGACAAGCCGGAAAGCTCCGCGCCGCTGGCCTCGCCGCGGCCGAGCGCCAAGCCGAAACCGCCCGCGCCGAAAGAGACGCAGACGGCTGCGTCCCCGGCAGAGAAGAAGCCTGAAGCGCCCAAGCCCGCCGAGAAGAAACCGGCTGAGCCGAAACAGGCTGAGAAAACGCCCGCGCCGAGCGAGCCGAAGAAAGTCGACAGCGCCTCGGTCAACGATGCGCTTGCGGCTGCCTTGGGCGGTGAAGGCACGGGTGGCACCGGCTCTGCGCCGACGGGTCCGCCGATTACCGCGGGCGAGAAAGACGCGCTGATCGTCGATATCAAGCAGTGCTGGAACACCGGCGCGCTCAGCTCGGATGCGCTGCGCACCACAGTGACGCTATCGGTCGACATGCAGCCCGACGGCCACCCGATCATCTCCTCGATCAAGTTGGTCGGGGCGACGGGCGGCACCGGCAACGCGGTCGATCAGGCCTTCGAGGCTGGGCGACGCGCCATCGTTCTGTGCGGCTCGGACGGGTTCCCGCTGCCGCCGGAGAAATATGACCGATGGAAAACGATCACCATCGACTTCAATCCCGAAAAAATGAGGATGAAATGATGGCTGATCGGCGAATTTCCGCGCGGTGTCATGGGGTTGTGATGCACGATCGTGCCGCAGCGCGTTACAAACCGGGCAAGACCCGGAAAGGGAGTGTGTGACATGATGCGTTTCGTTCTCAGTTTGCTGGCCGCTGTGATGCTGGCACCCATCGCCGCAATCGCGCAGGATTCCGAGCCGCTGCATATCGAGATCACCGATGGTGTGATCGAGCCGATGCCGTTCGCAATCGCGGGTTTCATCCCCGAGACCCCCGACGCTGGCCAGATGGCGAGCCAGATCACGCAGGTGATCTCGAGCGATCTGACCGGGACCGGGCTGTTCCGCGAAATTCCGAAATCTGCCTATATCCAGAACGTGTCGAGCTTCGACACGCCGGTGAAGTATTCCGACTGGCAGGCGATCAACGCGCAGGCGCTGGTCGTGGGGTCGGTCGGGATGCAGGGCGGCAAGGTGGTCGTGAAGTTCCGCCTCTTCGACGTGTTCTCCGGACAGCAGATGGGTGACGGGCAGCAGCTTGCGGCCTCGCCGGCAAGCTGGCGGCGTCTGGCACATAAGGTCTCGGACGTGATCTATTCGCGCATCACGGGCGAGGGGCCGTATTTCGACAGCCGCGTTGTTTTCGTCTCGGAAAGCGGGCCGAAGGACAACCGCCAGAAGCGCCTCGCGGTGATGGATTACGACGGCGCGAATGTGACCTATCTCACCGATGCCTCGACCATCGTGCTCGCACCGCGTTTCTCGCGCGACGGGACGAAAGTGCTCTTCACCACCTTCGAGACCGGTTTTCCGCGCATCAAGATGCTCGACGTGGCGACCGCCTCGGCGAGGCTGCTGCCTGAGGTGCCCGGGACGATGACATTCGCGCCGCGCTTCTCGCCCGATGGGCAGAAAATCGTCTACTCGATGGAGCAGAACGGCAATACCGACCTCTGGATGATGAATGTCAGCACGGGCCAGACCCAACGCCTGACGACCTCGCCCGCGATCGAGACTTCGCCCAGCTTCTCGCCCGACGGATCGCGGATCGTGTTCGAGTCCGATCGCTCGGGTACCCAGCAGCTCTACATCATGCCGGTCGGCGGCGGCGAGGCGACGCGGATCAGCTTTGGCGACGGGCGCTATTCGACGCCGGTCTGGTCGCCGCGCGGCGATATGATCGCCTTTACCAAGCAGAACCAAGGCCGGTTCCATATCGGCGTGATGCGCACCGATGGCTCGGAAGAGCGGCTGCTGACCTCGTCCTTCCTCGACGAGGGCCCAACCTGGTCGCCCAATGGCCGGGTGATCATGTTCACCCGGGAGAGCCCCGGCGCCGAAGGCTCGGCCTCGCTCTATTCGGTCGACATCTCCGGGCGCAACCTGAAGAAAGTCTCCACGCCGGGCGCCGCGTCGGACCCGGCCTGGTCGCCGCTTCTGCCGTGAGGGCGGATTAACAAGCGTTAGAGAAACTGGTAGGCTCGCCCGCAATGGGCAGATCAACAAAGGCGGAACCAATGAAATTTGCAGTGAAGGCCGTGTTGGCCATCTCGATGCTGGGCCTCGCGGCCTGTTCGAACCCCGATCAATACGGCTCCGGTGCGACCGGTCCCGGCGGCGCGCTCGGCCCGGGCGGCGCTGGCATGGGCGGCGTCAGCCAAGGCGGGATCAACGATCCGAACTCGCCGGCCTATTTCAGCCAGACCATCGGCGACATGGTGCATTTCCAGGTCGACCAGTCGACGCTGACCGACACCGCGCGCGGCATCCTGAGCCAGCAGGCGAGTTGGCTGGTGAGCCACCCGAGCTACACCGCGATCATCGAAGGCCATGCCGACGAGCAGGGCACCCGCGAATACAACCTCGCGCTTGGGGCGCGTCGTGCCTCTGCGGTTCAGGAATACCTGATCAGCCAAGGCGTGGCCGGCAACCGTCTGCGCACGGTCTCCTACGGTAAAGAACGTCCGCTGGCAGTCTGCTCGACCGAAGAGTGCTACCAGAAGAACCGTCGCGCCGTGACGGTGATCTCGCAATCGGCGGTCGGGAGCTGATCGCGATGCTGAGAGCTTTGCTTCTCGGTGCGGCTGTTCTGGCAGCCGCGCCCGCGCTGGCTCAGGACGCGAACCGCGCCCAGACGCTGGCTGACATCAAGACCGAACTGGGACAGCTTCAGACCGAGATCGGTAGCCTGCGCCAGGAACTGAAATCCTCTGGTCAAGCCGGTCTGCAGAAGGCGGGCGGCGATTCCGCTCTGCAGCGGATGGATTCGATGGAGCTGTCGCTGTCGCATATGACCGACCGCGTCGAGGAGCTGGAAAACAAGATCAACCGCGTCGTCGCCGACGGCACGAAGCGGATCGGCGATCTGAACTTCCGGGTCTGCGAGATGGAAGAGAATTGCGACATTTCGAAGCTTGGCAAGACAGAGCCGCTGGGAGGCGAAGCGCCGAACACCGGTGCGTCGGTCACGGGTCCGGCTCCGGATTCCACGCCCGGACCCGATCTTGCGATCAACGAGAAATCGGATTTCGAGGCGGGCAAGAAGGCCTATGAGGATGGCGATTACGCCTCTGCGGCCGATCTTCTCACGACCTTCCGGCAGACCTATCCCGGTTCCCCGCTGACCAGCGACGCGATGTATTATCGCGGTCTCGCACTGCAAAAGCAGGGTGATGAGGCGGGCGCTGCGCGGGCATGGCTCGACGGGTTCTCCGCCGACCCGAAAGGCTCGCGCGCCGCGGATAACCTGTTGTCGCTCGGCAAGGCGCTGGGGCAGCTCGGACAGCAGAGCGAGGCCTGCACTACGCTGGGTCAGGTGAGCGCACGCTTCCCGGGTTCGTCGGCGGCGGGCGAGGCGCAGAACGCGCAGCAATCGCTGGGATGCCAGTGAGCGTTCTCCGGTGACGCTGGACGACATCGCAAGACACGGTTTTGACCCCGATGCGCCCCGGCGCGTCGGGGTTGCCGTTTCCGGGGGTTCGGATTCGATGGCGACGCTCGCGCTGTTGGCTGCGCATTTCGAGGTCGCCGCGGTGACGGTGGATCACGGGCTGCGCGCCGAGGCTGCCGAGGAAGCCGCATTTGTCGGGCGGTTCTGCGCAGATCGGGGTATTTCGCACACGATCCTGCGCTGGGACGGAGCCAGCGCCGAAGGTAACCTGATGGACGCCGCGCGCCGGGCGCGCCTTGGGCTGATCGGCGCATGGGCGGGCTCGACCGGGATCAGTCATGTCGCACTTGGGCATACTGCCGACGATCAGGCAGAGACCTTTCTGATGCGGCTCGCGCGCGAGGCGGGGCTGGAGGGGCTGTCAGGCATGCGCCCACGCTTCGAGGCCGAGGGGGTGACATGGCACCGCCCGTTTCTGACCCAGACACGAGAGGCGTTGCGCGGTTACCTGCGCAGGCAGGGCATCGCATGGGTCGACGATCCGTCCAACGAAAATGAACGCTTCGACCGGGTGAAGGCGCGACAGGCGCTTGGCACGCTGAAATCTTTGGGTGTCGATGCGCAGGCGGTTGCCGGGGTGACGACAAACCTTGCGTCGGCCAACGCTGCGCTGCATCGACTGCTGATGGCGGAGGTCGAGCGCCATGTCTCCGAGCAATCGGGAGATCTGCTGATCGACGCGACGGGCTTTTCCGTGATGGATCCGGAGTTGCAACGTCGCCTGATCGTGGCAGCGCTGCGCTGGATCTCTGGCGCGGATTACGCGCCACGCGCAGCGAAGGTGCAGACCCTGCTGGCGGAGTTGCCCCGGCAAGGCGACCGCACCCTGCACGGTTGCCGTATCACCACCGCCAAGGGCGCGCTACGCATCACCCGCGAGGCGCAGGCGGTGGCCGATCTGCGCGTGACCCTCGAAGATGGCGCCGCGACCTGGGACCGCTGGGTGGTCACCGGGCCCGCCATGGACGCCACGGAAGTCGCGGCGCTGGGGGAGGCGGGATTACGCCAATGCCCCGATTGGCGCGAAACGGGCCTTCCGCGTGCCTCGCTTGCTGCAAGCCCGGCCATATGGCGCGGCGAAACGCTTGTCGTGGCACCGCTCGCAGGCTTCGGGATCGGCTGGCAGGCGCGGATTTGCCGCGACGCATTCGACACTTGGCTAATTCGACGTTGAACCCGGGCGCGTAATGCCTATTTTCACTGAGGAAGAGGCGGCGACCGCAGGTCAGCCGCCCGATACGATTGGAGGATATTCCTTGGGTAATGCGCGCAATCTGGCCTTTTGGGCGGTGCTGTTCCTGCTGATTTTGGCCCTGTTCAACCTTTTCGGTGATGGGCAATCTTCGATGAACTCGTCCCAAGCGACCTATTCGGAGTTCATGGACGCCGTCAACAAAGGCGAGGTGAAGAACGTCCGCCTCGATGGCGAAGAGGTGCGCTACCAGCTCGCCGACGGCACGAGCTTCACCACCGTCAAGCCTCTGGAAGATCAGATCGCAGAGAAGCTGATCGACAAGGGCATCGCGGTGAGCGTCGTCAAGCAACAGCAATCCGGCTTCATGTCGCTGCTGGGCGTCTGGCTCCCGTTCCTCGTGCTGATCGGCATCTGGATCTTCTTCATGAACCGGATGCAGGGCGGCGGCAAAGGCGGCGCGATGGGCTTCGGCAAGTCCAAGGCAAAACTGCTGACCGAGAAACATGGTCGCGTGACCTTCGACGACGTGGCGGGCATCGACGAAGCCAAGGAAGAACTCGAAGAGATCGTCGAATTTCTGCGCAACCCGCAAAAATTCTCGCGCCTTGGCGGCAAGATCCCGAAAGGCGCGCTGCTGGTGGGCCCTCCGGGCACCGGTAAGACGCTTCTGGCCCGCGCGATTGCGGGCGAGGCGGGTGTGCCGTTCTTCACCATCTCGGGCTCCGACTTCGTCGAGATGTTCGTCGGTGTTGGCGCATCCCGTGTCCGCGACATGTTCGAACAGGCCAAGAAGAACGCGCCCTGTATCGTCTTCATCGACGAGATCGACGCGGTGGGCCGTGCCCGTGGCGTCGGCATCGGCGGCGGCAATGACGAGCGCGAACAGACCCTCAACCAGCTGCTGGTCGAGATGGACGGGTTCGAGGCAAACGAAGGCATCATCATCATCGCGGCGACGAACCGGAAAGACGTGCTTGACCCCGCGCTGCTGCGTCCGGGCCGCTTCGATCGCCAGATCCACGTGCCGAACCCCGATATCAAGGGCCGCGAGAAGATCCTGACGGTTCACTCGCGCAAAGTGCCGGTGGGGCCCGATGTGGACCTGCGCACCATCGCGCGCGGCACGCCGGGCTTCTCGGGCGCCGACCTGATGAACCTCGTGAACGAAGCAGCGCTGATGGCGGCGCGCGTCGGGCGTCGTTTCGTCTCGATGGAAGATTTCGAGAACGCGAAGGACAAGGTGATGCTGGGTGTCGAGCGCCGCTCGATGGTCCTCACCCCCGAGCAGAAGGAAATGACCGCCTATCACGAGGCCGGTCACGCCATCGTCGGACTGTCGCTGCCGAAATGCGATCCGGTCTACAAGGCCACGATCATTCCGCGCGGTCAGGCCTTGGGTATGGTCGTCTCGCTGCCCGAGATGGACAAGCTCAACTACCACAAGGACGAGGCCAAGCAGAAAATCACCATGACGATGGCGGGCAAGGCTGCCGAGATCATCAAATGGGGCGAGGAGCATGTCTCGAACGGCCCGGCTGGTGACATTCAGCAGGCGTCGGCCATCGCCCGCGCGATGGTGATGCGCTGGGGCATGTCCGACAAGGTCGGCAATATCGACTACGCCGAGGCGCATGAGGGCTATCAGGGCAACACCGCTGGCTTCTCGGTCTCGACCAAGACGAAAGAGCTGATCGAGGAAGAGGTGCGCGGCCTGATCGAAGAGGGCTATCAGGAGGCCCGCCGCATCCTCACCGAGCGGATCGAGGATTGGGAACGTCTGGCGCAGGGGCTTTTGGAATACGAGACCCTCACGGGCGACGAGATCAAGAAGGTCCTCTCCGGAGAGCCGCTGGGCGGTGACGACGATGACAGCTCCTCGGGAAGCCTGCCGTCGGTGACCGCGCTGCCCAAGACGTCCAAGAAAAAGGATCAGGGCGACGGCGGGGCGGAAACCACCCCCGAGCCTTCGGCCTGATCGCGCAGGTTCGCGAGAATGGTCACGCGTGACGCTTCAGTGCCGGGCGCAGCCGATTGGGATCCCGACGCTTATGCGCGGTTCCGCAATCTGAGGCTGCGCCCGGCACTCGACCTTCTGGCGCGGGTTCCGCATCTGCCAGAGCGCGGCAAGATCATCGATCTGGGCTGCGGCAATGGCGCGGTGGGCGAGACGCTGAACCACCAGTACCCCAAGCGTAAGATCGTGGGCGTCGACAATTCCGAGGCGATGCTCAAGCGCGCTGCGGCGACCGGCGCCTATCATCGCTGCGATCTGGTCGATATTTCCGAATGGACGCCCAACAAGCCACCCGCGATGATCTTCTCCAACGCTGCACTGCATTGGCTGCCCGATCACGCGAAGCTGTTCCCGCGTCTGGCCGGAGAACTGCGCGAGGGCGGCGTTCTGGCGGTGCAGATGCCCGCCCAGCACGGCGCGCCGTCGCATCGCATCCTGCGCGACCTGTCGCAAGAGATGTTTCCCGACCGCTTCAACTTCGCCGGCTGGGTGCCGCCCGTGGCCCCGGCGGTGGATTACGCGAAAATGCTTAGCCCCCTCGGCGAGGTCGACATCTGGCACACCGAATATCTGCAGGAACTGGAGCCCACGCCGGGCGCGCATCCGGTCCGCCGCTTTACGGAAAGCACGGTGATGCGACCTTTCCTGCGGCTCTTGGGCGACACTGAAGCGCAGGTTCTCATCGAACGCTATGAAACCGCGCTGGAGACGGTTTATCCTTTGCGGGACGACGGTAGCGTCTTTTTCCCGTTCCGTCGTCTGTTTGTCGTCTTGTCAAAGAGGGGCTGATGGCCGCGCTGAAACCCACGCAATATCAAGGGGAGGTCGTCTGGCTCGGGCTGGTGACCACAGAGGGACAGCTGACCTCGACCCCGGTCGAAGAGATCGAATTCACCTTCGACGGTCCCGTGGGAGAACTGCATGGCGGACGCACACGTCCCTCTTGTTCGCGGGTCACAGATCAGCATCCCAAGGGCACCGAGATCGCCAATGTCCGCCAGCTGACGATCCTGTCGGCCGAGGAGCTGGCGGAGACCGCTTTCGCGATGGGCGTGCCGGAAATCGATCCGTCCTGGGTCGGCGCGACGATCGTGCTGCGCGGCTTGCCGGATCTGACCCATATCCCGCCCTCGGCGCGGCTTCAGAACGAGACCGGGCTGACACTCGTCGTCGATATGGAAAACCGCCCCTGCGTCCTGCCGGGCCGGGTGATCGAAGAGCACTATCCAGATAAAGGCAAGCGCTACAAACCCGCAGCGCACGGACGGCGCGGCGTCACCGCATGGGTCGAACGTCCGGGCCGGCTGGTGGTCGGTGAGACGCTGCGGCTGCACATCCCCGATCAGCGCGCCTGGGAGCTGATGGACGAGGTCCGCTGAGGCGATTTAATCCCGCAACGGTCGCTTCTTTCCCTTTCGCCGCGTCGTCAAATGGTTACCCTCCGTCAGCAGGAGGACCAGATGACCAGTGATCTCGATATTGCCCGTGCCGCCACGCTGCGCCCGATGCCGGAAATCGCAGCGAAACTGGACATTCCTGAAGACGCCCTGATCCCCTATGGCCGCGACAAGGCGAAGCTGGAGGCGGAGTTCGTCGCTGGGCTGGATGGGCGCGAAACCGGCAAGTTGATCCTCGTCACAGCGATCTCGCCGACCCCCGCGGGCGAGGGCAAGACGACGACGACCGTGGGCTTGGGCGACGGGCTGTCCCGGATCGGAAAGCGCGCCGCGATCTGCCTGCGCGAAGCCTCGCTCGGCCCGAATTTCGGGATGAAGGGTGGGGCCGCGGGGGGCGGTTACGCGCAGGTCGTGCCGATGGAGTCGATGAACCTCCATTTCACTGGCGATTTCCACGCGGTCGGCGCGGCGCATAACCTGCTCGCGGCGATGATCGACAATCACATCCATTGGGGCAACGCGCTCGAGATCGACGCGCGTCGGATCACGTGGCGGCGTGTGCTCGACATGAACGACCGGGCGCTGCGCGACATCGTCGTCAGCCTCGGCGGCGTCTCGAACGGCTTCCCACGCCAGACCGGCTTCGACATCACCGTCGCCTCCGAGGTCATGGCCTGCCTCTGCCTGAGCCGCGACCTGACGGATTTGCAGGAGAGGCTCGGTCGGATCGTCGTGGCCTATCGGCGCGACCGCTCGCCGGTGACCTGCGCCGAGATCGGAGCCGACGGCGCGATGGCGGTGCTGTTGAAAGAGGCGCTGCAGCCCAATCTCGTGCAGACGCTGGAGGGCACTCCCGCTTTCGTCCATGGCGGGCCCTTCGCCAATATCGCGCATGGCTGCAACTCGGTGATCGCGACGCAAAGCGCGCTGAAGCTGGCCGATTACGTCGTGACCGAAGCGGGGTTCGGGGCCGATCTGGGTGCTGAGAAATTCTTCGACATCAAATGCCGTAAGGCCGGACTGACGCCGAGTGCTGCTGTGGTAGTGGCGACGGTTAGGGCGCTGAAGATGAATGGCGGTGTCGCTAAGGCGGATCTTGGCGCGGAGGATGTTGCCGCGGTCGAGGCGGGCTGCGCTAATCTCAACCGTCACATCGCGAATATGAAGAAATTCGGCGTACCGGTCGTGGTCGCGATCAACCGCTTCACTGCCGATACCGAGGACGAGATCGCAGCGGTGCGCGCCGCCGCCGAGGCGCAGGGCGTGGAGGCGGTTCTATGCACACACTGGTCGGAAGGCGGCGCCGGAGCCGAGGCGCTGGCCGAGAAGATCGTCGCGCTTACCGAGCGCCCTTCGCAATTCGCGCCGCTCTATCCCGATGACATGCCGCTGATCGAGAAGATCGAGACCATTGCCACGCGCATCTACCACGCGAGCGACGTCTATGCCGATCAGAAGATTCTCAACCAGCTGCGCGACTGGGAAGCGGCGGGCCATGGGAACCTGCCGATCTGCGTGGCCAAGACCCAGTATTCCTTCAGCGCGGACCCGACGCTGCGCGGGGCGCCCTCGGGCCATACGCTGCCGATCCGCGAGGTGAGGCTCTCGGCCGGGGCGGGGTTCGTCGTGGTGATCTGCGGTGAAATCATGACCATGCCGGGCCTCCCCCGGCACCCGGCTGCGGAGACGATCGGCCTCGATGCCGACTGCCGCATCACGGGTTTGTTCTAGGCGCGCGGTCTTGAGCTTGTTGGGCCAAGCTGCGATAGGGGGCGCAAGTGTTCCGGGAGCCTTGTCGATGAAAACCCCGTCCGAACTACACTCGATGGAAGAGCTACGCGTCGCGATCGATGCGCTCGACCGGGAGCTGGTCGAGATGCTCGCCGCGCGCACCCGGCTGATTGCCCGTGCGGCGGAACTCAAACAGGAAAATGGCTGGCCTGCACGCATCCCCGACCGGGTCGAGGACGTGGTCTCGAAGGTGCGCGCCGCAGCGGAGCCTGCCGGGCTCGATCCCGATCTCGCCGACCGTCTGTGGCGCGAGATGATCGAGCATTTCATCGGGCAGGAAGAACAGGTTCTGGGCAAGGGAGACCCCGATGAGCGCCACGATCATTGACGGCAAGGCGTTTGCGCAGGGCAAGCTGGACGAGACTTATGCCGAGGCGCAGCGGCTCTCGGAGGCAGGCTGGGCGCCGTGCCTCGTCTCGATCTCGGTAGGTGACGTCGCCGCCGCCGAACTCTATGTGCGCAACCAGAGGAAATATGCCGAGAAAGCCGGCGTGGCCTTCGAGGTGCGCAACTACCCCGAGACGATCAGCCTCGAACAGCTTCAGGGCGTGCTGGCCGGTCTGAACGCCGATCCGCGCGTCAACGGCATAATCATCCAGCGCCCGCTGCCCGCACATATCCCGGTCAAGGCGCTGCAAAAGGCGGTGCATCCGCTCAAGGACGTGGAGGGGATGCATCCGTCCTCGATCGGCAACATCGTCTATAACGAGCTGGAACTGGGCCCCTGCACCGCCGTCGCAGCGGTGGAGATCCTGAAATCCCTGCCGCTCCAGACCGAAGGGCTCAATGTCTGCGTGATCGGCCACTCCGAGATCGTGGGCAAGCCGATCGCCTTCCTGATGATGGGGCTCGGCGCCACCGTCACGGTGTGTCACCACATGACGCGGCAGGTCTCGGTGCATTCGCGCGCCGCAGACGCCGTTTTCGTCGCTGTGGGAAAGCCGGGGCTGGTGCACGGCGAAATGCTCAAGCCCGGCGCGGCCCTGATCGATATCGGCATCAACCGGGTCGAGGGGCGCACCGTGGGCGACGCCGATTTCGACAGCTGCGCAGAGGTGGCGGGCTGGATCACGCCCGTCCCAGGCGGGGTGGGGCCGGTCACGGTCTCTACGCTGATGAACAACGCGGTCCGCGCGACCCGCATGCAGATGGACCATTACCGCGCGACCTTCGCGGCGGCGGAGTGACGGAGGAATGAAATGACGGCGACGATCATCGACGGGAAGGCCTTCGCAGCGAGCGTGCGCGAGAAAGTGGCCGAGCATGTCACCCGGCTGCAGGAGGAACACGGCATCACGCCGGGCCTCGCAGTCGTTCTGGTGGGCGAAGACCCGGCCAGTCAGGTCTATGTGCGCAACAAGGGCAAGCAGACGCTTGAAGCCGGGATGAAGTCCTACGAGCACAAGCTGCCCGTCGAGACCTCCGAGGCCGATCTGCTTGCGCTGGTCGAGAAGCTGAACGCCGATCCGGCGGTGCATGGCATCCTCGTGCAGCTACCGCTGCCCGATCACATCGACGAGGAGAAGGTGATCAATTCGATCACCCCCGCGAAGGATGTCGATGGGTTCCATATCCTCAATGTGGGTCTTCTGGGCACCGGGCAGAAATCGATGGTACCCTGCACGCCGCTGGGCTGCCTGATGATGCTGCGCGATCAACTGGGTAGCCTCTCGGGGCTGAACGCCGTCGTGGTGGGGCGCTCCAACATCGTCGGCAAGCCGATGGCGCAACTGCTGCTGCGCGACAGCTGCACCGTCACCATCGCCCATAGCCGCACCAAGAACCTCGCGGATGTCTGTCGCGGCGCCGATATCCTTGTCGCGGCCGTGGGCCGTCCACGCATGATCCCGGGCGACTGGGTGAAGCCTGGCGCGACCGTGATCGATGTCGGCATAAACCGGATCGACGCGCCCGAGAAGGGCGAGGGCAAGACGCGGCTGGTCGGCGATGTCGATTTCGACAGCGCCAAGGAGGTCGCCGGCGCGATCACCCCGGTGCCGGGCGGCGTCGGGCCGATGACCATCGCCTGCCTGCTGGCCAACACGGTCACCGCCTGCTGCCGCGCGAACAATCTGCCCGAACCCGAGGGTTTGACTGCCTGACGAAAGTAGGTAAGGATTTCCGCAGGTTGGACAGGAGAAAACGGCCTTTGCCGTTGTCGGACCTGTGATGCTTGCGTTACCCAAGCGTCAATTGAGGCGTGGCGGCTATGGCAGGATTCTGGAAGACATATTGGCGGGCGTTGAAGATTCCGGCTCTGCCGGTGATCTGGATCGTCGCATCGCTTTTCGGCGTCGCCGCCGGTCCGTTCAACTCCCTCGAATCCATGTCCTTCGGCGCACGCTTGGTTTTCTGGCCGACCAGTATCGCCGTGGGCATTCTGATAGGCGCGGCAATCCGCATTTTCGTGCGGCGCAAGTTGGGTTTACGCTGTTTCCGATACGAGGCTCCGACCCTCGCGGGTCTCTCGGCTCTCGTGCTGACCGCGCCGCTTTACCTGCTCGTCCTGCTGCTTGCGGAGAAGCCGAATTTCGGCGGGTTCGAGATATTCCACATGGCCGCATATATCTTTGGCCTCTCGATGGCGGGATCAATCCTGCGGCACTGGATGGCGCCCGAGCAGGGGCGCCGGACGCGGTCGCGTGAGATCCATGCCGCTGCTTATCCGACAGAAGCGCCGAGCGGGGCCGATCCGTCGGCCGAGGAAGCTCCGACACGGCCCGCGCCACGTCTGCTCTATCGGCTCGAGCCGGACTTGCGCGCGCCGTTGATCCGGCTTGCGGTGAATGACCACTACGTCGACGTGGTCACCGAGGCCGGGCAGACCAGTCTGCTGATCCGGCTTGCCGATGCGATCGCCGAGACCGAGGGCGCGCCAGGCCTGCAGGTCCATCGCTCGCATTGGGTGTCGCGCGAAGCGGTGCGCGCGATGCGCAAGGAGAAGGGGCGGGTCTTTCTGGAGATGTCCGACGGCGAAGAGGTGCCTGTCTCGCGCACCTACCAGCCGCGCGTCGAGGCTGCGGGCTTCCCGCCTTCCGGAGCGGAGCGGCTGGCCGCGCAGTAGCGCCGTCAGTGGACGATCACCTCGTCTTTCACGAACATGTTGTCCCAGGCGCGATCCACCAGCTCCGGTGTCATCTGATAGGGGATGCCCTCGAATTCGCAGATCGAGATCATCTGGTCGATCAGGAAGATCGGCTGATAATTGGCGTAGACATTGTCGATGGTGGGATATTTCACCTTGAGCAGGTGCAGCAGCGCTTTCTCATCCAGTGGCATCTGCCGCTTCTTCGCCACCATCTGGAAGATCTTGAGATAGTCGGATTGGTTCGGCCCGTCGATCTTGATCTTGAAGAAGATACGACGCAGTGCCGCCTTGTCGAAGATATCGTTCGGGTGGAAGTTGGTCGAGAAGATCACCAGCGTGTCGAAGGGCACCTCGAACTTCTCGCCCGACTGAAGCGAGAGGATATCGCGGTTCTCTTCCAGCGGCACGATCCAGCGGTTCACCAGCTTCTGCGGCGGCTCTGCCTGACGGCCAAGGTCGTCCACGATGAAGACGCCGCCCGCCGATTTGAACTGCAGCGGCGCGGTATAGGTGCGCGCGGTCGCGTTGTATTTCAGATCGAGCATGTCGAGCGACAGTTCACCACCGGTAATCACGGTCGGGCGCTCGCAATAGACGTAGCGCTGATCGAACTGCATCCCGCGCTTGCGCAGGGCGGTGGGATCGTCCTCCTCGACGGGGACGGGGGTGTGTACGATAGGGTCGTAGACGGTGATGATCTGACCGGCATATTCGACGGCGCGGGGGATGAAGATATTGTCGCCGATCGCGTCGCGTATACCGTTCGAGATCGAGGATTTCCCATTGCCGGGCGGACCGTACATCAGGATCGAGCGCCCCGAGGAGACCGCCGGACCAAGCTGGCCGATCAGGTCGGGCGGCAGGATCAGGTGGCCCATCGCGCCCAGAAGCTGCTGGCGGGTCAGCTGGATGTTGCGGATCGACTGGCGCTTCACCTGCTCGCGATAGATCGTCAGCGGGACAGGCATCGCGCCGTAATATTCCGACTGTGCGAGCGCATCGAGCGCGCGCGCCTTGCCGCTATCGGACAGCTGGAATCCCATCTCGCCGCCGGAATTGGCGTGCAGCGTGCCCATCGCCTCCAGCAGACCGTGCTTGCGGCACATGTCGATCAATTCCTGCACCATGGTAATCGGCAGGCAGACCAGCTTCGACAGCGCGGAGGCCGTGTCCGTATTGGTGCGGAACATCGTCTTCAGGAGAATGTCGCGCATCACCACGACATTTAGCCCCGTTTCCTCCAGCGCGCGCGGCGGGACAGGGGCGATGACATTCGCGGTCATCATGTTCATCTGGCGCATCCTCTCGGCTATACGTCCCGTCTGATCAAAAACGGGGCGAAGATCGGTCCGGGCCAATCTTGCTGGCGATTGTGGCCAAAAGTTGGAAAAACAGGGTAATCGTCGCGATACCTGGTCGGCGGGCCGAACAATCAGCCAAGGGCCGCGAGCAGCAGGTACGCCCAGAGCGTGCCGACCAGCGCCAAGCCCATCGGGAAGTCCTTGCGCTTCCAGCTGACCCAGTCGGGGGTCGCGTTCACCACTGCAGGGATTGCACGAAAGATGCGATGCGCAGCGAAGGCGGCCAACAGGAAGGCGCAGAGCAGGAACATCGTCAGTTGCACGTCGAACAGGTCATGCGAGAAGAATGGCGCGGCGCCGGCGGCGAATTTCGCGTCTCCCGCGCCGAAATGCGCGATCTGGTTCAGGACATAGCCGATCGCGAAGACGACGAGCGCATGGGTCCAACGCCATCCATAGACGTCGAGCGGCAGCAGGAGCGGCCCCGCCACCGCAAAGATCAACAGCAGCGCCAGTACCGCCTTGTTGCGGATCTTCATGTATTTGAGGTCGGTAAAGACCACCCAGGCGCAAACCGGGGTAATCAGCACCAGAAAGATCAGCGCCGACAGAGGCGGAGCAAGACCGAGCATTCCGTCAGCCCTTCAGCGCGCTCGAGGATCCCTGATCGAGCGCCTTCAGCGCCCGGTCGGCCTCCGCGAAATATTGCGGATTGGTGTCGATCGCGTCTTGCAGAAGCGTCTTGCCGATATTGACGTCGCCGCGCTTCACCGCCGCGAGACCCGCCGTATAGAGCAATTGCGCCCTCTCGGTCTGGGTCATGTCGATCACGGGCAGGTCGTATTTGCCCTGGCTCGCACGGGCGAGTACGAGGTTGTTCTTCGTGGTGAAGCGCGTCGGGTCGTAGGTGAGCGCTTCCTTGAACAGTTTCTCGGCCCCCGCCGCATCGCCGCGGCTGAGCTTGGAAAAGCCCCAGTTGTTGTAGATGCCCGCGGGCTTCGTGGTCAGGCCCGCCGCGGTCTCGTAGAAGCTGTCGGCCTTCTTCCACTTTTTCTCGCTATCGGCGACCATCGCCTCAAGCCGGTAGCGGTCGTAGGTCTCGTGGGTCGGCGGCACGGTGTCCAGCGTCGCCTTCGCTCCGGACCAGTCATTGGAGCGGATCTGCGCCTCGGCCATCGACACGCGGTCGTCATTGGTCGCGCCCGGCATGGCGATGACCTCCTGCCAGACCTTCACGGCCTGCACCGGCTTCTGAGCGCGCACGAGCGATTTCGCGAGGCCGCGCTTGGCGTCGATCCGGTCGGGGTGGTCGTTGGACAGCCGGGTGAAATAGGTAACGGCCTCGTTCGGGTCGGCGACCGTCAGCATGATGTCGGTGAGGTTGGTCTCGTCGACGGCATTCACGCTTTTCATCGCGCGCGCGACTTCGGCGTCGCTGTTATTGCCCATACAGCCAGAGAGAGTCATCGCACAGCCAGCCAAGGCTGCCAGAAAGATCGGGTGGCGCATGTTACCTGCGTCCTTTTTGCTCGAGCCTCAGTGCTTCGTCAGCAGCAGGTAGTCACCGACCCCTTTCCTGACGAGCGTGAACTGCTTGTCCTGTGGCGCAGCGTAACCCGGCTCCTCGATTTTTGCGAGCGCCCGCGTGAGGTTTTGCTTGATCGCGTCCGATTGGCCACTGTCCAGCGCGAAGGCCAGTTTGAAGACGCGGGCGGCTTCGGCGTATTTGCCGCGCTCCATCAGAACGACGCCGAGGTTGTTCCACGCCGGCACGAAGGTCCGATCGGCTTCGGTCGCCCGGCGCAGCATCTGTTCCGCCTGGTTGAGACGCCCGAGCTTCAGGTCGGCCGAGCCCACGCCCGAGAGGATTTCCGCCGTGGCGCCATGCTGGCCTGCCGCGCGGTAATAGGCTTTCAGGGCAAGCTCGTATTCACCCGCTTCCATCAGCCGGTGGCCGACCAGAAGCCCGTCGACCGCCTCCGCTCCGGGTTTGGTGCCGGGGGCGAAAGCGCCCCGTTTCTCAGCCGAAAGGCCGCCCGGGTTACAGGCGGCCAGTGCGGTTACTGTCAGCGCGGCCAGTATCAGGCCGCGGCGCTTTGGGATCATGCCGTCAAATGCCCATATTCTTGAAGTTCTCAAGCATATCATGGATCGACGGGCCAACAAGAATGATCAGAAGCGGCGGCACGGTGAACATCATCGTGCCCAGCGTCATCTTGGTCGGGATCTTGTTGGCGGCTTCCTCGGCGCGCATGATCCGCTTGTCGCGCATGTCGGCGGCATAGAGGCGCAGGGCCTCTGCGATCGAGGTGCCGAATTGCTGCGACTGAATCATCACGGTCACAAAACTCGCGATATCCGGCACGCCCGAGCGTTCGCCGAAATTGCGCAGCACGGTCGCCTTGTCGAGACCGGCCTTGATCTCGTGCGCGACCATCGCGAATTCTTCCGACAGTGCCGGGTAGGATTTGTTCAGCTCTTTCGAGACGCGGATGATCCCCTGATCGAGGGACTGGCCCGCCTCGACGCAGACGAGGAGCATGTCGAGTGCATCGGGGAAGCCGTTCTGCATCTCGTCGGTGCGCGCTGCCACGCGCTTGTTCACCCAGTATTTCGGGCCGTAATAGCCCACGCCGCCGGGCCCGAGCACCCAGAGCACGGTGCCCAGCATCCCCATCGCCTGCCCTTCGGGCGCGCTGGAGTTGTAGAGCACGACATAGAGCGAGCCGAGCGCGAGCAGGCCGATGCCAGCCGCGAACTGAACCGCGTGGAAGGTGCGCACTGCATTCGGACCGCGATAGCCGGCCGATTGCAGCCATTTGCGTGACTCCGACAGTTCCTCGGCATTTTGCGGTTCGAGGAAGGCCGCGTATTTCTGCAGTTTGTCGTTCTGCGTGTCGCGCAGCTTCTGACTGGGGCTGTCGTTGTTCGTGCTGGGTGCCTGACGCGGCGGGCGCGGGGCATTGCCACGGATCTTGTCAAAGGGGTCTTCGCGCTTCTTCAGGAGCGCGGGGACCGCAGCGAGCACGAGAAGCCCGCCAAGACCTGCGAGCGCCATCATCGGACCCATCGGCCCGAGCGCATCGATCAGCATCTGGTTGATGGCAGCGAAATCCATTGGGCTCTCCTCAGACCTTGATGGTTGTCATGACCTTCATGAAGATCACGTTGGCGCCGAGCAGCAGGAACACCACGATCGCGGCCGGAATGAAGGCCGCGGTCGTTTTGACCTCGTCGTAATAGTCGGGCGAGACGACCTGAATGATCACCATCACCACGACGGGGAAGGCCGAGAGGAAGATGCCCGACCAGCGCGGCTCCGCGGTAATCGCTTTCACCCTGCGGAACAGCCGGAAGCGTGAGCGGATCACCTTGGACAGACCGTCGAGAACCTCTGCGAGGTTCCCGCCCGAGGTCTGCTGGATCGACACGGCGACCGCGAGGAAGCGCAGATCCTGCATGTCGAGCCGTTCAGCCATTTCCGAGATCGCCTCGGCCACGTTGCGACCGTAGGCCGCCTCGTCGGCGATGATGCCGAATTCGGTGCCCAGCGGATCGGGGATCTCGCGCGCGACCGCCTGGATCGCGGAGGGCAGGGGGTGGCCGACGCGAAGCGAGCGCACCATCAGTTCCACCGCGTCGGGTAGCTGCTCCTCCATCAGGGCCATGCGTTTCTTGGCCTTCGAGTTGACCCAGAAATAAACGCCGCCTACGCCCATGAACAGCGCGAGGAAGATGCGGATGAAAATGCCGGCATCCGAGCTCAGCGTGAGTGCCATGAAAGCGGCGAAGCAGGCGAAGGCCATGATGCCGATCAGCGCCATCGGCGAGAACGCGATGTTGCCCTTCTGCGCCTTGTCTGCCAGCAGCGAATAGAGCGGGATCGAGCGCGCGTCGCTATGCTGCGACGCTTCCTTGCGCAGACGCTCCAGCACCTCTTCGCGCCGTTCGCCCTTGTTGAGCATCTCGAGGCGGCGATTGACCCGCTTGTTGAGCGAGATCGATTTGCCGAAGACCAGCAGGTAGACGCCTTCGACGAGCAGCAGAACCGCGACGAAGATCAGCAGGTAGATAATGGGGGTCGCCATGACGGAGTGTCCTTAGTCCTGCACGGGTTCGTAGATCGACGCCGGCAGGTCGTAGCCCCATTGCCGGAACCGATCGGAATAATGAGAGCGCACGCCGGTCGCGGTGAAGCGGCCGATGATCTTGCCGTCGGGGGCAAGCCCGAGACGCTCGTAGCGGAAGACTTCCTGCATCGAGATCACGTCGCCTTCCATGCCGGTGATTTCGGTGACCGAAACCATGCGGCGCGAGCCGTCCTGCAGACGCGAGGCCTGCACGATCAGGTTCACAGCCGAAGCGATCTGGCTGCGCATCGCCTTCATCGGCATCTCGATGCCCGACATCGAGATCATGTTCTCCAGACGCGCCACGCCATCGCGGGCGGAGTTCGCGTGAATTGTGGTCATCGAGCCGTCGTGGCCCGTGTTCATGGCCTGCAGCATGTCGATGACTTCCTCGCCGCGCGTTTCGCCGACGATGATCCGGTCGGGACGCATCCGCAGCGCGTTCCTGAGACAGTCGCGCTGGGTGACCGCACCCTTGCCTTCGACGTTCGGCGGGCGGCTTTCCATCCGGCCCACATGGGTCTGTTGCAGCTGAAGTTCCGCCGTATCCTCGATCGTCAGGATGCGCTCGGAGTTGTCGATGAATGAGGAAAGCGCGTTCAGGGTCGTCGTTTTACCTGAACCCGTCCCGCCCGAGACGATCACGTTGAGACGGGTCGCGACGGCGGCTTGCAGATAGGCCGCGATTTCCTCGGTGAAGGCGCCGTAACTGACGAGATCGTCAATCCCCAGCTTGTCCTTCTTGAACTTACGAATGGAGACGAGCGAGCCGTCCACCGCGATCGGCGGCACCATCGCGTTGAAGCGCGAGCCATCGGCGAGACGCGCGTCCACATAAGGGTTCGATTCATCGACGCGACGGCCCACGGCCGACACGATCTTGTCGATGATGCGCAGCAGGTGGCGTTCGTCCTTGAAGGTGATGTCGCTCAGTTCGAGCTTGCCATTGCGCTCGATGAAGATCTGCTGCGGGCCGTTCACGAGAATATCGTTGACGGTGTCGTCCTTCAGAAGCGGCTCGAGCGGGCCGAGCCCCATGACCTCATCGTAAAGCTCTTGTTGCAGCGCCTGGCGGTCCTGCGCGTTCAGCGCGACCGAAAGCTCGGTCATCGCCTCGGCGGTGATGTCGGCGATCTCGGCGCGCAGCTCGCGTTCGGAGGCGTGCTCAAGTGCGGCGAGGTTCAGGTTCTCCAGCAGCCGCTTGTGCAGCTCCACCTTGAGTTCCTGAAGGCGCTGTTTGCGTTTCTTTTCCTTGTCGACGGCCACCGGGTCGGCAGCAACCTTCGCTGGGCCCATCTTGCGATGGACCACCTGCGTCTTCGGCGCAGCGTCGATCGGCGGCGGCTTGGCGGCACCGGGCACGGGCGGCGGGGGGGCGGCCTTGCCGTTGGTGGGCTTTGCCCCGTCTTTCTTGTAGCGCGAAAACATCTGGACGTGTCCTTTCGGGTCAGGCGGCTGCTTCGACGGCTTCGTTCAGCTCCACCAGCGAGCCTGCGAGCTTCTGGAATTCCTTGCGTAGCGGCACTTTCGGTGCCGAGAGCGCCAGTGGCAGCCCGTGATCGTTGGCCTGAGTGATCTGCTTGCCGCCATCGCTCATCAGCAGCTCGAGCGAGATATCGAGGCTCTCGGCCAGTCGCTTCACGCGGGCCTTGCCGTTGAGATCGGTGAATTTCGGCGCGCGATTTAGCACGTAACGCAGCTTCTCGGTCGGCAGCCCCTCGGACTTCAGCGCCCGCTGCATCCGCAGCACGTTCTGGGCCGAGCGCATGTCCAGCTCGATCAGCGCGAAGTAGAGATGGGCCTTGTTCAGTACCGTCTCGGTCCAGCTGACCACGGTCGAGGGCATGTCGATCACGACGAAATCGTAATGTGCCCGCGCCATGTCGATCAGGCGCTCCAGATCGTCGCCGCTCAGAAGGTCCAGCGGCAGCATGTCGGTCGGCGCGGTCAGCACGTCGAGCTTGTCGTTGAAGCTGAGCATCGCCTGTCGGAAGGTCTCTTTGTCCATATGCTCGGTATCGGCGAGCATTTCGTAGATCACCTCGCGGCGCGGCAGGTCGAGATAGGTCGCGGCGGCGCCGAATTGCAGGTCGAGATCGAGCAGGCAGACTTTCGGCGAGGTCGACGGGGCTTTCTTCTTCTTTTTACCGTCGTGGATCGTCGCCATTTCCCAGGCGAGGTTCACCGCGAAGGTGCTTGCACCGACGCCACCGGACAGGCCGTGAACCGGGAGGACGACACCATCGTGGTTGCCGGTCGCCGCAAAGGTCGGCGCGTGGACGGGGGGCGCGGCTTCGACCGGCGGGGCGGCTTGGCCAAGACGCTCGATCGCGTCGTGCAGCGCGCCTTCGGGAAGCGGGTAGGGGACGAAATCATCCGCGCCGAGCCGCAACAGTTGATGCAGCGCGATCGGGCTGACCTCATCGGCAATCAGGATGACGCGGATGTTGCGGTCCTTCGCCTCGGTGATGATGCCGGAAATCTTGGTCAGCTCGTCCTCGTCTTCGCCATTCACGGCGATCGCGATGAACTCGAGCTGTTCCGCGTCGGGCTGGCCGAGGAAGATGACCGCTTCATCGAAGGTCAGATCGCCCCAGCTTTCGCCGAGCTCGGTTTCCATATCCTCGATCAGCAGATCGAAATTCGACACATCGCGGGACACGGTGCACGCCTGGATCGGGGCCGGCTCCGAAGTCATGATAGCTGCTGCAGTCATTGCCTCTGTCCTCTTTTTCGTGACCCGTGGCGCGGTTCGGTTAACTCTGTTCATACGCCGCGGACCGGACGCGACTCGCTGGACGCGCCTATTCCGTCGAGGCTCAATCTCGTTTCTAATCTGGGCGACATTGGGGCCAGACTGTTTCAATTGTGGGATATTGAGAGACGATAAAGAAAAACGGCGGGCTTTGTTGAAAGCGCCCGCCGTCTTTGGGTCTCCTTTGCCGCGATGTTGCGACAAGGTTAGCGAATTCAGTGGCTTAGTTGCCGCCGCCGCTATTGTTGTTGCCGCCGCCGGCTGTCGCCGAGGCGATATAGTCGCGATAGATTACCGCCGCGTATTTTCCGTCGAGCAGCATAGGCCGGCCCTTGGTCACGAAACCGGAGACCTCGGTGACGGTGCGGCGATTCTGCGCGTTCGGAGCCTGCGTGTAGACAAGCGGATGCGTTTCGCCGAAGGAAACGACCGCCTCCAGCCGCGCGCGGGAGATGCCTTGCGACACGAGGAAATTCACCACCGCGCGGGCGCGCCGCATCCCCAAGGCCTTGTTATAGGCGTCGGAGCCTACGAGGTCGGTATGCCCATAGACCCGGAAGCGTACTTCCGGGTTCTGCCGGATCCAGTTCGCCTGCATCAGCAGCGCATTGCGCGCCTGCGCATCGAGCACCGAGGAGTTGAAGGCGAAATGCACCGTGTTCGGCACGTCGGCGGCGAATTTGCGCGTCATGTTGATGACGTAGCTTTGATTGCCGCTCATCATCGCCTGGTTCTGCGCGATCGCGGAGCCGAATCCGAGGGAGCCTTCCGTGGTCGAGCCGACCTCGGAGTTGAAGACCTTGGTGCCTTCGGAACAGCCCGCCAGCAGAGCCACGGTTCCGACGGTGATCGCGAGGGTGCGCAGTTTCATGTTCCCAGCCATCTCGCTCACTCCATCACATAGCCATAGGACCCGGAGAAGTCCTGCTTGGCGACTTCCGCGGCAGGACCCTTCTGCGGTGCTCGACCGCCCGAGGTTCTGCCGTTGAGGAACAGCTCGGACTCGGTTGGCGGCTTCAGGCGATCCGTCGGCAGCACCAGCGTGTCGCCCTTCACGGGCGAGACCAGATGCGGCGTGACGATGATCACCAGTTCGGACTGCTTGCGTTCGAACTCGGTCGAACGGAACAGCGCGCCGAGCACCGGCACATCGCCGAGCCACGGGATCTGCCCCACGGAATCGTTGAAGTCGTCCTGCAGCAGACCCGCGATCGCGAAACTCTCGCCGTCGCGCATCTCGACGGTGGTCGAGGTCGAGCGCTTCTTGAAGGCGCTGACGTTGAAGGTCCCGCTCGTGTAACCGTTCGCCGTGTCGATCGAGGAGACAGAGGCGGCGATTTCGAGGTTGATAACGTCACCATCGACGACGCGCGGGGTGAAGGACATCTCGACGCCGAAGGGCTTGTACTGGATCGAGACGTCACCGTTGTTGAGCACCGGGATCGGGTATTCGCCACCGGCGAGGAAATCCGCGGACTGACCGGAAAGCGCGGTGAGGTTGGGTTCCGCAAGGGTGCGAACCACGCCTTTGTTCTCAAGCGCCTGAATGAGAACGCCCAGCTGGAAGGTCCCCCGGGTCAGGCCGATGCCGATCCCGTTCTCGTAGCTCTGCGAGGCAGCGTTCGAGGCGGTCGTTGTGGTGCCCCCGAAGCCAGCCCCCGCGCCCAAGCCTCCGTTCGGACCGAGGCTGGCATTGATCGAGGAGCTGAGGCTTTTCGCGACCGAGCGCTGCATCTCTGCGAAGCGCACTTTCAGCATCACCTGCTGCGTACCGCCCACCATCATCAGGTTCGACACCCGGTCGGGCGCGTAGCGATTGGCCAGTTCCAACGCGCGGCTGAGTTTCTGTGCCGAGGAAACAGTGCCCGACAGCACGATACCGTCATTCGCGGTGCGGACCTGGATGTTTTCGCCGGGCAGAATCTGCTTGAGGCGTTCCTTGAACTCCGCGAGGTCCGGGGTCACCTGAACGTCGACATTGGAGATCAGCTTGCCGTCAGCGCCGAGGATCGTCAGTGTCGTCCGGCCCGGAACCTTGCCGAGCACATAGATCGAGCGGTCCGAAAGGGTCTGGATGTCCGCGATGCCAGGGTTGGCGATCGAGAGTTCCGAGAACGGCGTGTCGCTTTCCACGACCACCGCACGGTTGAGCGGAACGGTCAGCGGCGCTTGAGTGGCGCCGGACATGATCCGCAACGTGTCTGCCTGCACCGGGCCCATCGCCGCGATGCTCAACGCCATGCCACATAGGCAGGCCTGCATCAAAGTTCTAAATTTCATCTGTGACCCTGCCTCTCCGATCACGCCACTCGCAAATCTTCTGCCTGCTTAGGGACTGTTATGGTCCATTATTGCGGGAAAGAATGCGGCAAGACCTGTTTTTTTGCAAGAATCAATGGATTGAGCGTCGTTCTTGATGTGGAAAACGTGTCACATATGAAAGCGGGGCCCCGTAGAGCCCCGCGCAAGCGACTGATATTTGTCATTTATTTAATTCGTGCAGGGGATCGGCGTCTCGATGACTTCCGTGCCCTTGCGGGTCTTGATCGTGCAAACCTGCGCTTTTTCGACCTGTTTGACTTCTTCTTTCTTGATGCCAAGCAGCTCATCGCGGTTGATTTCGATCTGGCCGAGTTGCGCGCTGTTCTCCAAACCGACGAGCGAAAGGGTCAGGCGACCGGTGTTCTGTGCGAGCGTCAGGGCCGCGACCTGCTCGGGGCTGACTTCTGCCGTGACCGAGCGCGCGATCTGGGTCGCGCTGGTGCGGTCGGGATCGGTGCTCTGGTCGATCGCGATCAGTTTCAGGTTGCTGTCGATCAGCTTCGTGACGGGTTCCCCGTTGATTGAGCCGGACCAGTAGACATCGACAAAATCTCCCGGACGCAGGAAGCCCGAAACTGCAGAAGTTGACGAAACTTGGATCGTGAACGCGCGGCGTCCGTCAGGAAGGCTCGCCATGATGCCCGCGTTCTCGCCCGGTTGGGTGACACGCGACGCCAGAATGACTTCTCGCGGCGAAATCTCACGCATGGAGGCGCGCTTGCGCGTTTCGCCTTCAAGGAAGACAGCCTTCTTGGCCTCTTCGGTGCCGGGTTTTGCGGAGATCCTGTCGAAAGCATATTTCGGCACGGCATTTGCCTGCACCTTGATCACGGCGAGATCTTCCGGGCCGAAATGCTCGCCGTATTTGAGCGGTTTCCGCGCGACGACGACATCGGCGAGCTTGGGGGCATTCTTCTGCATCTCGGCCAATTGATCGCGTTCCGCCTGGAACTGCGCGATCTGTCCCTGCGCCATCATCACGGCGACACCAGCGAGGCCGACACCGGCCACGAGGAAAAGAACAAAAATCAGTCGCATCGCTTCTTCCTTCTGTTGTCTGATCGGCGACAATCCTGTGAATAGAGCCGCTTATTACAGATCAAAGTGGCGAAAACTTGGCGCATCCGCAGCACTGGTGAGTATCAGCCCTCGTCGTCGGCGAGTTCGTCGGCCGTGAAGGCAGGGGTAACTTCCTGCTTGTCGATATATTTTGCGATCTTGCCAGAAGTGCCGGCGGTCTGGGTCCAGATCATGGCAGTCGCCATGAAACCCAAAGCGACCAGCGATGCCGTGAGCACGACCCAATCGACCGTTACGGCGCCATCTTCCCCACGAAGTACTTTCTTCAAATTGAAAATCAGTTTGTTCATTTCTGTGTCTCGACTTTCTCAACGGGACCTTTGGTGAAAACTTGGCGGGAGGGAGTGGCGGAAATTGGGCGGTCGCGGGGTATTTTCTGCAACCTGGCGCGCCTGCTGTGCGCGACGCGTTAGTTCAGATTGCATGAGCCCGCGATTTGAAATGATGAGACCGCCCGGGAAGGGGCGGTCTCTGCATCTTCCGACTGAGCCGGAAATTACTGCGGCAGGTAGCCGTCAGCTTGACCAGCGGTGACTTCGTCAGCGGTGAAGGCCTCGGTCACTTCTGCGCCGTCGAGGTAGCTTGCGATCTTGCCCGACAGACCAGCGGTCTGGGTGCGGACCAGGGCCAGCGCGGCGGCGCCGAGGCCGACGACGGCAGCGGTCAGCACAACCCAGTCAACGGTCACAGCGCCGTCTTCTTCGTCGTGGAACTTCTTGAGTTTGAAGAATTTCATCATGGTGTCTCTCCTAAGGTTTTGTCTCTGCCCCGCGGTCCCGGTTGGCGTCCGTGCCGGTTTCCGTCTCGCGGTATGGGGACATATGGCCTCCGGAACGTGGCGCGATTTGGGCGCATCGCAGGCGATTTCGCGAAAATGGAAATTCAGGCTGACGCGCAATCTAACCCATTGTGAAATAATGAAATAAAAATCCAAATTTTTTGGAACATTTGCATTTTGCGTCAGGATTCCGGTCATCACACCGCGATTCGCGGGACTCAAAGGGGCGGATTTTCTGGAATTTTTCTGGGTTTTCAGGGATAGTCGGGCCAAAGCGGCCCTCGAGAGCCGCGCGAGGCAGTGAGCAGGTGGCGCAGATGCGCAAGGTTTTCGCAGGGATTCTCTGCAGTGCGATGGTGGCCGTGGTCGCGCCCGTGGGGGCCGAGCCCGCAGCCCCCCTCTTCAAGAGCGTGAAGCCCAAGACGGTCAAACCGCCCGCGCCGGGCACCAAACGCTTCATCACCATCCAGATCGACCCTGAGGAACAGAAGCGCCAGCTTGCCGCGATGGCGAAGCAGCCCTGGGAGCCGGAAACGGCGCCTCCCGCGGACGACAGCGCGACGGGCGATGCTCCGGCCTCTACGCCGACGCCGCGCGTGCCGGCGCATTACGCGTGGTATTGGAACAAGGTCTCGCCGCGCCTGGGCGAGCGAGCGGGGCGGTTCGATCAGGCGATTTCCGCTCTGTCGCAAGGGCCGAAAGGTACGCGGGTGCGCGAGCCGCGGCTCAACGATCTGGCGAAGATCGCACGGGCGCATGGCACCGATATCCTGCGTTCGACCATCGGGACCGAGGTCTCGCCAGCGCTGGTGCTGGCGATGATCGCGGTGGAATCGGGCGGGCGGCATGACGCGCAAAGCCATGCAGGGGCCGTGGGGCTGATGCAGCTGATCCCAGCGACCGCAGAGCGGTTCGACGTCGAAGACAGCAAGGACCCGGCGCAGAACATCGCGGGCGGGGTGAGCTATCTCGACTGGCTGATGAAGGAATTCGACCGCGATCCGCTGATGGTCATCGCCGCCTACAACGCGGGCGAGAACGCGGTGAAGCGCAATGACGGCGTGCCGCCCTATGCGGAGACGCGCGACTACGTGCCTAAGGTGCTGGCGGCGTGGAACGTGGCGCGGGGGCTCTGTGCGACGCGCCCGCAGCTGGTGAGCGACGGTTGCGTTTTCCGGGTCACCCAAATGGCAAAGAGCGGCCCCTGAAGGCCGCTCTTTCCGTAACTAACCTATGGAGGCGATCAGTTGACGATCGTCGCCTCGGTCGCTTCGCGGATCTCGTCCTCGGTGACGCCCTCGGCGCATTCGACGATCTTCAGCCCGCCCTCGACCACATCGAGGACACCGAGATTGGTGATGATGCGGTTGACGACGCCGGTGCCGGTCAGCGGCAGGGTGCATTCCTTCAGCAGTTTGCTGTCGCCATGCTTGTTGGTGTGATCCATCACGACGATGACTCGCTTCACGCCCGCCACCAGGTCCATCGCGCCGCCCATGCCCTTCACCAGCTTGCCGGGGATCATCCAGTTCGCCAGATCGCCATTCTCGGCCACTTCCATCGCGCCGAGGATCGCCATTGCGATCTTGCCGCCACGGATCATCCCAAAGCTCATCGCGCTGTCGAAATAGACCGTGTTGGGCAGTTCGGTGATCGTCTGCTTGCCAGCGTTGATCAGGTCGGGATCCTCTTCGCCCTCATAGGGGAAGGGGCCCATGCCCAGCATGCCGTTCTCCGATTGCAGCGTGACGTGCACGCCCTCGGGGATGAAGTTCGGGACCAGCGTCGGGATGCCGATGCCGAGGTTCACATAGGTGCCGTCTTCAAGCTCCTGCGCCGCGCGGGCGGCCATCTGATTTCTATCCCATGCCATGGGTCAGGCCTCCTTCTTTTCGCGGGTGGTGACTTTCTCGATGCGCTTCTCATGTTCGCCCTGGATCAGGCGGTGCACGTAGATGCCGGGCAGGTGGATGCAGTCAGGGTCGAGCGAGCCCACGGGCACGATCTCTTCGACTTCCATCACGCAGACCTTGCCGCACATCGCCGCCGGTGGGTTGAAGTTGCGGGCCGTCTTGCGGAACACAGCGTTGCCGGTCTCATCCGCTTTCCACGCCTTCACAATGGAGACGTCAGCGAAGATGCCCTCTTCGAGGATGTAGTGCTCGCCGTTGAACACCTTCACCTCTTTGCCTTCGGCGATCTGGGTGCCGTAGCCGGTCTTGGTGTAGAAGCCGGGGATGCCGTGGCCGGCGGCGCGCATGCGCTCTGCCAGAGTGCCCTGCGGGTTGAATTCCAGCTCGAGTTCGCCGCTCAGATACTGGCGCATGAACTCGGCGTTCTCGCCCACGTAAGACGACATCATCTTCTTGATCTGCTTCGTGTCGAGCAGCTTGCCGAGGCCGAACCCGTCCACGCCGCAATTGTTCGACGCGACGGTAATGTCCTTGACCTTGCTCTCGACCAGCGCGTCGATCAGCATTTCAGGGATGCCGCAGAGGCCGAAGCCGCCTGCCGCGATCAGCATTCCGTCGAAGAGAAGCCCGTCGAGAGCCTCCTTCGCGGAACCGTAAATCTTGTTCATGGATATCCTCCGCTCATATGCGCGTGAAGATGACGCCGGGGCGGAGGGGAGTCAATTGCTGCGATGCGGCGAGGGTGGTGTGTTGGGGTCAACTTCGCGCGCGAGCGCGCCGGGAGGGGGCTCTGCCCCCGCGCTGTCGCGCTCCCCCGGGATTTTTTCATCAAGACGAAGTGGGCGCGGGCGCCTCACTCCTCGTCGGTCTTCTTGGCCGCCGTCTTTTTCGCCGCGGGTTTCTTCGCGGCGGTCTTCTTGGCGGTCGGTTTCTTGGCCGCGGACTTCTTCGCGGTCGTTTTTTTAGGCGCGGCTTTCTTCTTCGTGCCGCCCTTCTTGGCCGCCTTCGCCTCGATCAGCGGAAGCGCGTCTTCAAGCGTGACGGCTTCCGGTTCAAGCTCTTTCGGCAGGGTCGCGTTGATCTTGCCCCATTTGACGTAGGGACCGTAGCGCCCCGGCATGACCGCGATCGGGCCGCCCTCGGGGTGTTCGCCCAACTCCTTGAGCGGTTTCGCGGCGGCACCGCGCCCGCCCTTGGCGGCTTTCTGGGCGATCACTTCCACGGCGCGGTTCATGCCGATGGTGAAGACCTCGTCCACTTCCGGCAGGTTCGCGTAGATGCGGCCTTTCTTGACGTAGGGCCCGTAGCGGCCGATCCCGGCTTCGACCAACTCGCCGTCCTCGGGGTGCGGGCCGATCTCGCGCGGCAGACTCAAGAGCAGCAGCGCCTTTTCGAGGTCGATTTCTTCGGGTTTCCAACCCTTGGGCAGCGAAGCGCGAGGGGGTTTCGGCACATCCTCGGTCGGCTCGCCCTTCTGGACGTAAGGGCCGAAACGTCCGACACGCAGCGTGATCGCCTGCTCCTCGTCATAGCCCAGCACCTTGCCGTCGAGTGCCTGAACCTCATCGTCGCCCTCGGGCGCCGACAGAGGCCGGGTGAAACGACATTCGGGATAGTTGCCGCAGCCGATGAAGGCCCCGCCGGAGCGCGCGGTCTTCAGGTGCAGCTTGCCACTGCCGCAAAGCGGGCAGATGCGCGGGTCCGACCCGTCGGGGCGCGGCGGATAGAGATGCGGCGCCAGAACCTCGTCGATCTTGTCGAGCACTTCCGAGATCCGCAGCTCCGACGTCTCTTCCAGAGCTGCCGAGAAATCACGCCAGAAGCGCTTGAGCACTTCCTTATAGTCGCGATCGCCTGCGGAGATATCGTCGAGCTGATCTTCCAGATCGGCGGTGAAATCGTATTCCACGTAGCGCTTGAAGTAGTTCGACAGGAAGGCCGTCACCAAGCGCCCGGTATCTTCCGGGATCAGGCGGTTCTTGTCCTTGCGGACATAGCCGCGATCCTGAATCGTCGTGACAATCGAGGCATAGGTGGAGGGGCGCCCGATGCCGAGCTCTTCCATCCGCTTGACCAAGGTCGCCTCGGTGTAGCGCGGCGGCGGTTGGGTGAAGTGCTGCTCGGGCGTGATGTCGCCCTTCTTCGCCTCTTCGCCCTCGTGGATCTGCGGCAGACGGTTGCTGTCCTCGCCCTCATCGTCGTCGCGGCCCTGATCGTAGACTTTCAGGAAGCCGTCGAACACAACGACGGAGCCGGTCGCGCGCAATTCTACCTGTTCGTCGCCGGAGCCGACGAGAACGGTCGTCCGCTCGAACCGGGCCGCTTCCATCTGCGACGCGATCGTGCGTTTCCAGATCAGATCATACAGCTTCCACTGATCGTCGGAGAGCTTCAGCTTGTCGGGCGATTTCGACATATCCGTGGGGCGGATACATTCGTGCGCTTCCTGCGCGTTCTTCGCCTTGTTCTTGTACATGCGCGGGCTTTTCGGGACGTAGCTGTCGCCGAACTTGTCCTTGATCGCATCGCGCGCCTGCATCACCGCCTCGGGGGCCATGTCGATGCCGTCGGTCCGCATATAGGTGATGTGCCCCGCCTCGTAGAGACGCTGCGCCGCCGACATCGTGGCGCGCGCACCGAAGCCGAACTTGCGGCTGGCTTCCTGCTGCAGCGTCGAGGTCATGAAGGGCGGGTAGGGGTTGCGGTTGGCGGGCTTCGCCTCGACCGAGGTCACACTGAGATCGCGCGAGGTGATCGCCTGCACCGCCATCTCGGCTGCGGTCTCGTTCTCGAGGTCATATTTCTCGAGCTTCTTGCCGCCGAGAACCGACAGGCGCGCTTCGTATTCCTGACCGCGCGGCGTCGTCAGGATCACCTTCACCGTCCAGTATTCACGCGGTTTGAAGGCTTCGATCTCCATCTCGCGCTCGACGATGAGGCGCAGGCAAACCGACTGGACACGGCCCGCCGATTTCGCGCCAGGCAGCTTGCGCCAGAGAACCGGCGAGAGGTTGAAGCCCACGAGGTAATCGAGTGCGCGGCGGGCGAGATAGGCCTCCACCAGCGGGGCATCGACATCGCGCGGATGCTTCATCGCTTCTTGGATTGCGGTCTTGGTGATCGCGTTGAAGGTGACGCGGGAGACGTTCTTGCCCTTGAGCTTCTTCTCCAGCGCTTCCTGCAGGTGCCACGAGATGGCTTCGCCTTCGCGATCGGGGTCGGTTGCGAGGATCAGCGTGTCGTCATCTTTCAGCGCGTCGGTGATCGCCTTGATGTGCTTTTTCGAGTCGCTAGCGACTTCCCATTTCATCTCGAAATCGTGCTCGGGATCGACCGAACCGTCTTTCGGAGGCAGATCGCGGACGTGACCGAAGGAGGCAAGAACGGTGTAATCGGACCCTAGATACTTGTTGATCGTCTTGGCCTTGGCAGGGGATTCGACGACGACAACGGCCATAAGGTCCTCACTATTCAGCGCTAAAGGGTCTGGGCGCGGAACATGTGGGGGTTTGGTGGGGATTGTCAATGCACCCTGGCGCTGAGGAAATCCCGCAGGCCTTAAACCGGGCGGCTGATCAGCCCGCCGCGATGGCGCTCTATTCGGCCCTCGATTTCGAGTGCGGTGAGGGCCTGTGAAAAGGCCGCCGCCGGCACGTCGAGATCGCGGATCACCTGATCCTCGGCGGTGGGGGAGGGGCCGAGCCGTTCGAGGATCTTCGTGCCCAGATCGGCAGGTTCCGGAGCTGGCTTTCCGGACGAACGCCGGGGGCTGGGTTCGGGTGCGGTCCGGGCGACGGTCGCTCTCCGCGCATTGAGCGCGGCCAGCACGTCCTCGGGCCCGCGCACCAATGTCGCGCCGTCGCGGAGCAGCGCGTTGCAGCCGCCCGCGCGCCCGTCCATCGGGTGTCCCGGGACGGCCATTACCTCGCGCCCCTGATCGAGCGCATCGCGCGCGGTGATCAGGCTGCCGGATTTCAGGGCCGCTTCGACCACGACGACGCCGGCGCTGAGCCCCGAGATAATCCGGTTGCGCGCAGGGAAGTGGCGCGCCTGCGGCTGCGTGCCGGGCGGGGCTTCGGTCAGCCGCAGCCCGGTCTCCGCGATCTGTCGGGCAAGCGTCGTGTTCTCCTGCGGGTAGATCACGTCGATTCCACCCGCCTGCACCGCGATCGTCCCGGTGAGCAGGGCGGCCTCATGGGCGGCGGCATCGATCCCGCGCGCCAGCCCGGAGACCACGCAGATGCCCGCCTCGCCCAGACCTTCGCTCAACCGCTTCGCCATGCGCAGCCCCAGCGAGGACGCGTTGCGCGCACCGACTAGCGCGATCATCGGGCGGGTGAGCAGCTCCGGCTGGCCAAGCGCCCAGAGCACGGGTGGCGCATCGTCGATCTGCGCAAGCGCGGGGGGATAGTCAGGCCCTCCATGAATCAGGAGCAGCGCCCCTGCGGCCTTGCCCGCCTTGATCTCTGCGCGGGCCTGTTTCTCGGGGAAAGGGGTGTAATCGGTGACGCCCGCCGCGCGTGCGACCTCTGGCAGGGCCGCGAGCGCTGCCGTCGCGGAGCCATGTTCGCCGATCAATCTGTGAAAAGTTGTGGGCCCGACACGTCGGGAGCGAATGAGGCGAAGAGCAGATAGTTCGTCTTCTTCCGTGGTGGGTGGGGTGAAGGGGGTGGGGTAAGAAAACAAATCTGTTTCCATCCGGCCCTCCGCCTCAATCGCCCACCCTTCTTGCCGTGTTATTCTTAATAAGTTGTTACCAAAACTCGGTGTGCGCGGCGTTTGGAAGGAATTTTCTGCGTTTTGACTGCAAATTTTCGGCGTCGCCGATTTGTAGCTTCTGATCGCGCGGGCGAAGCGGTCTTCATGGACCGTTCCGCCCGTATCTGTCGGAAACGATTACGCCGCCGAGCCGCCCACCGTGAGGCCGCCGATCATCAGGGTCGGCTGGCCGACGCCGACCGGTACCCATTGCCCCGCCTTGCCGCAATTGCCGATGCCGGGGTCGAGGGCGAGGTCGTTGCCGATGGCGCGGATATGCTGCATCGCGGTCGGCCCGTCGCCGATCAGCGTCGCACCTCTTACTGGTGCGCCTACGACACCGTTCTTCACGCGATAGGCTTCGGTGCAGTTGAAGACGAACTTGCCATTGGTGATGTCGACCTGACCGCCGCCGAAGCCGACCGCATAGATGCCGTCCTTCAGATCGGCGAGGATCTCGCCCGGATCGGCATCGCCGCCGAGCATATAAGTATTGGTCATCCGCGGCATCGGGGCATGGGCGAAGCTCTCGCGCCGCCCGTTGCCGGTGGCCTCGACGCCCATCAGCCGCGCGTTCTGGCGGTCCTGCATGTAGCCTACGAGCACGCCGTCCTCGATCAGCACGTTCTTGCCCGAGGGCGTGCCCTCGTCGTCAATCGTGATCGAACCGCGCCGATCGGGGATCGTGCCGTCATCAAGCACGGTGACCCCTTTCGCGGCGACCTGCTGGCCCATCAGCCCGGCGAAGGCCGAAGATTTCTTGCGGTTGAAGTCGCCTTCCAACCCGTGCCCGACTGCTTCGTGCAACAGCACACCCGGCCAGCCCGGGCCAAGCACCACATCCATAACGCCCGCTGGCGCTGGTTCTGCGCGCAGGTTCACCAGCGCGATGCGCAGCGCCTCACGCGCGACGGGTTGCCAATGCGCGGGTTCGATCAGGCCCGACAGTCCGAAGCGTCCGCCGCCACCATGACCGCCGGACTCGCGCCGCCCGTTCTCTTCCACGATCACCGAGATGTTGATCCGCGCCATCGGGCGGATATCCGAGACCAACCCGCCCTCGGGCCGAAGAATGAAGACCTCCTGCAGGCTCGCCGCCATCGAGGCCGAGACCTGCACGACGCGCGGGTCGAGGTCGCGGGCGAAGGCGTCGATCTCGCGCAGTATGTCGATCTTCGCCGCGAAGGGCGTGTCGGAGACCGGATCGGTATCACTATATAGATGCAGGTTCGTGCCTTTGGGCGGGGGCGCCATCGTTCCGCCGCCGTCGCCCACGGCCAGCCGCGCAGTTTCGGTCGCCCGCTTCAGCGCGGCTTCGGAAATCTCGGTCGAATGGGCATAGCCCGCGACATCGCCCTTCACCGCCCGCAGGCCGAATCCTTCGGAGGCGTCGTAAGAGGCGGTCTTGACCCGCCCGTCATCGAACACGAGCGCCTCGGACCGACGCTGTTCTAGAAACAACTCGCCATCCTCGGCCCCCGCGGTCGCCTCGCGCAGCAATTGCAGGGCGCGGTCCTTGTCGAGCTTGTCCTCGAATGGCGCGAAACGGTCGGGCTGGGTCATCGTCTCTCCTCGGATAGCGATCAAAATTGCCAAAATGTCGCAGCTTTTGCTTGCGCCATCCTCCCAATATGATTTTAAAGTGAGAACACGCAACGGTGAACGGTTTGGGAGAGCCGGACGCCGTCGGGCGGCAGGGAGAAACGCCGCCAAAAGGGAGACATGGGACTTATGCGCTTTGCAAGCAAGGGCCGCGGTATCGCGGCCGCTGTCACGTCGGCTGTTCTGTCGACGCTCGTCGCCGGGCAGGCCTCGGCTCAGGACATGATCAAGGGGCTGCCGGTAATCGGTAAGCCGCATCTGGGCGGGACGGGGTTCCAGCCAGCGTCGTCCAACCTCGCGGAAGACCAGCAATGGCTCGACCATATGCTTCTGGTCATCATCGCCGCGATCTGCGTTCTGGTCTTCGCCCTGATCATCTATTCGCTGCTGCGCTTCAACAGCCGCGCCAACCCGACGCCGCGCAGCTTCACCCATAACACGCCTCTCGAGATCACCTGGACCTTCGTGCCGATCGTGATCCTCGTGGCGATCGGGGCCTTCTCGTTGCCCGCGCTGTGGAACCAGCAGGAAATTCCCGAGGGCGACATCACTGTGAAGGTCACCGGTTACCAGTGGTACTGGGGCTACGAATACCCCGATGAGGGCATTTCGTTCGATTCGCTTCTGCTCGCGAAGGAAGACCTCGAAGAGCATGGCTATGCACCTGACGAATACCTGCTGGCAGCTGACAACGCGATGGTGGTGCCGAAAGGCAAGACGATCGTCGTGCAAGTCACTGGCGCGGACGTGATTCACAGCTGGACCGTGCCGGCCTTCGCGGTGAAGCAGGACGCCGTGCCGGGCCGGATCGCGCAATTGTGGTTTAAGGCCGATCAAGAAGGTGTGTATTTCGGCCAGTGTTCGGAGCTTTGCGGCACCAACCACGCTTACATGCCCATTGTGGTCAAAGTTGTCTCACCGGAAGTTTACGCTAACTGGCTCGAGCGTGCGAAGAATGACTTCGCCTCGGTCGAGACGGATGGGGCGGTTCGGGTCGCACAGAACTGAATACATCGTGCGATAACACCCGAGGAACGCTTTCATGAGTGACATCAGCTATATTCGCCAACAGGACAACGAGGCGCGGTTCGGCGACTACATCGCGCTTCTGAAGCCGCGCGTGATGTCGCTGGTGGTCTTCACCGCTTTCGTCGGTCTCGTGGTGGCGCCGAATCCGGTGCATCCCTTCGTGGGCTTCGTCGCGATCCTGTTCATCGCGCTGGGCGGTGGCGCCTCGGGCGCGCTGAATATGTGGTATGACGCGGATATCGACCGGATCATGCGCCGCACTCGCGGTCGTCCCATCCCGGCGGGCCGCATCTCTGAGCGCGAGGCGCTGGGCTTCGGGCTGGCGCTCTCGGGCATCTCCTGCGTGATGCTGGCGCTGGCCACGAATATCTTCTCGGGCCTGTTCCTTGCTTTCACCATCTTCTTCTATGTCGTCGTCTACACGATGTGGCTGAAGCGCGCGACGCCGCAGAACATCGTGATCGGCGGCGCTGCGGGCGCCTTCCCTCCGATGATCGGCTGGGCCGTGTCGACGGGTGGCATCTCGATCGAATCCGTGGCGATGTTCCTGCTGGTCTTCCTCTGGACGCCGCCGCATTTCTGGTCGCTCGCGCTGTTCATGAAGTCCGATTACGACGAGGCGAAAGTGCCGATGCTGACCTCGACCCATGGTCGGGTGGTGACGCGCAAGAACATCCTGTTCTACGCCTTCATTCTCGCCCCCATCGCTGTCGGCACCGGTTTCACCTCGATCGGCGGCCCGGTCTATTTCGCGACGGCGCTGATCATGAATGCGCTCTTCATCAAGGGCGCGATCGAGATTCACGCCCGCACCGAGGCGCAGGCGGAGGCCGACAAATACGCGGTCGAAAAGCGCTTCTTCTATTTCTCGCTCATCTACCTCTTCGCGCATTTCGCGGCTTTGCTGGCCGAAGCGGGGCTGAGCTATATCGGTTTGGGAGCTTGGTAAGCGATGGCAATCACCCGGGACAGTGACCTCCATATCCGCCGGTTCACCCGCAATGTGGGGCTTGGAGCGGTTCTTCTCGGGTTCGTCGCGATCGTCTTCGGCCTGACCGTGGTCAAGGTCGAGAACGGCTCGAAGATGGAAGCCTACGACCACCAGCCGCGCGCCTCGGTGCTGCCGGCGGAGGGCGCCTCGAAATGACCCAGCGCCCCACAGATCGGTCGAATACGCGCGTGCTGCTCTCGCTGCTCGCGGTGATCGTCGTGATGGGGGCAGGGGCTTGGGCTGCGGTGCCGTTCTACAACTGGTTCTGCAAGACCACCGGATATGGCGGCACGACCAACACTGCCGAGGTGCTGCCCGACAAGGTTCTCGACCGCGAGATTCTCGTGCGTTTCGACGCCAACGTGGCACCGGGCATGCCGTGGAAATTCAAGCCGGTCCAGACCGAGATGAAGCTGAAGATCGGCCAGAACGGGCTGGCCTTCTACGAGGCCTACAACCCGACCGATCACGTCATCGCGGGCACGGCGAGCTACAACGTCTCGCCCGATGTGGCCGGCTACTATTTCGACAAGATTCAGTGCTTCTGCTTCACCGAACAGGTGCTGCAACCCGGGGAGAGGGTGCAGATGCCGGTGAGCTTCTTCGTCGATCCCGGCATCGTCGATGATGCGGATGCGAAGCGGATTCACGCGATCACGTTGAGCTACACTTTCTATCAAACCGACCTTCCCGAGCCGGAAGACACCGCCTCGGTCCGTCAAAGGGAGACGGAGACGGTCAACTAGCCATCGGAGGGAGACGCATGGCCCACGCAAAGAACCACGACTACCACATCCTACCGCCCTCGATCTGGCCCTTCCTCGGTGCCGTTGGTGGCTTCATCATGCTCTTCGGGGCGGTGCTCTGGATGCAGAGCATCACCCATTACGTCTTCTTCGGCGGCCTGCTCGTGGTGCTTTATACCATGTATGGCTGGTGGTCGGACGTAGTCCACGAAGGCGAGACCGGCGATCACACGCCCGTCGTCCGGATCGGCCTGCGCTATGGATTCATCCTGTTCATCATGTCCGAAGTGATGTTCTTCGCGGCCTGGTTCTGGAGCTTCTTCAAGCACGCCATGTACCCGATGGGCCCGATGAGCCCGCTCAAGGATGGCGTCTGGCCGCCCGAGGGCATCGTTACCTTCGATCCATGGCACCTGCCGCTGATCAACACCGTAATCCTGCTGCTTTCGGGCGTGACGCTAACCTGGGCGCACCACGCTCTGGTCCATGAGAACGACCGCAGCCAGGTCAAGCAGGGGCTAATCCTCACGGTGATCCTCGGCGCGTCCTTCACGGTGCTGCAGGCCTACGAATACAGCCACGCGGCCTTCGGTTTGGCGGGCAATATCTACGGCGCCAACTTCTTCATGGCGACGGGTTTCCACGGGGCGCACGTGATCATCGGGACGATCTTCCTGCTGGTCTGCCTGCTGCGTATCGTGCGCGGCCAGATGACCCAGAACGAGCATGTTGGTTTCGAGGCCGCCGCCTGGTACTGGCACTTCGTCGATGTGGTCTGGCTCTTCCTGTTCGCGTCGATCTATATCTGGGGCAGCGCGTAAGCGCCCCCGGCCATCACACGCAAAATGCGCAGATCGGCGCGGGGGGCGACCCTCGCGCCGCTTTCTTGGAGGCTTGATGAAACGCTATATCTTTCCGCTGCTGCTGGGCGTCGTCGGCTGCGCGATCCTGATCTCGCTCGGCATCTGGCAGGTGCAGCGCCTTGGCTGGAAAGAGGCGATGCTGGCCGAGATTTCCGCCAAGATCGAAGGCCAGCCGCAGGCGCTGCCGCCTGAAGGCACCGACACCAAGCCGCTGAAATACGAACCCGTCACGGTAAGCGGGCGCACGACGGGCCAGGAGATCCTCGTGCTTTCGGGCCAGAAGGGCGTCGGCGCGGGCTACCGGGTCATCGACGCTTTCGAGACCGATCAGGGCCGCAAGATCCTGCTCGATCGTGGCTTCATCCCCGAGGGCGAAAAGGGCGCCGACCGCCCCGCAACGGATCTGACCGTCACCGGTAACCTGCACTGGCCCGAAGAGACCGACGGCTACACCCCCAAGCCCGACGCGAAGACCGGCATCTGGTTCGCCCGCGACGTGCCCGCGATGGCCGCGAAGCTCGGCACCGAGCCGATCCTGATCGTCGCCCGCACCGTCCAAGGCGCGGCGCAGGGCATAACGCCGGTCCCCGTCACGATCACCGGCATCCCCAACGACCACCTCGGCTACGCGATCACCTGGTTTTTGCTCGCAATCGTCTGGGCCGGGATGACAATCTTTCTTCTCTGGCGTATCAGGCGGCAACAGGCCTGAGGATTGACGATGCGTTATGTTTCCACTCGGGGCAAAGCCCCGGTTCTGAATTTCGGCGATGCGATGCTGACGGGGCTTGCCCGTGACGGCGGGCTCTACGTGCCCGAGACCGTGCCGCAGTTTTCAGCCGACGAGATCGCCGCGCTCGCAGGGCAACCCTACGAGGAAATCGCCTTCCGCGTGATGAAGCCCTTCGTCTCCGAGACCTTCTCGGACAAGGAACTGCGCGGCGCCATTTCCCGCGCCTATTCCGGCTTCGGCCATGTCGCCCGCGCGCCGATGGTGCAGCTGGCGCCGAACCACTTCCTGCTGGAGCTGTTCCACGGCCCCACGCTCGCGTTCAAGGATTTCGCGATGCAGGTGATCGGACAGCTGTTCCAGATCGAACTGCAAAAACGCAATCAGAAGATCACCATCGTCGGCGCCACCTCGGGCGATACCGGCTCGGCCGCGATCGAGGCGTTCCGCGGGCTCGACAATGTCGATGTGTTCATCCTCTTCCCGCATGGCCGGGTGTCCGAGGTCCAGCGCCGCCAGATGACGACGCCCGTCGAGGGCAACGTCCACGCGCTCGCGCTCGATGGCGATTTCGACGATTGTCAGGCGAAGCTGAAGGACATGTTCAACGATTTCGACTTCCGTGACGAGGTCGGTCTGGCGGGCGTGAACTCGATCAACTTCGCCCGCGTGCTGGCTCAGATCGTGTATTTCTTCTCCTCCGCCGTGGCGCTTGGCGCGCCGCACCGCAAGGTGTCCTTCACCGTGCCCACCGGCAATTTCGGTGATATCTTCGCGGGCTTTCTCGCAAAGGAAATGGGTTTGCCGGTCGAGCGTCTGGTGATCGCGACGAACCAGAACGACATCCTGCATCGCTGCCTCGAGAAGGGCGATTACACCAAGCAGGGCGTCACGCCCTCGATCTCGCCGTCGATGGATATCGAGGTGAGTTCGAACTTCGAGCGCGCACTGTTCTGGGCCTACGGCAAGGACGGGGCCGCGATCGAGAAGCTGATGGACGAGCTGAAAACCGAAGGCTCCTTCACCGTCTCCGAAAACGCGATCGGTGCGCTGCGCGATATCTACGACAGCGGCTCGGTCGGCGAGGCGCGCACGATGGAAGAGATCGGCGATACGCTCAAGGAAACCGGCGAATTGCTTTGCCCGCATTCGGCGGTCGGCGTGAACGTGGGCAAAGCTGCCGTCGCGCGTGACCCGGCCACGCCGATGATCACGCTCGCGACCGCGCATCCCGCGAAGTTCCCCGATGCCGTGGAAGAGGCGACGGGCATCCGCCCCGACCTGCCGCCGCGCATGGCCGACCTGTTCACCCGCGAGGAGCGTGTGACCCGGGTGCCGAACGACCTCGCCGACCTTGAAGCGCTGATCCGGGAGCGTCGCCGCACATGATCGAAATGACCACCCTGAAGAACGGCTTGCGTATCATCACCGAGACGATGCCGGGCCTTGCCTCCGCCGCGATCGGCGTCTGGATCACTGCCGGTGGCCGCCACGAACGCCCCGAGCAGAACGGCATCGCACATTTCCTCGAACATATGGCGTTCAAGGGCACCAAGACCCGCTCGGCGCTGCAGATCGCGGAAGCGATCGAGGATGTGGGCGGCTATATCAACGCCTATACTTCGCGCGAGATGACCGCCTATTACGCCCGCGTGCTGGCCGAAGACGTGCCGCTCGCACTTGACGTTATTTCGGACATCCTGCTGAACCCGGTCTTCGATCAGCGTGAGATCGAGGTGGAGCGCGGCGTGATCCTGCAAGAGATCGGCCAATCGCTCGACACGCCCGACGACGTGATTTTCGACTGGCTGCAAGAGGCAGCTTACCCTGATCAGCCGATGGGCCGCACCATCCTCGGCCCGGCGGAGAAGGTCCGCAGCTTCGCGCGCGACGATCTGTCCGGCTTCGTGTCCGAGCATTACGGCCCGGATCAGATGATCCTCTCGGCGGCCGGTAATGTCGATCACGCGGAGATCGTGAAACGCGCCGAGGATATCTTCGGTGACCTGCGCCCCGCGCTGAACCCCGCGCCTTATCCGGCGAAATGGGTTGGCAACGAGCGGCGCGAGATCAAACAGCTCGAACAGGCGCATTTCGCGCTTGGCATCGAAGCGCCCAGCTATCGCGACGCCGATCTATATACCGCGCAAGTCTATTCGGTCGCGATGGGCGGGGGCATGTCCTCGCGCCTGTTCCAGAAGATCCGCGAAGAACGGGGCCTGTGCTACACGATCTTTTCGCAGGCCGGCGCCTACGAGGACACCGGCATGTTCACCGTCTACGCGGGCACGTCGGGCGACGAGATTCGCGGTCTGGCCGAGCTGACCATCGACGAGTTGAAACGCGCGGCCGAAGACATGACCGAGGTCGAGATCGCCCGCGCCCGCGCCCAGATCAAGGCGGGTCTGCTGATGGGGCTGGAAAGCGCTTCGGCGCGCGCAGAACGCATGGCGCGCAGCCTCTATATCTGGGGCCGGGTGCCCGGGATCGACGAGGCTTCGGCCCGGATCGACAGCGTCACCCGTGACGCGGTGCGCGATTTCGGGGAACGGCTCGCGATCGGTGGTCGCACCGCGATGGCGCTTTACGGTCCGGTCAAGGATGCTCCCGAACTGGGCGCATTGCGGGAAAGGCTCGCCGCCTGATGTTCGCGCGCCGTCGTCAGCTGCGGATCGATACGGATCGGATGATCCTTCGTCCGCCGCAGCATGGGGATTATCGCCCGTGGGCCAGCCTGCGTGAGGACAGCCGCGCCTTCCTGACCCCGTGGGAGCCGAGCTGGTCCTCCGACCATCTCGGGCGCAAGGCCTTCTCCAACCGGGTCTACTGGGCCGCGCGCGCGATCGCGAATGGCACCGCGGTCCCCGTCTTCCTGTTCTCGCGCCGCGATGAGACGTTCCTCGGGGCGATCACGCTCGACAATATCCGGCGCGGACCGGCGCAGGCGGGCACGCTGGGCTATTGGATCGGCCAGCGTCACGCGCGTCAGGGTTACATGCGCGAGGCGATCGAGGCCGTCGTGCATTACGCCTTTACCAAGCTCGACCTCAGCCGGATCGAGGCGGCCTGCCTGCCCGAGAATGCGGCCTCGCGCGGGGTTCTGGAGAAATCCGGTTTCAAATACGAGGGCGTCGCGCAAAGCTACCTGCAGATCAACGGGCGCTGGCGCAATCACGTCCTCTATTCCAACCTGCGCTCGGATCGCCGGGGACGGACGGATGTCCGATAGGGGCGCCTGCGTTCGCGCGACATGTTGCGGGGCGAACGGCAGAGGGGGCGCTGCCCCCGCTGGCGCAGCCAGCCCCCCGGGATACTTAAGCCAAGCCGAAGGAGTCAGAGATGCGTACCGCCGCTGATGAAAGTTTCGTCGAGACGCTGCGGGAGGCGGTGCCGCGCCTGAGCCTCGGCGCGCCGGGGGCGGCCTATCTCGAAGAGCCGCGCGGGCGCTATCACGGTATCGGCGGGGTGCTGGTGAAGCCGACGTCGACCGAAGAGGTCGCGGCGGTGCTGAGGCACTGCCACGCGGCGGGCGTCGCTGTGATGCCCTATGGCGGCGGCACCGGGCTGGTCGGCGGCCAGATCACCGAGGACGGCCCCGCGCCGGTGATCCTGAGCCTCGAGAAAATGAACGCGGTTCGCGCGGTCAGCGGCCATGTGCTGGAGATCGAGGCAGGCGCGACTCTGCTTGAGGCGCAGCAGGCGGCGGAAGGCGTGGAGCGGCTGTTTCCGCTGACCATCGCGAGCCAGGGCTCCGCCCGGATCGGCGGTGTGCTGGCGACCAATGCGGGCGGGGTGAACGTACTGCGCTATGGCAACGCGCGCGAGCTGTGTCTGGGCGTCGAGGCGGTGCTGGCCGATGGCACGGTGATCTCCGGCCTCAAGCATCTGCGCAAGGACAATACCGGCTACGATCTGAAGGACCTGCTGATCGGGTCCGAGGGCACGCTCGGGATCATCACGGCCGCGACGCTGCGGCTCTTCCCGCGCCCGGCGGCGGTCGGCACGGCGATGATGGCTGTTGAAAGCCCCGCCGCAGCGCTGGAACTTCTGGAACTGGCCGAGGCCCGGATGCCGGGCTGTGTCTCGGCCTTCGAGTTGATCTCGGGGCAGGGGCTGCGTTTCCTCGACGAGGTCGGACCGGAAGTACATCAACCTTTCGAGGTGCGCCCCGACTGGTCGGTGCTGATCGAGATCGGTCTGCCCGAGGGGCTCACCCCGGAAGAGGCGCTTGCGGAGCTGTTCGAGGCCGCCGAGGGGCTGGTCAGCGACGGGGTGATCGCAAGCTCCGAGAGCCAGCGCGCCCAGATGTGGTCGCTGCGCGAGAGCCTGCCGGAAGCGAACAAGCGGATCGGGTCGATATCGAGCCACGACATCTCGCTGCCGCTGCCGAAACTGGCCGTTTTCATCGAAGAGGCGCGTGGCGCTCTTCTCGACCTCGGCAATATCCGGATCAACTGCTTCGGCCATGTCGGCGACGGCAATCTGCATTTCAACGCCTTCCCCGCCGAGGGGCGCGACCGCAAGGAATACGAGAACCTGCGCCGTGCGATCCCCGAGACGGTCTATGATCTGGTCGACCGTTTCGGCGGCTCGATCTCGGCCGAGCATGGGATCGGGCGGCTCAAGGTGGGCGATCTGGAGCGCTACGGCGATCCGGGCAAGCTGGCCGCGATGCGCGCGATCAAGGCGGCGCTGGACCCGAAAGGCATCCTGAACCCCGGCGCGGTGCTGGCGGAGCGCTGAAGGCCAAGAGAAACGCGCCCCGCCAGGAGAGCAGGCGGAGCGCGGCGTTCTGGTTCACGTGTCATAGCAAGCAGCCGAACCATCTGGCCCGGCCAGGTTAGGTCGATTTGCGTAAGAAAGACGTCAACGCGGCCCCAGCGCGGCGGCCTGCCGCGCGATCCGTGCTACATCGCGGCTTAGGGGAAGGTCGTTCTCCATCCGGTCTACATCGACCCAGCGCGCATCCAGAGCGTCATCGGCGGCGACCGGCTCTCCGGCCTGCCACTGACATTCGACCGCGATCAGCACGAAGTGATGCTCCAGCGCGCCCGCATCGTCATGGGCAAGTACATCGAGCGCGTTGAAGGCATGGGTGGCCCGCGCCTGCACGCCGGTTTCCTCCAGCAATTCGCGCTCTGCCGCCGCGAGAAGCGTTTCGCCAAGCTCGACCTTGCCGCCGGGAAAGCCCCATAGCCCGGCATCGGGCGGGTTGGCCCGTTGCACCAGCAGGGCCTGTCCGTCGCGGATCACGACGGCGAGAATGGCGGGGACCGGACGGGGGCTCACGCCCCCTCGAATTCGCAGAGCACGCTGACATTCATGCCGCGGTCTTCGAGCAGTTTGCGCCCGCCCAGTTCCGGCAGGTCGACGATGAAGGAGAGGCCCACGATCTCGCCGCCCACGCGTTCGATCAGCTGGATGCCCGCCTGCGCGGTGCCGCCGGTGGCCAGAAGGTCGTCGACGACCAGAACCTTCTCGCCGGGCTTGATCGCATCCTCATGCATCTCCATCACCGCCTCGCCATATTCCAGCTGGTAAGCCTGCGAAATCGTCTGGCCGGGCAGCTTGCCCTTCTTGCGGATCGGCACGAAGCCTTTCGACAGCTGATGCGCGATCGCGCCGCCGATGATGAAGCCGCGCGCCTCCAGCCCCACGACCTTGTCGATCTGCTGGCCCGCCCACGGGTGAAGCATCTGGTCGATCGCCATGCGGAAGCCGCGCGGATCGGCGAAAAGCGTGGTCACATCGCGGAACATGATCCCTTCATGCGGGAAGTCGGCGATGGTGCGGATATAGTCTTTGACGTTCATGGGATCCTCAGAGCTCGAGCACGCGGCCCGCGATGTTCTTCAGTTTGCGCGCCATCTCGGGGGCGCGCTTGTCGGGGGCGGTCATGATCGCGCTGTCGAGGGCGCGGGTGCAGCCGGTGGCGCAATCGCCCGCGGCCCCGTTCAGCAGACCCGGGAGGGCCGCGACCAGAGCGCGCGCCTTATCGGCATTTTTCATCGCGACGGCAACGACCTGCGCCACGTCCACTGCATCGTGATCGGGATGCCAGCAGTCGTAATCGGTGATCATCGCGACGCAGGCGTAATGCAGCTCCGCCTCGCGGGCGAGCTTGGCCTCGGGCATGCCGGTCATGCCGATCACATCAGCGCCCCATTGGCGGTAGAGCTCGCTCTCGGCTTTGGTGGAGAATTGCGGGCCTTCCATCGCGACATAGGTGCCCCCCTCGTGGACGGTGACGCCGGTCTTGCGCGCGGCCTCGGCGCAGGCGGTCGAAAGCTCCGCACAGACGGGATGGGCCACCGAGACATGACCGACCATGCCGGGACCGAAGAAGGTCTTTTCGCGGGCGAAGGTGCGGTCGATATACTGGTCCACAATCAGGAAATCGCCCGGCGCATAGGCCTCTTTCAGCGAACCCACGGCGGAGACGGCGACGAGATCGGTCACGCCCAGCTGTTTCATCGCGGCGATATTGGCGCGGTAGGGGACGGTGGTCGGCGTCTCGACATGGCCGCGGCCGTGGCGGGGCAGGAAAGCCATCTTCACGCCATCGAGGCTGCCGGTCAGCACCTGGTCGGAGGGCGCACCGAAAGGTGTCTCGACGGTGACCCACTCGGCCCCTTCCAGCCCGTTGATCTGATAGACGCCCGAGCCGCCGATCACCCCGATCATCCTGTCCATTCCGCGCATCCTCCGCCTGTCTTTTCCGCGTCGCAGCGAGCCTAAGGCCCGGGCGCGCGGGAGGAAAGAGGGATTGCAGCCACTTGCCGCGCGGTCTATCGCCGATGAGCGAGGGAAATGGGAGCCCTCACGGGAGAGAATTTATGGAAAACCTGCGCGGCTCGGTGCTGATGGTCATAGCGATGGCGGCCTTCGCGATGGAAGACATGTTCGTCAAATCCGCCTCGACCCATCTCGCGGTGGGCGTGGTGCTGATGCTGTTCGGCCTCGGCGGGATGGCGGTCTTCGGCGTACTTATCACCGCGCGCGGTCAGCGGCTGCTGCATCCGGCGCTCGCCTCGAAACCGCTCCTGATCAAGCTCGCGCTCGAAGTGGTGGGGCGTCTCGGCTATACGCTGGGGATCGCGCTGACGCCGCTCTCGAACGCCTCCGCCATCCTGCAGGCGACACCGCTCGTCGTCGTCGCGGGCGCGGCGGTGGTGTTTTCCGAGCGTGTCGGCATCCGGCGCTGGGTCGCGGTGGGGATCGGGTTCATCGGCGTGCTGATCGTGCTGCGCCCCGGCCTCGAAGGTTTCGTTCCGGCTGCCCTTTGGACCGTTCTGGGCATGCTGGGCTTTGCGGGGCGCGATCTGGCGACGCGCGCCTGCCCGCCGGTCCTGTCGAATTTCCAGCTCAGCTTCTACGGCTTCATGATGCTGATCCCGACCGGCGTACTGATCCTTCTGATCTTCGGCGGCGTCACGACGCCCGATCTTGTTTCGCTGCGCGATGTGGCCGGCGCGGTGGCCTTCGGCAGCCTCGCCTATTGGTCGCTGACGAAAGCGATGCGTATGGGCGAGGTTTCGGTCATCACGCCCTTCCGCTACACCCGCCTGATCTTCGCGCTGATCCTCGGGGCGGTCGTGTTCGGCGAGCGGCCTGACACCGCCATGATCTTCGGCGCGGCGCTGATCGTGGCGAGCGGCCTCTACACGTTGGTCGAAGGCCGCCGCAGCCGGATCCGCGCGCGGGTCAGAGCTTAGGCCGCAACATCTCGAAGGTTTCCGACACGGCGGCGTAATCGCCGCGATTGCCGAGCCGCACCAGACGGTCGGGCGGCGAATAGAGCCCGTCCTTGAGGCAATCATCCGCGATGTGAATGCCAGTGACCTCGCCATGGACGAGGTAATTGCCCTCGCCCAAGAGCTTGATGACCTGCACGACGCGACATTCGAGCGAGGCGGGCGCCGCCGCCACGCGCGGGCAGTCGATGGTCTCGCATTCCGCCTTCTCGATCCCGCATTCGGCGAATTCGTCGGTGCCCGCGGGATAGTTGGCGCAGGAGGCGTTCATCTGGTCCTTCAGCGCATAGGTCACGAGATTGGCGCAGAACACCCCCGCCTCGCGCAGTTGCGAGACGCTGTCCTTCGTGCCGTCGCGATCGGGCTTCACCCCGGTCGAGGCGAAGATCACCTGCGGCGGCGTGTAGGCGACCGCGTTGAAGAAGGAATAGGGCGCGAGATTGTCGCCCATCTCGCTGCGCGTCGAAATCCAGCCGATCGGGCGCGGGGCGACGATGGAGTTGAACGGGTTATGCGCGAGCGGGTGGCCATCCGAGGTGCGATAGAACATGCTTTCTCCTGTTTGATCCCGAACTTAGCGCGTGCTACCGCGCAGGAAAGGGGCAGCCTGAAAGGGGCAGCGATGCACGAGCTCGCGCAAGAGACGGCAGAGGACTGGTGGGAGGTCGAGGCGCTCTACGACCTCTGCTTCGCGCCGGGCCGCACGGCGCTGTCCTCCTATCGCCTTCGCGACGGCGTCGATCCGGTCCGGGAGCTTTGCCTCACGCTGCGTCAGGACGGCATCCTTGCCGCCGTAATCCGCTACTGGCCGGTGCGGGTCGGCGGCAAGCGCGTCCTGCTGCTCGGGCCGATCGCGGTCCACCCGACGCGGCAGGGCGAAGGCCTGGGCGGAATTCTGATGCACGAAAGCCTCTCGCGCGCCGCCGATCTCGGCTGGGAGCGTGTGCTGCTGGTGGGGGACGCGCCCTATTACCAGCGCTTTGGCTTTTCAAAGCTCGAAGATGTCGAGATGCCGCCGCCAACCAATCCCGACCGCGTTCTGGGGCTCGAACTGGTGCCCGGTGCCTGGGAGGGCGTGCACGGTCAGGTCGAGAAAGACGACTGATTGCCGAAGCGCTCCCGCCGCCCCATATCTGGAAAAGGCAAGGAGGCGATGATGGCAGATATTCTTCCCCCCGTAAGCGACCCTGCGATTCTGGGCCAGCTCGACACCCTCGCGAAACGCCACCGCGCTGCGGGCGGCTTGGTGATGCAGCTGATCGGCTATGTCGGAGGTTCCGCCGAAGGGCTGCTCGGCAAATTGCCCACGCCGGTCCGTAATGGGCTGGATGGGGCGACCGAGCGCGCGCTTTCGGGCGCGATGACAGCCGCCGAGCGCTCGCGCGGAATCGTCGCGGACCGGCCCGACTGGATGAACCGCACGCTGACCACCGCAATGGGGGCCGCAGGCGGCGTCGGCGGTCTGGGCAGTTCGCTCGCCGAGTTGCCCTTCACGGTCACGATGCTACTGCGCGCCATACAGGGCATCGCCGCCGAACACGGCTTTGACCCGGCCTCCGAGGAAGTGCGGCTCGAATGTCTGCGGGTCTTCGCATCTGCCGGGCCGCTCGAGGATGATGACGGGATGGATCTGAGCTTCCTCGCCGCGCGCGCGACGATCACCGGGTCGAGCATGAAGTCGCTGATCGCAAAGGTCGCGCCTCGCCTGTCGATCGTGCTGGGTCAGAAACTCGCCGCCCAGGCCGCCCCGCTTCTGGGCGCAGTCGCGGGCGCTGCGGTGAACTACGCCTTCACCAGCTATTATCAGGAAATCGCCCGCGTCCATTTTGGGCTGAAGCGCCTTGCCCGGGACACCGGCACCGATGAGGGCGTTCTGCGCGAGGAGCTTGTCGCCCGCATCGCCAAGTGATCGCGACGCCGCGCCTCTGTTTTCCGTCGAATGCCTCCGGCGGGGATATTTAGACCAAGAGAAAGGTAGCTTCGCTTCCTCTTGTCGAAAATATCCCGGGGGGCTCCGAAGGAGCGGGGGCAGCGCCCCCCCTACGTACCACTAGGCGAGAGCAGCTTCTCAGCCCTTCGCGTCCTCAAGGATCATCTGCGCCGCCTTTTCGGCGATCATCATCGTCGGTGCGTTGGTGTTGCCCGAGGTGATCGTCGGCATCACCGAGGCATCCGCGATGCGCAGCCCTTTCAGCGCTTTCAGCCGTAGCCGCGGATCGACCACGGCACCGTCATCAGGCCCCATCCGGCAAGTGCCGACGGGATGGAAGATCGTGGTGCCGATATCGCCCGCGGCTTTCACCAGCTCAGCTTCGGTCTGATAGTCCGGGCCGGGCTTATATTCCTCGGGCTTGTATTTCGCGAAGGCCGGTTGCGAGGCGACACGGCGGACCTGCCGGATCGCTTCGGCGGCGACGCGGCGGTCGCCCTCGGTCGAGAGGTAATTCGGCGCGATTTCGGGATGGGCGCGGAAATCGGGCGAGGTGATATGCACATGGCCGCGGCTCTCGGGGCGCAGGTTGCACACGCTCGCCGTCATGCCGGGGAAAGCGTGGACCGCGTCGCCGAACTTGTCGAGGCTGACCGGCTGGACGTGATACTCCAGATCGGGCGTCTCCTTCTCGGGGAAGCTGCGGGTGAAGATGCCCACCTGCGACGGCGACATCGACATCGGCCCCGAGCGGAACAGCGCATATTCCATCCCGATCTTCGCCTTGCCCCAGAGGGTCGAGGCCATGGTGTTGAGACTCTTGACGCCCGAGACCTTGTAGATCACGCGCAGTTGCAGGTGGTCCTGCAGGTTCTCGCCCACACCGTTCACTTCGGCCACCGGGGTGATGCCGTGCTGGGACAGCACGTCGCCGCGCCCGATTCCCGAGAGCTCGAGGATCTGGACCGAGCCGATCGAGCCCGCCGAGAGCACCGTCTCGCCCGCCTTCACATCGTGGCTCTGTCCGTTCTGGTTGTAGCGGATGCCGATTACGCGCCCCTCTTCGATCAGGAGCTTCTCGACCTGCGCGTTGGTCTCGATCCGCAGGTTCTGGCGTTGCATCGCGGGTTTCAGGAAGGCTTTCACCGCGCTCCAGCGCCAGCCGGATTTCTGAGTGACGTGGAAATAGCCGCCGCCCTCATTGGTGCCGGTGTTGAAATCGTCGGTGCGTGGGAACCCGGCCTCTTCGGCGGCCTCGAGAAAAGTATCGAGCATCTCCCAGCGCACGCGGGCTTCTTCGACCCGCAATTCGCCGCCAGCGCCATGCAGGTCGCTCTCGCCGCGATAGAAATCTTCCTGCTTCTTGAACAGCGGCAGCACGTCGTCCCAGCCCCAGCCGGGGTTGCCCGCCTGCGCCCACATGTCGTAATCGCGGGCCTGGCCGCGCATGTAGATCATGCCGTTGATCGAGGAGCAGCCGCCGAGGATGCGCCCGCGTGGATAGAGCAGTTCGCGCCCGTTCAGTCCGGCTTCGGCTTTCGACTTGAAACCCCAGTCGGTGCGCGGGTTGCCGATGCAATAGAGATAACCGACGGGGATGTGGACCCAGTGGTAGTTGTCACGCCCGCCGGCCTCCAGCAGCAGCACCTTGTGCTTGGGGTTCTCCGACAGTCGGTTGGCCAGAACGCAGCCTGCGCTGCCGCCCCCGACCACGATGTAATCGTATTGCTCCATAAGCCCCTCCCGAACTGCGCCTCCGGGCAGGACTTTCGCAAGCTGCCGTCCGGGAAACAAGGCCATGGACCGTTCATTCGCGCAAAGTCGCTTTGCGAAAACGCAAGGAGGGGCTTGCCTGTGAGGGGGGTGATCCGTTCTATGACGCAAATCTCGCCGGAGCCTTTCATGGTCCTTTACCGCCTTCTCGTCAGTATCGCGAGCCTGCCTGTTCTGGCGGCGTTGCTCTGGCGCGTTCTGCGCGGACGCGAAAGCCGGGTCGCTTTGTTGGAGCGGTTGGGCGGTGGGGAGGCCGCGCCGGGACGATTGTGGCTGCACGCGGCCTCGAATGGTGAACTGACCTCCGCCAAGCCTTTGATCGAAGCGCTGCTGGCCGCCGATCCTGCGTTGCAGCTGTTGGTGACGGTGAACACGGTGACGGCGCGCGCGCTGGGGCAGGGCTGGAACGATGCCCGCATCGCGATCCGTATGGCGCCGCTTGACCATCGTGCGGTGCTGCGGCGGTTCCTGTCGCGCCATGCCCCCCGCGCGCTGGTCGTGATCGAGAACGAGCTGTGGCCGAACCGCATGGCGCTGATGGCCGATGCACAGCGTTCGATCTTTGTGATCGGTGCCCGGATGTCGGCCCGCTCGGCGGCGCGCTGGGCGAAGATTGGCATCGCGCAGCCGATGGTGGCGCAGATCACCGCGCTCTCGGCGCAGGATGCGGGGTCCGAGGCGCGGTTCCTCGACCTTGGCCTGCCGCAAGAGCGGCTGATGCCCCCCGCCAACCTCAAGACCTCGATAACCGTCGCACCGGGCGTGCCGCTCGACTGGCCGCGCAGCGACACGGTGTTGGCCGCGTCGACCCATGAGGGGGAAGACGCGACGATCCTCGCCGCCTTTGCGAAGGCGCGCACGCACCGACCGGGCCTGCGCCTGATCCTCGCCCCGCGCCATCCCCGCCGTGCGCCCCAGATCGCAGCTCTGATCGCCAAGGCCGGGCTGCGTCATACCACCCGCTCGAAGGACGGACCCCCGACCGCGGAGGTCTATCTGGCCGATACGCTGGGCGAAATGGGCCGCTGGTATGCGAGCGCGGGCCTGTGCTTCGTGGGCGGCTCGCTTGTCGAAAAGGGCGGTCATACCCCCTATGAACCGGCGAGCTTCGACTGCGCTTTGCTGCATGGTCCGGATGTCGCGAATTTCGCCGCAGCCTATGCCGCACTCGACGCGGCAGGCGGCGCGCGGCTTTGCGCGACCGAGTCGGATCTCGCCGCTGCGTTCGCCACGCTCGACGCCGACGAACAGGCGGAAATGGCGCGCGCCGCGCGGGCGGCGCTTGGGCCGCCAGCCGATGTCGAAAGCATCGCAACCGCGCTCATCGCGCGTCTATGACCTGCGCCAATATGCTTGCATCGCGGGTTAAATAGCCTATTTGCTTACCCATTCGGGAGATGCAGAGATGATCCGTTATACGCTGCAATGCGAGAATGAGCACCGCTTCGACAGTTGGTTTCCCTCGGCCTCCGGGTTCGAGGCGCTCAAATCCGCAGGCCAGCTGGAATGTGCGGTTTGCGGCTCGAAAAACGTCGAGAAGTCGCTGATGGCGCCGCCCGTCGCGCAGACACGCAAAGCGCAGGAGGGCGCGCCTGAACGCCCCCTCTCGCAGCCGCATTCCGAGGCCGAGCAGGCTCTTGCCGCGATGCGTCGCGAGATCGAGAAGAACTCCGATTACGTCGGCATGAACTTCGCTACCGAAGCGCGCGCGATGCACGAGGGCACCGCCAGGAAACGCGCGATCCACGGAGAGGCGAAACTCGACGACGCGCGCAAGATGCTCGAGGACGGGCTCCCGGTTCTGCCGCTGCCCTTCCTGTCGACTCGCAAGACGAACTGACCCTTTTCGCTCTTTCCAAATATCCCGGGGTGAGTTCGCGAACGCGAAGAGGGGCAGCGCCCCCGAGCCGATCTGCAGGCCCTGAAACGCCAAATCTCTTGCGTGCCCCAACGGCTTGAGCTAGCAGAGGCGCGACTCTGCCCAAGGGGGATTTCCATGCCCATTCTGGTGATGAAATTCGGCGGCACTTCCGTCGCCGATCTCGACCGGATCGCAAACGCCGCCGAAAAGGTGAAGCGTGAAGTCGAGCGCGGTTACGATGTCATCGTGATCGTCTCCGCGATGTCGGGCAAGACCAACGAACTCGTCAACTGGGTCGAGACCACGTCGCCGCTCTACGATGCGCGCGAATACGACGCCGTGGTCTCCTCGGGTGAGAATATCACCGCCGGCCTGATGTCGCTGCGCCTGCAGGAGATGGGCGTCTCCGCGCGCAGCTGGCAGGGCTGGCAGGTGCCGATCAACACGACCTCTGCGCATGGCGCGGCGCGCTTCGTGTCGATCCCGCGCGAAAATCTTGACCAGAAATTCTCCGAAGGCTTCAAGGTCGCGGTGATCGCCGGCTTCCAGGGGCTGTCGCCGGAGAACCGGATCACGACGCTCGGCCGGGGCGGCTCGGACACGACCGCTGTGGCTTTCGCCGCTGCGTTCGGCGCGGAGCGATGCGACATCTACACCGATGTCGACGGCATTTACACCACCGACCCGCGCGTCTCCTCCAAGGCGCGCAAGCTCGACCGCATCGCCTTCGAGGAGATGCTGGAACTCGCGAGCCTCGGGGCGAAGGTTCTGCAAACCCGCTCGGTCGAGCTCGCGATGCGCTACAAGGTGCCGCTGCGCGTGCTAAGCTCCTTCGAGGAAACCACGGAGAATTCGGGCACTCTGGTCTGCGACGAGGATAAAATCATGGAATCGAAAGTTGTCTCCGGCGTCGCCTTTTCTCGCGACGAAGCGAAAATGACCCTCGTGACGGTCGAGGACCGCCCCGGTATCGCCAGCGCGATCTTCGGGCCGCTCGCGGATGCCGGTGTGAATGTCGACATGATCGTCCAGAACATCTCCGAGCGTCAGGCCGAGCACGAGGTCAAGGTCACCGACATGACCTTCTCCTGCCCGGTCAATCAGGTGGCCCGCGCCCGAAAGGCGATGGAAGACGCTCGCGACGCCGGTCTGATCCAGTTCGACGAACTGGTCGCCGACGAGGACGTGGCGAAAATCTCCGTCGTCGGGATCGGCATGCGTTCCCACGCGGGTGTCGCCGCGAAGATGTTCAAGGCGCTGGCCGCCGAAAACGTCAACATCAAGGTTATCTCCACGTCGGAAATCAAGATTTCGGTGCTGGTCGACCGCAAATATCTGGAACTGGCGGTTCAGGCCCTGCATGATGCCTTCGAACTCGACAAGGCCTGAGTAACCCGAAGGGCCGCAGCAACAGGGACGACCTGCGCGGATGGTGGAACTGAGCGAAAGTGATAGTCGCACGCTGTTGCGACGCCTGCGCGATACGCTGGCCACGGAGGGCGACGGGCAGGACCGGCTCAACCACATCACCCAGATCATCGCGGATTCGATGGGCACCGAGGTGTGCTCCATCTATCTGTTCCGCGATCCCGAAACGCTAGAGCTTTGCGCGACCGAAGGTCTGAAGGCAGAGGCTGTCCACCACACGCGGATGCGTCTGGGCGAAGGTCTCGTGGGCCGCGTGGCGCGGTCGGGCCGCCCGATCAACTCCGCCGATGCGCCCTCCGAGCCGGGCTTCCGCTACATGCCGGAGACAGGCGAAGAGATTTACTCCAGCTTCGTCGGCGTGCCGATCCAGCGCGTGGGCGAAAAGCTGGGCGTTCTGGTCGTGCAGTCGAAGGACGAGCGCAGCTTCTCGGATGACGAACTTTATGGGCTCGAGGTGGTCGCGATGGTGCTGGCCGAAATGACCGAGCTTGGCGCCTTCACCGGCGGCGAGAATTCCGAGATCGGTGCGACTCACCGCTTCCCGGTCATGTTCCGCGGTGCGACCGGTCAGGAAGGCGCCGCCGAGGGGCGCGTCTGGCTGCACGAGCCGCGCGTCGTCGTGACGAACCCGGTCGCCGAAGATCCCGAGGCCGAGGCCGCGCGCCTCGAGGAGGCCATCACCGAACTGCGCGGCAAGATCGACGAGATGCTCGCCAGCCCGACCCTGATCGACAAGGATCAGCGGCAGGTGCTGGAAACCTTCAAGATGCTCGCCGCCTCCAAGGGCTGGAAACGGCGGATGCTCGAAGACATCGCAGCGGGCCTCTCTGCCGAAGCTGCAGTCGAGAAGGAGCAGAACGCCGCGCGCGACCGGATGCGCAAGGCGCCCGATCCGTACCTGCGCGAACGGCTCAACGATCTCGACGACCTGTCGAACCGCCTGCTGCGGCAGCTGACGGGGCAGGGCAGCGATACCGGTGCCGAGATGCCCGAAAACCCGGTGCTCGTGGCCCGCAATATCGGCCCGGCGGAACTTCTCGACTATGATCGCAAACTCAAGGGCGTGGTGCTGGAGGAAGGTTCCGTCGGCTCGCATGCCGCGATCGTCACCCGCGCGCTCTCGATTCCGCTGGTGATCCATGCGGGCCGGATTACGGCGGAGGCACTGAACGGTGACCCGATCCTCGTCGACGGTGATCAGGGCGTGGTGCACCTGCGGCCAGAGGAAAGTGTAGCGCATGCATTCCGCGACAAGATCGCGATGCAGGCCGAGGCGCAGAAACGCTATGCCTCGCTGCGCGACCAACCTGCGGTCGATCGATCGGGCCAGATTGTCTCGCTGATGATGAATGCTGGGCTGATGGCGGATCTGCCCTCCCTGAAGGGCTCCGGCGCTGATGGGGTGGGGCTGTTCCGCACTGAACTGCAATTCCTGACCCGCACAAAGGTGCCACGCCGCGACGAGTTGGTTCAGCTCTACAAGCGGGTGATGGACGCGGCCGACGGCCGACGGGTGAATTTCCGCACGCTCGATATCGGCTCCGACAAGGTGGTTCCCTACATGAAACCGCAGGACGAGCCGAACCCGGCGATGGGCTGGCGCGCGCTGCGGGTGGGGCTCGACAAGCCGGGTATCCTGCGAATGCAGCTGCAGGCGCTCTTGCGCGCAGCCGACGGACGCCCGACGTCGATCATGTTTCCCTTCATCGCGCTCCCCGAGGAATTCTACGCCGCGCGCGATACCTTGCTGCGGGTCCGCGATCGCGAGGCCCAGTTGGGCCGCACCGTGCCCGAGGAGTTGCGCATCGGCGCGATGCTGGAAACCCCGAGCCTCGGCTTCGCGCCGGACAGCTTCTATCGCGATTGCGATTTCATCTCGATCGGCGGCAACGATCTGAAGCAGTTCTTCTTCGCCGCCGACCGCGAGAACGAACGGGTGCGTCGCCGCTACGATACGCTCGACGGGTCCTTCCTGAACTTCCTTGAGCGGATCATCGCACGCTGCGCGGTTTCGAACACGAGCCTCAGCTTCTGCGGCGAGGATGCGGGGCGCCCGATCGAGGCGCTGACCTTCGCGGCGCTCGGCATTCGTACGCTTTCGATGCGACCCGCTTCGATCGGTCCGGTCAAACATCTGATCCGCCGCGCCGATCTGGGGGAACTGCGGCAGGTGATCCAGCAGGCGCGCAATGCAGGGCAATCCACTGTGCGCCCCGCGGTAACGAGCTACCTCGCGCATCTCTGACAGGGGCAGGGGCCTCTGAGGTCGCAATAAAAAAGGGGCGCTGCCCCCTCTGTCCTTCGTAAATTCACCCCGGGATATTTACGCCAAGGCGAAAGAGGTAAGCCTTCGCCTTGGCACACATTTTCCGCGGGGGCCTGGGGGCGCGAAGCCCCCAGTCTTTGCCTTCCGTCTCAGCCGGCGGCCAGACGTTTTTCCTCGGCCGCTTTGTAGGCTTTGTCCGAAGGCGCGATGAAGGTGTAGAACATCGGCACCACGAACAGCGTGAACATCGTCCCGATCAGGATCCCCGAAAAGATCACGAGGCCCATCGCCTTGCGTGCCTCTGCGCCCGCGCCTTGCGCGAGGATCAGCGGCACCACCGCCAGCGCCATTGCGGCGGTGGTCATCAGGATCGGACGCAGACGGGTCTGCGCGGCCTTCACGATCGCCTGCCGGCGGGTGAGGCCCGATTGCTCGCGCTGCTGGTTGGCAAACTCGACCATCAGGATTCCGTGTTTCGTGATCAGCCCCACCAGCGTGATCAACCCCACCTCGGAATAGATGTTGAGCGTGCCCAAGCCGAGGTTCAGCGGCAGCACCGCGCCAAAGATCGTCAGCGGCACCGTCATCATGATGATGAAGGGGTCGCGGAAGCTCTCGAACTGGGCGGCGAGCACCAGATAGATCACCAGCACGGCCGCCGCGAAGGCGATCACGATGGTATTGCCTTGCTGAGTCTCGATCCGCGATTGGCCCGAATAGTTCACGAAGAAGCCGTCGGGCATCACCTGATTGGCGATGTCCACGATCGTCTGCACGCCCTCGCCGGTGGAGCCGCCGGGCAGGGGGAGCGCCGTGATCGTCGCCGCGTTCAACTGGTCGAACTGTTCGATCGAGGCGGCGTTCACGCCGGTGTCGATCTTCACGAGCGATGACAGCGGGATCATCGCACCCGAGGCGGAGCGGACGAAGTAGCGGCCCAGCTCCTCGGGATTCGCGCGGAATTCCTGAGGCACCTGCGGGATGATGTCGTAGCTGTTGGAGTCGCGGTCGAACTGCGCCACCGACGCTTCGCCGACCAACAGCCCCAGCGTCGAACCGATATCCGAGACCGGCACGTTCAGCGCCGCCGCCCGGTCGCGGTCGATCGTGACATTGACCTGCGGGCTGTCGAAGTTGAGTGAGTTCTGTACGACGATGAACTTGCCCGTGGCCTGCGCCTTGTTCTTGATCTCCTCGGCCACCTCGGCGACGCGTTTTGCGGAGTGGATCGACTGGATCACCACCGATATCGGCAGGCCGCCCCCGGTGCCCGGCAGCGACGGCGGCGCAAAAGCGAAGCCCTTCAGGCCGGTCGATTTGCCCAGATCGCTCTGGATCTCCTGCTGGATTTCCTTCTGGCTGCGGGTGCGATCCGCCCAGTCCTTGAGCGCCCAGATATAGATACCCTGAGAGCTGTCGCCGCCGAAGCCCGCGATCGAGAAATCGGTGCGCACTTCGGGGATGTCGGCGGTGTCGCGTCCGACCTGGTCGATATATTTCTGCGTGTAGTCGCTGGTCGCGTAGCGTGGCCCGTTCAGAATCGCGAAGAGCGCGCCGTTATCCTCGTCTGGGGCAAGCTCGGAATTGGTGTTCATCAGCATGAACCCGGTCACGCCCACCAGCGAAACGACGATGAGCAGCGTGATCCCGCGCAGGTCGAGCGAGCCGTCGACGCGCCGTCCGTACCAGCCCGAGAGCCGATCGAAATTGCGGTCGACGAACGCCTGGAAGCCCTTGGACTCGCCATGTTTCAGCAGGCGGCCCGACATCATCGGCGTGATCGTCAGCGCGATGATCCCTGACAGGATCACCGACCCCGCGAGTGCGAAGGCGAATTCACGGAACAGCTGTCCGGTCAACCCGCCGGTGAAGCCCAGAGGCGCGAGCACTGCGGCCAGCGTGATCGTCATCGCGATGACCGGCCCGGTGATCTCCTTCATGCCCCGCACGGCGGCGGGGATCGGTTTCATCCCCTCTTCGATATGTCGGTGGATATTCTCCACCACCACGATCGCGTCATCGACGACGAGGCCGATCGCCAGCACCATTGCCAGCAGTGTGAGAAGGTTGATCGAGTATCCCAGCGCCAGAAGCACTGCGAGCACCCCGATCAGCGAGAGCGGAATGGTCACGATGGGCATCGCCACCGAGCGCAGCGAGCCGAGGAACAGAAGGATCACCACGGTCACGATCGCGACCGCCTCGCCGATGGTCTTGAACACCTCGTGGATCGAGGCCGAGATCGTCTCGGTCGAGTCGTAGACCAGCTCGATCTTCATGCCTTCGGGAAGCGTTGCGTTGATATCGGGCAGCGCCTTGCGCACCGCCGCCGCCGTATCGAGCGGGTTGGCAGCCGGCGTCGGGTAGACGCCGAGGAACGTGCCCTCTTTGCCTTCGAAGGTGACGATCTCGTTCTCGGAGGCCTTGGCGAGCTCGATCTTCGCGACATCGCGGAGGCGCACCACGTCATCGCCCTTGCCGGTGATCGGCAGCTTGCCGAAGGCTTCGGGCGTCTGCAGCGTGGATTGCAACGTGATCGACTGGGCGACGTATTCGTTTTTCGTCTTGCCCGGGGCCGAGAGGAAGTTCGACGCCTGGATGGCGCCCACCACTTCCGACGCCGTGACGCCGCGCGCAGCCAGCTTGTCCGGATCGATCCAGACCCGCATCGCGTAATCGGAGGCGCCGATGATCTGGGTCTGCGCGACGCCCGGAATCGTGGACATGCGCGGACGGATCACCCGGCGCAGATATTCGGTCAGCTGCTCGGGGGTCATGTTGGGGTTGAGCGCCGCGAGATACATCAGCGCGAAGGTCTGGCCGGTGCCCTTCTGGATCACCGGGTCCTTCGCGGCCGACGGCAGTTGGCCCTTCACCTGCTGCACTTTCGAGAGCACCTCGGTCATCGCCGCGTCGGAATTGGACCCGAGCTTCATATGCACCGAGATAACCGAGGCCGACGGCCGCGACTGGGTGGTGACGTAATCGACGTTTTCAGTGGTCGCCACGGCAGCAGCGAGCGGCGAGGTGATGAAGCCCTGGATCAGTTCGGGCGAGGCGCCGGGATAGGCGGTGGTGATGGTGACCACCGTTTCCTCGACTTCCGGATATTGGCGGACGGGCAGGTTAAAATAGGCCTGCGCCCCCAGCAGGAGCATGAACGCGCCCAGAACCATCGACAGGACGGGGCGGCGGATGAAGATCTCGGAGATATTCATGGGCTTGGCCTTACTGCGCCTTCGCGCCGTCTGAGGTCGTGTCCGATGAGGCGTCCGACGTGGTGTCCGAGTCCCCCTCCGCGCTGGCGCTCGAGTTGCCGTCCGAAGACGCCTCGGAGTTTGCCGCGGCGTTGCCCTCCATGCCGAAGGCTTTCATCACCTCTTCGGTCGAGGGCGCATCGGGATCGGGCGAAATCGCGTTGTCGATGCTCACCGTCGCGCCGGAGTTCAGCTTGTTCTGACCCGCGTTGACGACCATGTCGCCCGCTTTGAGACCCTTGGTGACTTCGATGAGTTGGCCGGAGCGGCGTCCGAGCGTGATGAAGACCTGCTTGGCGACCAACTGCGGCTTATCCGCGCCTTCGGGGGTCTCCTTGCGCACCACGTAGACGGAATCGCCGTAGAGGTTGGAGCTGACCACGGTCTGCGGCAGGGCGATCACGTTATCCTCTGCGGGCAGCACCACAGTGACATGCACGAACTGGCCGGGCGTCAGCTTGCCTTCGCCATTGGGAACCTCGGCGCGCAGCGTCACGAGGCGCGAATTCGGGTCGATCTTGGGCTCGATCCCGGTGATCTCGCCTTTCAGGTCGACGGAGCCGTCCTCGGTTTGCACCTTGACGGTCTGGCCCGCTTCGGCCAGCCGCGCCTGCTGCTCGGACAGGGTGAAGTCGACCCGCATATGATCGCGATCCTGCAGCGTCGCATAAGTGGTGCCGGTTCCGACATATTGGCCGACCTCCACCCGCGGAATGCCGATGATGCCCGCAAACGGCGCTGTCAGGCGCTTCTTCTCGAGCAAGGCCTGGAGCTTCGCGACGCTTGCGCGCGCTTCCTGTGCGCTTGCTTCGGCCTGATCGAGATTGGAGGTGGCGGACACGCCCCGGTCGGCGAGCTGACGCGCGCGCTTGAGATTGGTCTCGGCGAGGTCCTGAGCGGCCTTGGCCGAGGCCAGATCGGCGCGCTCGGAGCTGTCGTCGATCTGCAAGAGCACCTCGCCCTTCTCGACCTTGTCGTTCGCTTCGAAATGAATCGCCTGCACCGTGCCGCCCATTTCGACGGCAAGTTCGGTCCCTTGCACGGCGGCGGCGGTCCCGATCGCCTCGAGGCCCGGCTCCCAGGTGATGGGCTTCACCTCGCTGACCGAAACCGCCACGGGGGGCTGCTTCATATTCGCGAAGAACTGCGCGATCATCTTGGAGCGGAAAAGATTGTAGCCGACGACGCCACCCACCACGAGGATGAGGGCGACGAGAGCGATGAGGAGGCGTTTGATCATTTGGATGTCCCGTCAAAATCCCTGTTTGCGCATGGTTTCGGCCCCGCCGACCGACCCGCGCGCGATTTTTGAACCATTTGGTTCACGTCTGCGCCCTGTCAATACGCGAGCGACGCTAAAAGGATGGGTCACAGTGCCGTGAAGGCAAGGTGGAAAACCGGTGCGGCCAAGCAATACTTGGCGTTTTGTAACGTCAAGATCGCGGAAATCTGATTTTTTCCGCCTCGACCGCCAAGAAACGTGCATTATCTTTACTTGTACCTGCGATCCTGACGGCCCCGCGTCGCTTTGCAGCGGTGTCTGGTTCTAGGAGTTTGCATGGATCCCCTTTCTTTTTTGCGCATCGGTTTCGAGGCCGCGCGGATCGGCGTCGAGGCGCAAGCGGTGATCTCGATGCGAGTCGCGGGGATGATGGGGCTTTGGGATGTTTCCCCGCTCGAATCGTTCCAGATGATGCAGGAAAAGCCAGTGGCGGTCGCGGCGGCGGCAGAGGCTGCAGCTTTCGCGCTGATGCGCGGACAGACGGCAGATCGGGCGATTTCGGCTTCGATGACGCAGATCGGAAACCACACCAGCGCCAACATGATACGATTGTCGCGCCGCGGCCCCAGCTGGTTCTGATGGGTTGAGCCGGGCAGGGCCGCCACGCTGGCGCGGCGGCCCCGTAGTCTTCAGGCGGCGCTGTCTTCCTCGACCGCGTCATCGCCTTCTTCGACGCTTGCGGGCATGACCATGGCCGTCAGGATCGTCGGCATGTCGACCACGCCGATCGGCTTGTTCGCCTTGTCGACAACAGTCGCCATGCGCACCTCGGCATCGGCCATCCGGCGCGCGATCTTCTCGAGCACCGAGCTGGCTTTTACCTTCATCTTCGGCAGCTCGCCTTCCGGCAATGGCATCGCGATGGTCTCGGCCCGGATCACGCGACCCCGGTTCACCTCGCGGACGAACTCGGCGATGTATTCATTCGCCGGGCGCAGCACGATTTCCTGCCCAGTGCCCACCTGATTTAGCGCACCGTCGCGCAGGATCGCGATCTTGTCTCCCAGCCGCAGCGCCTCGTCGAGGTCGTGGGTAATGAAGACGATCGTCTTCTTCAGCTCCGCCTGCAGGTCAAGAAGTACCTTCTGCATGTCCATCCGGATCAACGGATCGAGCGCGGAGAACGCCTCATCCATCAACAGGATGTCGGCATCGTTGGCCAGCGCGCGGGCTAGACCCACCCGCTGTTGCATGCCCCCCGAGAGTTGGTTCGGGTAGTTGTCCTCGTAGCCCGCAAGACCAACGCGCGCGATCCATTTCTTCGCGATCGGCTCGGACTCCTTGCGGTCGATGCCCTGGATATCGAGGCCGTAGCAGGTGTTTTCCAGCACGGTCCGGTGCGGCAGAAGCGCGAATTTCTGGAACACCATCGCGGTCTCGTGGCGGCGGAATTCACGAAGCTCCTCTTCGTTCATCTTTACCACATCGCGGCCATTATAGAGGATTTCCCCGGCCGTGGGCATGATCAGCCCGTTGATATGGCGGATGAGCGTCGACTTGCCCGAGCCCGAGAGGCCCATGATCACCGAGATCTTGCCCGGCGGCAGGTCGAGGTTGATGTTCTGCAGACCGAGCACATGGTTGTGCTTGTCGTTGAGCTCTTCCTTGCCCATGCCGCCCTGCACGACCTCCACGTAATCTTTGGGGCGCGCCCCGAAGATCTTGTAGAGATTTCGGATTTCGATGCCAGAGCGGGTCTCGTCCGCTGCGTTTGTCGTCGCATCAGTCATGGCCAGCCTCCGAATGTTTCTGCAGCCGCTTGCCGAACGCCTGGCTTGCGCGGTCGAAGATGATCGCGATCGCGACGAGCGCGAAGCCGTTCAGGAAGCCGATGGTGAAGAACTGGTTGTTGATCGCCTGCAGCACGTTTTTACCGAGGCCGCCGACACCGACCATCGAGGCCACGACGACCATCGCCAGCGCCATCATGATGGTCTGGTTGACGCCCGCCATGATCGTCGGCAGCGACAGCGGAAGCTGGACGCCCCAGAGTTTCTGACGCGGGTTGGCGCCGAAGGCGTCCGCGGCTTCGATGACTTCCTTGTCCACGAGGCGGATGCCCAGATTGGTCAGACGGATCATCGGCGGGATCGCGTAGATCACCACCGCGATCACGCCGGGCACCTTGCCGATACCGAAGATCACGACGACCGGGATCAGATAGACGAAGGATGGCATGGTCTGCATGACGTCGAGCACCGGCGTGAGGATTTGCTGCATCCGGTCCGAGCGCGCCATCAGGATGCCGATCGGCAGTCCGAGGATGATCGCGATCAGCGTCGCCACGGTGACCATCGCGAGGGTGGTCATGGTGTCCTCCCACAGGCCGAAAATGCCGATGAAGGCAAGGCCCATGGCCGAGCCCATCACGATCTTCGGATTGCGCGAGGCGAACCACACCACGACGAGGATCAGCGCGAAGATGATGAACCACGGCGTGTCCACGAAGGCGTGTTCGAGAGTGTTGAGAAACCATTGAAGCGGCCGCGTGGCCGCGTCGATTTGATCGGAATAGGCGCGGACGATGCCGCGGAACCCGTCGTCGATGCCCATGCGCATGTGGCGCAGGGTGGAGTTGGGAAGGGAAGGGAACTCACAGAGCAGTTCCGGCAAGCCCCAGCATGAAGATGCCATCTTGTTATGTCCTCCGGTCGATTATTTGCGCCGGTTAAGAGAAAGCGCGCGCAAGGCTCCCCTTACGCGCGCCAAAATCTCGGTTCGCCCGCTCAGAGCGCGTCCTCGACCTTCTTGATCACGTCGTCGGAAAGCCACGCTTTCCAGACATCCGGATAGTTCTCGAGGAAGTAGTAAGCGGTGTCCTCGTTGGTGCCTTGGTTGTCGGCCTGCCAAGCGAGGAACTCGCCCACGATCTTGTTCGACCATTCACGCTTGCCAAGGTAGTCCATGGCCACCGCGTTGTTCTGGGCGAACTCCTTCGTCACGACCGTAAACACGTCCGAGGTCGGGTAGGCGTTGGGCTTGGGATCGACGCAATCGGCCTGCGAGTTGCACTCGTCCCAGGCTTTCTTGTCGTTCGGAACACCTGCGTCGAGCTTGACCATCGGGTATTTGCCGAGGATCGCCGTCGGTGCCCAGTAGTAACCCAGCCAGCCCTTCTTGGACTCGTAGGCATTGGCGATCGAGCCGTCGAGGCCCGCAGCCGAACCGGTGTCGACCAGCTTGAAGCCCTTCTCCTCGGCCTTGTGGGCCTTGAAGCGGTTCGCGGTCGAGATCTGGCAGTTCCATCCCGACGGGCAGTTGTAGACGCCACCGATCGACGGCTCTTCGGGATCGGGGAACAGCTCGGGATGCTTCAGCGCATCGTCGACCGTCTTGATCTCGGGGTGCTCGTCGGCGACGTATTTCGGAATCCACCAGCCTTCTTCGCCGCCATCCTTGAGGATTTCGGCGGCGATCACGAGGCGGTCCTCGCTGACGGCCTTGTCGAGCGCGACCTTTACCGCGTTCACCCAAAGCTCGGGCGCGATATCGGGCTCGCCCTTCTCGTTCATCGAGGTGAAGGTGGGCATCGTGTCGCCGGTCACCAGCGTCACGTCACAGCCGTAGCCGTTTTCGAGAATGATCTTGTCGACCCAAGCGGCGACACCGGCCGAAGCCCAGTTCATTTCCGCTTCGGTGACGGAACCACATTCGCCGTCGGCGGCGAAGGCAGGCGCCGAGAAGGTCGCCAGCGGCAGCGCCGTCAGTAGCGCGGCAAGCGCTTTCTTGTTCATACAGGTCCTCCTGTTGTGGCAGCTTTGATTTGAAGCGATCCGCGCGGGCTGCCGCCGTGATACCGGTCGCGATAAGTCCCGGATTTTCCCGGGTTGGAATCCTCATGAAGTCACGCTCACGTGAGAACGCGCGCAGGACTTGCCAAATTCCGACACTTCTATGTCGTAAATAACCAAGTCGAGGCGCGCAACCTTTTCACGGACCTTTCCGGCTCCGTGCGGCGTTACAGCCGCACGAAGAGGTGAAAGCATGACAACCGAGCCCAAGGACTCCGTTTCGTCGGAGAATAACACGGGGTTTTCCGCCGCCGTGACCCCCGGTGCGGACTCCGCGCTTACGTCCGGTATAAGTCACGGGAAAGACGTCGGAAATTCCGATTCTGACCCCGATTCCGGCGCCCCGCCGCAGCCGAGCGCCGCGCTGCGTCGCGAAGCGGTCGCGCTGATTGCGAACCCCTCTTCGGGGGGCAATGCCAAGGACGAGGAAGCGATCAGCCGCGCGATGGAGGCGCTTGGTGACGGTGCGTCGCTTTATCGATGGTCGCCGGAAAGCGACATCGTGGCGACCGTGCGTAAAGCGCTCGACGAGGGCGCGGAGATGATCGTGGCGGCGGGTGGTGACGGCACCGCGATGGCTGTCGCGGGTGCGCTGGTGGGGCAGGATGTGCCGATGGCCGTACTGCCCCTCGGCACCTTCAATTTCTTCGCCCGAGGTCTGCGTCTCTCCGAGGATCCGGAAGAGGCGGCGCGCGCGATTCGCGAAGGCAAAGCGCACTCGATCCGCGTCGGCGAAGTGAACGGGCAGGTGTTTCTGAACAATGCCTCGCTCGGCATCTACCCGTCGATCTTGAAGGCGCGCGAGGACATCTATGCGCGCTGGGGGCGCCGCCGGATCGTCGCGCATTGGTCGGTGTTCAAGACCTTCCTTCGGTTCCAGCGCCCGATGCAGCTGAAGATTACGGCTGACGGAAAAAAGCTGAGTCGACGCACGGCGCTCGTCTTCATCGCCCGCTCCGCCTATCAGCTCGATTTCTTCGGGCTCGACGGGGCGACCGTGATCAGCGACGACGCCTTCGCGGTGCTCGTGGCAAAGGCGCAGACCCGCCGGGATCTCTTCCGTCTCTCCATGCGCCTTGTGCGCCGCAAGACAAAGCAGGGCGAGGATTACGAGTTGATCCGGGCGAAATCCTTCGAGATCGAAACCGCGCGCCGGCGAGGCCTTCTGGCCTATGACGGTGAGAAATGCCGCGCTGAGAGCCCATTCCGCTTCAAGATGTCCGACGAGCCGCTCTGGATCGTGCTGCCCGCGGCGCATGGCGAGACCGAACCCCAAGACGCAACTGCATGACACGTATCGTTCACCTTTCCGACCTGCATTTCGGGCGCAGCCTGCCCGAACTCGAGATGCCGCTTCTTACGGCACTGAACCAGCTCGAACCTGATCTGACGGTGATCTCGGGGGATTTCACGCAGCGCGCCCGGCGCGGTCAGTTCATGCAAGCTCGGATGTTCCTCGAGCAGATCGAGAGTGAGACGCTCTCGGTGCCCGGCAATCACGACACGCCACTCGACAATATCGTTCTTCGGATGCTCAAGCCCTTCGGGCGCTACAAATCCGCGATCAATCACGATCTCGAACCTGTCTACGAGACCGACAGCTTCAAGGTGGTGGGCGTGAACACGGTCAACCGCTTCGCGTGGCAGCGCGGGAAGGTGCCCGACCGCACGATCTCCCGTCTGTGTCAGGAATTCGAAGAAGTGGGCGAGAGATTGCGAGTCGCAGTGATGCACCATCCGCTCGAACACGGCCCCGAGGTCGACAAGGCTCTCATGGAGGGGGCAGGGGACGCGCTGCAGGGCATGTCGGAATGCGGTGCGGATCTCGTGCTTTCGGGGCATCTGCACACCGGGTTGGTGGCCCCCTTCTCGGCCGTGCCGGGCATACTGTTCGTGCAGGCGGGGACGGGCCTGTCCTCGCGCCTGCGCGGCGAGCCGAATACGTTTAACGTGATCGAAGGGGGGCGCGACGCTCTGTCGATCACGCTTTACGGGGCGCGGGACATGAGCTTCGAGCCGATCGAGAACGAGAGGTTCATCCGCGCCCCGGACGGGACGTGGATCCGGGCCTGATCAGTTCGGCTTGCCGGAAATGTCGCCCCAATCGAGAACGGGGGCGGCGTCGATCTCATGCGCGTCGAGCATCGAGGCGACGCGCTCGAGCGAGGCGATGATCTGAGCCTGCTCCCAATCTTCCAGTGCCTCGAATCGGCGGACGAAGATTTGCTGCAGGGCGTCGGGCGCCTCGTCGATCGCACTCGCGCCGAGCTCCGTAATCACGATATCGGTCTGACGGCGGTCCCGTTCGGAGCGCTGACGGGTCACCATGCCCTTGCGCTCGAGCTTGTCGATCAGCGCTGTCATCGTCGCCTGGCTCACGCCCATGCGCTGTGCGATGGCCTTGGGGGTCGACCAGCCTTTTTCGGAAATCACCTGAAGCACGCGGAACTGCGCAGGCGTCAGCCCGGCAGCCTTCGCCAGGTCGCGACCGAACATTTCGGTCGCGCGCAGGATTCTACGCAAAGCGATCAGGCTCGTATCGACACGCTCCATCAGGCGGCGGGCCCCTTTTTTATCAAGACGGCCCAGTATCGCAGAGAGTTCCGTGTTCTGCAATTGCTTGGCTTTGCTAAGCTTATTTCGTTCGCTTCTACTCATTTGCTTTGTCATACTAACGGTATTTAGGGCTTATAAGCAAGAATATAAGGCTATAAGCGGAACTTTTCCGGGTTCCATTAGTTAGGTGGTTGAAATTTTCGACTACATGAACTACTTAGGCTACCGAAGCAAACGAGAGGAAAGAGCTGTGCCGCAAGTCGAGTCGATCAAGAAGGGTTCTGAACTGGTCTTCCGTAAGCCGGAGTCCGAAGACGGCAGCGAAATCTGGAAGCTGATCCGCCGCTGCAAGCCGCTTGATGAAAATTCGATGTATTGCAACCTTCTGCAGTGCGATCACTTCGGGGACACCTGTGTCCTCGTGGAGCGCGAAGGCGAGGTCGTCGGCTGGATTTCGGGCTACATCGCCCCGTCCGAGCCGGACACGTTCTTCGTGTGGCAAGTGGCTGTTTCCCCTGACGCGCGGGGGCTGGGTCTTGGCAAGCGTATGCTGCGCCACCTCATCCAGCGCGACGTCGCCGAAGACTGCACCAAGTTGAAGACGACCATCACCAAGAGCAACGAAGCCAGCTGGGCGCTCTTCCGTTCCTTCGCCCGTTCGATGGGCGGCGAGCTGACCGATGAGGCGCACTTCCACGAAGAAGACCATTTCGACGGCCACGCCTCGACCGAACATATGGTCACCATCACCTTCCCCGAGGAGGCGCGTGCTGCCGCCTGATCTCAGGCCGCGCACCCTCCTCTTTCCCCCAATTCTACGGAGTCCCCCATGACCGTTCATTCGACGGATAAGACGATCTTTACCCAACGCGAATCTGAAGCCCGCTCCTACTGCCGCGGCTTCGATACCGTTTTCACCAGCGCGCAAGGCTCGGAGCTGACCGACGCCGAGGGCAACACCTATATTGACTTCCTCGCCGGTTGCTCGTCGCTGAACTACGGGCATAACGACCCGGACATGAAGCAGGCGCTGATCGAGCACCTGACCGAGAACAAGATGGGCCACGCGCTCGACCTGCACACCGACAGCAAGGGCAAGTTCCTGCGCGCCTTCGAGGAGCATATCCTCGCGCCGCGCGGCATGGACCACAAGCTGATGTTCGTCGGTCCGACCGGTGCGAACGCCGTCGAAGCCGCGATGAAGATCGCGCGCAAGGCGACTGGCCGCACCAACATCATCACCTTTACCAACGGCTTCCATGGCGTGACCATGGGCGCTCTGGCGGCGACCGGTAACGGCTATCACCGTGGCGGCGCCGGTATGGACACGCATGGCGTGACCCGCATGCCCTATGACGCCTATGCCGATGGCGTCGATTCGGTCGCGCTGCTCGACCAGATGCTCTCGGACGCCTCGGGCGGGATCGACGCTCCGGCGGCGATCATGCTGGAGACGGTTCAGGGCGAGGGCGGCCTCAACGCCGCAAGCCCGGAATTCGTGAAAGGCGTCGAACAAGTCGCCCGCAAGCACGGTGCGCTGTTCATCATCGACGACATTCAGGCAGGCTGCGGCCGCACCGGCACCTTCTTCTCCTTCGAGGAGATGGACGTGATGCCGGACGTCGTGACCCAAGCGAAGTCGATCTCCGGCTTCGGCATGCCGATGGCGCTGGTTCTGGTGCGTCCCGACTACGACGTGTTCGGCCCGGCCGAGCATAACGGTACCTTCCGCGGCAACACCCATGCCTTCGTGACCGCCACCGTGGCGATCGAGAAGTTCTGGGCCGACGACAAGTTCCAGAAGGAACTGGCCGTGAAATCGGACGTCCTCCGGGAAGGTCTGGCCGCCGTGGCCGATCTCGTGCCGGGTGCCTTCCTCAAGGGCCGGGGCCTGATGCAGGGTGTCGATGTCGGCACCGGCGAGCTTGCCTCGGCGATCTGCGGTCGCTGCTTCGAGAAAGGTCTCGTGATCGAAACCTCGGGCAATGACGACCAGGTCGTGAAGGTGCTCGCACCGCTGACCACGCCGATGGAACAATTCCGCAAGGGGCTGGAAATCCTGCGTGAAGCCGCCACCGAGGTGACCGGCGAACGCACGGACATCGCGGCGGAATAATCCGCCCCCCCTCCCCGGCGATCCAACGAATTCAAATACGGAGAAACGATCATGATCGTTCGTGATTTCAACAAGCTCAAGAACACAGACCGCGACGTGTCCGATGCCGACTGGAGCAGTGTTCGTATGCTGCTGGCCGACGACAAGATGGGCTTCAGCTTTCACATCACCACGCTAAAGGCCGGTTCGGATCACACGTTCCACTACAAGCACCATTTCGAGAGCGTCTACTGCATCTCGGGCAACGGCCACATCACCGAGCTCGACAACGGCACGCGCCACGAAATCAAACCGGGCGTGATGTATGCGCTTAACCTGCATGACCATCACCGCCTCGTCGCGGGGGACGAAGATCTCGTCATGGCCTGCTGCTTCAACCCGCCGGTGACCGGTAACGAGGTTCACCGTGAAGACGGGTCGTACGCGCCGGCCGAAGAACTGGAAAATTCGTAAGGGGGCCAAATTGACCCACCAGAATCACACGGTCGAAAAGATCGGCGGCACCTCCATGAGCCGCGTGGACGAGTTGCTCGACACGCTGTTCATCGGAGACCGCAAGGGCGCCGATCTCTATAACCGCATTTTCGTCGTCTCGGCGTTCGGTGGCATCACCGATCTGCTGCTCGAACACAAGAAATCGGGCGAGGCGGGTGTCTATGCGCAATTCGCAAAGGCCGACAGCGAACATGGCTGGCACGAGGCGCTGAGCCGCGTGTCCACCGCGATGATCGAAGCCCATGAGAATGTGCTCAAGCATCCCGGCGACATCGCGCAGGCGACCGAGTTCGTCCGCGAGCGCACCGAAGGCGCGCGCAACTGCCTGATCGACCTGCAGCGTCTGTGCTCCTACGGGCACTTCCGGCTCTCGCAGCATATGCTGCAGATCCGCGAATTGCTGTCGGGTCTGGGCGAGGCGCACTCCGCTTTCGTCACGACGCTCCTGTTGCAGCGCAACGGCGTGAACGCACGTCTCGTCGACCTGTCCGGTTGGCGCGACGAGACCGATCACGACCTAGAAGGCCGGATCATGGGTGCGATGAAGGACATCGATCCGAAATCCGAGCTTCCGATCGTGACGGGCTATGCGCAATGTGCCGAAGGCTTGATGCGGGAATTCGACCGTGGCTACTCCGAAGTGACCTTCTCCAAGCTCGCAGCCCTCACCGGCGCGCGCGAGGCGATCATTCACAAGGAATTCCACCTGTCTTCCGCCGACCCGAAGCTGGTGGGCGAGGGCAAGGTGCGCAAGCTGGGTCACACGAACTATGACGTGGCCGACCAGATGTCGAACATGGGCATGGAGGCGATCCACCCGAAGGCCGCCAAGACCCTGCGCCAGGCGGACGTTCCGCTGCGTGTCACCAACGCGTTCGACCCGGGCGATCCGGGCACGCTGATCGACGACAAGCCCGCCAAGGAAGCGGCGGTCGAAATGGTGACCGGCCTCGATATCATCGCGCTCGAAGTGTTCGAACAGGACATGGTCGGCGTGAAGGGCTACGACGCCAAGATTCTCGAGGTGCTGACGCGCCACGACGTTCGTATCGTGTCCAAAGCCTCGAATGCGAACACGATCACCCATTACGTCGATGCCCCGATCCGTGTGCTGCAGCGCGTCGAGAAGGATCTCTGCGAGATTTATCCCTCGGCGGAAATTTCGGCCCGGATGCTATCGATGGCCTCGGTCATCGGGCGTGACCTGAGCGGTCTCTCGGTACTGACCCGTGGCCTGCAGGCGATCGCGAAAGCGGATATGGAAAGCCTCGGCGCCACGCAGGGCCCGCGGAATGTGGACGTGCAATTCGTCCTCGAACGGGACGATCTGAAACCCGTGATCAAGGCGCTCCACGAGGAGTTCATCCCGGAAGAAAGCGCCCTCAAGCAAGTTGCGTGAAAGACGTGACGCCAACTTTGTATAAAGCCCGTGCGGAACTCCGCGCGGGCTTTTTTCATTGAGCCTGCGACATCCCGCCACGCTGCGACGTTTGAACCATGGCCCGGCGGTTGCCGTACCCTCGGGTAAGTCTAGTTCTTATCACGTAACGTGCAGAAACGCGGACGACCATGAGCATATTCGACATACCGACACTCGATCTGGCGCGGGCGCAATTCGCCTTCGTCGTCGCGGCACACATCGTCTTCCCGGCCTTCTCGATCGGCACGGCGAGCTACCTGATGGTGCTGGAAGCCCTGCGGATGATCACCGGCAAACAGGTCTACCAGCGAATTTTCGAGTTCTGGAAACACATCTTCGCGGTGGTCTTCGGGATGGGTGTCGTCTCGGGCGTCGTGATGTCCTACGAGTTCGGTCTGAACTTCGCGCATTTTTCCGACAAGGCGGGCCCGGTGATCGGGCCGCTGATGGGCTACGAGGTGATGACGGCCTTCTTCCTCGAGGCCGGTTTCCTCGGGATCATGCTGTTTGGCCGCAACCGGGTGAACAAGTGGATCTACATGTTCGCGGTCACGATGGTCGCGGTCGGCACCTTGATCTCGGCCTTCTGGATTCTCTCTGTGAACAGCTGGATGCAGACGCCGCAGGGCTTCAAGATCAACGATGTCGGCCAATTCATTCCGACCAGCTGGCTCGAGGTGATCTTCAATCCCTCGCTGCCCTATCGTTTCGTGCACATGGTGCTGGCGGCCTATCTCACGACCGCGCTCGTCGTGGCGGGTGTCGGCGCGTGGCATCACATCCGGGGCAATGCGGACGATGCCGTGCGCACCATGTTCCGCATGGCGATCGGGATGATCCTCGTGACCGCACCGATCCAGATCTTCGCCGGCGACCAGCACGGGCTCAATACGCTCGAACATCAGCCTGCCAAGATCGCGGCGATGGAAGGGCATTGGGAGACCAGCAAGGGTGCCGGGCTGATCCTCTTCGGCATCCCGAACCCGAGCAAGGAGCGCACCGATTACAAGATCGAGGTGCCCTATGCGTCCTCGCTGATCCTGACCCACTCGCTCGATGGCGAGGTGCCGGGCCTCGGGGACTTCCCGCCGAATGAGCGCCCGCCGATGACGATCGTCTTCTTCACCTTCCGGATCATGGTGGGGCTCGGCTTCGCCTTCGCCGCGATCGGGCTCTGGGGCGGCTGGCTGATGTGGCGCAAGCGCCTGCACGAGCCGGGCCTGTTCCACAAGGTGGCGCTGGTCTTCGCGCCGGGCGGCTTCCTCGCGATCATCATGGGCTGGTTCACCACCGAATTCGGCCGCCAGCCCTACACCATCTACGGTCACTTCACGACGGCGGAGTCCGTGTCCTCGCTGACGGCGGGGCAGGCCTGGGCCGCGCTGATCGGGTTCGTCGTGGTCTATGCCTTCCTCTTCGGTTCGGGCACCTTCTACCTGCTGCGGCTGATGCGGCGCGGACCGGAAGGTGCCGAGCCGGTGGAGAACACGCCGCAGCGCGCAGGCGGCGTGGCGGGCGCGATGCTCGCCAATGATGTGACGACCGAGAAAGAGGGGGCCCACGCATGACCGGATTTGCGCATTACCTGCCCGACATCTGGGCCGCGATCATCGCCTTCGCGATCCTGACCTACGTGGTGCTCGACGGGTTCGATCTCGGCATCGGCATCCTGTTTCCGTTCCTCGGCTCCGAGGAGAACCGCACCCGCGCGATGAACTCGGTCGCCCCGGTCTGGGACGGCAACGAGACATGGCTGGTGATGGGCGGCGGCGGTCTGCTTGCCGTCTTTCCGCTGGCCTACGGGATCATCCTGAACGCACTTTATATCCCAATCGTCATAATGCTGCTCGCGCTCGCTTTCCGGGGGGTGGCCTTCGAGTTTCGCGGCAAGACCCGGCGCTGGCAGCGGCTGTGGGACCGGGCGTTCTTCGGCGGCTCGCTCGTCGCGACGCTGGCGCAGGGCGCGATCCTCGGCGGGCTGCTGCGCGGCCCCGAAGTGACCGACCGGACCTTTACCGGCGGCCCGTTCGACTGGGTGAGCTTCTTCTCGCTCGGCACCGCGCTGGCGCTGGTGGCGGGCTACGTGATGCTGGGGGCGGCCTGGCTGGTCATCAAGACTTCGCACGGGCTCTATGATCTGGCGCGCCGGATCGGGGAGCGCGCGCTGATCGCGACGCTGGGGTTCATCGGCCTCGCTTCGCTCGCCACCCCGTTCCTGCATCCGGAATATTATCACCGCTGGTTCCAATGGCCGGGCGTGATCTGGAGCGCGGTGGTGCCGCTTTTGCTGCTCGTGGCGGGCTTCGGCTACTGGACGGCGATCCGCTCGGACCGAGGCGTCGTCGCCTACCTGTCGGGGATCGCTATCTTCGTGCTGTGTTTCGCGGGACTGGGACTGTCGATCTTCCCCTATATCGTGCCCGCCTCGATCACCATCCGCGAGGCCTCCACACCGGCGATGTCGCAGGGCTTCATCCTTGTCGGCGCGGCGATTTTCCTGCCGATCATCCTTGCTTATACGGCCTATGCCTACTGGGTGTTCCGCGGCAAGACGTCCGAGCATGAACATCACTACTGAGTGAGGCGCGAGAACCGCTGGAACCGGGGGCGCAAACGCTTGGTTGGGTCTGCGTGATCCATATCCCGCGTACAGATTTCATGCCCGACGTTTTCCATATGTCGCCTTCAGCCGGTAAGCCCGGCCTACGCGCGTCCCTCGGGGCGCGCGTGCTCGTATCTGCGCGGACCAAAACCGGAGGAGCTGCGCGCCATGTCTGACAAGCTAGATAAACTTCCCGAAGAAAGCGGCCCGTCGGGCGGGTGGGGCTCGTTGAAGGGTATCGCCCGGATCTTCGGTGAATCCTGGCCTTCTTCGCCTGACGTGCTGCGCGAACTCGAGCGGCAGAACAAGCCGGGCGGCTTCATGTGCGCCTCCTGCGCCTTCCCGAAACCTGCCAATTACCACCCGTTCGAATTCTGCGAAAACGGGGCGAAGGCGACGCTCTGGGAGATGACGAAATCGCGCCACACGCCCGAGTTCTGGGATGATCATACGGTTGCGGAACTCAAGGACTGGCCCGATCACGAGCTGGAAAAGACCGGCCGCCTGACCGCGCCGATGCGCTACGATCGCGCCTCCGACCGCTATATCGAGGCCAGCTGGGACGAGGCTTTCTCAGAGATCGGGACGATCCTGAAGGGGCTGCCGAAGAAAGAGGTCGTATTCTATTCCTCGGGCCATGCCGGGCTGGAAGCGAGCTATCTCTGGGCTCTGATGGCGCGCGCCTACGGCAACAACAACCTGCCGCAAAGCTCCAACATGTGCCACGAGACGACTTCGGTCGGCCTCAAGAAGGTGATCGGCTCGCCGGTCGGCACCATTCTCTGGGAAGATCTCGAAGAGACCGACTGCTTCTTCTTCTTCGGTCAGAACCCCGGCACCAACTCGCCGCGTTTCCTGCATCCGCTAAAGGCGGCGAAGGATCGCGGGGCGAAGATCGTCACCTTCAATCCGGTGAAGGAACAGGGGCTCGTCAGCTTCGTCGATCCGCAGAACCTCTACGACATGGCGCGGGGCCACGAAACCAAGATCTCCGACCAGTATCACCAGTTGAAGGCAGGCTCGGACATCGCGGCGCTGACCGGCCTGTGCAAGGCGGTGCTCGAAGAGGACGAGAAAGCCCAGGCGCAGGGTCGCCCAGCGGTCGTCGACTGGGAGTTCCTGAAAGAGCACGCGATCAATTACGACGAGTTCCTGACCTTCTGCCGCACGACGTCGTGGGAACAAATCACCGAGGAATGCGGGCTGTCCGAGGCCGAGCTGCGGCAGGCGGCGGATGTCTACATCCACGCCCAGAAGGTCATCGGCGTCTATGGCATGGGGCTTACTCAGCACGCGCATGGGGCGACCAATATCGGGATGCTGGTGAACTTCCTCGCGCTGCGCGGCAATATCGGGCGCAAGGGCGCGGGGTGCTGCCCGGTGCGCGGCCACTCCAACGTTCAGGGCCAGCGTACGGTGGGCATCGCCGAAAAGGCGAAGCTGATCCCGATGGACAAGCTGCGCGAGCTCTACGATTTCGAGCCGCCGCAGGAAGACGGTTTCCACATCGTCGACGCCGCGCAGGCGATGCTGGAGGGCAAGGTCTCGGCTACCTTCTCGCTCGGCGGCAACTTGGTTCGCGCGCTACCCGATAGCGACCGGATAGAAGAGGCGTGGCCGAAGCAGAAGCTCACGGTGATGATCTCGACGAAGCTCAACCGTTCCCATCTCTATCCGGGCGAGGTGGCTTATATCCTCCCCTGTCTGAGCCGGTCGGAAAAGGACGAGCAGGAAACGGGTAACCAATACGTCTCGGTCGAGGACAGCTTTTCGATGATCCATGGCTCTCTCGGCAAGGGTGCGCCCGCGTCGGACAAGCTAAAATCCGAGCTGGCGATCACCTGTAGCATCGCGAAGGCGATCTGCGAGCCTAACCCGAAGCTGAAATGGGACGAGTGGGTGAAGGACTACTCCAAGGTCCGAGACCTGATCGAGGCGACCTACCCGGACGACTTCCGCGGCTTCAACGAGCGACTGAACGAGCCGGGCGGGTTCTGGCGCGGCAATCCGGCGCATGATCGCATCTGGAAGACCGAGAGTGGCAAGCTGGAGTTCACGACGCCGTCCAAGCTCAACGCGCTGGGGTTCGACGACAAACCGGGCCGCTACCGGATGATCACGATGCGCTCCAACGACCAGTTCAACACCACGATCTACGGCTATTCGGACCGCTTCCGCGGGATCGAGGGGACGCGTGACGTGCTCTTGATGAACAAGATCGACATGGCCGATCTGGGGCTCGAGCACGGCGACCCTGTGGTTGTCCATGGCGACATGGATGATGGGGTCGTACGCAGCAAGACCGGGCTGAAGGTCGTCACGTTCGAGCTGCCGCGCGGCACGGTCGGGGGCTATTACCCCGAGTGCAACGTGCTGGTGCCGGTGGGGCTCAATGACGAGCTGTCGAAGACGCCCGGCTCCAAGGGCGTCCCGGTGCGTATCGAGAAAGCCTAAGCGGGAACGGCGGCGGGGCGACGGCTGTCGATCCACGCGATGGCAAGGAAGACAAGCCCCGCCGCTGCCAGCCCCGCACCGACATAACCTGTGGCGGTCCAGCCATAGCCTTCCGCCAGCGCGATCCCGGCAAGAAACGGCCCGATCGCGTTGGCGAGATTGAAGGCCGCGTGATTGAGGGCAGCGGCGAGCGTCTGAGCCTCGCCCGCGACTTCCATCAGCCGCATCTGCATCGGGATCACCATCCCGGCGGTCGAGCCGAGCGCGACCATCGCCACCGACATCGCGACCCAGTTGCCGATGGTGAAGGTGTAGAGGATCGACATCACCATCATCCCGCAAAGCAGGATCACCCCCGCGCCGAAGCGCGACCAATCAGAGAGCTTGCCCGAAATCCAGTTGCCCAGCGTGCCGCCCACGCCGAAGGCGGACAGTGCCACAGGGATCGTCCAGGCGGGGCCTGCCTGCGTGTCGATCATCGCCGCTGACAGGTAGGAATAGACCGCGAAGATGCCGCCGAAGCCGATCGAGCCTACAAGAAGCGTCAGCCAGACCGAGCGATTGGCCAGAGCACCGAGCTCGCGCATCGGGCTGGCGTTCGGATCGCGCGGTGTCGCAGGGGCGACGCGCGCGATCATCAGGGCCGAAGCCGCGCAGATCACCGCCACGATAGCAAAGCCCCAGCGCCAGCCGAAATTCTGGCCGATCGCCCCCGCCAGCGGCACGCCCACGATATTCGCGATCGTCAGGCCGGAGATCACCATCGCGATGCCCTGCGCGCGTTTGCCTACGGGCATCAGGTCAGCGGCGAACAGCATCGCCATCCCGAAATAGGCCCCATGCGGCAGGCCCGAGGCGAAGCGCGCCGCCATGAAGCTATCCATATTCGGTGCGAACCCGGCCAGCAGGTTCGCCACCGCATAGAACCCCATCAGCCCGATCAGGAACTGCTTGCGCGGGATTTTCGCGCCGATCACCGCCAGAAGCGGCGCGCCGATCACGACGCCAAGCGCATAGACCGAGATCGCATGACCGGCCCGCGCCTCGGTGATCCCGAAATCGGCCGCGTAATAGGGCAGCAGCCCCATGGACGCGAATTCGATCACGCCGATACCGAAAGTGCCAAGGGCCAGCGACAGGATCACGGCCCGCGCGTGGCGGGGTTCGAGCGTCATGGTAGTCTCCGAAAATAGGCGTGTAGCGCGAGTATCAGCCCCGTGACTTAGGCGATTGCTGCGCTGCGGCAAGGGGCGCCCCGGTTATTTCCCGTAATAGTCGCGGAACCACGCCACGAATTTCGCGATCCCCTCGCGGACATTCGTCTGCGGACGGTATCCGGTAAGGCTTTGCAGAAGCGAGGCATCGGCCCATGTCGCGGGCACGTCGCCTTTCTGCATCTCCATGTAATTGCGCTTTGCGGGGCGGCCCAGCTCGGCCTCCAGCGCATCGACGAAATCCAGAAGCTTCACCTTGTCGGAATTGCCGATATTGACGATCCGGTAGGGGGCCACGGGCGAAAGGCTGTCGCCCTCGGCGATCTCGTCGCGCGAGGCGGGGCGCTCGGGGACTGCGTCGATCAACAGGCGGATGCCGCGCACGAGGTCTTCGACATAGGTGAAGTCGCGATACATCTCGCCATGGTTATAGATGTCGATCGGGCGGTCGTTCAGGATCGCATCGGTGAACTTGAACAGCGCCATATCAGGACGGCCCCACGGCCCATAGACCGTGAAGAAGCGGAACATGGTCGTCGGCAGGTTCCACAGGTGAGCATAGGAATGGCCCATCGACTCGGTCGCCTTCTTCGTCGCCGCGTAGATCGTCAGCTGCGTGTCTGCCTTGTCGGTCTCGGCATAGGGCATGTCCTCGTTCGCGCCGTAGACCGACGAGGTCGAGGCCATCAGCAGGTGCTTAACCTCGTGGCGGCGCGCGGCCTCCATCACGTTGAAGGTGCCCACGATATTCGCCTCGATATAGGCGCGGGGCTGTTCGAGGCTGTAGCGCACGCCGGCTTGAGCTGCGAGATGGACGATGATCTCGGGTTTGAACTCATCCGCCATCGCGTCGAAGGTCTCGAGATCTTCGAGCATCCCCTCGGTCGCGGAGAAATTCGGGTTCTGCAGCAGCATCGCATGGCGGCGCTGTTTGAGGGCGACATCATAATAGTCGGTCATCCCGTCATAGCCATGCACCCGGTAACCTTCGTCGAGCAGCAGCTTCGCCAGATGGTAACCGATGAAGCCCGCGGTGCCGGTGATCAGGATGCGCCTCATGAATGTCCCTCGCAAATACTGCATCTGCAGTAGCGAGAGGGGGGTGGGAAGGTCAAGCGAGGCGGAGAAAATGTCACCGGGCAGACGAGGGGAACGGCAGCCCAAGCCACCGCCCAAAGCGCGAACGCGGGAGTTGCGTGCGCGGGGCAAACGCACTATACGCCCCCGGTGGCCCGACGGCCGCATCAGAATCAACGCAAAAAGCCGTGTCCCTTCCGCACTCGCTTCGGGAAGGTGTTCCGGCAAGGAGAAGCGATATGAAACTCAATGAACTGCGCGACAACGAAGGCGCGGCCCAGAAGAAAAAGCGCGTCGCCCGCGGTCCCGGCTCGGGCAAGGGCAAGATGGCTGGCCGTGGTATCAAAGGTCAGAAGTCGCGTTCGGGTGTGGCCCTGAACGGTTACGAAGGCGGCCAGATGCCGCTCTATCGTCGTCTTCCGAAGCGTGGCTTCACCAAGCCGAACGCGAAGAAGTTCAACGTCGTGAACCTCGGCCAGATCGAGAAATTCATCGAAGCCGGCAAGCTCGACGCGAAATCGGACATCACCGAAGACGCTCTGGTCGCGGCCGGTGTCGTGCGCCGCAAGCTCGATGGCGTGCGCGTTCTCGCCAAGGGCGACATCAAGTCGAAAGTGGCTCTGAAGGTCACCGGCGCTTCGAAATCGGCCATCGAGGCTGTCGAGAAGGCTGGCGGCTCGGTCACGGTGGCGCAGGCCGCTGAATAAGCTGTTGTGAGCGGGCCCCGGCCCGATTACATAGGCGAAGGTTTTCTAGGCGCCGCCGACCGGGAACCGGTTGGGCGGCGCTTTACATGAAAGAGACGAGCATATGGCATCTGCTGCAGAGCAAATGGCGGCGAACCTCAGCTGGGACGCCCTGGGCAAAGCCACCGAGCTGCGCCAGCGCATCTTCTTCACCATTGGTTTGCTGATCATCTACCGCCTTGGCACCTATATTCCGGTTCCGGGCATCGACGCGCAGGCACTGCGCGAATTCATGCAAAGCGCGGGCTCCGGCCTTGGCGGCGTGTTGTCGATGTTCACGGGCGGCGCGCTCGGTCGGATGGGTGTCTTCGCACTCGGCATCATGCCCTATATCTCGGCCTCGATCATCATCCAGCTTCTGACCGCTCTGGTGCCCGCACTCGAGCAGATGAAGAAGGAAGGCGAGCAGGGCCGCAAGAAGATCAACCAGATCACGCGCTATGCGACCGTGGCCCTGGCGACCTTCCAGGCATGGGGGCTGGCCGTCTCGCTCGAGAAGGGCGATCTGGCACACGATCCGGGCCTGTTCTTCGTCGCAGCCGTGGTCATCACGCTCGTCGGCGGCACAATGTTCCTGATGTGGCTGGGTGAGCAGATCACCGCACGCGGCATCGGCAACGGCATCTCGCTCATCATCTTCGTCGGTATCGTCGCGGAAATCCCGGCGGCTCTGGCCCGCTTCCTCGAGCAGGGGCGTGCGGGTGCGATCTCCACTCCGGTGATCCTCGGGGTGATCCTGATGATCGCGATCGTGATCACCTTCGTCGTCTTCATGGAACGCGCGCTGCGCAAGATCCATATCCAGTATCCGCGCCGTCAGGTGGGGATGAAGGTCTATGACGGCGGCTCCAGCCACCTGCCGATCAAGGTGAACCCGGCGGGCGTCATCCCGGCGATCTTCGCCTCGTCGCTCCTGCTGCTGCCGACCACCATCGCGACTTTCTCGGGCCAGAACACCGGTCCCGTGATGTCGACGATCCTCGCCTATTTCGGCCCGGGTCAGCCGCTGTATCTGCTGTTCTACGTCGCGATGATCGTGTTCTTCGCCTATTTCTACACCGCGAACGTGTCGTTCAAATCGGACGAGGTCGCGGATAACCTGAAAAATCAGGGCGGCTTCGTGCCCGGCATCCGTCCCGGCAAGAAGACCGAGGAATATCTCGACTACGTCGTCAGCCGCGTTCTGGTGATCGGCTCTGCCTATCTCGCGGCGGTCTGCCTTCTGCCCGAGATCCTGCGTTCGCAGCTGTCCATCCCGTTCTACTTCGGCGGCACCTCGGTTCTGATCGTGGTCACCGTTTCGATGGACACCATCAACCAAATTCAGTCGCATCTTCTGGCCCACCAATACGAGGGTCTGATCGAGCGTTCGCAGCTTCGCGGCCGTTCGGGCAAGAAGAAGAAGGGGCCGCGCAAGCCGCCCGCGCGCCGCTAAATCCGCCAAGCGTTTTCAGGGGGAGCCGACATGGCAAATATCATTCTTCTCGGCCCGCCTGGCGCGGGCAAGGGCACCCAGGCCCGCCGTCTCGTCGAAGAGCGCGGCATGGTCCAGCTCTCGACCGGCGACATGCTGCGAGAGGCGAAGGACTCGGGCACCGAGATGGGCAATGTCGTCGCCGAAGTGATGGCCAAGGGCCAGCTGGTGACCGACGAGATCGTCATCGGTCTGATCGAGGAAAAGCTCGCCGCCGGTGGCGAAGGCTTCATTTTCGACGGCTTCCCGCGGACGCTGGGCCAGGCCGATGCCCTGGGCAAGCTGCTCGCCAAGATGGGCACCAAGCTCGACGCGGTGATTGAGATGCAGGTCGATGACGAGGCGCTTGTCGCCCGCATCACCGGCCGCTCGACCTGCGGTGGTTGCGGCGAGGTCTATCATGATCAGACCAAGCCCTGGCCCGCGGATGGCAAATGCGAGAAGTGCGGCGGCACCGACGTGAAGCGTCGTGCGGATGACAACGAAGAAAGCCTGCGCACCCGGTTGATGGAGTATTACAAGAAGACCTCTCCACTGACCGGCTATTACTACCACGCGGGCGATCTGTTCACGATCGACGGGCTGGCCGAAATCGAGACCGTAGCGACCTCGATCGCGCGGATTCTCGACCAGCAAGGGTAATCGTAAAAGAAGCCTTGACCCGGAGGGCGTTTACCTCTAGGTCACGGCGTCTCCGATGAGAATCGTTTCCGAAAAGGGAGAGATTCCCTCGGGGATTAATCGTGGGGTCCGAAGCGCCAGTTTCGGGCCTCGTGTTGTGAAAAAAGGGCCTGGGGTTACGGGCTCGCAACGAAAGGATACACGCTTTGGCTCGTATTGCTGGCGTCAACATTCCGACCGGGAAACGCGTCCCGATCGCACTTACCTACATCACCGGGATCGGTCCCCATTCGGCTAAGCAGATTTGCGAAGCCACGGGTATCGACGTGACCCGTCGCGTCAACGAGCTTTCGGACTCCGAAGTGCTCGCGATCCGCGAACATATCGACGCCAACTACACCGTCGAGGGCGACCTGCGCCGTGAAGTTCAGATGAACGTCAAGCGCCTGATGGATCTCGGCTGCTACCGTGGCCTGCGTCATCGTCGCAACCTGCCCGTGCGCGGTCAGCGCACCCATACGAATGCGCGCACGCGCAAAGGCCCGGCGAAACCCATCGCTGGCAAGAAGAAGTAAGGGGAGGCAGGACAAATGGCTCGTGATAAGGTTCGCGCTAAGCGCAAGGAACGCAAGAACATCGCCGCTGGCGTTGTTCATGTGAACTCCTCGTTCAACAACACCAAAATCCTGATCTCTGACGTGCAGGGCAACGCGATCTCGTGGTCGTCGGCTGGCACGATGGGCTTCAAGGGCTCGCGCAAGTCGACCCCCTACGCCGCTCAGATGGCTGCGGAAGATGCGGCCAAGAAGGCTCAGGAACACGGTCTGCGCACCGTGGACGTCGAAGTTCAGGGTCCGGGTTCGGGTCGTGAATCGGCGCTGCGCGCGCTGGCTGCGGTCGGTCTGACCGTCACCTCGATCCGTGACGTGACCCCGATCGCCCATAACGGCTGCCGCCCGCCGAAGCGTCGCCGCGTCTAATCTAGATTACGACGGTCGGGCCGCGCGGAGTTCCCGTGCGGCCCGCCCGCATTTTTCGGTTTTATCCTCGGGCGTCCCCGACTTTGGGCATGGGTCTGGGACAGGTATGGAGGCAAACGCATGATCCACAAGAATTGGGCTGAACTCATCAAGCCGACGCAGCTTGAAATCAAGCCCGGCAACGACCCGCTGCGTCAGGCGACGATCGTCGCCGAACCGCTCGAGCGTGGCTTTGGCCTGACGCTCGGCAACGCGCTGCGCCGCGTACTGCTCTCGTCGCTTCAGGGCGCCGCGATCACCAGCGTCCAGATCGACAACGTGCTGCACGAGTTCTCGTCGGTCGCGGGCGTTCGTGAAGACGTGACCGATATCGTCCTGAACCTCAAGGGCGTGGCTCTGCGTATGGACGTTGAAGGTCCGAAGCGCCTCTCGATCTCGGCCAAGGGCCCGGGCGTCGTGACCGCTGGCGACATTACCGAGACCGCGGGCATCGAGGTCCTGAACAAGGATCACGTGATCTGCCACCTCGACGATGGCGCCGACCTGTTCATGGAATTGACCGTGAACACCGGCAAGGGCTACGTCGCCGCCGACAAGAACCGTCCCGAGGATGCGCCCATCGGCCTGATTCCCGTCGACGCGATCTATTCGCCGGTCAAGAAAGTCGCCTACGAAGTGCAGCCGACCCGTGAAGGTCAGGTTCTGGACTATGACAAGCTGACCATGAAGGTCGAGACCGACGGTTCGCTGTCAGCCGAGGACGCGGTGGCCTTCGCTGCCCGCATCCTGCAGGACCAGCTTTCGATCTTCGTCAACTTCGAAGAGCCGGAATCGGCTGGCAAGCAGGACCAGGACGACGGTCTCGAGTTCAACCCGCTTCTGCTGAAGAAAGTGGACGAGCTGGAACTGTCCGTGCGTTCGGCGAACTGCCTGAAGAACGACAACATCGTCTATATCGGCGACCTGATCCAGAAAACCGAAGCCGAGATGCTCCGCACCCCGAACTTCGGCCGCAAGTCGCTGAACGAGATCAAGGAAGTGCTCTCGGGCATGGGGCTGCATCTCGGGATGGAAGTCGAAGATTGGCCGCCGGAGAACATCGAAGATCTGGCCAAGCGTTTCGAAGACCAGTTCTGATTGACGAATTGAGGGGCGTTGGCTAAACGCCCCTCCAATGCCCGGACTGCCGGGGACTATCTGGGTCACAAGACCCCAAGGTGAGTCGGTGACACGCATCGCCGGCCTGACAAAGCAAAACGCAAGATTGGAGAATGACAATGCGTCACGCACGTGGCTACCGCCGCCTCAACCGTACCCATGAGCACCGCAAGGCGCTCTTCGCCAACATGGCTGGCTCGCTGATCGAGCACGAGCAGATCAAGACGACCCTGCCGAAGGCGAAAGAACTGCGCCCGGTCATCGAGAAGCTGGTCACGCTCGCCAAGCGCGGCGATCTGCACGCTCGCCGTCAGGCGGCCTCGCAGCTCAAGCAGGACCAGTATGTCGCGAAGCTGTTCGACATCCTCGGCCCGCGCTACAAGGAGCGTCAGGGCGGCTACGTTCGCATTTTGAAAGCCGGTTTCCGTTACGGCGACATGGCGCCGATGGCGATCATCGAATTCGTCGACCGCGATCTGGACGCCAAAGGTGCTGCAGATAAAGCACGCGTCGAAGCCGAAGAGGCTGCAGAGGATTGATCCTCGCAGATGATTTCCCTGCGAAATCAACGAGTACTGGGAAATCCCGCCTTTTGGGCGGGATTTTCTTATTTCCGCCTGCATTTTCACGCAATTCTCGCGCAAAAGGTTATTGCGCAGGTGTGAAGCTTTCGCGAGTGTAAACGCGAGGGCGAGTGGGGACGTAAAGCCACTGTCGGAGCGAACTCCGCAGGGCGCGAACACTTTTAAGTTGACCGGGTTAATTCCAAACTGTCTAAAAAGATATGTCGATACAGAGCAGAATCGATTTGAAACTCCGTGACTTGGATCGTTTAGCTCCAGGTGGTTATTTTGTTGGACTGCATATTCGTTTTACGGCGCCGCTGATGACGTTCCAGACTTACGACAAGGCTTGGCTCGATCATTACACCGCAAACGGCTATGTGCTCCGCGACCCAATGACTGCTTGGGGGTTTAGCGAGACCGGCGCAATCCGGTGGAGCGACCCGCGGCTACCCGATCCTTTCCGTCTCTTCGATGAGGCCAAGAAATACGGTCTTATCTACGGGGCGACAGTCTCATGCGGCCCGATCCGGTCCCGTACTATCGCAAGCATGGCGCGCGATGATCGGGAATTCGACCTTACCGAGATCGAGACCTTCGAGCTTATCGTGCGTGAAATGCACGATATGACTGAACCGCCTGAGGAACTCACGCGAGCTCAGATCGAAGCCCTGCGCTGTGTTGCTGGGGGTGACCGACACGCGGCGGCGGCCGCGAAACTTGGAATTTCGGAAAGCGCGCTCAAGGCGCGGCTGAATTCTGCGCGCGCAAGACTGATGGCTCGGACGACCGCCGAAGCTATTCAGCGCGCAAAGGATTTCCGCCTGTTATAGTGTTGTTGACCCTCCGCACGGCTGTACTGTGTTAAACCTGCAGGAGGAAGACATGCAGACCACTACGCTTTCGTTCACCAATTTCCATAATCATGGTGAGCTATTCGCAAACATGCTGCGCGCACGTCGCGAGCTCTTCATCGTCCAGAACAAATGGGACCTCCCTGAAGCGATGGGCATGGAATATGATCAGTATGACACCCCGGCGAGCCGCTGGGTGGTGGTCCATGACGAACTGGGCAAGGTGCTGGCAGGCAACCGTCTCACGCCCACGACGGCAACCTGCGGGATCTACAGCTACATGATCCGCGACGCGCAGCGTGGGCTACTCGCGACGATCCCGTCAGATCTTCTCTATGACGAAGCTCCGGTCAGCGAGACCGTGTGGGAAAGCTCGCGTCTCTTCGTGTCGCATGACGTTCCGATGGCGCTGCGCCGCAAGGTCCATGCGCGACTCGTGCAGGAAATCGGCAATTCTGCCCGGCAACTCGGCGCAAGCTCCGCCCTTACCCTTCTGAACGCGAATTGGCCGCGTTGGGCGGGTCGGGTTGGAGTGGACATGACGGCGATGGGGCCGGTCATGGAGATCGACGGGATCAAGAACCAGGTCGTGTCGATGGACTTTTCCCAGAACCTTCATTGAAAGCGTGGGGGAGATCAGGGCTCCCGTGCGACCCCACACGCACGGGGGCTTTTCGTGAGCCGAGCTAATCACTAGGTTCACGCCATCATGGCCGACCTATTCGACACGCCCCCCGATCCCTCCGCGCCTGCGCCCGAAGCGCCGCGCCCGCTCGCCGATCGCATCCGCCCCAAAACGCTGGGTGAGGTGATCGGTCAGGAGCAGGTGCTTGGCCCCGATGGGCCGCTGGGTGCGATGCTGGCCGCGGGCTCGCTTGGCTCGCTGATCCTTTGGGGGCCGCCCGGCGTCGGCAAAACGACCATCGCGCGACTGCTGGCCGATGCCTCCGACCGCGCCTTCGTACAGATTTCCGCAATCTTCACCGGCGTGCCGGAACTGCGCAAAGTCTTCGAAGCTGCCAAGCTTCGGCGCGGGCAGGGCAGGGGCACGCTCCTCTTCGTCGACGAGATTCACCGTTTCAACAAGGCGCAGCAGGACAGCTTCCTGCCGCATATGGAAGACGGCACGATCATGCTGGTGGGGGCCACCACCGAGAATCCGAGCTTCGAGCTGAACGCCGCTGTGCTGAGCCGGGCGCAGGTCATGGTACTCGAGCGGCTCGACCTCGCCGATCTGGAGCGCCTCGCGCAGCGCGCCGAGAAGGCGCTCGGCCGTCCCCTGCCGCTGACCGGCAAGGCGCGCGAGGCGCTGCTGGAGATGGCCGATGGCGACGGGCGCGCGCTTCTGAACCTGATCGAGCAGGTCGCGGCATGGAAAGTGACCGGCAATCTCGACACGGACGCGCTCTCGACCCGACTGATGCGCCGCGCGGCGAAATACGACAAATCGGGCGACGAGCATTACAACCTGATCTCGGCGCTCCATAAATCCGTGCGCGGATCGGACCCGGATGCCGCGCTCTATTGGTTCGCGCGGATGCTGGAGGGCGGCGAGGATCCGCGCTACCTCGCGCGGCGCTTCGTGCGCATGGCGGTGGAGGATATCGGGCTTGCCGATCCGCAGGCCCAGACGCATGCGCTGCATGCGTGGGAAATCTACGAGCGCATCGGCTCGCCCGAGGGGGAGCTGGCGCTGGCGCAGACGGTGATCTATCTCGCACTCGCGCCAAAATCCAACGCGGGCTACGTCGCCTACAAGGGGGCGCGGGCGCAGGCGCAGAAGACCGGCTCGGAGCCGCCGCCGAAGCATATTCTGAACGCCCCGACCAAGCTGATGTCGGAACAGGGCTACGGTGCGGGCTACGCCTATGACCACGACGCCGAGGACGGGTTCTCGGGGCAGAACTACTTCCCCGACACGATGAAGCGCCCGGTCCTCTACCAGCCGGTCGAGCGTGGCTTCGAGCGCGAGTTGAAAAAGCGGGTCGACTGGTTTGCCAAGCTGCGCGAACAGCGCAAATCTTGACATTCAGGCCCGTGACCGCTCTTACGGCGCCAAAGGAGACAGCGATGCTTTCTACGATCTTGCAGGTCGCGCTTGGCGGCGCGATGGGCGCATCGGGGCGGTACCTCGTGGGCGTCGGGGTGATGCGCAGCTTCGGCCCGCAGCCCTTCCCGCTGGGCGTGATCACGGTGAACATCCTCGGCTCGTTCCTGATGGGCGCGCTCGTGGTATTCCTTGGTGACAAGCAGCTGACCCATTGGAACGCCTTCCTAGCGACCGGCTTCCTCGGGGGCTTTACGACCTTCTCCTCCTTCTCGCTCGAAGCCTATCGCTTGATCGAGAAGGGCGACGTCACATTGGCAGTCAGCTATATCGGACTGTCGGTCGGCGCGGGGCTTCTAGGCCTCGTCGCGGGCATTCTACTTATGAGGGCCATGCTATGAGCGGCGTCCAGCATATCACCGTCACCGAGGAAGAGGGCGAACAGCGCCTCGACCGGTTCCTGAAAAAGCGGTTTCCGCATCTGTCCCAAGGCATGATCGAGAAGTTTTGCCGCAAGGGCGACCTGCGCGTGGACAAGGGCCGGGTAAAGGCCAATTCGCGCGTCGCGCCGGGGCAGGAAATCCGCGTGCCGCCGATCCCCGATTCCGCGCCCGCGCCGAAGACCGAGGGCATCTCGGAGGCGGATGCGAAATTCATCCAGAGCTGCGTGCTGTGGAAGGATGAACACATCATCGCGCTCAACAAACCGCCGGGGCTGCCCTCGCAGGGCGGCTCGGGGCAGGGCAACCGTCATGTCGACGGGCTGAGCGAGGCGCTGAAATTCGGCTACAAGGACAAGCCGAAGCTGGTGCATCGCTTGGACAAGGACACCTCCGGCGTTCTGCTGCTCGCGCGCACCGACCGCGTCGCGCGCCGCCTGTCAGAGGCGTTCCGCGGTAAGACCACCCGCAAGATCTATTGGGCGGCCGTCGCAGGCGCACCCGAACCGAAGACCGGAACGATCCGCTTCGGCCTCGTGAAGGCGCCGGGTCATGGCCGAGGTGGCGAGGGCGAGAAGATGATCTGCGTGCATCCCGCGAAGGTCGACAAGACCGAGGGCGCCAAGCGCGCGACTACCGATTATTTCACGCTGCACATCCTCGGGCAGCGGGTCAGCTGGGTCGCGCTGGTGCCGATCACCGGGCGCACCCACCAGCTGCGCGCACATATGGCCGAGATCGGCAACCCGATCATCGGTGACGGCAAATACGGCGGCTCGGGTCAGGAGAATCTCGGCGATGGCTGGGGCGCGCAGCTGGGAGGAGAAATCTCCCGCAAGCTGCATTTGCACGCGCGCCAGATCAGCTTCGATCATCCGATCAGCGGCAAGCGGATCACCCTGACCGCGCCGCTGCCCGAACATATGAAACGGACATGGGACCTGCTGGACTGGCACGAGAAAGACGTGCCCGCCGACCCGTTCGAGGATCTGGCATGAAACTTGCGATCTTCGACGTCGACGGCACGATCTCGGACAGCCAGAATCATATCACCCACGCGATGACGCTCGGGTTCGAGGCGGCGGGCCTTCCCGCGCCGACCGCGTCCGAAGTGCTCCAGATCGTGGGCCTGTCGCTGCCGCTCGCGGTGGCACGGCTCGCGCCCGAGCACGATGCCGAGACGCAGGCGCGCATCGTCGAGGGCTACAAGCAAAGTTACATGACCACCCGCGCCGCCTCTCCCGCACCGCTCTATCCCGGGGCGGAGGCGCTCCTGCGCAAGCTCGCCGCGCGCGATGACATGCTGCTGGCGGTCGCCACCGGGAAATCCCGCCGCGGGTTGCGCGCGCTGATCGAGCATCACGGGCTGGAAGGGCTGTTCGTCAGCCTGCAGACGGCGGACGATCACCCCTCCAAGCCGCACCCGTCGATGATCGGCGCGGCGCTGAGCGAGACCGGCGTGGACGCACGCGACGCGGTGATGATCGGCGATACTAGCTTCGACATGGCGATGGGCCGCAGCGCGGGCGTCGCGACGATCGGCGTGCGCTGGGGTTACCATGCGCCACAGCTGCTAGAAGCGGCGGGCGCGCATTGGATGGTCGATGATTTCGACTCGCTGGAAACGACACTTCTGGACCTGTGGGAGATGAGCGCATGAGCGAATGGGCGGCGAAACGGTTCTGGAAAGAAACCACCGTCACCGAGCGTCCGGAAGGCTTCGGCGTGGCGCTTGACGGGCGTGCGGTGAAGACGCCGGCGAAAGCCGCGCTGACCGTGCCGACCCGTGCCTATGCCGAGGCGATCGCCGCCGAATGGGACGCGCAAGAGGGCGCGATCCAGCCCCACAAGATGCCGGTCACCCGTTCGGCCAACGCCGCGATCGACAAGGTCGCGCGCCAGCATTCGGAGGTGGTCGCCCATGTCTGCGAATTCGGCGGCACCGATCTTCTGTGCTACCGCGCCGAGGCGCCGGCGGAGCTGGTCGATCTTCAGGCAGAGAAATGGGATCCGTTGTTGGAGTGGGCCGCGCAGACCTATGGCGCAGCGCTCAAGGTCACGACGGGTATCCTGCCGGTCGATCAGCCTGCGGACCATCTGGCTCGGCTGGAAGCGGAAGTCGCAGCCCTCGATCCGTTCGCGCTCGCGGCGCTCCACGATCTCGTGGGCATCACCGGCTCGCTCGTTCTGGGGCTGGCGGTAGCCCGCGGTCGGCTCTCGGCGGAAGAGGCGTGGGCGCTCTCGCGGCTCGACGAGGATTGGCAGATCGCGCAATGGGGGGAGGACGAAGAGGCGGCCGAGATCGCCGCACACAAGCGCGAGGCGCTGTGTGACGCGGCTCGAATCTGGTCGCTCGCCGAAAGGTGACCGCCCGGGATTCTTACGCCGCTTACGGACCTGCCAAAAGCATCATCACTTGCCGATGATTTGCGCAGCTACCCTCACGAAATCCGGAAACTAGCCTTGACCTTCTTTGATCGGATGGACCAAACTTTCGTTACTCCGTGTCATGGGACACGATCGACCAGGTCCGTGAGGGACCAAGAACCGCTCTGTCAGAGCGGCGACAACAGGAAGAGGTAAAAATGAAGAAATCCGTCTTTTTCGGCGCGCTGACGGCTGCGACGCTGACTGCCGGTCTGGCTGGCGCGGCCACGCTCGATGACGTGAAATCGCGCGGAGAGCTGATCTGCGGCGTGAACACCGGTCTCGTCGGCTTCGCCGCGCCGGATGCCAACGGTAACTGGTCCGGCTTCGACGTCGCGGTCTGCCAGGCCGTCGCCGCCGCTGTGCTGGGCGACCCCTCGAAGGTTAAGTATGTTCCCACCTCGGGCCAGACGCGCTTCACCGCGCTCGGTTCGGGCGAAGTGGACCTGCTGGCACGTAACACCACCTGGACCTTCTCGCGCGACACCGACCTCAAGCTCCAGTTCACCGCGACCAACTACTACGACGGTCAGGGCTTCATGGTGCGCAAGGACTCGGGCGTGACCTCGGCCAAGGAACTCGACGGCGCGTCGATCTGTATCCAGACCGGCACCACGACCGAGCTGAACCTTGCCGACTACTTCAAGGCCAACAACATGTCCTATCAGCCGATCACGGTTGATTCGAATGCCGAAGGCGAACAACAGTTCCTCGCTGGCGCTTGTGACGCCTACACCACCGACGCGTCCGGCCTCGCTGCCACCCGCGCCGCTTTCGCGAACCCGTCGGATTACGTGATCCTGCCGGAAATCATCTCGAAAGAGCCGCTGGCTCCCGCCGTCCGTCAGGGCGACGATCAGTGGACCGACATCGTCCGCTGGACCGTCTTCGCGCTGATCGCGGCCGAAGAATACGGCGTGACCTCGGCCAATATCGACGAGCTGGCCAAGGGCACCGACAACCCGGAAGTCAACCGCCTGCTCGGCACCGAGGGTGACCTCGGCGCGATGATCGGCCTCGACAAGACTTGGGCCGTCAACGCCATCAAGGCCAACGGCAACTACGGCGAGATCTTCGCAGCGACCATCGGCGAGCAGACCCCGATCGGTCTGGCCCGTGGCCTGAACGCACAATGGACCCAGGGCGGTCTGATGTACGCTCCTCCTTTCCGCTAAGGAGGGCCCGGCAGGGGCGCGGTTCAATCCGCGCCCCTGATCCGTTTTCAAGAGACCGTGCGTAGGGGAGACATCCCCGCAAGGGCCCGTAAGAATGGCCTTACAAAAACAGCGACGCGGCAACAGGGGAAATAAGAATGACAAGCGCGCCCGACGCGCCGGAGCAGGGCTTCCGGCTCAGCCAGCTTATCTATGACACGCGTTATCGCTCCCTGACGATCCAGGTGGTCGTCTTCATCCTCGTGATGGGCGGCGCGGCATGGCTGGTGGACAATGTGATCCAGAACCTCAACGATCTCGGGAAGGATTTCAATTTCTCCTTCCTCGGGCAGAGGGCCGGTTACGATATCGGCAATGCCATCATCCCGTATAACAACGACATGAGCCACGGCCGCGCGCTGCTGGTCGGTCTGATCAACACGCTCTGGGTGTCCTTCCTAGGCTGCGTCGCGGCGACGATCATCGGGATCTTCGTGGGCGTGCTGCGCCTCTCGAAGAACTGGCTCGTGGCGCGGCTGATGACCGTCTATGTCGAAGTCTTCCGCAACATCCCGGTGCTGCTCTGGATCCTCGTGGCGATCGCGCTGCTGACCGATGTGGCCCCGTCGCCCAACGCCTACAAGGTGAACCAGCAGACCGGCGAGGCGCAGGCGTCGATGATCCTCGACTCCGTCGCCTTCACCAACCGCTATACCGCGATCCCCGCGGTGCATTTCGACCGCTCGCTTGGATCGCTCGACACGGCTCTCGCGCCGATCTCGCTCGACTTCCTCGCGCTCGTGATCGTGCTGATCGCCTCGATCTGGGTGAACAAGCGGCTTATGACCCATGCCGCCAAAGTACAGGAGGCGACCGGGAAGAGGCCGACCACGTGGTGGAAGAGCATCCTCATCATTCTCGGGCCGGTGCTGATCCTCGCAATCGCGCTCGGCATCAATCCCGAAGAGCCGCAGATCAAGGGCTTCAACTTTACCGGCGGCACGAACGTGTCGAACTCCTTCGTGGCGCTCTGGCTGGGCCTGTCGCTCTATACGGCGGCCTTCATCGCCGAGATCGTCCGCGCCGGTATTCTCGCCATCTCGAAAGGCCAGACCGAGGCCGCCTTTGCGCTGGGTCTGCGGGCCAATCGCACGATGAGCCTCGTGATCCTGCCGCAGGCGCTGCGGGTCATCATCCCGCCGCTGATCTCGCAATATCTGAACCTGACGAAGAACTCCTCGCTCGCGATCGCCGTGGGCTACCTGGAACTGCGCGGCACGTTGGGCGGCATCACCCTGAACCAGACCGGGCGCGAGCTCGAGGCGATCACGCTGATGATGCTGATCTACCTCGCGATCTCGCTGACGATCTCGGGCGTGATGAACGTCTACAACAATCGCGTGAAGCTGAAGGAGCGGTGAGATGAGCGATACCGAAGCCCATTCCGTCGCCTATGTCCGCGACTCGATGCTGCCGCAGCAGCCGGCCCCCGCGGGGCAGTCCGGCGCGGTCCAATGGCTGCGCGAGAACCTGTTCTCGGGCTGGCTGAATACGCTGCTGACCCTTGTGGGCGTGGCGGTGATCTATACGCTGGTCATGCATTTCCTGCCGTGGTTCCTGCATGGCGTCTGGGACGCCAACTCGATCAAGGAGTGCCGCACGATCATCACCGACCGTTACGGCGAAGGCGCAACCGGCGCCTGCTGGGCGGTGATCCGCGAGCGGTGGCACCAGTTCATCTTCGGTTTCTACCCGCCGGAGCTCTACTGGCGTCCGATTCTCGCCTTCCTGCTGCTCTTCGTGGCGGTCGGCCCGCTTCTCTTCACCTGGGTGCCGCGTGCGCTGGCGTGGTTCACGCCGGTCTACCCGTTCCTCGCCGTCTGGCTGCTCTGGGGCGGCACCGGCTGGGCCCCGGTCATGGTGTTCGCGGGTTTCTTGCTGGGCGGGGCGATCTTGATGCTGCTCGCGTCGCGCATCGGCTCCATCGCGGCCTTCTCGGTCGGTGCTTTCGTGACGATCCTCTATTTCCTCTTCGTGGTGGGCCCGCTGATCGGCGGTCTGCAGGCGATCCTCCCCTGGGGAATCGAGCCGGTGGAATCCGCCAAGTTCGGGGGCTTCCTGCTGGCGATCACGCTGGGCGTAGGCGGCATTATGATGTCGCTGCCGCTGGGGATCATCCTTGCACTCGGGCGTCAGTCGGACATGCCGCTGGTCAAGGCCTTCTCGGTGATCTTCATCGAGTTCATCCGCGGCGTGCCGCTGATCACGCTGCTGTTCGTAGCCTCGCTGCTGCTGAACTACTTCCTGCCGCCGGGCACGAATTTCGACATCATCCTGCGGGTGATGATCCTCGTGACCTTCTTCGCCGCGGCCTATATCGCCGAGGTGATCCGCGGCGGTCTCGCGGCGCTTCCGCGGGGCCAATACGAAGCGGCGGATGCGCTGGGGCTCGACTACTGGAAGGCGCAGCGGCTGATCATCCTGCCGCAGGCGCTGAAGATCTCGATCCCGGGCATCGTCTCGACCTTCATCGGCATGTTCAAGGATACGACGCTGGTCGTGTTCGTGGGTCTCTTCGACCCGCTCAAGGGCATCCCGGACTTCATCCGCGCCGACTTCAACTGGAAAGGCATCTACTGGGAGCCCTTCATCTTCGTCGGCGCCATCTTCTTTATCCTGAACTTCGCAATGTCGCGCTACTCGATGTCTCTCGAGCGTCGACTGCAGCGTGATAACCATTAATCGGGGACTAGACACAATGACCGAACCGCATTTCGAACGTCAGGTCGACCGCAGCCACATGCAGGTCTCCGACGAGGTTGCGATCCAGATCGAGAACATGAACAAGTGGTATGGCCAGTTTCACGTGCTGCGCGACATCGATCTGACCGTGCAGCGCGGCGAGCGCATCGTCATCGCCGGGCCCTCCGGCTCGGGGAAATCGACGCTGATCCGCTGCATCAACCGGCTCGAGGAGCACCAGCAGGGCAAGATCATCGTCGACGGAATCGAACTGACCAACGACCTGAAGAACATCGACAAGATCCGCCGGGAAGTCGGCATGGTGTTCCAGCACTTCAACCTGTTCCCGCATCTCACGATCCTCGAGAACCTGACGCTGGCCCCGATCTGGGTGCGCAAGACGCCCAAGAAGGAAGCCGAAGCGACGGCGATGCATTACCTCGAGAAGGTGAAAATCCCCGAGCAGGCCGACAAGTATCCTGGCCAGCTCTCGGGCGGCCAGCAGCAGCGTGTGGCGATCGCGCGTTCGCTGTGCATGAAGCCGCGCATCATGCTCTTCGACGAACCGACCTCGGCACTCGATCCGGAGATGATCAAGGAAGTGCTCGATACGATGATCGAGCTGGCCGAAGAGGGGATGACCATGCTCTGCGTGACCCACGAGATGGGCTTCGCGCAGGCGGTGGCGAACCGGGTGATCTTCATGGCCGACGGTCAGATCGTCGAGCAGAACAACCCGCATGACTTCTTCAACAACCCGAAATCCGAGCGGACTCAGCAGTTCCTGAGCCAGATCCTCGGGCACTGAGCCAAGGCTGCGGGCAGAGGCTGGGGGTTTCATACCCCCAGACCCCCATGGGATATTTCCGCCAAGGCGAAGAATTAAGAGAGGGGCGGCGCGAATAATCGTGCCGCCCCTGTTCTATATTCGGGTCTGATTTAAAGCAGGTCGGAAACCGCTTCGCGCTCTTCTTCCAGTTCGCCGACGGTGCGTGCCATCATCTCTTTCTGGAAGTCGTTGAACTCGAGCCCTTCGACGCGCTCGTAATGGCCATCCTTGCAGATCACCGGCAGACCGACCATCAGCCCCTCGGGGATGCCGTAGAGGCCGGTCGACGGCACGGCCATCGACACCCATTTACCATCGGTGCCGTGGATCCAGTCATGCATGTGATCGATCGCGGCATTCGCGGCGGACGCGGCTGAGGAGGCGCCGCGCGCTTCAATGATCGCCGCGCCACGGGTGGCGACCTGCGGGATCAGCGTTTCGCGATACCAGGTCTCGTCGCCGATAATCTCGGAAAGCTTGCGGCCCTTCGCTTCGGCTTCGGTCCAATCGGCGAACATGGTGGGCGAGTGGTTGCCCCAGACCACGAAGCGCTCGATGTCGTCGACATGCAGATCGGCTTTCGACGCGAACTGGGTCAGCGCGCGGTTATGGTCGAGCCGGATCATCGCCGTGATGTTCTCGGTGGGGAAGTTCGGCGCGTTGGCCGCGAGGATCATCGCGTTGGTGTTGGCCGGATTGCCGACGACCACGCATTTCGCGTCGCGCTTGGCAGCCTTGTCGAGCGCTTCACCCTGCACGCGGAAGATCTCGGCATTGGCCGACAGCAGGTCGCGGCGCTCCATGCCTTTGGTGCGGGGGCGCGAGCCCACGAAGAACGCGGCATCGATATCGGTGAAGGCGGTCACCGGGTCATCGGTCACGACTGTCCCTGCGAGCAGCGGGAAAGCGCAGTCTTCCAGTTCCATCACGACGCCGCGCACCGCGTCGAGCGCCTGCGGCAGGTCGAGAAGCTGCAAGATCACCGGTTGATCGGGACCGTAGACATCCCCCTTGGCGATGCGAAACAGCAGCGCGTAGCAGATCTGACCGGCAGCCCCGGTGACGGCGATGCGTTTCGGCGTTTGAGCGGACATGGAAACCCTCCTGTGATGATTACGCCCGAGAGATAGGGCACCGGCGCGCGACTGGCCACAGAAAACCGTGTCCCGACGTCACGATCATGGGAGAGAAATGCCGCGATCAGCCGCGCCGGGTCGGCGTGAAGAAATCGAGCACCGATCCCTGTCCCGGCTGCACCTCGTCCCAGCTTTCGATCTGGAAATCGATGATCAGCGTGGCACAGGTGGGGAAGCGGCGGAAATCGGGGTCGTGCAGGGCGCGCGCGGGCAGGCGATGGGCGAATTCCGCGATGCCCGGGTTGTGGCCCAGCATCATCACCGTCGGCGCGGAGGCGGTGCGCAGGACCTGCAGCATCATCTCGGGGGCGGCGTGGTAGAGGTCTTCGACATAGCTCACCTGCGGCCGCGTCTCGATCACCGCGCGTTCGACCCGGTCCCACGTCTCGCGGGTGCGGGTGGCCGAGGAGCAGAGCACCTCTTCCGGCTCCAACCCGCGCGAGGCGAGGAAATCGCCGAGTTCCAGCGCGGCGGCTCGGCCACGCCCATTCAGCGGGCGGTCACGATCCTCCATCGCCGGGTCATCCCAGCTGGATTTCGCATGACGGGTCAGGATCAGGCGGCGATAGCCGAGCGGGGTCATGGGTGAAACTGCCTCATATGCCATGCGGATTGCTGGGGCAGCCTGCCATAGCTTTCACCTGCCGGGCAAGCGCGTCTTGCAAGGCAGCCGAGATCGCGACAGGTCGCACCCTCGGGGCGGTCGAGATGCGCGTGACAGCTTGCCGTGTCGTAACCGTCCGCCGTGAGCGCGTCGACCGGGCAGGCGGTGGCGCAGGGCGCGGGGCAACCGAGGCAGGGATTGGCTGCGGCTGCGGGCAGCGGAAGCAAGCCGGGCAGGGCCAGCGCGCCCCGTACCGAGGCCCAGAGGCCCATATGCATATGGCACATCAGGTGGACCGGCGAGGCGAAGCTCTGTCCGCTTTTCAAGGCCCAGCTTACGAATGGCTGCCAGGGCGGACCGGTGAAGGGGAAAAGCGCGCGGGCTTCAAATTGCCGTGCGATGGCGCCGATCACCCGTGCCGACCAGCGATCCAGAGGATCGAGAACGTCCTCGGCGAATTCCGGCTGAGCGGTGACATGCGCCCAAAACCCCGGCTCGTCGGGGGAGATCAGCGCGATCGTCTCGCTGCCCTCATGCAGCAGCCCCGATACGAACAGCCGATGCGGGGCGAGCGCCTCCGCGAGCGGCTCGATCGCCGGAAAAGTCACCGGCGGCGTCTCACTCACCGCGCGGTTTCACGCGCGGCTCGGTCGAGCGGATCATCGAGCCCGCCCCATGTTCGGTGAACAGTTCCAGCAGGCAGGCATTGGCCACGCGCCCGTCGACGATGACAACCGCGCGCACGCCCTCTTCGACCGCTTTCAGCGCGGTCTCGACCTTGGGGATCATGCCGCCCGCGATGGTGCCATCGGCGATCATCGCTGTGACGTCTTCCGGCGTCAGCTGCGTCACCACTTCGCCGGCCTTGTTCTTGACGCCCGCTACGTCGGTCAGCAGGAGCAGGCGATCGGCGCGCAGCGCGCCCGCGATGGCGCCAGCCGCAGTGTCGCCATTGACATTGAATGTCTCGTTATCGGCCATACCGGTCGCGACCGGGGCGATCACCGGGATCATGCCCGCGTTGTAGAGGTCGCGGATCACCTGCACGTTCATCTCGACCGGACGACCGACGAAACCGAGTTCCGGGTCGTCCGCCTCGCAGACCATCAGGTCGTCGTCCTTGCCCGAGATACCGACCGCACGACCGCCCTGATCGTTGATCGCCTGCACGATGCGCTTGTTGACGAGGCCCGAGAGGATCATCTCGACCACCTCGACGGTCGCCTTGTCGGTGACGCGCTTGCCGCGGACCCACTGGCTCTCGATGCCGAGCTTGCCCAGCATCTCGTTGATCATCGGCCCGCCGCCATGCACCACGACCGGGAAGATGCCGACCTGGCGCATCAGCACGATATCGCGGGCGAAATCGGCCATCGCCTCTTCGTCGCCCATCGCGTTTCCGCCGAATTTCACCACGACCACGGCGCCGGAATAGCGTTGCAGGTAGGGCAGGGCTTCGGAGAGGGTGCGGGCGGTGGCAATCCAGTCACGATCCATGGTCTGCTTTCTCATCTGGCTGGTCCTCGGGCAGGGTGATCCCATCTTGCTAGACCGTTCGCGCCGGGTTTGGAAGGGTGCAATCGGGGCCGTTGCGCTCGGACCAAAACCGACTAGGGTCGGGAACGCGCTGACGGGGAGTTCGAGTGATGGACGATCGCAAAGTAATGCTGCTGACAGGGGCGAGCCGCGGGATCGGCCACGCCACGGTGAAACGTTTCGCAGCCGAGGGGTGGCGCGTGATTACCTGTTCGCGCCAACCGTTTCCCGAGCAATGCCCGTGGGGCGGCGGCCGCGAAGACCACATTCAGGTCGATCTCTCGAAGCCCGACGAGGTGATCGACGCGATCGCAGATATTCGCAGCCGGATCGACGGGCGGCTGCATGCCTTGGTGAACAATGCCGGGATTTCGCCCAAAGGGCCCGAGGGCGAGCGGCTCAATACGCTCGACACCGATCTGCGTACCTGGGGGCAGGTGTTCCACGTCAATTTCTTCGCCTCCATCGTGCTTGCGCGCGGGTTGGTCGAGGAACTGTCGGCGGCGCAGGGGGCTGTGGTCAACGTGACCTCCATCGCCGGGCTGCGGGTGCATCCTTTCGCGGGGGCGGCCTATTCCACGTCGAAGGCGGCACTGAAGGCGCTGACGCGCGAAATGGCGCATGATTTCGGGCCGCTCGGCGTGCGCGTGAACGCGATCGCGCCGGGCGAGATCGAAACCTCGATCCTCAGCCCCGGCACCGAGAAGATCGTCGAGAACCTGCCGTTGCGCAGGCTCGGCCAACCGTCGGAAGTGGCGGATGTGATCTGGTTTCTGTGCTCGGACGCGTCGAGCTACGTCACCGGCACCGAGATCGAGGTGAACGCGGGCCAGCACGTCTGAGGTGGCTCAGGTCTTCTTGCCGATCTTCGGCTCCGTGCCCATTGCAAGGCGTGCGATATTGGTGCGGTGGCGCCAGAAGATCAGCACCGACAGGCCCGCCGCCAGCATCATCAATTCGCGATAGCCGAGGAAATAGGCCAACGGTACCGTCGCCGCCGCCGAAACAAGTGCTGCGAGCGAGGAAATCCGCGTTACCACCGCGGTCACCAGCCAGACGGCGCATGTCGCGAGACCCACAGGCCAGGCCAGCGCGATCATCGTGCCGAGGAAGGTCGCGACCCCTTTGCCGCCCTGAAAGCGCAGCCAGACCGGGTAGATATGACCGATGAAGGCCGCAGCGCCCGCCACCTGTGCGGCGGTTTCTCCCAGCACATAGCGCGCGATGAGAACCGCGATCGCGCCTTTGCCGCTGTCGAGGAGCAGGGTCGCGAGCGCCGCGCTCTTGCTTCCGGTGCGCAGGACGTTCGTCGCGCCGATATTCCCGGAGCCGATCTTGCGCAGGTCGCCCAGTTTGAAAAGCTTGGTGATAACGAGCCCAAAGGGCACGGATCCGAGCAGGTAGCCCAGTGCAGCCACCAGCCCGAGCCATGCGGACCCGTTCTCAATTCCCGGCATGTGCCTGCCCTCGCCTCATTTATGAGTCGTTATTGTTGTTATAAACCTGCACCCCTGCGACGAATGTGGCAAGCGTTTTGCCTTCCATTCGAGCAGTATCGAAGGGGGTATTCTTCGATTTTGAGCGCAATTTAAACCTGTCGAGCACGAACGGCGCGTCCGGATCGAAGAGCACGAGGTCTGCCGGAGCTCCCTCGGAAAGCCGCCCCTGCGGCAGTCCGAGCCGCTTTGCCGGGTTCAGCGACATCGCCCGGAAGAGCTGCGGCAGGGTCAGCTGACCGGCATGATACAGGCGCATCGCAGCGGGCAGGATCGTCTCTAGCCCGACCGCGCCAGAGGCCGCTTCCTCGAAGGGCAGGCGCTTGGATTCCTCGTCGGCGGGCGTGTGGAGCGAGCAGATCACGTCGATCGTTCCGTCCGCCACCGCCTCGATCACCGCGAGCCGGTCTTCCTCGTCGCGCAGCGGCGGCGTCAGTTTGAAAAAGGTTCGGTAATCGCCCACGTCGAGCGCGTTCAGCGTCAGGTGGTGGATCGAGACCCCGGCGGTGACATCAAGCCCCGCCGCCTTCGCACGGCTCAGCGCGGGCAGGGCCTTCGCGGTGGTGATCTGGTCGGCGTGATAGGCGAGGCCCGTCATCTCCACCAGCGCAAGATCGCGGTCGAGCCCCATCCGCTCGGCCATCGGGGACACGCCGGGAAGACCGCGCAGTGAGGCGAATTTGCCCGAGGTGACGGCCGCTCCTTTCGACAGGACCGGTTCCTGCGGATGGCCGATCACCAGAGCCCCCAGGTGGGCCGCATAGGTGAAGGCGCGTTGCAGCACCTTGGTCTGATCCGAGACGCGCGTAACATCGGTGAAAGCCACCGCGCCGGCATCTTTCAGAAAGCCGATCTCGGTCATTTCCTGCCCGTCGCGGCCCTTGGTCAGCGCCGCCATATGGAGGATACGCACCGGCGCATCCGCTGCACGGCGGGTGACGAATTCCAGCGTCTCGGGATTGTCGATGGCGGGCTGCGTGTCGGGACGGGCGATGATGGTGGTCACGCCCCCGGCTGCGGCGGCCAGCGCCGCCGTGCGGAAGCTTTCCATGTGGCGCTCGCCCGGCTCACCGATCTTCACCCCCAGATCGACGATCCCCGGCGCGAGGCATTTGCCGCGGCAATCGATCACCTCGGCATCGGCGGGCGCGGACATGTCGCCGATCGCCGCGATCCGGTCGCCGTCGATCACCACGTTTCCGGTAGTTTCGGTCAGTGCCTCGGGGTCGATCAGGCGGGCGTTTTCGAGGAAAAGGGTCATGCTTCGTGCCTCACTTCGCCACCAGTTTGCGCGCGGCCCGCGCGCTCTCGATTTCGCGCACCACCGGGCCTGCATCGGCGAGGTGGCGGATCAGATGCTTGTCGCCGCTTTTCGTCACGACCTGCACGTCGCCCATCAGCGAGCGCACCGCGTCAATCTGCAGCAGCATCACCTGTTTGCCCTGTGGTCCGATCAGGCGGCGGTCGGTCAATTGCCAGCGCCGCGCGAAGGCCTCCGAGCGGAAATAGAGCCCGCGGGCAGCCATGCCGACCACGATGGCGAAGCTCGCGATCACCACCTGATCGGGTTTGCCGAGCCAGAACAGCACCGCCGAGACCAGCACCGCACCGATCACCGCCAGAACCGCATGGTCGGTCCAGTAGCGTTTCTTGTCCGCCGTGAAGACGGCCAGAACTTTCTCGCCCTCTTCCAGCGGCAATTCGCTTTCGGGGCCGGGGCGGTAGTTGAGAACCTCGTCGCGCTTGATCTCAGACATAGGTACCCTCCGTCAAAGCGCGCCCGCGCTCTGCCCGCAGGTTGCGCGCCAAGAGGTCCATCACCGCCATGCGCACCGCCACGCCCATCTCGACCTGTTCCTGAATGACCGAGCGGTTGATGTCGTCGGCGATGGTGCCGTCGATCTCCACGCCGCGGTTCATCGGGCCCGGATGCATGACGATCGCGTCTTCCTTGGCATAGGCGAGCTTCTCGGCATCCAGCCCGTAACGGTGGAAATATTCGCGCTCCGACGGGATGAAGCCGCCATCCATCCGCTCTTTCTGAAGCCGCAGCATCATCACCACATCGGCGTCGCGCAGGCCTTCGCGCATGTCGTGATAGACTTCGCAGCCGAATTCGCCCACGCCCGAGGGCATCAGCGTCGGCGGCGCCACGAGGCGTACGCGGTTCTCCATCTTGCCCAGCAGGATCAGGTTGGAGCGCGCCACCCGGCTATGAGCGACATCGCCGCAGATCGCGACCGTGAGGCGCTTGATCCGGCCCTTCTCGCGCCGGATCGTCAGCGCGTCGAGAAGCGCCTGCGTGGGGTGTTCATGCTTGCCGTCGCCCGCATTGATCACCGCGCATTCGACCTTCTGCGCCAACAGATCGACCGCGCCGGACGAGCCGTGCCGCACCACCAGCAGATCGGGATGCATCGCGTTCAGCGTCAGCGCGGTGTCGATCAGGGTTTCGCCCTTCTTCACCGAGGAGGTCTGCATCGACATGTTCATCACGTCCGCTCCGAGCCGCTTGCCCGCAAGCTCGAAACTTGATTGGGTCCGCGTCGAATTCTCGAAGAACATGTTGATCGCGGTCATCCCGGCCAACGCGTCGGTCTTTTTCACCGTGCGACGGTTCAGATCCACATATTGTTCGGCGAGGTCGAGAACGGTGAGGATATCCTCGGGGCTCAGATGTTCGATCCCCAGCAGGTGCCTTGGGCGAAAAGCCATTGCGCGATGCTCCGGTTAGACTGCGACGCTTATGGCAAACGGGGGGGCGGGCGTCCAGCCGCTTTACCGTCGCAGCGCCCATGGGGTAGGGTCGCGCAATGGAGACTCAGCCGACCCCGGAAATCGACTATCACGCAGCTCTGGCCGCCCTCGAATGGCAGCTGGAAATGGGCGTCGACACCGTCATCGGTGACACGCCGGTCGACTGCTATGCGCTGCCCGATAAATCCGCGCAGGCCAAGGCGAAGGCGCCCGAGGCTGCGCCCGTGGCGGACCGGGATTTGCCGCCGGTGGCGCAGATGGCAAAGATCGAGGGCCCCGATCCGGTCGTGGTCGCGCGTGATGCAGCGGGCAAGGCCGAGACGCTCGAAGCTCTGCGGGCCGCAATCGACGCCTATGAGATGTGTGATCTGAAGCTCGGCGCGCGCAATACGGTCTTTGCCGATGGCAAGCCTGCCGCGCGGGTGATGATCATCGGCGAGGCGCCGGGGCGCGAAGAGGACCAGAAGGGCCTGCCCTTCGTAGGCCGCGCCGGTCAACTGCTCGACAAGATGTTCGGCGCGATCGGTCTCTCGCGGCAATCGCCCGATGCCGAGGCGGCGCTCTATATTACCAATGTCCTGCCTTGGCGTCCGCCGGGCAATCGCGACCCCGCGCCTGCCGAGATCGCGCAGATGCTGCCATTCCTCGCCCGCCATGTCGATCTGGCCGATCCTGACCTGATCGTTCTGATGGGCAATGCGTCCTGTGCGGCGGCGCTGGGCAAACGCGGCATTCTGCGGCTGCGGGGCACATGGGCCGAGGCCTTCGGGCGGCCTGCGCTGCCGATGACCCACCCGGCCTACCTGCTGCGCAATCCGGCGGCGAAGCGCGAGGCATGGGCGGATCTGCTGCAAATCCGCGCCCGTCTCGATCAGGCGTAAACCGCGCCAAACGGTCGCGTTTTCGTGAAAAAGTGACGGACGCGGCCCCGTGACGCGTAGAGATAACCATTCCCTGCACCTATTTCGGCAAGGTAACATGGAAATCGCGCGACCGTGGGCAATCGCGAGCGCCCGCGCTACTGACGACTGATCGGAGATGCCATGCGCTTTCTCACCCGCTCCTTGATGGGGCTGTTTCTTCTGGCGCTGACCGTCGGCCTGCTGGCGATGGGCGGCTTCTCGATCTTTCAGGCGATGAAGTCCCGCAATGCCGAGAGCGGGCGTGCCCCTACCGCGCGCGAAAGGATTTTTGCTGCCAATGTGATCCCGGTCACCTTCAAGACGATGTCGCCCGTGCTGACCGCCTATGGCGAGGTGCGCTCGACCCGCGAGCTGGAACTGCGCGCCTCGACGGCAGGCACGATCGTCGAGCTTGCCCCCGATTTCGAGGATGGTGCGGAGGTTGAGAAGGGCGAGCTTCTGGTCAAGCTGGACCCGGCGGAGGCGCAGGCGGCACGCGACAGCGCGGCTGCGACCGTGGCCGAGGCCGAAGCCGCGCTTGCGCAGGCCGAGCGCGCTTTGACCATCGCGAGGGACGACGTCACGGCGGCGCAGCGGCAAGCCGATCTGCGGCTCAAGGCGCTCGACCGGCAGCGCTCGCTCTCGGAGCGGGGCGTCGGCTCTGCTGCCAATCTGGAGACTTCGGAACTGGCGGCCTCGGCGGCCGATCAGGCGGTGTTGAACCGCCGCTCGGCATTGTCGACTGCGCAGGCGCAGCTCGATACCGCGCGCACCTCGCTGACCCGCGCCAAGATCGGCCTGACCGAAGCCGACCGGAAACTGGCCGATACCGAGATTCGCGCTGAATTTTCCGGGCGACTGGCCGAGGTGAACGCGGTCTCGGGTGGGCTGGTGTCGAATAACGAGATGCTGGGCAAGCTGATCGACCCCAACGCGCTGGAAATCGCCTTCCGCGTCTCCACCGCGCAGTTTGCGCGCCTGATCGACGCGCGGGGCGCGCTGCGCGATCTTCCCGTGGGGGTGGAGCTGGTCGCGGGCGAGGAGACGCTGACCGCCAAGGCAGAGCTTTCGCGCGTGTCGGCGGCGGTCGATGACGGGGTGACGGGGCGCCTGCTGTTCGCGCGTGTCACCGACGGTCTGGGCAATCTGCGTCCGGGCGATTTCGTGACCGTCCGTCTGGAGGAGCCCGCGCTCGAGAATGTCGCCGAGATTCCCGCCGCGGCGGTCGATGCGGATGGCACGGTTCTCGTGCTCGGCCCGGAAGACCGTCTGGAAACCGCCGATGTCACCGTGCTGCGCCGGCAGGGCGACGCCGTCATCATCCGCGCCGAATTCGCGCCCGGCACCGAGATCGTCGCCGAGCGCACGCCGCTTCTGGGCCGTGGAATCAAGCTGCGTCCGATGCGCCCCAGTCAGTCGCAGGCGGCCGCCGGACCGGAGACGATCAATCTCGATCCCGAGCGCCGCGCCAAGCTGGTAAGCTTCGTCGAAACCAACAAAGTTATGCCTGATACTGCCAAGCAGCGGTTCCTTGCCGAGCTGAAGCAGGACGAGGTGCCCGTCGCCACCGTCGAGAAGCTCGAATCCCGGATCGGAGGCTGAGATGCGCTCCGACCTCGATCCGCGCGAATTGCCGCCCGCCCGCGGGCTGATCGGCCTCTTCACCCGCCACGCGACGCTGGCGAATATCGTGCTGGTCGTGATGATCTGCGCGGGGCTCGTTGCCCTGCCGCGGATGCGCGCGCAGTTCTTCCCGGACTCGGTCGAGGAATCGATCACCGTCTCGGTGAAATGGGACGGCGCTGGCGCGGAGGAGGTCGACCGGGCGATCGTTCAGGTGCTGGAGCCGTCACTGATCTCGGTCGAGGGGGTGGAAGCCTCGGACAGCCGAGCCTCGGAAGGCTCGGCGCGGATCAGTCTCGATTTCGAACCCGGCTGGGACATGTCCCGCGCGGTGAACGATGTCGAGAACGCGTTGGCCTCGGCAGGCGATCTGCCCGAGGGGGCCGAAGACCCGGAAGTCGCACGCGGCGTCTGGCGCGAAACGGTGACCGACATGGTGATCACCGGGCCGCTCTCCCCCGAGCAGTTGGGCCGGCTGGGCGACGAGGCGGTCGTGCGGCTCTACCAGCAGGGCGTCACGCGCACCTCGCTCGCCGGGATCGCTGCGCCCGAGACGGTGGTCGAAGTGCCGACCGTGTCGATGATGGCCCATGACGTGACGCTGACGCAGATCATCGATGTGATCTCCGCCGAGGCGAATACCGATCCGGCGGGCGAAGTGGCGGGCGGTGCCACGCGGGTACGCACGGGCGAAGAGCGCCGCTCCGCCCCCGAAATCGAGAACCTCGTGATCCGCACCGAACCGGACGGTTCGCAGCTGACCGTGGGCGACGTCGCAAATATCCGGGTCGAGGGCGGGGACCGCAATCAGGCCTATTTCGTCGGCGACAATCCGGCAGTGGTGATCAATGTCGCGCGCTCTGCGGCTGGCGATGCGATCGCGATCCAGCGCAAGGTCGAAGGCGTGATCGACCAGATGCAGCCGACGCTGCCGGTGGGCACCTCGATGGATCTGGTGCGCACGCGCTCCGACGCGATCACGCAGCGCCTCGATCTGCTGGTGGGCAACGGGGTACTGGGGCTGGGCCTCGTGCTGGTGCTGCTGTTCCTGTTCCTCAACGCGCGCACGGCCTTCTGGGTGGCGATGGGGATCCCGACCTCGATGGCTGCGGCTCTGGCGGTGATGTATTTCACCGGGATGACGCTCAACATGATCTCGATCTTTGCGCTCATCCTGACGCTGGGGATTGTCGTCGACGATGCGATCGTGGTGGGCGAGCATGCCGATTTCCGCGCCCGCCATCTGGGAGAGCATCCCACGCTCGCCGCCGAGAATGGCGCGCGGCGCATGGCCGCCCCGGTCTTCGCCTCGACCTTGACCACGGTGATCGCCTTCGCCGGGCTGACCGTGATCGGCGGGCGCATGGGTAATATGATCGTCGATATTCCCTACACGGTGATCGCGGTGCTTGCTGCCTCGTTGATCGAGTGCTTCGTGATCCTGCCCAACCATATGAGCCACGCGCTGCGCCACACCTCCGAGGGCAAATGGTACGACTGGCCTTCGCGGCAGGCGAACCGCGGGCTCGACTGGTTCCGCCGCGTGGTGATGAAGCCGTTGACCCGCCTCATCGTCATCGGGCGCTACCCGGTGATCGCGGCGGCGATTGCGCTTCTGCTGTGGCAGGTCAGCTTCGTGATGTCGGGCAAGGTTCAGTGGCGCTTCTTCAACCCGCCGGAACAATCGACGGTGAACGGCGCCTTCTCGATGGTCGAGGGCGCGACGCGGGCCGACACCGAAGAGATGATGCGCGCGATGCAGGCGACCGTCACCAAGGTCGCGAAGGAGTTCGAGGATGAGTACGGGGTGAACCCGGTCGAATACGCGCTGGGACAGATCGGTGGCGCGTCGGGGCGCGGGTTGGCCTCTGCCGATACCAAGGATGCCGATCTTCTCGGCTCGATCTCCATCGAGGTGATCGACCCCGATTACCGGCCCTATTCCAGCTTCGACTTCGTCTCGCGACTGCAGGCCGAAACGCCGCGCATGCCGCTGGTCGAGGAGATCAGCTTCCGCCGTTTCCGCTCCGGCGGGGCAGGGGACGGTATCGCGGTCCAGTTCTCGGGTAGCGAGACGCGCATCCTGAAGGAGGCCGCCGAAGACCTGAAGACGCAGCTTGCGCAATTCCCCGAAGTCTCGGCGGTGGAGGACAACCTCGCCTATGACAAGCAGGAGTTGATCCTTGATCTCACCCCGCAGGGCGAGGCGCTGGGCTTCGATATCGCGACGCTGAGCCGAGAATTGCGCGCGCGCCTGAACGGCACCGAGGCTGCGAGCTTCCCCGACGGGGTGCGCTCGGCCACGATCCGGGTGGAGCTTCCCGAGCAGGAACTTGCTGCCGATTTCATCGACCGGATGCAGTTGCGCGCACCGGGCGGCGAATGGGTGCCGCTGGCCGATATCGTCTCGGTGCGCAGCCAGACGGGCTTCTCGACGATCCGGCGCGAGGATGGCGTGCGGCAGGTCTCTGTCACCGGCGATGTCTCCGAGGACGACCCGGCGCGGGCCAACGAGATCATGGCGCGGATCAGCGGCGACATCCTGCCCCGCATCGCCGAGGAGCGCGGCGTGGCCTATACGCTCACCGGGCAGGCCGAGCAGGAGCGCGACTTCCTGAGCGACGCCATGATGGGCCTGATCATGTGCCTGATCGGCATCTACATCGTGCTGGCGTGGATCTTCGCGAGCTGGACCCGGCCGATCGTGGTTATGTCGGTGATCCCCTTCGGCGCGGTCGGCGCGATCTGGGGTCACTACATCTGGAACCTGCCGATGTCGATGTTCGCCGTTGTAGGCGGAATCGGCATGGTGGGGATTATCATCAACGACGCGATCGTGTTGATCTCAACGGTGGACGAATATGCCGAACGACGCGGCATGGTGCCCGCGATCGTCGACGCGGTCTCGGATCGTCTGCGCCCGGTGCTGCTGACGACGCTGACGACGGTTCTGGGCCTCGCGCCGCTACTTTACGAACAGTCGAGCTCGGCGCTGTTCCTGAAATCCACTGTCATCACGTTGGTCTACGGTCTGGGCTTCGGGATGGTGATCGTGTTGCTGGTCGTGCCCGCGGTGCTGGCGGTGCAGCTCGATTTCGGGCGGCAGGTGCAGGCGGTGCGTCACGGCGTGCGGGTCGTACGGCTGCGCGGCGTTCTGGCCGGGGTTGCGGCGCTGATGGCGGTGGGCTTCGCGCTCACGCTGGGCCGCGCGATGTGGGAGGGGGAGGCGCTGATGCCCGCCTTCGGAGGCTTCGCGCTGATCGCGGCGATGGTGGCGATGGGGGCGGGGCTGATCGCGCCGCGGCTTTTGCGCGGCCATATCCGCCACAGGCCGCCGCCCGAAGTCTGAGAAGCCCGACGCCTGAAGGGGGGATTACTCGGTGCAGCCCATGATTTCGACCGCGCCGCGATCGGAGAGCACGGTGATGCGTAGATCGCTCGGATCGAGGTCGAAGGGCTTCGCGTCGGGCGGCACGAAGTCGGCGCTCGTCACGAGGGTGTCGCCCTCGCGGTGGCTGTCGGCCTCGGACACCCAGACCGGGCGCGAGGCCAGTTCCAGAAGAGTATTTTCCTTGCCGATAGCGGGCGGCAGGTCGATCCGCGCCGTGAGTCGCACCCCGTCCTTCTTCGGCTCCGTCTCGCAGCGCGTCGGCGGGTCGATCTGGCGTGGTTCGCGTGCAAGCGCCGCCTGAATCTTCGGATCGGTGGTGCCGTCGGCGGTGACCTCCGTTTCCAGCTGCAGGCTGACCGGCACGCAGATATTCTCGCAGATCCCGATCATCACATCGACTTTCAACTGCACCGGCTTGTCCGGGTCTTTCGGCGTCACCGAGATCGGCAGCACGACGCCGTCGTGATAGCCGACGGTGCGCATCCCGGAGGACAGGAACACTTCCGGTGCGGGCCAGTGGACTACGGCGGAGGCGAGATTGCTCGACCCGGTGAACTGAATATGCGGCGGGATGCCTGCATCGCCCGGCGAGCGCCAATAGGTCTTCCAACCGGGAGCGAGCGCGATCTCCAGCGCCGCCATACGGGCGCCATTCGCGCCTTTTCCGCCTGCGCGCAGCCGCGCCTGTTCCAGCCCCGGGGGCGTCGGCAGTGCGGGCATTGATGCCTCCTGCGGCGCGACCTGCTCCTGCGCTGCGATCTGCGCAACAGCTTCCTGCGCCGCCACGCCAAGCGGGCAACAACCGAGCAGAATTCCCATCACTGGTAACAAACGTGTCATATCTTTTACCTAGTCGCTTCCCTGCACGTTCAGAAGTCACAAACGCGACAGAAGCGTGCAACATTTTGTCCAGGCGCGTCACAATACCAAACAATTCCTGCGTCCGGCTTGAATCGACGTCTTCCCCGCGCCACCTTGAATAGAGACGGGATGCATTTTGCGAAGGGGATCGAGATGGACCTGACAGGCAAGTTTCTGATCGCGATGCCCGGCATGGGCGATCCGCGATTCGAGCATTCGGTGATCGCCGTATGCGCCCATTCCGATGAGGGTGCGATGGGCTTGATCATCAACAAGCCCTTGCCGTCGCCGGCCTTCTCGGACCTTCTCGAAAGCCTCGATATCGACCGGCCCGGCGCGGATATCCGCCTCGATCAGCCGATCCTGTTCGGTGGCCCGGTCGAGACCGGGCGCGGCTTCGTGCTGCATTCGCCCGACTGGACGACCGGCGAGGGCCAGATGGAGGTCACCGATCGCCTGCGCATGACCGGCACGCGCGACATTCTCGAAGACATCGCGCGGGGGCGCGGCCCGAACCAGGCGCTGATGGCGCTGGGGTATGCGGGCTGGGGGCCGGGGCAGCTTGAAGAAGAAATCCTCGACAATGGCTGGCTCACCGCCGACAGCGATGCCGATCTCGCGCTCGATAGCGATCACGAGACGAAATGGGTGCGCGCGCTGGAAGGCATGGGGATTGACCCGAGGACGCTTTCGGCTGCAGCGGGGCATGCCTGAGGGCTGAACGGGGCTCCGCCCTCTCGGCGCGTCCGCGCCTCACCCCCGGGATATTTAAGCCAACACGAAGACGCAATCAGTCGCGCGGCGCCGCCGCGCGGCGCAGGCGGTCGTTGATCGCGCGACCGAGGCCGGTTTCCGGGACCGGGGCGAAGGCGAGCGTGTCGAGGCCGCGCGTCTTCGCCAGCGCATCGCCTTTGCGCAGCATAGCGAAAAGATTTGCGGCGGCTTCGGTCAGATCGCCTGAAGGCGACAGGTTCAGATCGGCGGTCGGGCAATCGCCGCCGAAGCCGATCCAGACCGCGTCGGGGCGCGGGGCGGTCACGTCCAGCAGCACGGCCGCGCCCGGCGCGTAATGCGATTTGAGCTGCCCCGGTGCATTTGGTTTGGATGCGTCACCGCCGGTGGGCAGTGGCTGGCCGATCAGTGCCTCGATCTCTTCCGCAGCGACCCCGCCGGGGCGCAGCAGCGCGGGCGGATCGAGCGCGAGAATGGTGGATTCCACCCCGACCACGCAGGGCCCGCCATCGATCACCGCCGCGATCTTGCCGTCCAGCCCGTCAATCACATGCTGCGCTGTGGTCGGGCTGATCTTGCCGGAGGGGTTCGCAGAGGGCGCGGCGAGCGGCCCGCCGAATTCCGTCAGCAGCGCGCGGGCGACCGGATGCGCGGGCAGGCGGATCGCGACCGTGTCATGCCCGGCGGTCACCAGATCGGAAAGCCCGGCATCGGGGCGCAGCGGCAGCACCAGCGTCAGCGGTCCCGGCCAGTAGCGCGCGGCGATCTGGCGTGCATCGTCAGAGACCACGGCGATCTCTTCCGCCGCCTCGATCGAAGGCAGATGCACGATCAGCGGATTGAATTTCGGACGTCCCTTCGCCGCGAAGATGGCCGCCACCGCGCGGTCGTTGCGCGCATCGCCTGCAAGCCCGTAGACCGTCTCGGTCGGCATCGCGACCAGCTCGCCCGCGCGCAGCAGAGCGGCTGCCTGTGCGTAGCCCTCGGCATCGGCGGAAAGGAGTTTCGTGTCTTGGCTCATGCAGTCGTGACGCAGCGTTGGAGTTGAAGGGGGCTGCCCTTGCGGTAGGGTGATGGCAACCCGACAGGACATAGACGCGCGCGCGGCAATTGCCAAGCTGCCCGGAGGAGACCCATGACTTATCGTTCCCCCGTCACCGACATTCGTTTCATCCTCGATCACGTCGTGCCGCTTGCGCCCGTCGCCGCCACCGAGATGTTCGCCGAGGCGACCCCTGATATGGTCGAGGCGATCCTCACCGAAGGCGGCAAGCTCTGCGACGAGGTGATCGCGCCGACCAATCGCGACGGCGACCTGACGCCCGCGAAACTGGAGAACGGCGTTCTGCGCTCGTCGCCCGGGTTCAAGGAGGCCTTCGCGGCGCTTGCAGAAGGCGGCTGGATTGGCATCGCGGCGACCCCGGAACATGGCGGGATGGGCCTGCCGCAGGCGCTCAACGTCGGCTTCAACGACATGCTATCGGGCGCGAACCTCGCGCTGCAGCTCAGCCCGCTGCTGACACAGGGCCAGATCGAGGCGCTGGAGCATCACGCCTCCGACGAGATCAAGGCGCTGTATCTGCCCAAGCTGATCTCGGGCGAATGGTCGGGCACGATGAACCTGACCGAGCCGGGGGCAGGCTCCGACGTGGGGGCGCTCAAGACCAAGGCGGTGCCGAATGACGACGGCACCTATGCGATCTCGGGCCAGAAGATCTACATCACCTGGGGCGACAATGATTGCGTCGAGAATACCTGCCACCTCGTGCTGGCGCGCCTGCCCGATGCGGCGCCCGGCACGAAGGGCATCAGCCTGTTCATGGTGCCGAAGCTGATCCCGGATGCCGATGGCAAGCCGGGCGTGGCGAACTCGCTGAAAGTGGTTTCGCTGGAGCACAAGCTGGGTATCCATGGCTCGCCGACCTGCGTGATGAGCTACGAGGGCGCGACTGGCTGGCTCGTCGGCGAAGAGAACAAGGGCATGGCCGCGATGTTCACGATGATGAACAACGCGCGTCTGAACGTCGGCGCGCAGGGCATCGGCGTGGCCGAAGCGGCCTATCAGCAGGCGCTGGCCTATGCGAAGGACCGGGTGCAATTCGCGCCGATCGTGGAGCATGCCGATGTGCGCCGGATGCTCTCGGGCATGAAGGCAGAAATCTTCGCGGCGCGGTCGATTGCGCTGGCCTGTGCGGTGGCGATCGACATGGGGCGTGCGACCGGCGATGCGAACTGGCAGGCCCGCGCGGCGCTGCTGACGCCGATCGCGAAGGCCTATGGCACCGATATGGGCATCCGCGTTGCCTCGACCGGGATCCAGATCCATGGCGGCATGGGCTTCATCGAGGAGACCGGCGCTGCGCAATATCTGCGCGACGTGCGGATCACCACGATCTACGAAGGCACCAACGGCATTCAGGCGATGGACCTCGTGGGCCGCAAAATGATGGACGAGGGCAAGGCCGCCTTCCGTCTGCTGCAGGAGATCGAGGACGAGGCGCAGGGCGCCCGTGGCGATTTCCCGGTGCTGGCCGAAGACGTCTGGCAGGCCGCCGAGGAATTGCGCGAGCACACGGAATGGATGGTGCGCCAAGGCATGCAGGATCGTTTCGCGGGTGCCGTGCCCTATCTCGACGCCTTCGCGCGGGTGCTGGGGGGCTATTACCACCTGCGCGCCGCCATGGCCGAGGGTCGCGATTCCGCGCGCGGGCATCTGGCCGCCGTCTATATCCGCCGCCTGATGCCGGCCTATGCGGCCTCGCTGGCCGAGGCGAAGGAGGGGGCCGAGGGGCTCTACGCGCTCAGCGTCGAAGATCTCGAGGCATGAGGGGCGAGGACACCCCCGCCTCGACGAGCGGAATCCGCTATCCGTGGGCGGAGCCGCCAGATCCGGGCGGCGCGATCGAGGTCGCACCCGGCGTGATGTGGATCCGGCTGCCGCTGCCCATGGCGCTCGATCACGTCAATTGCTTTGCGTTGGACGAGGGCGATAGCTGGGCGCTTGTCGATCCGGGCATCGACACGCGCAAATGTCGCGCGGCGCTGCAGGCGGCGATGGACGGACCGCTGGGTGGTAAGCCGGTCACGAGGGTTCTGGTGACCCATTACCACCCCGATCATATCGGGCTGGCAGGCTGGCTGCAGGAGCAGGGCGCGGAGATGATAACCACGCGGACCTCGTGGCTGTTTGCGCGGATGTTGCAACTCGATCCGCAGGATCGGCCCGTGGCCGAGACCCTGACCTATTACCGCCGCGCCGGGATGGACGCGGCGCTTCTGGACAAGCGCGCCAATGAACGCCCCTTTAACTTCGCCGATTGCGTTCATGCGATGCCGCTCGGTTTCACCCGGATCGTGGAGGGAGATGAGATCACCCTCGGCGGGCGGCGTTGGTCGGTGAAGATGGGCGACGGTCACGCGCCCGAACACGCGACGCTGTGGAGTTTGGACGACGATCTAGTTCTGGGCGGCGATCAGCTCCTACCCTCGATCTCGGCCAATCTCGGTGTTTACGCGACCGAACCCGAGGCCGATCCGCTGGCGGACTGGCTTACCTCCTGCGCGCGGTTTGCCGAGATCGCGGAGAACCGCCATCTCGTGCTGCCCGGCCACAAGCTGCCTTTCACCGGGCTGCCGCTGCGGCTGCGTCAGATGATCGAGAACCACGAGGGCGCGCTGAAACGTCTGCGCAAGCATCTCGACACCCCGCGCACCGCTTGCGATTGCTTCCCGCCGCTGTTTAAGCGCCAGATCGACGAGAGTACCCATGGGCTCGCGATGGTCGAGGCGATGGCGCATCTCAACCATCTTTGGCACAAAGGGGAGGTGAGCCGCACCTTGCGAGAGGACGGCGCCTGGCTCTGGAGCCTGAAATGACCGAAATACGCACCACCGCCGAAGCCCATGAGGAAGCTGCCCTTCCGAATGCAAAGGTGGTGCATACCTCGGAGAACGCGCCGAAGACCGCCGAGGTCAAACCGCTTCCGCCCGAACTGGCTCGGGCGCGGCCCGAGGACAAGAGCCCGGCGCAATGGGCCTATGAGCGAGTGTTGCTCTATATCCAGAACTTCGAAGAGCAGCTGCAGGAAGACGAAGAAGTCGTGCTTGGCCTCACCGGCGGCGAGGCGGGCGTCCTGCAGATCGAGGGGATCGGTTTTTTCGATCCCGACATCCTCACTTTCTATGGCACCGACGAATACGGTGCGCGCACGCAGCTCATCCAGCATGTGAACCAGCTCAACGTGATGCTGATCGCGCAACCGAAACCCGCCGAGGACGAGGCGCCGCGTCGGATCGGCTTCCGGCTCGCCCGTGCGCTGGAGGAAGAAATTGCGCCGGAGACCAAGAACCCGCAAGACGAGACGTGACAGCCTGTCGCAGCTCGGCTAGTTTTCCCTCTGGGAGATCAGCGCAATAGGGAGAACGCGCAATGGCCGAGTACAAACCGGGCAACATGGACATTCGTGACCAAGAGAGAACATTCAACGGATTTGTTCGCTTCGTCACGGTTTCGGTGATTGTGATCATCTGTTTTCTGGTGTTTCTCGCATTGGTGAATGGCTGACGCGACCGGCGCAGCTGAGAGACACTCAGAACGGGAGATCAGGTAGATGATGCGCCTGCTTCTTGTCTGCCTGATGCTGCCGCTTTTCCTGGCAGGCTGCGGTGCAGACCACATTTACGCCTCGGATGCCGAGGTCGCCAAATATCGCTATGTTTCCGACGAGCCGCCTTCGGTCACGCTTTATACCGTGATCTCGACCAATACCGGGTCGGGCGGGCATTCGGCATTGCTGATCAACGGGCGCGAGCGGATCATCTTCGATCCGGCGGGCACCTGGAACCATCCCTGGGCACCCGAGCGCAACGACGTGCATTTCGGCATCACCGAGAAGATGCGGAAATTCTACATCGACTATCATGCCCGCAAGAGCTGGTACGTGCGCGCGCAGAAAATGCCACTGACGATGGCGCAGGCCGATCAGTTGATGGCGCGGGTGGAGCGCAACGGCTCTGTCAACAAGATGATGTGTGCGGATTCGGTGTCGAGCGCGCTGCGCGATATGCCGTGGCTGCACGATCAGATTCCCTTCACCTTCTCTCCGTTGAAGCTGTCGCGGGCGTTCGGGGAACTGCCGGGCGTCACCGAGAAGGATCATTACGACGACGATCCCGATGACAATTCGGGCGTGTTGATGATCCAGCAGCAGCCCTACAATCACGGTGACACCCAGTTCAACGAGTGAACGGGTTACACATTACCTCGCCTGCGTGACAATGCGCGGGCGAGCGCGGGGCCCGCGACCAGCACCAGCAGGAATCGGGCGATCTGCATCGCCATCACGAAGGGCACATCAACCTGCGTGCCCGCCGCGATGATCGCCACCGAATCCGCGCCGCCGGGGCTGGTGGCGAGATAGGCGGTCACCGGCTCGATCCCGGCGAAATAGACCAGCCCCATGGCAAAAGCGGCGCAGAGCGCGATCAGCGCGATGATCGAGCCGAGGATGCGCGGCAGAAGCCGTGCGGCATGGCCCAGCACGGCACGGGTAAAGCGCATTCCGATGCCCCAGCCGACGACCGCGTAGCTGATCGCGAGCACGGTCTGGGGCAGGGTGATCTCCAGCAGGCCCGTGGCGCTGGCGATCAAGCCGAAGGCCATCGGCAGCAGCAGCCCGCCGCCCGGAATGCGCAGCCGCACCCCCAGAAAGCCCGCCCCGATCCCGAGCGCAAGCGACTCCGCCGCGCCGAGGAAGTCGGTCGGACCCTCCTGAGCCATTGCCGTGCCAACCTCGCCGCCCTGTGCCACGCCGAAGAGCTGCACGACGGCAGTTGCGGCGATCGCGCAGCAGGCGACACGGGTATATTGCATGACGGCGACAAGGCGCATATCGGCGCCGTAATCGTCCGACATCAGCGTCATCGCTGTCGCGGCACCGGGCGAGGAACCCCATATCGCCGTCGTCCCCGGTAACCCGCCCGCACGCGCCATCACCCAGCCGAGCGCGCTCGCCCCCAGCACGGTCGAGAGTGTCCCGGCAAGGAAGATCGGCCAGTCGCGGGCGATCTCGGGCAGGATCGAGGCGGGAAGCTTCGAGGCGATCATCACCCCCACGACACCTTGCGCGGCAACGAAGCCCAGAGGCGGCAAACGCACGGCCCCGCCGCTCGCGGCGAGCGTGATCGCGGCCGCCATCGGACCCAGCAGAAACGCAGCCGAGAGATGCGCAAGGCTCAGCGCGAAAGCCAAAACTGCGGAGCTCGCAAGCAGCACGGCCCAACGCAATGCTGCGGGCCAGCGGGCGGGGGAGTATCGGAAGGGAGGCAAAGAGCGCATAGGGGCTTTGAAGAAGAAAATCATCTGTTTCCGAGCAGATAGGGCTCGTAGCGTCAAGCGCATAGCGAAATTCGAAACTTCCGCTCGGGAACCCTGATTGCGATCGAGCGCGCCGTCGTTCACGTCAAGCGGAGAATTTTCCGCTTTCTGGTTTCATCGACGTGAATTGAATTGATCCCCGCGCAAAACCCGTCACTTTGGGGCCGGTCCCGCTTTTCACTGCGGGCAATGACATATGGGAGGATTACGATGTTCCAACACATCAAGCTCGGCGCGCTCGTCGCCGGGGCGATTGCTTTGAGCGCACCCGTGGCCAAGGCCGAAAGCTTCATCAACATCCTGACCGGGGGCACCTCGGGCGTTTATTATCCGCTCGGTGTGGCTCTGTCCGAAGTCTATGGCGAGAACATGAAGGACGTGCGCGTTCAGGTGCAATCGACCAAGGCGTCGGTCGAGAACCTGAACCTGCTGCAACAGGGCCGGGGGGAGCTGGCCTTCGCACTGGGCGACTCGGTAAAGGATGCGTGGGAAGGCAATGCGGATGCGGGCTTCAAGGCCAAGCTCGGCAAGCTGCGCGCGATCGCCGCGATCTACCCGAACTACATCCAGCTCGCCGCACTCAAGGATGCCGGCGCGACCACGATCACCGATCTCAAGGGCAAGAGCCTTTCGGTCGGTGCGGCGAAATCGGGCACCGAGCTGAATGCGCGCAAGATCTTCGACGCGGCGGGCATGAGCTATGACGATCTGGGCAAGGTCGAATACCTTCCGTTCTCGGAATCGGTCGAACTTATGAAGAACCGCCAGCTCGACGCGACTTTCCAGTCCTCGGGGCTGGGCAACGCGGCGCTGAAGGATCTGTCGACCACGCAGGACGTGACCTTCGTCGAGATCCCCGCCGACATCGCCGAAAAGCTCGGTGCACCCTACAAGGCAGGCGTGATCCCGGCAGGTACCTATCCGGGGCAGGACGCGGATGTGCCGACGGTGGCGATCACCAACATCCTCGTCACCCGCGAAGGTGTTTCGGATGAAGAGGCCTACCAGATGACGAAGCAACTCTTCGAACATCTCGACACGCTCAAGGCCGCGCATTCGGCCGCGAACGGCATCTCGCTCGAGGCGGCGGTGCAGGGTCTTCCGATCCCGCTGCATCCGGGTGCGGAGAAATACTACAAGGAGCAGGGCGTGCTGAAATAAGCCGCTAGAGCTCAGGTGAGGGGCGGCGCGCTTTTCGGGTCGCCCCTGATCGTTCGGGCCAAAGCGCCCAAACCGGGGGAGGAGACAGGCATGGACAACAAAGAAGAAGCAGCGGTCGACGCGGCGGTGCACGATCCGCTGGCTGGCGGCTTTCCGCAATCGCGCGAGGGGCGGGCGCTGTTCTGGCTCGCGGTCGCTTTCTCGGTCTGGCAGATCGCCTTCGCCGCCCATGTCATCAACCCCTCGAGCCAGATTGCGCGGGCCGTCCATGTGGGCTTCCTGCTCGCGCTCGGCTTTCCGCTGCTTGCCATCGCCCGAGGCTTCGGTCCGGTCGGACGCTCCATCGCCTATATCCTGGCCGCAGCCGGAGTCGCTGTCGCCGCCTATCAATGGATCGAATACACGCCGCTTCTGCTGCGCGCGGGTGATCCGAACACGCTCGACCTCGTGGTCGGCTGCGTGCTTCTGATCACCGTCTTCGTCGCCGCCTGGATGCTGATGGGTCCGGCGCTGCCGATCATCGCGGGCACGTTCTTCCTCTATGCCATGTTCGGCCAACACCTGCCGTCACCGTTGAACCATCGCGGCTACGCCTTCGAGCAGGTGATCGAACAGATGAGTTTCGGCACCGAAGGCATTTACGGCATCCCGACCTATGTGTCGGCAACATATATCTTCCTGTTCATCCTCTTCGGCGCCTTCCTCGAGAAAGCCGGGATGATCAAGCTGTTCACCGATGTCTCGCTCGGTATGGTCGGGCACAGGATGGGCGGGGCCGCGAAGGTCTCGGTCCTGTCTTCGGGGCTGATGGGCACGATCTCGGGCTCGGGCGTCGCCAATGTCGTGACCACCGGGCAGTTCACGATCCCCCTGATGAAGAGCTTCGGCTACCGCTCCGCCTTCGCGGGCGGCGTCGAGGCCACGTCTTCGATGGGCGGGCAGATCATGCCGCCGGTGATGGGCGCTGTGGCCTTCATCATGGCAGAGACGCTGGGCGTCGATTACGTCGAGGTCGTCAAGGCCGCGCTGATCCCGGCGATCCTCTATTTCGCGGGGGCGTTCTGGATGGTCCATCTGGAGGCCGGAAAGCGCGATCTGCGGGGCCTTGCGAAATCCGAACTGCCGAGCCCGCGCAAGGCGCTGAAAGAGGGGTGGTATCTGCTGCTGCCTCTGGCCGTGCTCGTCTACCTTCTGTTCACCGGCTACACGCCGCTTTTCGCGGGTACCGTGGGCCTGTCGCTCACGGGCCTCCTGATTCTCGGCGGGTCGGTCGCGCTCGGCCTGCCCAATCAGGTGCTGCGTGTGATCTTCTGGGTCGTGCTGGCGCTGGTCGCGGCGGCTTTCTTCGAATTCGGCATCTGGGCGGTGCTGCTGGCCATCGCGGTGCTGATCGCGATCAACGTCTTCTCGAAGGGCGGGCGTGAAACCTTGGCGCTCTGTCGCGACAGCCTCGCTGATGGCGCGCGGACCGCGCTTCCCGTCGGCATTGCCTGCGCGCTCGTCGGCGTGATCATCGGCGTGATGACCCTGACGGGGGCCGCGACCACTTTCGGTCAGTTCATCGTCGGCGTCGGCAAATCGAGCCTGTTCCTGTCGCTGATCCTGACCATGATCACCTGCATCGTGCTGGGCATGGGGATTCCCACGATCCCGAATTACATCATCACCTCCTCGATCGCGGGCCCGGCGCTTCTGGACCTCGGCGTGCCGCTGATCGTCAGCCACATGTTCGTCTTCTATTTCGGGATTCTCGCGGACCTGACGCCCCCCGTGGCGCTCGCCTGTTTCGCGGCGGCACCCATTGCGAAGGAGAGCGGTCTGAAGATCAGCTTCGAAGCGATCAAGGTCGCCGCCGCAGGTTTCGTCGTGCCCTTCATGGCGGTCTACACGCCCGCGCTGATGCTGCAGGATGGTGGGCCACTCGCCGCCGCGATCGGCTATTGGCCGGCGGTCGCCTACATCGTGATCAAGGCGCTGCTGGCGCTGTCGCTCTGGGGTGTTGCGGTGATCGGCTGGCTGGGCCGCCCGCTGGCGATCTGGGAGCGCGCGCTGGCCATGGTCGCGGGCTTCACCCTGATCGCGGCGTTGCCGCTGACCGACGAGATCGGCTTCGCGCTCGTCGCCGCGTTCGGCGCGGCGCTCTGGCTGGGCCGCAAGCGGGCGATGGCATGAGCGCCTCCTGCCTGATGGTCGGCGCCGCGATGGTGGCGCTGGCGAGCGATGGTCAGTTCTCGCTCCAATGGATGCATTCGGTCGAGCATGAGGGCTGGCGCGAACATTGGCAGGTGACCGACCATGACACGCTGCGCCTCGTCGGCGCGGCGGTGAAAGGCTCGGGTGCTGGGATGGAGCCCGGCCCGGGCGGTCATTTCGAGGATGGCTGGTGGGTTTGGACGACCGATGGTCCGGATGTGCCCACGCTGACCCTCGCGGCTTCCGGCGCCACGATCTCGGGCTGGACGCTCTGCTCGAAGAAATGCGAAACCATAGGTGCCGATCGCGAGGTCCCGATCCACATCGCCCCCTGCGACTGACCGGAGTTCCGAGTAGCGACTGGTCGGCCTCGACCGCGCCGTTTTTTTCGTGAGTTGTCGTGAATCGTATTGTGAACGGCGTCAGAAATCGGATACGAATGATTCATATATAGATGATTGTATTCATTCAGAGATTTCATGACCTATCCGTTTCAAAACGGCGCAGGGGTTAGCCAGTGCGCTGCGCTGGAGGCCGCCTGCGATATTTTTTCATCCGGGATAGTCGCCGGGCCGAATGCGCCGATGCAAACCTTCCTCAAACGAGACCTCGGCATCACCGCGCGCGAACCTCTGAGCCTGTCGATGGTCCCGGGCGGACGCCTCTTGCGCGCGCCGGTCCTCTCGGCCACCGCCCGTTGGGCGGCGCAAGCCACCGTGCTCCGGCCTCGCGTCGAGCGCCTGCCGAACCTGAGGCAACTCCGCGGAGCTCAAAGTCCGGAAAAGGCATCCGTGTGAATCCGCCTGCGACGGACGCCGCAATTTCGAAGTGTCTTTCGGAAGCCGGCGACCATCGCGCTCGCTCCGGACACGTAGACACGCCGTTCGTCCAGATCGGGAACGCATTCGCGTAGTTTCGTCTCGTCCATTCGGCCCTCGACCACTGTGCCGGGGAGGGTCGAGGCGTCGCCGGGGGCCCCGGAAACCGCGTAGACAACTTTCATTCCGAGTTCGCTTCGCGCGCGCGTCAGCAGCTCTCGATATGCGACCTCGTCAGCCGACCTGTTCGCGTAGACCAGCACGATATCGCGTTTCTCGCCGCGTTCGAGGAGATCGGCGATCATGCTCCGGAACGGGGTGATTCCGATCCCTCCCGCGATGAAGAGGAGCTTCTTCTCACGTTGTCGGGGCAGGACGAAGGTGCCGGCGATCTGGGAGCCATAGATCGGGTCGCCTTCCTGCATCTCCAGGAGCCCACGCTTGAACTCGCTGCCGTCGGAGGTGAACTTGACGCCGACCCGCACCGAAGTCGCCCCGGGGGCTGAAGCGATGGTGAAGGTTCTGCGATTGCCGCGCGTGTCGGATTTCGCCAGTCCCAGCGTCCAGTCGAGATACTGTCCCGCGCGGAATTTCAGGGCGCGGTCCGACTGAAAAACGAACTCGTAGCAGTTCGCTGCGATCTCCTCGACACCGATCAGCTTCATCTTGAAGCGTCCCTTCGGACTCGCGGCCCAGGCGTAGATATTGGCCACGAGGAAGGCCATTTCAGGAGAGAAATATAGCGTCCCGATATGGATGTTCGAGCAGGACAACACACCGACGATGGCCGCATAGACATGCCGTGACCAACGGCCATGGGCGGCTGTCAGGGGCTCGGTGAGCATCGCGAAGCCGGCGAAGAACAGCGGCGAGTAGAGGAGCGTTTGTTGCAGCGCCATGCCCATCATGCCCGGGGGCGTCGTCGCGATGACCGCCGCGAGGTTCGACAGGATGTAGACCGCGATCATGCCGAGGCGCTCTATCTTGTAGCCGACGAGCAGCCCGCCGAGGATCACCAGAGGCAACAGTTGCGGCGTGCCGCCGACCCACCACAAGGCCGGGGTGTTGAGCCCGATCCCCGCGACGACGGCACCGAGCGCCACCGGGTTGAAGATGTGTTTGTGCCCGATCGTCAGGATGAATTTCGAGGCGATGGCTGCGACCGACGCGAGCACGATCGCGGCGAGCGTCGTCGGGTCGGCAATATCCGCTGGCGGCATGATGAGCGCGAGGATCAGGGCCGTAATATGCACGGATTCCGAATTCGTCGGCAGCTTGAGCACAATGCTGAAAAGCCGGTTCGTGACCCATGCGCTCGCGACCGCAAGCACGAGCGACAAAAGCAGACCGGCAGGGTCGAGGAATGTCGCTCCAGTCATCCCCGCGGCAAGTCCGCCGACGAACAGGAGCCCGAGATAATAGACCATCAACCGATACATGGTGACGCCATTCAACGCACGTCTGATCAGCCTCATCATGAGAAGACAAACTCCTTGAAACCGGTCGTTTGCACGGCAGTGCCATCGCGGTGGATCTGGTAGGCTTCGACGCCCTCGAGGTCTTCGATGTAGTAAATGCCCGCGTCACCCATCGCGAAGGCCGCCGTGGCATGCAGGTCCGCGACGAGGACGTCCCTTCCGATTACGGTAATGCTGACGGGGCCTTCGATGCGGCGGGCGCGATCATGCGGGTCATAGATGTGATCGCCACGGATGTAGTTTCCCGAGGTCGCAACGCCTTGTCCCCTCGGCTTGACGGCTTTGACGATCTCCTGCGGCGCGAAAGGATTGCGGATACCGATCGACCATTCCTGTCGCGACGCATCGCGTCCGCCGACTTGTATATCGCCACCGGCGTCGATGCAGAAATCCGCGAACCCCTCTCGCTCGATCAATTGGGCCGCGCCGAGGATCGCCCATCCCTTCACGACACCCGAGGGATCGATGGTCCCGTCGTTGCGCCTTATGTCGAAATACCCGTCCGTGAACTCTCGCATGCGATGCGCAATTTCCAGCACGTCGCGCATCTGGGAACTGAGTGCGGAATTCCCGACCTCGCCCGCATTGAAGCGCGACACTTCGCTGTCCGGCCGGAACGGACTGAAGCGTATATCGACGTCGGTGAAGAAACCGAACACGCGCTCGTGAATGCCTGTGTGCTCTGAATTCGGGATGTCGAGCGTGATCGGCATTCCCATGATGAGCCGCGTCTCGACTGTCATGGCCGGGCTATTTCAGGGATTTCCGCAGCGCATCATGGACCGAGTTCAGAAAAGCCTGGCTCGTGAGCGTAGCGCCGGAGATGTAGGAGACGTTGGTATTCTGCGCCATGACGATCTCGCGTTCGAGCATCGGCAGGGCCTTGCTGTTGATATATCGGCTGGTCCTGCGATCCGTCGGTGCCCTCAGGATGTCGATGGAGGAAATTTTTCCGTTTTTCACATGGGCTTGGGCCTGCACATAGCCATAGTATTGCCGGACGGGCGAACCAGTCCATGTGCCATCCTGATACTGCGCTCCGTCAGGCAGCGCCTGAGGCTGCGAGAAGCTCGAGAAAAAACCTGCCGATGCCGCGGTCGAACTTAGCAGCACCGCGAGAATACTGGCTGAAAGAGCATTTGGTAACTTCCAACGCGTCATTTTGGACCTCCTGACGTACCTTTCGTTTCCGGCCCGGTGAATTCGATCTGACGGTCGCTCAAGTGACCCGTGGCCTGTAGTAAAGATACGTGCTCGACCCCGATATTGAAGTCGCGCCCGTTCCCCTTTGCGTGAGGCGAACGTGCGTGAAAATGTGATGTGACATACCGACGGGTGCTGAGACGCGGCGCCTTCGATCAGGTGGTGGAAGACAAGAGGACCCTCTCGAAAACCCTCGCCCTAATGTGGGTCAGGATCGCGATGTAGCGCTCGGGACGCTAACGGAATTCGATTTTCGAAGGGGAAGTGGTGCTGCTGGAGAGACTTGAACTCCGCAGGCGTCTACCTCAACGCACTGATTTATAAGGAAAAGCCGCCTCCTTCATGCTGCCAGTATGTACCAGCGGCGTGACCAGCTGGCAAGCCATAGTCACTTGCGTTGCGGCGGTTGTCGTCGGACGATGCAGGCTGATTTCGCAAAAGGACAAATTATAATGCGACTTGAGGTGGATACGTTCAAAACCACCAGCCACGCCGCAGCTCACGAAGGGCTACACCAGCTGGCTTTCGAACTGAACCAAGCGAATGTCTCCTTCATCCTCTCCACGGCACAGCTTCCTCATGGAGCAAAGCGGACGCAGGGTAGTGTCGTGTCGTCTCAGATCATCGCTGCTCTCGGCACGTTATCATCGATCCTCGAAATCACCCAAGAACTCAGCCTGCGCGTCAAAGAGGCGATTGCGCTTTCGCGTGTGTTCTATGAGACCTGTTTGATCGCGGCTTTCATTTCTAGCGATGAAGGGGAGAGCGCCGAAAAGGCTGAGCTGTATTCAGTTTATAAAGCGTTCCGCACCCAAACTCAGTTCCGCGAGGTGCTGGGCGTTAAGTTCGGGATCAAGCGGCAGCCCGCTATCCGCCGGGACGATCCTCGCGTTCGTGATGCGTTGGAGGTTTTTGGTGGCTCGTCAAATGTGCGTCCCTGCTTTGTCGAAAACAGGGAGGAAATGGTTCAGTGCATTGGGCAGCACGACCGAACCGCTGCCTTGCTGTTCGGAGGTGTCGAAGCGATGGTTCACGACTTCGCTTCTGAGGTCATCCATGGTTCGTATTACGGTGCGCAGATGTTCGATTTCTTGGCGAACGGACCTCAAGACAAAGCGCGGAACATCGAGTCTCACTTCGAAGCAGTCTATTTCAGCGTGTGCCTTTCGATTGCTGCTCTTGCCCGTTCGGTAACGAGGCTCCAGAGCGCCGAGGCTCCAATGGCAAGCGTAGCCAGTTCTGCGGTGGAATTACTGCTTCCTCATGTGCCTGAAGACCTCAGAGAGCAACTCTGTGGCCTTTCTCTGTAGAGATAGGGCAGTTCACCCTTCCCAGCGCTCTAGAGCTGTCTCAGCGGCCACAGGGTCGCCTTTGATGCGCAACACCGTCTGCCGCGACAGCCCGGTCGCGCTGGAGATCGCAGTAGTCCCAGCCCCCTCGGAGAGCATCGAGCGCACCTGCTCCAGCCCAGCGCGGTCGTAGCTCGGCTTCTTGCCCCGGTAGCGTCGTGGGTCGCTTTTCGCCGCCTCGATGCCTGCCTTCTGGGCTTCCTTCGTCGCCTCAGCTTGCGCTTGCGCCGTAGCAGCCATGAAGCCAATAAGAGCGTCTCTCACGGCCATCTGGGTCGGGTCGGTGGTGGAGCCGTCAAAGGTCATGTTGTTGATCACAGTGCGGATCACAACGCCCCTGCGCATGAACTCACGGATGGTGTCGGTCACGTCTTGGTAGTTGCGTCCGAGGCGGTCCACCCAGCGCACGACGAGGGTGTCCCCACGCCGCAGCTTGTCGTAGAGGCGCTTGCCCTCGGGTCGCTCCGAGAGCTTGGTGCTGACCCCCGACACGCCATGATCGGCCACGACCTCGTCCACCTTGAAGCCTGCTGCTTCGGCTTGAGTCCGTTGATGCTCGATGGTCTGGTCTGCGGTGCTGACGCAAGCGTAGAGGATGGTTTGCGACATGCCTGCCTCCTATCCGTTAGGGTGGTGTCCGTTGGATTTCATGTCCGTTGATTGAAGTCAACCCTTACGGACAGCCTTACGCCGCGCCACCGGGGTGTCCGATGCGGTATACCCTTACGGACAAAAGGGCCTTGGCGTGTACCCCTCGTGCGAAAGGGCCAGCTCGAACCTAACCTAGATACTATCTCTGTTAGAATTCATAGGACTAGGGCTTGGCGTAGCTTTTGCGGATCAGGGTGCTAAGCGAGCGATCTGCTAGCTTAGGCTTCGTGGTCGTTTGGCTCTGACTCTAAGGCGCTCGTCACAGAGCATCCCACGGTTCGGCCACCCACACATGCAGCGCCACCCCATGGGGGAGAATAACGTTTCGCTGAGTATATGGTTAGCCGCTCAGATTTCTGCGCCCAAAATCGGCCCTGCTCTCAGAAAATGGGATCGTCCTCTTCCTCGTCGTCGTTGCGCAGCTCGTCCACGAGATAAGACAGCACTTGTCTATTGAGGCGGCGTTCGAGAACCACCGCGACAGCCTCCCATTGACGCCGCCCCATGCGACCCAGCTCCTTGCCAATCGCGTCATCCAGCGCGTTCGCCCTTGCTTCGATCACTTGTGCCTGCATGTCCTCATCCCACTCCTGTTGCTCGATTCCCTTCACAGCCCGCATGGCCATCCACCACGTCTCAGGCAGACCTAGTTCTTGCTCGTCGAGTGCATTGCGGGTTCTGCGCATCTTGGCGACCGTGCCGTCGCTCACGCCCGTCGCCTTCACGGTCTGCGCCTTGGACAGCTGATGCTCTGAACAGACGAGACGCCATGCTGCGTTGTCGCGCTCGGTCTTGGTCATGGGGAGTTTGGTCTTCGTGTTCTCGTTCAGCGCCAACAGTATAGCGTCAGCCTCGCCGCACTCATGGACCACAACGGGAACGGACTTCGCGTAGACTGCATCCTCGTAGGCGGCGTGGCGGTGGTGGCCATCAACCATAACGAAATCGCCTTCTCCCCGCTTGCAAACGGTCATCGGGTCCAGCTCGTTTCCTGCGATGATGGCGGCGGTCAGGTTGCGAACGTGATCCTCGGTGGTCTCAAATTCGCGGAATTGGAAAGTCTCCGGCTCGACCTTGAGCTTACCAAGAGGCAAGCGCATTTGCTTGGGGCGGCTATACCCCTGTTTTTCCGTAAGCGGTGTCTGAGCGGCACGTTGTCTACGCCGGCGCGGACTGCGAGGTGATACCCATCTCAAGATGGGAGTGCG
>NZ_NBOB01000008.1:0-208183 GCF_002213185.1 Thioclava sp. JM3
GTCTTTTCCGCCGCTTCGGCTGAAGCCGCAGATGAAACTGGTCGTGAGCCGACCTGCCCAACACGCTTTCGAGACATCGCCATAGCAAGTAGGCGACGATGAAATCGCCGCGTACTTGCTATGGCCAACGAGCTCTACGCTCGGTTCCTCTTGTCGCCGATGAGATACCTCATCAAAACTCCCACCACGCGGAATGCGTCAGTGCGATCCGGGGCCTCTTCATTTGTGGCAGGCGACCCCGAGGTCGAAATGTGCCCGAAATGACGAAAGGCCCCGGGACAGTCCCGGGGCCTTCGCTGGGAGCAGGGGCTGCCCCCGCTCTCCGTCACATCATCCGAAGATTACTTCGCTTCGTATTTCGGAAGCTTCTTCAGTTGCTCTTCGGTCAGACCCGTATGCACAGTGATCGAAGTGTCGTTCTTCAGAACGGTCAGCTCGCTGGCCTTGATCTCGACCGGCTTGGCGCCGATGCCGAGGAAGCCTCCCACGTCGATCACGACGCCCGAGACTTTACCGTCCTTGCCCTGAACCAGTTCGGACACGTCGCCGACCTTGTCGTCGTTCGGGCCATAGACCCCTTCACCACGCAGCGTGTCGGGATCGACCGAAGCCACGTCGACCTTCTGGCCGCTCTCCTTGTCGGCTTGCCCCATGGTGCCCACGGCGGCAGCGGTGCTGTCGACGGCGTCGTCGATCGCGCTCCCGGTTTCGTTCGCGGCTTCCTTGGTCGCTTCGCCAGCGTTGTCAGCAGCGTTCTCGACGGCTTGGCCGGTCGCGTTCGCGGCTTCCTTGGTGTTCTGAGCGGCGTCTTTCGCCATCTCTTGGGTCTTGTCGGCGGCGTTGTTCATCGCCTGCTCGGTGTCCTGCGCGGCGTTCTGAGCAGCGTCGGCAGTGTTCTCGGCAGCGTTGTCCATCGCTTCGCCTGCGTTATCGGCAGCTTTGGCAGTCTTGTCGGCAGCTTCGTTCGCAGCGGCGCCAGCGGCAGCGGCGGTCGCGGTGGCAGCGGCTTCCGCGTTGTCGCCAGCCTTATCCATCTTCTGCGACGCGTCGGCGTTTTCCATCTTGTCGCCGTCCATGTCCGAATCCTGCGACTGCGACGCATCGGCGTTCTGCATGTCTTCGCCGTTGTCGTTGCCGTTCATCTCGCCCTTCGTGTCCGAGCTGAACGCGGTCTGCATTTCGGCGTCGTATTTCGGGGCTTGGTCCAGCTGGTCCTTGCTGCCCTGAGCGACGACGAAATAGGAATTTTCGGTGTCGCCATCGGGAACCAGGTTCAGCGAATCCATCGAGATCGCGACGGTCTTCTCGCCGATGCCGAGGAATCCGCCAACGTCGACGAGTACGGCATCGATCTTACCATCGGTGCCGAGCACGACGTCGCTGACTTCGCCGACGTCATCCCAGTTGTCCTGCGCCTCGTTGACCGCGGTCTTGGCGTCGACCTTGTCCTTCGAGATGTACACGCGCTTGCCCATGAGGCCCGAGGCGTTGAAGGAATCCGGAATCGACTTCGTGAACATGTCGCCCGACATGCTGGCCGAAGCGTTCGCGTTGGCTTCCGCCTTGGCGTTGGCATTCGCTTTGTCTTCGGCATGTGCGGGCAGGGCAAGCATCAGGCCGATTGCGGTAGTGGTGATGAGCTTCTTCATATCTCGTCTCCCTTTCGAATTAGGCGAGGCGGGTCGGCTTTGCTTTCCGTCACCGCCGCCTCTGATGCACTGAAAACTGGTGAACCCGCGCACAGTTCCTGTGCATGCAAGGGAAAAATTTTTACTTTTTGCGGGAACTAAACACGAATTCGCGACTCGCATCACGACCATGTCATCGCTCGGTTCGGGGCCGTCCAACGAGGCTTGGGCTTTCATGAACGGGCTATGGCGGGCTGGCGCCGCGCGCCCAAAGCGTGGCGTGTGCGGTTTTGTCGTTTTTGTCGCGCGAATGTCGCCCGGATCGGATTGCGTTCGCGAATATGAGGGTCAATCTGCCCCTACGTCCGTATCGGCAAGGAGGCCCCGCGATGAAAACCCATGTGAAAGCTCTGGTCGTCGGTGGCGGCGCGGTCGGGTGCGGTGTCGCCTATCATCTCGCCAAGGCGGGCTGGGACACGCTGCTGATCGAGCGCGACGAACTGACCTCGGGCTCGACCTGGCACGCCGCGGGTCTGCTGCCGCTGTTCAACATGAGCTACGCGACGACCCACATCCACAAATACTCGGTCGATTTCTACAAGACGCTCGAAGCCGAGACCGGGCTGAATGCGGGTTTTGCGATCGTGGGCAACCTGCGCATGGCGCAGACGCAGGAACGGATGGACGAGTACAAGCTCTATTCTTCCGTGGCCGAGACCGCGGACGTCTATCACGAGTTCCTCACGCCTGCGCAGATGAAGGAGCGCTGGCCGCTTCTGAACACCGAAGACCTCGTGGGTGCGCTATTCCACCCGCAGGACGGCTATATCAATCCCGCCGACGTGACGCAGGCGATGGCCAAGGGCGCGCGCCAGCACGGTGCCGAGATCGCGCGCAAGCTGCAGGTCAACGCTTATCGCTGGACCGGTTCGGAATGGGTCGTGACGCTCGAGAAGATGGTCGAGAAGGGCGGCAACCTTGTCGGCTCCGGCGAAGAGATCGAGATCCGCGCCGAGCATGTCGTGACCTGCACCGGCAACCACGCGCAGCGCACCGCCCGCCTGCTGGGCATCAAGATCCCCGCCATTCCCGTCGAGCACCAGTTCATCGTGACCGATGCCGATCCGGCGCTCGTCAAATGGCGCGCCGAGGGCAACCCCGAGCACCCAGTGCTGCGAGATGCGGATGCGAAATGGTATGTCCGCGAAGAGCGCGGCGGCTGGATCTTGGGCCCCTATGAGCGCAACGCGCCCGCGCGCTTCCTCTACGACGTGCCGGAGAGTTTCCGCGCCGATCTGTTCCAGCTCGATCTGGAGCGTATCGAAGAAGAATACATGTCGATGATCCATCGCTTGCCGAGTTCCGAGGAAGTCGGCCTGAAGGACGATTTCAACGGCCCGATCTGCTACACCCCCGATGGCAACCCGCTGGTCGGCCCGGCGCCGGGCCTGCGCAACATGTGGCTGGCGGAAGGCTTCTCCTTCGGTATCACCGCCGCGGGCGGCACCGGCTATTACCTCGCGCAAATGATGGTCGAAGGCGAGGCCGAGATCGACATGGCCTCGCTCGACCCCAAGCGCTACGGCAGCTGGATGACCACCGAATACGCGGCGCGCAAGAACGAAGAGGCCTATGAGCACGTCTTCATCCTGCACCACCCCGATGAAGAGCGCGAAGCCTGCCGCCCGCTGCGCACCGCCCCCGCCTATGATCGCCAGATCGCGGCGGGCGCGCAGATGGGCCAAACCAATGGCTGGGAGCGTCCGAACTACTACGGGCCCAAGGATGCGCCTTCGAGCTTCGACCATGACAGCCGATCGTTCCGGCGCGGCGAATGGTGGCAATATGCCAAGGCCGAGGCCGAGGCGCTGCGCGACACCGCCGGCCTTATCGATGCCTCCGCCTTCACTAAACACATGGTGCGCGGCCCCGGCGCGACCGCCTTCCTCGATGCGTTCACCTGCAACAAGTTGCCGAAAGTGGGTCGGATCAACCTGACCTACGCCCTGACCGAAGCGGGCACGACCCGCACCGAATACACGATCGTGCGGCTGGCCGAGGATGAATACTACCTGATCTCGGCGGGCGCCTGGACCGATTACGACGGCGACTTCCTGCGCAAATCGATCGAGGATTTCCGCGCGGCGGGCGGCGACTATGTCGATTGCCACGACGTGACCACCCAATGGGGCGTCTTCGCGCTCGCAGGCCCCAATGCCCGCAAGATCCTGCAGGAGGTCGTCAGGGACGCCTATCCGGAGACGGTTCTTTCGAACAAGCGCTTCCCGTGGCTTTCGATGCGCAATATCGAGCTGGGCATGTGTCCGGTCCGTGCCGTGCGCGTGGCCTATACCGGCGAGTTGGGGTGGGAACTGCATCACCCGGTCGAATTCGGCCGCTACCTCTGGGATCTGCTGGTCGAAGCGGGCGAGAAGCACGGGATGAAGCTCGTCGGCGCGCGCGCCCAGAACTGGCTGCGTCAGGAGAAGAGCTACCGCGCTTTCGGCAACGAGCTGGGCCGCGACGCGACCCCGCAGGAAGCCGGTCTCGACCGCTTCATCGACCTCGAGAAGGAGTTTACCGGTAAACAGGCGATGCTCGACACCGGCATCCGCTCGAAATGCGTGACGCTTCTGATCGACGGGCCGGACGATGCCGATCCATGGGGCAAGGAAGTCATCAAGCGGGACGGCGAGAAGGTCGGACGTCTGACCTCGGGCGGCTGGTCGGTGGCCTTCGGCAAGCAGATCGGCATGGGCTATGTGCGCCCCGATCTGGCCGAGCCGGGCACCAAGCTGAGCGTGCGCATCCTCGGTGCCGATTATCCGGCGGAAGTGACCGAGGATAGCCCGCACGATCCGACTAACGCACGCATCCGCGTCGACGGCTGAGCCTGTCTCTCGATGGAGATCGTAGAAGGGGGCGCTGCCCCCCTTTTCGCTGCGCGAATTTACCCCCGGGGATATTTGCGCCAAGGCGAAGAGGACGACGCTTTGCGCCTCTTCGGGCTTGAGAAATATCCCGGGGGAGGCGCGTGTCCCGCGCCGGGGGCGGAGCCCCCTCGCTATCAGCCGTTACCCGCTCACGCCAATGTATTGACGCAGGTCAAGGATTTCGCCCGCGCCCCGTGTCACGCCGCGAGGGACGAAATGCGAAGGAGACCTGCGATGAGCTACAAGGCGAAAATCGACGAGATGCGCAACGAGCTACGCGTGATGAACAAGACGATCCCCGACGCAGTCGGCGGCTTTGGTGTGCTGTCGAAAGCGGTGAAGGAGAACGGGCCGCTCGATGTGAAGACCAAGGAATTCATCGCCCTCGGCATGGCGGTCGTGCTGCGTTGCGAGCCCTGCATCATGTTCCATGTAGAGGCGTTGATGAAAGCGGGCGGCACGCGCGAGGAGCTGGGCGACGTGCTTGCCATGGCGATCCAGATGGGCGGTGGCCCGGGTGTGATGTATGCCGGTCACGCGCTGGCGTGCTGGGACGAGCTGGCCGCCGCGAAAGGCTGAGGCTTCTCCTCTGCGACATGTTGTCAGGCCCGCGCCGGAAAGGTGCGGGCCGTTTCGTTTCATTTTCGACATCACATTGTAAAGGACAGACAGATGAAACGGTTCGCCTCTCTTGCCGCGCCCCTCGCCGCGGCCCTCCTGCTCGGCGCCGCTCCGGGCTTCGCGCAGACTGCCCCGGTGCCGGGGCAAGATTTCCTCCTGCAATGGGATCTCGATGGCGATGGTGGCGTCACGCTGTCCGAAGCCCACGAGCGGCGCGGCGACATCTTCACGATGTTCGACGAGAACGAGGATGACGCCTATTCCGCAGCGGAGATCGCCATGATCGACGAACATAAGGCAGTGGAGCGCGCGGCCAGCAAGGGTCCGGGGCATCAGATGCCAGAAGGTATGGGGCAGGGGCCCGGCAAGCATCAGGGTCAGGGGCGCGCGATGCGCTCGGGGCACGATGTCCCGGCCGCCGAAGGGCTGCGGGCCTTTGATGCGAATGGTGACGGGGTAATCTCGCGCGTGGAGTTCGTGGGCGGTACTGATCGGTGGTTCGCGATGCGCGATCGCAACGGGGACGGCGTGCTGACCAGCGCCGATTTCGGCCCACGGACCTGACCCGGACCCTTTAGGCGAAGCCTCGCCGATGTCAAAAGACGCCCGCATCTCAGCGATGACAGGCGGGCGTTTGCATGAGAGGCTGGGAAAAAATCACGGGGGAGTGAGCATGGGGATTTCACGCAGGTTCTTCGTCTCGGGCGCGGCCTTGGCCTTGGCGGGCTGCGGCGGCGGGCCGGGCGGCAAACAGGCCACGCTGATGCGTCCGGCCGTGTTGTCCGCCTCGAACTACCGGGCGAGCGGCATCCCCGCGCGCTTCGGCGATACCGATCCGCATGACTGGGAAGGTCTGGCGCCGGCCCGGTTGCCGGTCCACGGGATCGACGCGGCGCGCTATCAGGGCGAGATCGACTGGCGCCGAGCGCGCGCAGCTGGCGTGTCCTTCGCGTGGCTCAAGGCGACCGAGGGCGGCGATCACTCCGATCCCGGTTTCCACATCAACGCGACCCGCGCGCGGGCAGCGGGCGTGCCGGTGGGGGCGTATCACTTCTATTATTTCTGCCGTTCCCCCGAAGAGCAGGCGGATTGGTATATCCGCAACGTGCCGCGCCGGCGGGGGGATCTGCCGCCTGTGCTGGATATCGAGTGGAACCATACCTCGCGCACCTGCCAGCGCCGCCCCGCGGCCCACGTCACCCGCTCCGAGATGCACCGCTTCCTCGCTGCTTTGACGCGTCATTACGGCACGAAACCGGTCATCTACACGACGATCGACTTCTGGCGCGACAACGACCTGTCGCGTTTCTCGGGCTACGAGATGTGGCTGCGCTCGGTCACCGCGCACCCGATGGAGCGCTACCCCGGCGCCGATTGGAGCTTCTGGCAATATAGCGGCACGGGCGTCGTGCCCGGCGTGCCCGGAACGGTGGACATGAACGCTTTCGCGGGGTCTCCGGGCGCGTGGCAAAGCTGGCTCGCCCGGCGGGCGCAGCGGGCGTGACGGGGGCTCCTCGCGGGCAGCGGGGATGAAAAAGGGCGACTTGGAGCCGCCCTTGTCATGAGTATAAGCCGTCCGACCGGTCAGGCAGCAGAGTTGCCTTGTCCAGGCAGATAGCGCAAAAGGTCGCGCTGCTCGAATGTCGCGCCTTTGTTCGGACCGAAGGTGAATTTCGCGCCGATGGAGATGAAGTCCGAAGCCCCGCCATAGCCCATGTCGAGGTGGCCGACAGTGCCGTTCAGCGTGAAGGCGTCGTTCACACGGTAATCCATCCCGAATGACACGCGGTTGGTGTTGAGGTACGAGACGTTGAAGTTGTCGAGGCTCGCGTTGAACTCGAGCCGGTCATTGAGCGTGTAGCGCCCGGAGACGCCGTAGAGATCGCCTTTCGCGCCCAGATCCTTGACGCGCGTGAAGTAGGCTTCGCCCCAGAAGGCCCCGATGCCGTGGCCCACTTCAATACCGTGGTAATTCGTATTCTCGCCGTCCAACGTGTCGCGCCCGAAGAAGACCCCGAGAGCGGTCGCTTCGTTCGGGTGATAGATCGTGTGCAGCGCGACATTGTTGGTATCCATGTCGAAACCGGCGCCGTTCCCGTAATTCGCATAGGCGAGATCACCCTGCACCGAGAAAGTCGGGCCGAAGCCGATCTCCGCGGAGCCTGTGACCGAACGCTTGGCGAACGTGTCATAGAAATCGTTGTTCACAAGATCGGAATAGCCCAGCTCGATCGAGCCGCCTTTCAGATCCGCCGAGTTCGAGACGGTCGGCGCGAGCGCGAGCAATGCTGCCGCGAGAAGAGAGACTTTCATGATGTGTCCTGGCTGATCAGAGCGATGGTTCGACACTCATAGTCAGGACGCGAATGTGAACAATATTCGGAATGTGAAAAATGAATGTCCTCCGAAGCTTGTGCTTCGGAGGACACATGTCTTTCGGAACTGGCGCGGTCGCTTACTGTAGCGAGCGGACGTGGACTTCGCCCTCTTTGCGGCTCTTGATCGCTGCGACGGCGGCGATCGAAGCGGCGGCGGTGGTGAAGTAGGGGATCTTGTCATAGAGCGCGACCGCGCGGATGTCGCGGCTGTCCGAGATCGCCTGACTGCCATCGGTGGTGTTGAAGACGAGGTCGATCTCGTCGTTCTTCAGCCGGTCGACGATGTTCGGGCGGCCCTCATAGACCTTCAGCACCTTCTCGCTTTCCACGCCATGCTCGGCGAGCCAAGCGGCGGTGCCGCCGGTCGCGACGATGGTGAAGCCCATCGAGATCAGCGTGGCGGCGGCGTCGGCCAGATCGTCGGTCTTGTTGGAATCCTTGATCGAGAAGAACACGCGACCGCTTTCAGGCAGCACGGTGCCCGCGCCGAGCTGGGCTTTCCAGAAGGCCGACGGGAAGTCGCGATCCCAGCCCATCACCTCGCCGGTGGAGCGCATTTCCGGGCCGAGAAGCGTGTCGACACCCGGGAAGCGGGCAAAGGGCAGCACGGCTTCCTTGACCGAGAACCACGGCGTTTGCGGATCGGCCAGCGTCAGCGGATCGGCGAAGGGCAGCGGCGTGTCGGGGCCGACGCCTTCGGGGTAGGGCGGGCGCGCCGGGAAGGCCGACAGCTTCTCGCCCGCCATCAGGCGCGCCGCGATCGAGGCGATGGCCGAGTCTGTGGCTTTCGCGACGAAGGGCACGGTGCGCGAGGCGCGCGGGTTCACTTCGAGCACATAGATCTCGCCGTCCTTGATCGCGAATTGCACGTTCATCAGGCCGACCACGTTGAGGCCCTTGGCCATCTTCTCGGTCTGCACCTTCAGCTCGGCCACGATCTCGGGGCTCAGCGAGTAGGGCGGCAGCGAGCAGGCGGAGTCGCCCGAGTGGACGCCGGCTTCCTCGATATGCTGCATGATGCCCGCAACATGGACGCTTTCGCCGTCGCAGAGCGCATCCACGTCCACCTCGATGGCGCCCGCCAGATAGCTGTCGAGCAGCACCGGGTTGTCGCCCGAGACCACCACCGCCTCTTTGATGTAGCGCTTGAGGTGGTCGAGGTCGCGCACGATTTCCATCGCGCGGCCGCCCAGCACATAGGAGGGACGGATCACCAGCGGATAGCCGACGCGGCCCGCAATCTCGAAGGCCTGCTCGTCGGAGCTGGCAATGCCGTTGACCGGTTGCTTCAGGCCCAGCCGGTTGAGCAGGTCCTGGAACCGCTCGCGGTCTTCGGCAAGGTCGATCGCGTCGGGCGTGGTGCCGAGGATCGGGATGCCTTCGGCCTCCAGCGCGTTTGCGAGTTTCAGGGGCGTCTGGCCGCCGAATTGCACGATCACGCCGTGCAGCGTGCCGTTGTCACGCTCCACCCGCAGGATTTCGAGGACGTGCTCCAGCGTGAGCGGCTCGAAATACAGGCGATCCGAGGTGTCGTAGTCGGTCGATACGGTCTCGGGGTTACAGTTGACCATGATGGTCTCGTAACCCGCGTCGGTCAGCGCGAAACAGGCGTGGCAGCAGCAATAGTCGAACTCGATCCCCTGGCCGATCCGGTTCGGACCGCCACCGAGGATGACCACTTTCTTGCGGTCGGAGGGACGCGCCTCGCATTCGACCTCGCCCATCGCGGGGGCCTCGTAAGTCGAGTACATGTAGGGCGTCTGCGCCTCGAATTCGGCGGCGCAGGTGTCGATGCGCTTGAAGACCGCGGTGACGCCAAGGTTGCGGCGGGCGCGGCGGACCTGCGCTTCGTCGCGGCCAGTCAGCTTGGCGAGACGCGCGTCCGTGAAGCCCATCATCTTGAGATTGCGAAGACCCTTTTCGTCGAGCGGCAGGCCCTTCTTGCGAATCTCGTTCTCGGCCTCGACGATTTCGCGGATGCGGGCGAGGAACCACGGATCGAACGCGGTCGCGTGCTGGATTTCCTCATTGCTCAACCCGTGGCGCATCGCCTGCGCGATCAGGCGCATCCGGTCGGGCGTCTGCTGCGAGATCGCCTTGATGACGGCGGCCTTCTCCGGCGCGCCGTCGATCTCGATCTCGTCGAAGCCGCTGAGGCCCGTCTCCATCGAGGCGAGCGCCTTCTGCACGGATTCGTGGAAGGTCCGGCCGATCGCCATCGCTTCACCCACCGATTTCATCGCCGTCGTCAGTTCCGGCTTGGAGCCTGCGAATTTCTCGAAGGCGAAGCGCGGGATCTTGGTGACGACATAGTCGATGGTCGGCTCGAAGCTGGCGGGCGTGACCTTGGTGATGTCGTTGTCGAGCTCGTCCAGCGTGTAGCCCACGGCGAGTTTCGCCGCGATCTTGGCGATCGGGAAGCCGGTGGCCTTGGAGGCTAGCGCCGAGGAACGCGATACGCGCGGGTTCATCTCGATCACGACCATGCGACCATCTTCGGGGTTGATCGCCCATTGCACGTTCGATCCGCCGGTCTCGACGCCGATCTCGCGCAGCACGGCGATCGAGCCGTTGCGCATGATCTGGTATTCCTTGTCGGTCAGCGTCAGCGCGGGCGCCACGGTGATCGAGTCACCGGTATGGACGCCCATCGGGTCGACGTTCTCGATGGCGCAGACGATGATGGCGTTGTCGGCGCGGTCGCGCACGACCTCCATCTCGAATTCCTTCCAGCCCAGCAGCGACTCGTCGACGAGGATCTGGGAGACGGGAGAGGCGTCGAGGCCCGAGCGGCAAATGCGCTCGTAGTCTTCGCGGTTATAGGCCACGCCGCCGCCGGTGCCGCCCAGCGTGAAGGCGGGGCGGATGATCGCGGGCAGGCCGATATGCTCCAGCTCGACCAGCGCCTGACGCACACCCTCGTTGACGTCATAGGTGCCGTTCTCACGCTTGGGCGAGGATACGATGGTCGCTTTCGGGTTCTCGAGGCCGATCCGGTCCATCGCCTCGCGGAAAAGCTTCCGGTCTTCGGCCATCTCGATCGCGTCACGGTTCGCACCGATCAGCTCGACGCCGAATTTCTCCAGCACGCCCATATCGGCCAGAGCAAGCGCCGTGTTGAGGCCGGTCTGTCCGCCCATCGTCGGCAGCACCGCGTCGGGGCGCTCAGCCTCGATGATCTTGGCCACGACTTCCGGCGTGATCGGTTCGATATAGGTGGCGTCGGCCAGACCCGGATCGGTCATGATCGTCGCGGGGTTGGAGTTGACGAGGATGACGCGGTAGCCTTCTTCGCGGAGGGCTTTGCAGGCCTGGGCACCCGAATAGTCGAACTCGCAGGCTTGCCCGATCACAATGGGCCCGGCGCCGATAATGAGGATTGACGTGATGTCTGTTCTCTTCGGCATGGGAATCCCCTCTGGTCGCTGCGCAAATTGAGGCGCTTTATACGCAAAGGGTCAGGCGTCGCAAGAGGGTCAGGACGCGATAGCCGGGTTGCGGGATGACGCGAAGGCGCGGGCCCAACCCCGCTAAGGCCGCGCGCGGGGAGGGCGCGACCCGATTTCGGCCCGGAGGGGATACCCGCCTATTCGGCAGCCAGCCTGTGTTCCTGTTCGTCGTCGTCCCGATAGAGGTAATCGCGGGTCAGCGGCACGTCGCCGACCTCATGGGCCAGCTGGTACTGGAACACCACCTGTCCGCCATGGCGGAAGGCCATCTCCGAGGCTACGAGGTAGAAGCGCCACATCCGGCAGAACCGCTCGTCATAGAGCGCGACCGCCTTGTCGATATTCGCCTCGAACCGATCGCACCAGTGGCGCAGCGTTTCCGCGTAATGCAGCCGCCACACTTCGAGATCGGTGGTGATGAGCCCTTCGTGTTCGACCGCGTTCGACGCTTCGGACATGGCGGGGCAATAGCCGCCGGGGAAGATGTATTTGGTGATGAAATCGGCCGTCGCGCCGCCGGGGCCTGAACGTCCGATGAAATGGATCAGCGAGATACCACCCGGTTTCAGCAACTCGCGGACCTTCGCGAAATATTCCCGGTAATGAGGCACGCCGACATGCTCGAACATGCCGACCGAGACGATGCGGTCGAACTTGTCGGTCACGTCGCGATAGTCTGTCAGACGGATGTCGATCTTGTCTTCGAGCCCGGCCTCCTTCACCCGCTTGCGGGCCAGCGCGTGCTGTTCGGTCGAGAGCGTCACGCCCACCACTTTCGCGCCGAAATCGCGCGCCAGCGTCATCGCCATGCCGCCCCAACCGCAGCCGATGTCAAGAATGGTCATCCCCGGTTCGATCAGCAGCTTCTTGGCGATATGGCGTTTTTTGGCCTCCTGCGCCTCCTCCAGCGTCATGTCGGGGCGCTCGAAATAGGCGCAGCTATATTGCCGATCCTCGTCGAGAAAGAGATCGTAAAGTTCGCCCGACAGGTCATAGTGATGCGCCACGTTGGTGCGGGCCTTGTTGACCGGATTGAACTGCGCGAAACGGCGACCGAAAAAGCGGCTCGCCTCGCGCGGCTTCTCGAACCATGGCATGCCCGAGCCGGTCTGGTTGCGGATTGCGAGCGCGAGAAATCCGCGCAGGTCGTCATCGGCAATCGTATAGTCGCCGTTCATGTAGCCTTCGCCGACACCGAGGTCGGGCCGCAGCACGATCTTCTTCGTCAGTTCCGGGTTGCTCATGGTAACGCGGACCGGATTCCCGGTGCCGTCGCCATAGCGTATGAGGGTTTCGTCAGGATAGACGAGTTCGAGTGTGCCCCTGCGGATCAGGTGGCGCAACATACGGTCGAGAAGCGAGTCCCAAGCTCTCATGCGGTCTCTCCGGATCGTGCCGGGGCTGGCAGGCTCCAGCGTGTGTCTTCACGACGGTAACCTTTGTGAAATTACCAAAGTTCCCGTTCTCACTGAAGTTAACCGAAAATTTACTCTTTTTCGAGCCACGCGCGCGTGATCGGCTCGAGACGTGCCTGTGTTCCTCCGCACAGCTTGACTTTTGCGCTCTCAACGGGTGTATCGGCGCGACTATACGCAATTCTCGATCCGGGAGCCTCCCATGCATGCCTTTCGCAGCCATACCTGCGCCGATCTGAGCGCCGCCAACGCCGGTGAGACCGTCCGCCTTGCGGGCTGGGTCCATCGCGTGCGCGATCACGGAGGCGTGCTCTTCATCGATTTGCGCGACCATTACGGGATGACGCAGGTTCTGTGCGACGGCGACAGCCCGGCGTTCAAGACGATGGAGAAAGTGCGCTCGGAATGGGTGATCCGCATCGACGGCACCGTGAAACTGCGCGACGAGAGCCTGATCAACCCGAAGATTCCGACCGGCGAGATCGAGGTCTATGTTCGCGACATCGAAATCCTGGGTGAGGCCGAGGAACTGCCGCTGCCGGTCTTCGGCGAGCTGGAATATCCCGAAGAGACCCGTCTGTCCTATCGCTTTCTCGACCTGCGCCGCGAGAGCCTGCATGACAAGATGATCCTGCGCTCGAATGTCGTGAAATCCATGCGCAAACGCATGTGGGACGCCGATTTCAACGAGTTCCAGACGCCGATCATCACCGCCTCCTCGCCCGAAGGCGCGCGCGACTTCCTCGTGCCCTCGCGTCTGCATCCGGGCAAGTTCTACGCGCTGCCGCAGGCGCCGCAGCAGTTCAAGCAGCTGATCATGGTCGGCGGCTTCGACAAGTATTTCCAGATCGCACCGTGCTTCCGTGACGAAGACCCGCGCGCCGACCGTTCGCCCACCGACTTCTACCAGCTGGACGTCGAGATGAGCTTCGTCGAGCAGGAAGACATCTTCAACGTGATGCAGCCGGTGATCCAGGGCGTGTTCGAGGAATTCGGCGACGACCGCACCGTCGATCCGAACTGGCCCCGCATCCCCTATGCCGAGGCGATGCTGAAATACGGCTCGGACAAGCCCGACCTGCGCAACCCGATCGAGATGCAGGTGGTCTCGGATCACTTCCGCGACTCGGGCTTCGCCATCTTCGCCAAGCTGCTGGAGCAGGACGGCACCGAGATCCGCGCGATCCCGGCCCCCACGGGCGGTTCGCGCAAATTCTGCGACCGGATGAACAAATTCGCGCAGGAGCAGGGCCTGCCGGGAATGGGCTACATCTTCTGGCGCAAGGGAGAGGATGGCTCGCTCGAAGGCGCAGGCCCGCTGGCGAAGAACATCGGCCCCGAGCGGACCGAGGCGATCCGCGCGCAGCTGGGTCTGGGCGAAGGCGATGCGGCCTTCTTCCTCGGCGGCGCGCCGTCGAGTTTCGAGGGCGTCGCCGGTCGTGCGCGCAACGTAATCGGCGAAGAGCTGGGCCTGACCGACAAGACCAAGTTCAAGTTCGCCTGGGTCGTCGACTTCCCGATGTACGAGGAAGATGACGAGGGCAAGATCGACTTCTCGCACAACCCGTTCTCGATGCCGCAGGGCGGCATGGAAGCGCTGGAAGGCGACCCGCTGCAGGTCAAAGGCTACCAGTATGACCTCGCCTGCAACGGTTACGAGATCCTTTCCGGCGCGATCCGGAACCACAAGCTCGAGACGATGTACAAGGCGTTCGAGATCGCGGGCTACCCGGCCTCCGAGGTCGAGAAGCGCTTCGGCGGTATGGTCAAGGCGTTCAAATACGGCGCCCCGCCGCACGGCGGTTGCGCCGCCGGCATCGACCGGATCGTGATGATCCTCGCCGATACCGCAAATATCCGCGAAGTCATCATGTTCCCGATGAACCAGCGCGCAGAAGACCTGATGATGGGCGCGCCGTCGGAGCCGATGAACGAACAGCTGCGCGAGCTGCGCCTGCGGGTTCTTCCTCAAGAAGACTGATCCCGGCGCTATCGTCCGAATCTAAAAGGCCCCGCTCGGAATCGAGCGGGGCCTTTTTCTATTCGCGTCGGAGGAAAGATGCAGCCGCAGCGGAATGTTTTGCGGCAGGTGCCGTGCCAGCCTCAGGTGGAAGCCCGATCAGCCTTCAGGGTCGTCGTTCCGCTTCTCGTCGACCAGCTTCATCTCCTTTTTCTTACGCGCGACGAATTTCTCGCCGTAATCCTCTATTTCGCTGTCGTCGATCACTTCCTTGGCGCGGCCGAAGATTTCGTCCTCTTCCTCGTCCATGTGGTGGTTGTAATCATGCTCCAGCTTGTGGAACTTGTTGAGCCAACCGGGGCTCGTCATGTCCATTTCGTTGAGCTCTTCGAGCAGATCGTCGAGCTCGGCATGTTCCTCGACCGAGTGGCGCGCGGAATCCTGGCCCCAGGTCTTGGTCATCAGCTTGGAATAGAAGGTTTCTTCCTCGGCGGCTGCGTGGGACTTGATGTCGTAATAGAACTCTTTCCACGCTTCGGTGCGCGCGGCGCTGTCGCCGGACGTATCGGCGATCTTCTTCATCAGGGCGCGGTGGTTTTCGTGATCTTGCTTGATGGCGTCGTAGATCGAGCTCATCTGGCGGTCCTCCGTTGCTTCAACTCGTTTTGGCAACGCGAAGTCTTGCGGGCGGTTCCTCGACCGCGTCAGAATGCCCCGGCCGCCGCGATCCGCTCGTCGAGCAATTCCGTGACCCGGGTCATGTCGTCGCGCGATGGGCCGCCGCGGCGGCCGAGCCTTTGCGCCGCGTCTCCAAGTGCCGCGTCATGCGCCGAGCGGGCGACGCTCGACAGGAAATGCGCCGCGTAGGGCAGGGCGGGGAGCGGCATGCCCGCCCCGACCGCGTGCAGGAGGTTCGATAGGCGTTGCAGGTCGTCACGCAGCGCGAGCGGGTCCGGTTCGACCACGAGATCGGCAAGCGGGCGCCACCCGAGCGGGCGCATCTCTTCGGGAAGGGCGGAGAGGATCGTGTCCTGAAATAGCGCAAGGCTCTCGATCGGTTTGTCGAGGAACCCGTTCGCCCCCGCGGCAAGAGCGGCCTCCTTCAGCGCGGTATCGCCCGAGGTGCCAAGGATCACCGGATGCGGGCCGCGCAACCCTCGGATTTCGGCGATGAGATCGCCGCCTGATCCGTCGGGCAGGCCCATATCCACGATCGCGATCGAAGGGCGGTAGGTCTTGAGGTGGCGGTCCGCCGAGGCGAGGCAATCGGCGCGACGGATTCGTGCGCCCGAGCGCAGACACAGGAGACGCACCGCTTCGGAGGCGAAGCGGCTGTCCTCCACCAACAGCACCGTCAGTCCGGTCAGCGGACGCTCCGGCGTCGGAGTGCGGGTCGGGTTCGGTATCGTGTCGCTCATGGCGGCCCCCAGTCGATATGGAAATCGTCGGATTCTCGAGATTCGGCAGGTCCTCTCCAGTAAGGGGCAAAGTGCCTAACTCCGTGTTAACGCGAACAGGGGCATCCAGGCTTGCGCGAACCGATGCGCCCCGCTACCCCTTGATCCATATCACCGGAGGAGACCCAGATGATCGGACGCCTGAACCATGTCGCCATTGCCGTGCCTGATCTCGAGGCGGCCTCGGCCAAGTATCGCGACACGCTGGGTGCCAATGTTGGCGCGCCGCAGGACGAGCCCGATCACGGCGTCACGGTCGTCTTCATCGAGCTGCCCAACACCAAGATCGAACTGCTCTACCCGCTGGGCGAGGACAGTCCGATCAACGGCTTTCTGGAAAAGAACCCCGCGGGCGGCATCCATCACATGTGTTTCGAGGTGGAGGACATCCTCGAGGCCCGCGACAAGCTCAAGGCGGACGGCGCGCGGGTTCTGGGCAGCGGTGAGCCGAAGATCGGTGCGCATGGCAAGCCCGTGCTGTTCCTGCACCCGAAAGATTTCAACGGCTGCCTGATCGAACTGGAGCAGGTCTGATGAGTCTCACGGGCGGCATCATTCTCTTCGCGGTGATCTGGTTCATGATCTTTTTCATGGTCCTGCCGGTTCGTCTGAAAACGCAAGGCGATGTGGACGAGGTCGTGCCGGGCACTCCCGCAGGCGCACCGCACGAGGCGCATCTGGGCGCGAAGGTGAAGATCACCACTGTTGTCACCATCGTGCTCTGGGCGGTCATCGCGGCAGTGCTGCTGTCGGGGATCATCACTTTGGAAGATATCGACTTCTTCGGGCAGTTGCGCCGCTGACCGCGCCGGGAACCGTATCTGATCAGCCGGGTTGGGGGGCTGAAAGGAGCCTCCCATGACACCAAACTGGTTTACCGTTCTGAGCTGGTTATCGCTTGCTGTAGGCGTGCTCTCGTTCATCTATCTTCTCGTGCAGGTGCGTCGAAACCCGCCTCACATGGCCATCATGGCGTGGGTCTGGCCGATTTGCGGGCTGTTTGGCGGACCACTAGTAATCTGGTTGCACAGTCGCTTTCCGGGCCATGGTAATGCGCCCTTCCCGGTCTCGGTCGCGAAGGGGACACTGCATTGCGGCGCGGGCTGCACCTTGGGTGACATTCTGGCCGAGAACCTCGCGCTCGCCGTTCCAGTGATTCTGGTCGCGTTCGGCTGGCCGGATTTCTGGGGGCACAAGATCTTTGCGGTCTGGGGGCTCGATTACGTCTTCGCCCTCGCGATCGGGATCGTGTTCCAGTATTTCTCGATCGCCCCGATGCGCGGGCTCGGGCTTGGCGAGGGACTCAAGGAGGCGGCGAAGGCCGATGTGGCTTCGCTCACCTCGTGGCAGATCGGCATGTACGGTATGATGGCGATCTTCCATTTCGCCGTGTTCAAAGGGCTCTGGGGCGCGGAGATCAACGCCGCCGACCCGGAATTCTGGTTCGCCATGCAGATCGCGATGATGGCCGGTTTCGTGACCGCCTACCCGGTGAACTGGCTGCTGATCCGCAAGGGCATCAAGGAAGAGATGTGAGCGGCGCCTCGGCGCCGCCCCTTATCCACGGCGACCGGTGATCGCGTGGAAGAGGTGGGTGAAGCCTGCGGCTCCCAGCACCGGCACGAACAGGTTCACCAGCGGGATCGACAGCGGCACCGCCATCAGCGCGCCCGCGGCCCAGATCGTGACCTTGTTGCGTTCGTAAAGTTCGAGCGCCGCCTCGCGTTCCATCCGCCGGAAAGCTGCCATCTGGAAGTATTCACGCCCCAGAAGGTAGCCGTTGAGCCCGAAGAACATCAGCGGCGCAAGCGGGATCACGAAGGGGTAGATCATCAGCGCGATGATGTTGGCCGCAAGGATCACGCCGAAGAAGCGCACGGTGTCGCGCATCCCTTCCGCGAAGGTGAGTTTGCGCACCGGCGGCAGCGTCGGGTAGTGGACGTCCTCCACCATCTCCGCCACGTCTTCGAGGAAGAAACCGGTGAAGGCGGAGGCCACGGGCACCATCAGGAAGACCGATGCAAAGAGGATCACCCCCGCCGAGACGATCGACAGCGCGGTGTCGATATGGCCGATCTCGCCGATGAAGGGCAGCGAAAAGCTGTCGGGGATCAGCCAGCCGATCAGCATCACCATCGCGACATAGATCGCGACCAGAAGGCCCAGCGATAGCGCCACGCCGAAGCCCACGACTTTCATCGCGCCAGGCCGCAGCAAGTCGGTCCAGGCTTTCAGATAGCTTGAAATGATCATTCCGAAATCCGCGTGGTGATCGCGTCGAGGTCGGGACGGGGGCGTTCGGGCGGCGTCACGCCTTCGGTACCCAAGTGGATGAAGCCCGCGACGCTTTCGCCGTCCTTGAGGCCCAGCATCTCGCGCCCGAAGGCCTCGTCATGCGCGGCCCAGCCGGTCAGCCAGTTCGCGCCCCAGCCCGCAGCGAGTGCCGCGTTCAGAAGCGAGAGGCAAACCGCGCCCGCCGAATAGAGTTGCTCGACCTGCGGAACCTTCTCGCTCTGCTTGGGCGAGGACACTACCGCGACGCAAAGTTGGCTGTCATGGAACTGCTTGCCGGCCTTCGCGATCTTCTCATCGGGAAGGCCCTCTGCTTTGGCGCGCGCCTCGGCTTCGGCACCCAGCCGCTGCGCGGCCTCGCGCGTGATGGTGATGAAGCGCCACGGCTCCAGCTTGCCGTGATCGGGAGTGCGCGCGGCGGCCGTCAGGATCTCGCGCAGCGCGGCCTCGTCGGGGGCAGGAGCCTTGAGGGTTTTCGCCGGGCGCGACCGGCGGGTCAGAAGGAAAGCCATCGCCGCGTCATTGCGCTCGGCCGGGTTCACTTCGGGCAGTTCAGTCATGAAAATCTCCGTCTGTTGCGCCAGATATCGGGCGCTCGGCATGTGATTGCAACCTCAGCATGGGCAACTGTCTTGTATGCGATCGTGCAGCGCCTATGCTGCGCGACGATGACGGATCTCAGCCACCTCGCAATTCCTGGCAACGAAATCGCCCTGCGCGTGACGCCAAAAGCGTCGCGCAACGAGATACGGGTCGGGGAAGAGGGGCTTCGGGCCTATGTCACGGTCGTTCCGGAGAACGGCAAGGCCAATGCGGCGGTCGTCAAATTGCTGGCAAAGGCGCTAGGTGTGGCGAAGTCGCGGCTGACGCTGATCCGGGGCGAGACCGCGCGCGACAAGGTGTTCCGTCTCGATTGAGCGGGCGCGCGGGGCCGGGCAGGCCCCTCAGCCGTCCTCGGCGGTGCTGTCGGTCTGCTTCAGGCGATAGACGCCTTCGGGCAGGTTGAGCGCCGCCGCCAGCTCCCGCAGCTGGGCATGGCTGAAGGTGATCGTCTGCACCTGCTCGGTCTGCTCGTCGAGCTGTTCGACCACCACGCAATCCTCGAAAGAGCTGATCGTGATGTCTTCCTGCAAATAATCGCGCGGATCCGCCCCTTCGTCGACAAGGGTGATCACGGTCGCGTCGAATTCGTGTTCGATGGTAAACATGACCTCATGCTAGCGCGGCTTGCCGATCCGAAAAAGCGAAATCACGCCGCCGCTTGCGGGAGAGTACGTGGAGGACACTAGGCGGCTCCGGGCCAAGTCGTTAAGCTGGGACAAATCCTGTCTCTGGGGTGTTTTCCCGTCGATGCCTTCCGCCCGTTTCCTTCTCGTGACCCTCTCGCTCGCCGCGACGCTGCTGTCGGGCTGCGTGCCGACCATGGCGCCGATGCAGCCCGTCCCGGAGAGCGAGCTCTCGCCCGAAGCCAAGAAACGTGCCGAGGTGGCGGTGACGCGGCTGGTCGATGTCGGCGAGCGCATGGAGCCGCAGATCGAGTCGGAATGTCGCAAGCGCACGCGGAACCTCAATTGCGACTACCTTTTCGTGGTCGATGACCGGCTCGATCTCGACGCGAACGCCTTCCAGACCATGGATCGTTCGGGTCGTCCGGTGATCGGGGTGACACTCGCGATGATCGCCGAGGTGCGCAATGCCGACGAGCTGGCCTTCGTGATCGGCCACGAGGCCGCGCATCACATCGCGGGCCATATCGCGGCGCGCGAACGCGATGCGGCGGTGGGGGCGGCTTATCTGGGGCGTGCGGTGCAGGCACAGGGTGCCGATCCGCTCACGATCCAGCGCGCGCGGCGCATCGGGGCCGAAATCGGCTCGCGGCTCTATTCCAAGGATTACGAGCTTGAGGCCGACCGGCTCGGTACGATCATCACGTGGGATGCGGGCTACGACCCGCTCAAGGGCGCGCAGTTCTTCCTGCGGTTGCCGGACCCGGGCGACAAGATGCTGGGTTCTCACCCGCCCAACCAGCTGCGCTTCGACGTGGTGCGAAATACCGTTGCCCAACTGCGCGCGGGCAAGATTCCGGCGGGCAGCTGAGGAACCCGCCCAAGGTCTGCGGGCTTGAGATTTGAGAGAGGCCGCCGGGAAAGGCGGGTCCGGGACGCGGGAACAGGGGACGGGGACGAAGAACCTATGACAATCTTTTCGCGACTGCGCTGGCGGCTGAGGGTTATCCTGCGCGAGATCTGGGTGCGGGTGACGGCCTTCGGCGTGCTGGGGATCGCGACCGCGCTGGGATCGGCGGGCTTCGGCTACCTCGTACCCGCGGATATCGGCTACAAGATGGGCGCGGGCTCGGTGGAGCCGATCCTGAAGATCATCGCCACCGCGATGCTGACCGTCACGACGTTTTCGCTGCAGATCATGATCACCGCGTTCAGCTCGGCCCAGACCGGAGCCACGCCGCGCGCGATCAAGCTGATGCAGACCGACCGCGTGACCCAGAACGTGCTGGCGAGCTTCATCGGCTCTTTCGTCTTTTCGCTGGTCGGGATCATCGCGCTCGAGACGGATGTCTATGACGACTCCGGGCGATTCATCCTGCTGGTCGTCACGCTCGGCGTGGTGGCGATGGTGGTGATATCGCTGTTGCGCTGGGTGCAGCATCTGAGCGAGTTCGGTCGGCTCGGCGATGTGATCAGCCGGGTCGAGGACGCTGCGAGCACGGCGCTGAAAGCGCGCTGCGAGCGGCCGTGGCTCGGCGGCAAGGAATGGGAAGACCCGCCCCCCGGGGTATTCGGGATCACGTCGACGCGGACCGGCCATGTGCAGCATGTCGACATGGGGGCGCTGCAAAAGGTGGCCGAGACGCATGACTGCCACATCTGGCTTTGCGGACGGACCGGCGAATTCGTCCACGGCGCATCCGATCTGGTGCGATGCGACGCGCTGCCGGGCGACGCCGAGACCCGCGAGGCGATCGAGGAGGCCGCGCGCGACGCCTTCACCATCGATCACGCGCGCGATTTCGACCAGGATCCGCAATTCGGCCTGATCGCGCTGGCCGAGATTGCCTCGCGCGCGCTTTCGCCGGCGATCAACGACCCCGGAACCGGTATCGATATTCTCGGGCGTCTGGTGCGGGTGCTGGCCGATTGGCATCCACCGAAGAGCCCCGATTGCGTCTTCGACCGCGTCTATGTGCGCGCGGTGACGCCCGAGCAGTATACCGAGGACGCGTTCGCCGCGATCGCACGCGACGGAGCCGGGCATCTGGAGGTCGCGCTGCGCCAGCAGGAGGTGCTGGAAGCTCTGGCCGAGATGCATCCCGCTCATTTCGGCCGTCCCGCCGCCCATCAGGCGCTGCGCGCAGCCGCCCATTCGCAATCCGCGATGACCTTGAGGCGCGACCGCGCGGTGATCGCGGAGGAAGCGCAGGCGCTGGCCGCGCGCTTTGCTCCCGATCTGGACTGTGACGTCGGCCATGACCTCGACAGCGACAGAGCGGAACGCGACGCTTGATCTGAATCATATCGAAATGACGGCCCCTGCGGCAGAGTCGGCCCATCACCGGGATGACTGTTTCAAGGGAGGCTGCCATGACCGCTGCCAAGCACCTCAATCGCCATGCGTCGATGATGAACCGCATGGCCCAGCAGATGGGCGGCGATCTCAGCATGGAGATGGCCGCCGGGCGGCTCAGCGGCGAAGCGTGGAAGGACGCGCTGATCCGCTGCACCAAGTGCCGCGAAGCCGGGGCCTGCCTGCTCTGGCTGGCCGAGCACGATCCGCAAATGAACCCCGCGAAAGCACCTCCCGCCTATTGCGAAAACCGCCTGATGATGACGCGGCTGCGCGCGACCATTGAGGCTGAACCCGAAGGAGTGGAATGATGGGAATGCAAAGCGATGTCGATCTGAACTTCTGGGTGACGCGCGGCATGGCGCGGCGTCTCGGAGTGAACATTTCCGAAGCGATGCGTGACGGCTTTCTCACACAAGCCGACTTTGCCGAGATGATCACAACCTGTGCGACCTGCGGGCGCACCGAATTCTGCCTCGCTGTTCTGGCCGAGAAAGGTGAGGGGCCGCAGGCCATCCCGACGGATTGCCCGAATTACGACGTCCTGACGTCTCTGCGCGCTCTCCAGTGAAAGGGCACGTCGTCCGCGCGCGTCGCTTTCGCCTTTCCCTCGCCTGCCTTTGGTTATCTGATGGGACGGCAGCAGGCTGAAAGGGAGCGCGCGCATGGCACGGATTTACGAGGATAACTCGCTCAGCATCGGAAACACGCCGCTGGTGCGGCTCAACCGCATGACGGAGGGCGCGGGCGCGACCGTTCTGGCCAAGATCGAAGGGCGCAACCCGGCGTGGTCGGTGAAGTGTCGCGTTGGGGCGAACATGATCTGGGACGCGGAGGAGCGCGGCGTGCTCGGCCCCGGCAAGGAGATCGTCGAGCCGACCTCGGGCAACACGGGGATTGCGCTGGCCTTCGTCGCCGCGTCGCGCGGTATCCCGATCACGCTGACCATGCCTGACACGATGAGCATCGAGCGGCGCAAGCTTCTGCTGGCCTATGGCGCGAAGCTGGTGCTCACCGAAGGCGCACAGGGCATGAAGGGGGCGATCGCCAAGGCCGAGGAGATCGCGGCCTCGGATCCCGACCGCTACGTGTTGCTGCAGCAGTTCAACAACCCCGCGAACCCCGAGATTCACGAGAAGACTACCGGCCCGGAGATCTTCGAGGATACCGATGGCGTGGTCGATATCTTCGTCGCGGGCGTCGGCACGGGCGGCACGATCACTGGTGTCTCGCGCTATCTGAAAAAGGAAAAGGGCCTGCCGCTGATCTCGGTCGCGGTCGAGCCCGAGGCGAGCCCGGTTCTTACGCAGGCCCGCGCGGGCGAAGCGCTGCACCCCGGTCCTCACAAGATTCAGGGCATCGGCGCAGGCTTCGTGCCAAAGGTGCTCGACATGGATCTCGTGGACCGGATCGAGCAGGTCAGCAATGATGAGGCTATCGAGACCGCCCGGCGGCTGGCGCGCGAAGAGGGCATCTTGGCAGGGATCTCCTGCGGCGCGGCGGCTGCGGCAGCCCTGCGCCTTGCGCGCGAACCGGAGAATGCGGGCAAGACCATCGTCGTCGTGCTGCCGGATTCGGGCGAGCGTTACCTGTCTTCGGCGCTGTTCGAAGGGATGTTCGACGAAGCCTGAGTGGTGGTCTTTGCCGCCTCCAGCAATGCTGCCACCAGCTTCTGCGGGCGGTAGTTCAGGTCCGACGGCGTCAGCCCCATCCGCACCACGACCATATCGGCCGAGGGGATCACGGTGACGGTCTGCCCGTCATGCCCCTCGAGCCAATAGGTGTCGGCGGGTAGGCCGAACCGCGCATCATCGCCCGCTTTCTGCTGATCGCTCGGCCCGGCGAGCCAGATCATGCCCTGCGCATAGACTCCGTCGGTCGGCGCGGGCGCATGCATCCGCTTTACGAACGCGGCGGACAGCAATTGCCGCCCCTCCCATTGGCCGTCCTGAAGCAGAAACTGTCCGAAACGCGCCCAGTCCCGCGCGGTCGCGTAGAGGTAGGAGCTGCCGACGAAGGTTCCGGAGGCGTCGGTCTCGAGCGTGGCCGAGTTCATCCCGAGCGGACCGAACAGCTTGCGGCGCGGCCAAGCGAGTGCGGTGGAGGTGTCGCCCACCGCGTTTTGCCAGATGCGCGACAGCAGGACTGCGGTGCCGCTGGAATAGCTGAAATGCGTACCGGGCGGATGATCGAGCGGCCGCGACGCTGCGAACTTCGCCATGTCCGGCTCGAGATAGAGCATCCGCGTCACGTCCGAGACGTCGCCGTAATCCTCGTTGAAATGCAGCCCGCTCGACATCGACATCAGCTGCGCGACAGTGATCTTCGCCCGGTCGTCGCCCTGCCATTCGGGCAGTAGATCGCTTTGATCCATCCGCAGCTTGCCCGCCTCGATCGCGGTGCCGACAAGGGCGGCGGTGACCGTCTTCGTCATCGACCAGCCCAGAAGCGGTGTCTTCGCATCGAAGCCATCGCCGTAGCGCTCGGCCACGAGCTGACCGTCCTTGATCACCACCACCGCGCGCATCCCCGGCCCGGTCAGCGCATCGTTTTGCAAGACATCGGCGAAGCGGCCTTGTCCCGTCAGTTCGGTCTTCGATCCCGCGGGCCAGAGGGCGACGCTCTTGCTCGGTCCCGGCGCGGGCGGGGCGGCCTGTTCGCGGGCGTCGGCCAGATCGCCGTCGGGGAAGGTCGCGCAACCGAGGCCCATGCGTTGCTCCGCTGTTGTGGGCGCGATGATCCCGGCGAAAGCCGCCCAGACGCGGCCCGCCCGACGATCGGGGCTGACCCAGAAGGCGCGCAGCAGCGGATTGCCTGGCGCCTGCACATCGGTTTCGAGAACCTCGTCGGGGTCGCGGTCCTGCAGGACCAGCGCCGAGCAGGTAATCTTCGCGCTATAGCCCGCGCCGACGCGTAGCAGTTCCGGAGGCACGATGATCGCGTAAATCAAAGCCGCCATGAAAAGCAGGCCAATCCCGCCGAGCACCGCTTTCCATCCGCGCATCCTGTCCTCCGCTCCCGTGCGCTTGGATCAAGTCAGGCGCCCGTTTTTTACTCGCGCGTTAGTTTTGGCAAACGGCGCGGGCTTGCCAAGAGGGCGAGTGCTTTCTCGACGTAAGGTCACCCTGTTGTGAGTTGCGAGGTCGCGGTCATGGAATCGACGTCAGAAGTGCCCGCAGCTTCTCTGCTGCGGCGCTTAGCGTCGGTTCGTCGAAACCCGCGTACCCGAGCAGGACGCCTTGCGGCGGGTCGGGCAGGCGGGCGTGCGACGACAGAGCGCGCAGGGTAAGACCGGCCGCCTTCGCGCGCTCGGATATCGCGCGGTCGCCGGCGGGCACGAGGGCCGGGCCGAGACCCGCGCAGAGATGCATTCCCGACGGATCGGGCTGGAGCCGGAGATACTCCTCGAGCCCTGTCAGCGCGTTCAGAAGGTGGCGCTGCCGTTTCGCGTAATGGCGCCGCATCCGCCGTAGATGGGTCGCGAATTCGCCGCTCGCCATGAAGCTCGCCAGCGCCGGTTGAGGTACCATCGAAACCCGCGGCCCCGTCGCGTCGATCGCCGCCCGCATCGGCCCGACAAGCCGCTCGGGCAGCACGATATAGCCAATCCGCAGCGCCGGGCTGAGCAGTTTCGAGAAGCTGCCCATGTAGATCACGCGCTGCAGCCCATCGAGCCCCGCCAGAGCGGGCAGGGGCTGGCCGCGATAACGGAATTCGCTGTCGTAATCATCCTCGACGATCAGCGCATCATGGTCACGCGCCCAGTCAAGAAGCGTCAGCCTGCGCGTGAGCGGCATCGCTGCCCCGGTCGGGAAATGGCGCGAGGGGGTGATGATGACGGCGCGGGTGCTGGGCGGCAGATGTACCGGGTCCAGCCCTTCGGCGTCGATCCGCACCGGGTGCTCGTTGAGGCCGCTGGAGGCCAGCACATGGCCCATTGTCGCCCAGCCGGGATCCTCGGTCGCGATCGACGCCCCGGGGGCGATCGCACTACGCGCGATCAGGTCGAACCCGTCCCATGCGCCGCCGGTAATCACCACTTGTTCCGGCGCGCAATCGAGGCCGCGCCACGCCGCGAGGTGGTCGCGGATCGCCAGCCGCAGCGGCGGCCAGCCGAACGGGTCGGGCCGGTCCAGAAGGGTGGGATCGGGGGTGCGCCACGCGCGCTCGAGGTGGCGCGCCCAAAGCCTGTGCGGGAACAGCGCCTGATCGGGCAGGCCGGGCTGGAAAGGCAGCCAAGCTGGCGGAGGCGCCCCTTGCGCGGCCCTTGATGCTTTTCGCGGGGTAGGAGGGGCGAGATGGGGCAGATCCTCGGCGACATAGGTGCCGCCGCCGGGGCGGGTGCTCAGGTAGCCCTCGGCGATCAGCTGATCATAGGCGGTGGTCACTGTCATGCGCGAGACCGACAGCTCCTCGGCCAATGCGCGGCTTGGCGGCAGGCGCTCTCCGGCTGCGGCGGGATCGGCGCGCAGCATCTCGCGCAGGACATGGGTCAGTTGCGCATGCAGCGGCAGACCGGAGTTTCGATCCAGCGAGAGACCAAACAGGGCGGTGTTTAAATTGGACTGCTGCATTTTTGCGAAACTGGACATGTTTTCCGATCCAGTAGGCCGCTATCGCTGAGGGCACAAGTCAGACATGAGGCAGACCATGACCGAGACCCTCCCTGTAACCGAGCGTTCCCGCCTTCGCCGCCTGCATGAGCGCGGCCATTTCGATCGCGACAGCATCAACACGATCCTCGACGCGCAGCCGATGTGCCATGTGGGCTATGTCCGGGACGGCAAGCCCTACGTGACGCCGACGATGCAATGGCGCGAAGGCGATCACGTCTATTGGCATGGCTCTTCCGCGAGCCGCGCGCTGCGCAGTCAAAAGGAGACAGAGGTCTGTCTGACGGTCTCGATCCTCGATGGTTTGGTTCTGGCGCGCTCTGGCATGCATCATTCGCTGAACACGCGCTCGGTCATGCTCTTTGGTGTTGCGTTCAAGGTGGAGGACCCGGCGGAGAAGCTGCAAAAGCTCGGAAATTTCGTGAACCATCTCTATCCGGGCCGCTACGAGACGCTGCGCCCAGACCACGAACAGGATCTGAAGGCGACGACCGTGCTGGGGATGGAGATCACCGAGGGCGCCGCGAAGATCCGCACCGGCGGGCCGAGTGACGACGAGGAGGATTACGCGCTGCCGATCTGGGCCGGGGTGATCCCGCTCCGTATGGAGGTGGGCGACCCGATCCCCGATCCGCGCAATCTCGACGGTGTCGAGATGCCCGCGCATGTGCGCGATTTCCGCTATGGCGGTTAATTCGAGGCGATCCGGTCCAGCTCCCTCAGGCGCATCTCGTAGAAGTAGGTGAGGCAGTCGATCAGGCTGAGAACCATGACCCGGACCGAGCCGAACCATTTCAATGATTTGGCAAATCTAAGGGATTCGGGAAAGCGCCGCGAGGAAAGCTGATCGTAATCGGGTGTTTCGCGCGACTGTCGGTTTTTGTTCGGTTTCGATCGAATCGCGCAAAAATGCGCTTCACAAAGTCGTGATCTAGCGTCGTGCAAAACTTCGAGGAATCTCGAAAAAGCTTAGCAGGAAAGGGCTGAGAAGCCGCCGTACCGCGCTGGATCGCGCGACCGAGAGGCAAAGCGAAACCGAAATCACTCTCTTGTTTTGTTCCTGTTACATCCGCACACTACGCCGCGTAGCGCGGAGGCTTCGCACGGGGCCTCAGATCCATCCAACAATGAATCCCGCTACATATGGGAGGAAGACATGAAGAATTTTGCACTCGGTGCGGCGCTTGCGTCGGCCTCGCTCATTGCGCCCTTCACGGCCAATGCAGCAACGGAAATCCAGTTCTGGCACGCCTTTACCGGCCGTCTCGGCGAGCTCGTCGATCAGCAGGTGAAGGACTTCAATGCCAGCCAGGACCAGTATGAGGTCGTGGCGACCAACAAGGGCAACTACTCGGAAACGCTGAACGCCGGGATCGCCGCGTTCCGCGCCGGGGAACAGCCCGACATCCTGATGGTGTTCGAGGTCGGCACGGCGACGATGATGGCCGCCAAGGGCGCGATCAAGCCGGTCTACCAGGTGATGGAAGATGCCGGCGTGGACTTCAATCCCGACGATTACATCGGCGCGGTGAAGGGCTACTACACCACCACCGACGGCAAGATGCTGTCGCTGCCCTTCAACTCCTCGACGCCGGTTCTCTGGGTCAACCGCGACATGCTCGACAAGGCAGGCGTCGCCAAGGATGCGCCGCTGACTACCTGGGAAGATGTCGGCAAGGTGCTCGACCAGCTGAAGGAAGCGGGCGTCGATTGCCCGATGACCACCGCCTGGCAGAGCTGGATCCAGCTCGAGAACCTCTCGGCCTATCACAACGTGCCCTTCGCGAGCCAGGAGAACGGCTTCGCCGGTCTCGACGCGAAGCTGGAGTTCAACGGCCCCGTTCAGGTCAAGCACATCCAGACGCTGGGTGACTGGGCCAAGAAGGGCGAGTTCGTCTACAAGGGCCGCCGGAACGAAGGCGGTGCCGATTTCCGTGCCGGCACCTGCGCGCTCTTCACCGAGAGCTCGGCCGGTTACGCGGGCATCAAGTCCGAAGCCAAGTTCAACTTCGAAGTGCACCCGCTGCCCTATTGGGGTGACGTCGACGGTGCGCCGCAGAACACAATCATCGGGGGCGCCTCGCTCTGGGTCATGGCTGGCAAGGATGACGACCACTACAAGGGCGTCGCTGAATTCCTGAACTACCTCTCGTCGCCGGAAGTACAGGCGAAGTGGCACCAGGATACCGGCTACCTGCCGATCACCAAGGCCGCGGCCGAGCTGACCCGTGAGCAGGGCTTCTACGAGAAGAACCCCGGCACTGACGTGGCCGTGAAGCAGATGACCGCGAATGCGCCGACCGAGAATTCGAAGGGCATCCGCCTGGGCAACTTCGACCAGATCCGCGGCATCATCGACGAGGAACTGGAGGCTGTCTGGGCCGGTGACAAGACCGCGCAAGACGCGCTCGACAACGCGGTGGAGCGTGGCAACCAGCTGCTGCGCCGCTTCGAGCAAGCCAACCGCTAACCCAAATCCAGCCGCGGGCGGGGAGAACCCTGCCCGCGGCTATTTCTATTCTAAGGCCCCGATCCCGATATGGAAAAACGCGTAACCTTCAAGGGCTGGCTCTTGCCGATGCTGCTGCTCGCGCCGCAGTTGATCATCTCGGCCGTGTTCTTCTTCTACCCGGCGGGCGAGGCGGTGTGGCAATCGCTGTTCATCCCCGATCCGTTCGGCCTGTCGATGCAATATGTGGGCCTCGGCAATTTCGAATACCTGTTCAACGACCCCTATTATCGCGCGTCTTTTGTGACGACGGCGGTGTTCTCGACCCTTGTGACGCTGGTCTCGATGATCCCGGCGCTGTTCCTCGCGGTGCTGGCGGATCGGCTGGTGAAAGGGGCGGGAACTTACCGCACGCTTCTGATCTGGCCCTACGCGGTCGCGCCCGCGGTGGCCGGTGTGCTATGGCTCTTCATGTTCAACACGCGGATCGGTGTGGTCGCCTTCTATCTCAACCAGATGGGTTATGACTGGAACCATGTGCTCAACGAGAACGAGGCGATGGGCCTCGTCGTCGTGGCGTCGGCCTGGGGCCGCATCAGCTACAACTTCCTGTTCTATTTCGCGGCGTTGCAAGCGGTGCCGAAATCGGTGATCGAGGCGGCGGCGATCGACGGGGCGCGGTTCTGGCGGCGCTTCTTCACGATCGTGCTGCCGCTCCTGTCGCCCACGACCTTCTTTCTGCTGGTCGTCAATATCGTCTACGCCTTCTTCGAGACCTTCGGCGTGATCCACACGATCACCTCCGGCGGGCCGCAACAGGCGACCACGATCCTGGTCTACAAGGTCTACGCCGATGGCTTCGTGGGTCAGGATCTCGGAAGCTCTGCCGCGCAATCCGTGGTGCTGCTGGTGGTCGTGGGCTTCCTGACGGTGCTGCAATTCAAATTCGTCGAGAAGCGGGTGCATTACTGATGGCTGACATGCACAACGAACCGCCCCCGGGCATGGTGGAAAAACGCGGCTCCGGCCTGTGGCTGACCCATGTGCTGATGATCGCGGGCGTACTGGTGATCTTCTTCCCGATCTGGCTGGCCTTCGTGGCCTCGACCCATACCCAGCAGGAGATCGCGCAGGCGCCGATGCCGGTGATGCCGGGCTCGCACCTGATCGAGAACTACTCGGATGCGCTGTTCTCCGGGGTGAATGTGCCGGTCGCGACGATGCTGGTGAACTCGCTGGTGATGGCGTTGGGGATCGCGCTCGGAAAGATCGCGATCTCGCTCCTGTCGGCCTTCGCGATCGTCTATTTCCGCTTTCCGGGACGGCGCTTCTTCTTCTGGATGATCTTCATCACACTGATGCTGCCGGTCGAGGTGCGAATCGTGCCCACCTACGAGGTGGTCGCGGGCTTCGGGATGCTCAACAGCTATTCCGGCCTGATCCTGCCTCTGATCGCATCGGCGACGGCGACCTTCCTGTTCCGGCAGTTCTTCCTGACGGTGCCGGACGAGCTGGCCGAGGCCGCCCGAGTCGACGGCGCGCGTCCGATGCGCTTCTTCTTCGATATCCTGCTGCCGATGAGCCGCACGAATATCGCGGCGCTCTTCGTGATCCTCTTCATTTACGGCTGGAACCAGTATCTCTGGCCGCTCCTCATCACCACCAATCCCGAGATGAACACGATCGTCATGGGGCTCAAGCAGATGTTCCCCTCGGGCGACGATATCGCCGATTGGCCGGTCATCATGGCGACCTCCATCCTCGCGATGATCCCGCCGGTGATCGTGGTGATCTCGATGCAGAAACTCTTCATTCGCGGTCTCGTGGACAGCGAGAAATAAGGGCAGACAATGGCGACCGTTGAACTCGAAAATATCAAGAAACGTTTCGGCAAGACCGAGGTGCTGCACGGGGTCTCGATCGACATCCAGGACGGCGAATTCATCGTCATCGTCGGTCCCTCCGGCTGCGGGAAATCGACGCTGTTGCGCATGGTCGCGGGGCTGGAGAGTATCTCAGAGGGTGAGATTCGCATCGGCGAGGCCCGCGTGAACGAGCGCGAGCCGATGGACCGCGATATCGCGATGGTGTTCCAGAACTACGCGCTCTACCCGCATATGTCGGTGCGCCAGAACATGGGCTACGGGCTGAAGATCGCGGGCATGTCGAAGTCCGAGATCAAGCGCCGCGTCGATGAGGCCGCGAAGCTGTTGCAGCTGTCGGACTATCTCGAGCGAAAGCCGCGCGAACTGTCCGGCGGGCAGCGTCAGCGGGTCGCGATGGGCCGCGCCATCGTGCGCGAGCCGTCGGTCTTCCTGTTCGACGAACCGCTGTCCAACCTCGATGCCAAGCTGCGGGTGCAGATGCGCGTCGAAATCCGCGAGCTGCAGCGCAAGCTCGGCGTGACCGCGCTTTACGTGACCCACGATCAGGTCGAGGCGATGACCATGGCCGACCGGATGATCGTGATGAACGGCGGCGTGGCCGAGCAGATCGGCACCCCGCTCGAAGTCTATGAGCGCCCCGTGACCATCTTCGCGGCGCAGTTCATCGGCAGCCCGTCGATGAACGTCATCGATGCCGAGGTGCGCGGCGGGCGGGTGATGCTGGGCCATGTGACGCTCGGGCCGACCGATCTGCCCGATCGCCCCGTCAGCCTCGGGATTCGGCCCGAACATCTTCATCCCGATGACAACGGCCCGCTGGCGCTGAATGTGACCCTGTCCGAACCGCTAGGGGCGAATACGCTTCTGCACGGAACGCTGGAAGGGCGCGGCGAGCCGATGACCGCGGCGCTGCCGGGCGTGCATATGGAGAAGCAGGCGGTGGGGCAGGTGCGGCTGTCGGTGAACGCCGAGGATCTGCATCTCTTCGATCCGAAAACCGGCAAGCGCCTGAACTGATCGGAGAGGCGGCCAGGCGCACTCAGTTCCGGGCGCTGGCGAGCTTGCCCAACATCGTCAGCGCCTGATCCATCTGCTCGAGCGAGACGAACTCGTCGGCCTTATGGGCCTGCTCGATCGAGCCGGGCCCGCATATCACCGCGTCCATTCCGAGCGACTGGAACAGCCCGGCCTCGGTGTTGAAAGCAACGCAGCCTGCGTGGTTCTGCCCGGTCAGCGCGAAGACCAGATCGCGCGCGGCGTTGTCGTCCATCGGCTCGAGCCCCACGACCTCGCCGATGGTCTCGGTGGAGATCGCGGCTTCCGGCGCGATGGCGCGCATCTCGGGCAGCAGCGTGTCTTCGACGTAGCTCGCGATCTCGGCTTTGACGAAATCCATGTCAGCGGCATTGATCGGGCGCATCTCCCAGGCCAGTTCGGCGCGCGGCGCGATCACGTTATGAGAAATGCCGCCTTTCAGCGCGCCTACGTTGAGCGTCGTCTGCGGCGGATCGAAGCGCGAGCCTTCGGGGCAGCGTTTGATCAGCTCAGCGCGCAGCTCGAATAGGCGGTTGATGTAGCGCACAGCGTATTCGACCGCGTTCACGCCCTTCTCAGGCGCGGAGCTATGGCCCGGCAGCCCCTCGAAGCGCACGGTATATTCGCAGCAGCCCTTGTTGCCGTCGAAGACCTGCATCGAAGTCGGCTCTCCGATGATGCACAGCGCCGGTCTGACCGGGCGTTTCGCCAGCAGCTTCACCAGTTCCTGCGCGCCCAGACAGCCGACTTCCTCGTCATGGGTGAAGGCGAAATGGATCGGGCGGGTTTTCGCGGCCTCGGCCAGCAGATCGAGCGAGCCGAGACAGGCGGCGATGAAGCCTTTCATGTCGCAGGCGCCGCGCCCGTAGAGCTTGCCGTCGCGCTCGGTCATGGTGAAAGGATCGCTGGTCCAGTCCTGATCGGTGACCGGTACCACGTCCGAATGGCCCGACAGCACCAGCCCGCCATCGCCTGCCTCGCCCAGCGTCGCGAAAAGGTTCGCCTTGTGACCGCTCTCGTCGACCATGACCTCTACCGCCGCGCCGACGGTTTCCAGCCGGTCCGCGATGTAGTGGATGATCGGCAGGTTGCTGTCGGTCGATATCGTCGGATAGGCGATCAGGTCCGAGAGGATCGCGCGGGTGGTGTCGATCCGCATCGGCTCAGTCCTTGACGAACAGTTTGCGCTCGATGTTGCACAGCGGCTCGGCGGGGCCGTCCTCGGTGATGAGGATGGTCTCGGTCGTCTCCATCCCCCAGTCATCCATCCAGAGGCCGGGCATGAAGTGGAAGGTCATGCCGGGCTCGAGGATCGTCTCGTCGGTGTCGCGGATCGAGACGGTATGCTCGCCCCAATCCGGCGGGTAGGAACAGCCCACCGCGTAACCCGCGCGGTTCGGGCGTTCGATGCCGACCTTGGCCAGCTCGACGTTCAGTGCGCGGGCGATGTCACAGGCGCGGTTCCCGGCACGCGCGACTTCGATCCCGGCGTTGAGGCCTTCGGTCAGCGCTTCGCTCGCATCGAGGACATGCTGCGGGGGCTTGCCCAGAAAGATCGTGCGCGAGAGCGGCGCGTGATAGCGACGGTAGCAGCCGGATTGCTCGACGAAGGTCGCTTCGCCAGCTTTCAGTGCCTCGCCGTTCCATGTCAGGTGCGGCGCGGAGGCATCCGGACCCGAGGGCAGCATCGGCACGATGGCCGGATAATCGCCCCAGCTGTCTTCCTCGCCCTGCACGGCGGTCTTGTACAATTCGCCGACCAGATCATGCTTGCGCAGCCCCGGCTCGGCCAGTTCCACCGCACGCTGGATCACCAGTTCGGAGATCCGTGCGGCACGGCGCATGAAACGCAGCTCCTCGTCGGATTTGATCAGGCGCTGCCAGTTCACCAGCACAGAGGCATCGAGCAGCGTCGCTTCGGGCAGCCCTTCGAAGAGGACTGCATGCGCTTTCGCGGTGTAGAAATAGGTCTCCATCTCGACGCCGATCCGGGCCTTGCCGTAGCCCATGATCCGCAGGTGAGAGGCGAGGTCTTCCATCGGGTGCATGATGTCGGATTGCACCATCGCGTCGTTGTAATGGAGGATGTTTTCCTCCTCCATCCAGACGGTGCGGCGCGCGCCGTTGGAATCCATGAAGCGGCCCCACCAATAGGGGGCGCCCTCCATCGGCAGGATCACGCCCTGATGGGTGTAGAAGGACCAGCCGTCATAGCCCGTCAGCCAGAACTGGTTAGACGGGTTGGTGATGAAGAGAATGTCGATCTCGCGCTGCGCCATTGCCGCGCGTACGAGCGCGATCCGGCGGGAAAATTCGAGTTCGCTGAAGTGCACGTTTTCGATCGGCATTCGGGCTTCTTTCTGCTGGCGGTATTGCGGGCAGGTTGGGGCGCGCCCCCGAGCAAGGTCAAGGCCAAAACGAAAACGTGCAACCCCCGGGAGGGCTGCACGTTCGCGTGAAATGGTGCAGTCGTTGTCGTCGCTTACGGAATGAGCCGAGCGAGGATCAATTCCGCCGCTTCCTCGGGGCTGATCGCGGTGGTGTCGATCCGCATCTCGGGGTTCTCGGGTGCCTCGTAGGGCGAGTCGATGCCGGTGAAGTTCTTCAGCTGGCCGGATCGCGCCTTGGCATAGAGCCCTTTCACGTCGCGCGCCTCGGCCACTTCGAGCGGCGTATCCACGAAGACTTCGAGGAATTCGCCCGGCTGCATCATTGCGCGCACCATGTCGCGCTCCGAGCGGAAGGGCGAGATGAAGGCCGTGACCACGATGAGGCCCGCGTCGGTCATCAGCTTCGCGACCTCGCCGACGCGGCGGATGTTTTCCACGCGGTCGGCCTCGGTGAAGCCCAGATCCTTGTTCAGGCCGTGGCGCACGTTGTCGCCATCGAGCAGGAAAGTGTGGCGGTTCATCCGCGCCAGCTTCTTCTCGACCATGTTGGCGATCGTGGATTTGCCCGAGCCCGACAGGCCCGTGAGCCAGACCACCGCCGGCTTCTGGTGCTTCATGTTGGCATGATGCTCGCGCCCGATATCGGTCGCCTGCCAGTGGATGTTCTGGGCCCGGCGCAGCGCGAAGTTGATCATGCCCGCAGCCGCAGTCTGGTTGGTCATCTTGTCGATCAGGATGAACCCGCCCAGATCGCGGTTCTCGGCATAGGGGGCGAAGGGGATCTCGCGGTCGGTGGTGATGTTGGCCACGCCGATCGCGTTCAGGTCCAGCGTCTTCGTCGCCAGATGCTCCTGCGTGTTGACGTTCACCTCGTATTTCGGCTCCTGCACGGTCGCCGAGACGGTCTGCGTGCCGATTTTAAGCCAATAGGCGCGGCCTGGCAGCAGTTCGTTCTCGTCCATCCAGACGATGGTGGTCTCGAACTGGTCGGCCACTTCCAGCGGTTCTTTCGCGGAGACGATGACCTGCCCGCGCGAGCAGTCGATCTCGTCGACCAGCGTGATCGTGATGGATTCACCCGCCACCGCCATGTCGCGGTCGCCCTCCAAGCTGACGATCCGCGCCACTTTCGAGGTTTTGCCCGAGGGCAGCACGCGCACCTCGTCGCCCGGACGCACGGTGCCCGACGCGATCAGCCCCGAGAAGCCGCGGAAGTCGAGGTTGGGGCGGTTCACCCATTGCACGGGCATCCGGAAGGGGCGCTCCTGATCGGAGGTCACGTCCACCTCGACCGCTTCGAGATAGGGTAGGAGCGACGGCCCCTTGTACCAGGGGGTATTCTCGCTCGGGCCGGTGATGTTATCGCCCTTGAAGCCCGAGATCGGGATCGCGGTGAAGCCTTCGATGCCGATGCTGTCGGCGAAGGTTTGGTAATCGGCCACGATCTCGTCGAAGGTCGCCTGATCGTAGTCCACCAGATCCATCTTGTTCACCGCCAGCACGACATGGCGGATGCCGAGCTGGTGGACGAGGTAGGAGTGGCGCCGCGTTTGGGTCAGTACGCCCTTGCGCGCATCGATCAGGATCACCGCCAGATCGGCGGTCGAGGCACCGGTGACCATGTTGCGGGTATACTGTTCGTGGCCGGGGGTGTCCGCGACGATGAACTTGCGCTTCTCGGTCGCGAAGAAGCGGTAGGCCACGTCGATCGTGATGCCCTGTTCGCGCTCGGCAGCGAGCCCGTCGACCAGCAGTGCGAAGTCGATCTCTTGGCCTTGGGTGCCGACGCGCTTGGAGTCGGCCTCCAGCGCGGCCAGCTGATCCTCGAAGATCATCTTGCTGTCATAGAGCAGCCGCCCGATCAGCGTCGATTTCCCGTCATCGACCGAGCCGCAGGTGATGAAGCGCAGCATGGTCTTGTGTTGATGCGCCTCGAGATAGGCATCGATATCCTGCGCAATCAGCGCGTCGGTCTTGTAGATCGGATCGTTGGTCGTCATGTCGGCTCACCTGATAGGGTGGAAATGAAGGCGCGCGTGCGGCTCGGGAGGGGAGGGCTCAGAAATAGCCTTCCTGCTTTTTCTTCTCCATCGAGGCGCTCTGATCGTGGTCGATCGCGCGGCCCTGACGCTCGGAGGTGGTGGTCAGCAGCATTTCCTGAATGACTTCCGGAAGGGTCTGCGCTTCGCTCTCGACGGCGCCGGTCAGCGGGTAGCAGCCCAGAGTGCGGAAGCGGACCGAGCGCATCACCGGCTCCTCGCCGTCGCGCAGCGGGAAGCGGTCGTCGTCCACCATCAGGATCAGCCCGTCGCGCTCGACTGTCGGGCGCAGGGCCGAGAAATAGAGCGGGACGATCTCGATCCCTTCGAGGTGGATATATTGCCAGATGTCCAGCTCGGTCCAGTTCGAGATCGGGAAGACGCGGACGCTCTCGCCCTTCGCTTTCTTGGCGTTGTAGAGACGCCAGAGCTCGGGGCGCTGGTTCTTCGGATCCCAGCGATGATTGGCCGAGCGGAACGAGAACACGCGTTCCTTCGCGCGGGATTTCTCCTCGTCGCGGCGCGCGCCGCCGAAGGCCACGTCGAAGCCGTGCTTGTCCAGAGCCTGTTTCAGACCTTCTGTCTTCCACATGTCGGTATGCAGCGAGCCGTGATCGAACGGGTTGATCCCCTTGGCCTTCGCCTCGGGGTTCTGGTGCACGATCAGCTCCATCCCCGCATCCTTCGCGGCCTTGTCGCGCAGGTTGTACATCGCCTGGAATTTCCACGTCGTGTCGACATGCATCAGCGGGAAGGGCGGCGGCGACGGATAGAAGGCCTTCTTCGCGAGATGCAGCATCACCGCGCTGTCCTTGCCGACGGAATAGAGCATGACCGGATTGTCGGCTTCGGCCACGACTTCGCGCAGGATGTGAATGCTTTCGGCTTCGAGCCGCTGCAGGTGAGTCAGGGTCTTGTTCATGCGGGAGGTCTCTGTCTGATCGCGGTTTTCCAAGATATAGGCGGCGGGTTTTGCTGGATAACCCCCCAAATGGGGGGTAAATACGGCTTATGTTGGGGCAGTCCGAGAACACACTGTTGATCAACGCGCTCTTCGCCGCGGCGAGCGAGGCGGGAAAGGCTGGCTGGGTGCGCTTTCTCGAGCGGCTCTGTTCGGTCGCCCATGCCGAGGGTGCGGCGGTGCAGATTCTCGCACCCGAGGGGGAGGGCGCGGGCTGGCAGGTCGGCAGGATCGCCTTGCCGGACGCCGCGCGACTCCACCCGATGCGACTGGATCGTGTCTATTCGCAGATCGACCTGCCGGGTGAAGTGGCGTGGCCCGAACCGCTACGGGCGCTGAAGGTCGCGGCAGGGGGGGCGGGGCGCGTGGTGCTGATGATCGCGCGCTCGAACCGGGATTTCCGCGCGGCGGAGGCGTTGGCCCTCTCGACGCTCGCGCCGCATCTGGGGCAGGCGGTGATGATACGCGAGGCGCTGGGCGGCGAGCGGGCGCGAGCCGCGCGCGATGCCGAGGCCACGGCGGCGCTCGGTGCGGGGTGGTTGGTCCTGACACCCGCGGGTGCGGTGCTGGAATTCGATCCGCGCGTAGCGGCGGAATTCGATGCGGGAGGTTGGCTGCGGCTGCGCATCGGCGCGCGCCCGGAATTCGCCGATCCCGACGCCGCGCTGCGCTTTCGGCAGAGCCTCGCGAAACTCGGGGAAGGCGGGGAGGTCGTCCGGCCGATCCCGCTTGGCCCCGAGGGGCAGGGCGTGCTCCGGCTCGCGTCGGGGCGATGGCGGGGCAGTCCTGCACTGATCGGACATCTGCGCGCCATGCCGCTGGCTGAGGCGCTGCCGGTCGCGCGTGTCGCGGGGGCGCTAGATCTCAACCGGTCCGAGGCGCGGCTCGCGGCGCTTCTATGCGATGGGGCGAGCCTGCGCGAGGCGGCCGAGCGGCTTGGCTGGACGCTGGAGACCGCGCGCTCGACCTCAAAGCAGATCTATGCCCGCGCCGGGGTCAGCGGTCAGACGGGACTGTTGCGCAAGATGTTCGGCTCGGCGCTCTGGCTGGGTTAGCCGCGTACGAAGAAGACCGCCGCCATCACCAGCCCGACCGCAATGATGAAGCCGCGCAGCAGCGCCATATTGGTGATCCGCTTCGACAGATGCGCGCCCAGGTAGCCGCCGACGGCGCTCGCGATGCCCAGCACCAGAACCGCCTGCCAGTCGATCAGCCCGGCCACCGCGTAGGTTACGACCGAGACCAGCGACAGCACGGCCGAGACGAGGTTCTTCAGGCCGTTCATCGCATGCAGATCGGTGAAGCCAATCAAGCCGAGCGCGGCGAGCAGCATGATCCCGAGCCCGCCATTGAAGTATCCGCCGTAGATCGTCACCGCGAGTAGCAGGGCGAAGGCGGACACGGCGCCCATCGTGCGGCCAGAGCGTTGCAGCGCCTTCAGCAGCATCGGCCCGAAGGCAAACGCCGCCGTCGCCAGCAGCAGAAGCCACGGCACCACGCCGGCGAACAGTTTTTCGGGCGTGATCAGCAGCAGGAGGGCGCCGAGGAACCCGCCCGCGACGGCGGCGATCAGGATCGTGCGCAGCGCCATCGGCCCCTTGTGGCGCAGCTCGTGGCGGAAGGCCCAGGCGCTCGACAGATAGCCGGGCAGGGCCGCCAGCGTCGCGGTGGCATTGGCGGTGATCGGCGGCACGCCGGTCCAGACAAGCGCGGGGAAGGACAAGAACGTCCCGCCGCCCGCGACCGCATTTAAAGCGCCCGCCGCGAGACCGGCGAGCGCGAGGATCAGGAAAGACAGCATTTCTTACCGTAGTCAGCCGAGGTCAGGTGCGACCGGAACGACGATCCGCCCGCGAACCTTTCCATCGAGGAATTTCGGCGCGGTTGCAATCACTTCGTCCAAGGCGACTTCCATCTCCATAGCGGCGAGCTTCTCCATGTCGAGATCGGCAGCCAGACGACGCCATGCTTCGACGCGATCCTCGATCGGGCACATCACGCTGTCGACGCCTGCGAGCGTCACGCCGCGCAGGATGAAGGGCGCGACCGAGGTCGGCAGGTTCATCGAACCCGCGAGACCACAGGCGGCGACGGTGCCGCGATAGGCCATCATCGACAGAACATTGGCCAACACCTCACCGCCGACCACGTCGACCGCACCGGCCCAGCGTTCCTTGTTCAGCGGGCGCGGCTTGCCAGAGACGTCCTCGCGCGGAACGATCGACGATGCGCCGAGGCGCTTGAGGTAGTCTTCCTCTTCCGGGCGCCCGGTAACGGCAGCCACTTTATAGCCGAGCTTGCCCAGAAGAGCGATCGCGACGCTACCCACGCCGCCGGTCGCTCCGGTCACGACGATCTCACCGCTCTCGGGCGTCACGCCATGCCCCTCGAGCGCCATCACGCAGAGCATCGCCGTGTAGCCCGCAGTGCCGATCGCCATTGCCTGACGCAACGAGATACCGTCGGGTAGTTTCACCAGCCACTCGCCTTTCAGTTGGGCGCGCTCTGCCAGCCCGCCCCAGTGTTTCTCGCCCACGCCCCAGCCGTTGAGCACGACCCGGTCGCCCTTGGCGAAATCGGGATGCTTGCTGGTCGCGACGATGCCGGAGCAGTCGATGCCCGGCACCATCGGGAAGCTGCGCACCACTGGGCCTGCGCCGGTGATCGCCAGTGCGTCCTTGTAGTTCATCGTCGAGTAGGCGACGTCGACCGCCACCTCGCCCTCTGCCAGATCGGGCAGGTCGATATCCTTGAGCGCGGCGCTCTGAGCCTCTTCGGGTTTCTCGATCAGGATGGCTTTGACCATGGGGTATCCTTTCAGCTTCGGGCGAGCCGCAGGAAGCCGTCGGTGAAACGGCGCAGCGGCTCGGGGTTGCGTTGAAGTTTCGTGCGCAGAACCGCGCCTTCCCAGCCGGTCCAGAACAGTTCTGCGAGTGCTTCGGGGTCGTGATCGGCGCCGATTTCGCCCACCATTTGCGCGTCACGCAGGCACGATACGGTAAGGTTTTGCCAGCGCTCGAACACCGCGATCAGGCGACTGCGGAACTCTTCGGGCAGGCTGCCCATTTCCTGACCGAGATTGCCGATCAGGCAGCCACGGCGGAAGTCGAACCGCGCCATGCCCGCCTCCGCGTCTTCGGTGAAGGCGGTGAGCCGGGCGAGTGGGGTGATGTCCGTGCGGTCGAAGGCGCGGCGCAGCTTGTCTTCGAAATAGGCGTCATAGGCGTCGATGAGCGCCGCGCCAAAAGCCGCTTTCGTCGGGAAGTAGTGGTAGAAGCTGCCCTTGGTGACACCGGCAGCGGCGGTGATCTCTTCGAGAGCGACGCTTGCGTAGCCGCGCTCGGTCAATTGGGCGAGCCCTGCCTGGATCAGCGCCTTGCGGGCGTCCTGATCCTCGGGCTTGCGGCGCGGGCGGCCGCGGCGCGCGGGGGCTGGAGTAACGCTCATATAGAATTAATATACCATACGGTATGTAAAATCAACCGCCGAGATTGTCCCCCCTCGCCAGTGCGGCCTTTGCCGAGCGGCGGCAGCGATCGGAACAGTAGCGCACGCTCTCCCAGTCACGGGCCCACTTTTTGCGCCACGCGAAGGCGCGGCCACAGCTGGCGCAGAGCTTTGTCGGCAGGTCGGATTTGCGGCGCATCTTCATGCAATTCGATACGCGGCGGACGCGTGGCCGGATGACCGCCGGCCAAAGGAAAAAGGGCCGCGCGCGGCGACCCCTCCCTCGTCCCTCTTCCCCGGCGATCAGATCGCCGAACTATGCCCGGCTTTCGACAGATCGTAAGCATCGAAATGGCGCGCGATCATGCGGGTGAGCGGGCGCGCCTTCGCCGGAATGCGCAGCCCGTCCGCGTTCACCTGAACCATGTCGCCGAAATGCTCCGCGCAGGCGGCGAACATTGCGGCGAGTTCCTTCGGATCGGCGCCGTAATCCCGCACCAGCTCTGCCGCTTTCACTTCGAAATCGCACATCAGCGCCTCGATCAGCCGCGCGCGCATCTTGTCATCCGCAGTGAAGCGGTGCCCGCGCGAGGTCGAGAAGCGATCCGCCCGGATCGCAGCCGTATGGGCTGAAGTAGCTGGCGCGTTCTGTGCATAGCCTTGCGGGAAGCGCGAGATCGAGGACGCTCCGAGCCCGACCAGCGCCTCGGCCTGATCGTCGGTATAGCCTTGGAAATTGCGCCGCAACTGACCTCCCTTCTGGGCGGTCGAGAGCCCGTCGGTCGGCAGCGCGAAATGGTCGATTCCGATCTCGTCATAACCATCGGCCACGAACAACTCGCGCGCCACCTCGAACAGCTTCAGACGCTCTTGCGGGGTGGGCAGATGGTCTGATGGGATCATCGTTTGGCGGCGCGCCATCCACGGCACATGCGCGTAGCCGTAGAGCGCCACGCGATCGGGGCCGAGCGACAGCAGCTTTTGCACCGAGGCCGCGATTTTCGTCGGTGTCTGGTAAGGCAGACCGTAGAGGATATCGGCGTTGAGGCTCGCGACATCGCGTTCGCGAATCATGTCGACCGCAGCTTTGGTTACCTCATAGCTCTGGTCGCGCCCGATCACGCCCTGAATCTGCGGGTCGAAATCCTGCACCCCGATCGAGGCGCGGTTCATACCCGACTCGGCGAGCGCGTCGAGGCGGGCGGCGTCGATTTCGTTGGGGTCGATCTCGACCGAGAATTCCGCGCCTTCGCCCATCGGTACGACGTCGAAGACCGCATCGGCGAGGCGGCGCATCATGTCCGGGGGCATCAGGGTCGGCGTGCCGCCGCCCCAATGCAGACGCGACAGCGTGACGCCGGGCGCCAGGCGCTCCTTGAAGAGGCGCAGCTCGGCCAGCAGCGTCTCGGCATAGGCGCGGACCGGTTCCTCGCTTTGCGTGCCTTGCGTGCGGCAGGCGCAGAACCAGCAGAGCCGACGACAAAACGGCACGTGCATGTAGAGCGAAATCGACGCGCCTTCGGGGATCGCCTCGATCCAATGCGCGAATTCCATGGGGCCGACATCGCCCGCGAAATGGGGGGCGGTGGGGTAGCTCGTATAGCGGGGCACCCGTGCGTCGAAGAGTCCGAGTCGGGTAAGTTGCGATTCCTGTTCCATGCGCGTATCTTTAGAGATAACACGCGCGACAGAATTTGACCCAGATCAAGCAATATCCATATGGCACATGATGACGTTCAGCCTGCTTCGCTCGCATGCGGAGACTGCCCGATCCAACATCGCGCGGTCTGTGCGCGATGTGACGCGGAGGAGCTCGAGCAGCTTGAGAAGATCAAATATTACCGAAGCTTCGAAGCGGGGCAGACGATCATCTGGGCGGGCGACCAGATGGATTTCGTGGCCTCGGTCGTCTCAGGGATCGCGACGCTGACGCAAACGCTAGAAGACGGACGTACGCAGATGGTGGGCCTGTTGCTGCCCTCGGATTTCGTGGGGCGCCCCGGGCGCACCCGTGCCGCGTATAACGTGACCGCGACGACCGACATCCTGATGTGCTGTTTCCGCCGCAAGCCCTTCGAGGAAATGATGGAGCGCACGCCCCATATCGCGCAGCGCCTGTTGCAGATGACGCTCGACGAACTGGACGCCGCGCGCGAATGGATGCTGCTGCTGGGCCGCAAGACCGCGCGCGAGAAGATCGCCTCGCTCCTGTCGATCGTGGCGCGGCGTGACGCCTCGATCAACATGAGCCCCAGCGCCCGGCAGATGGTGTTCGATCTGCCGCTAACGCGCGAAGCGATGGCCGATTACCTTGGCCTCACGCTAGAGACGGTAAGTCGTCAGATGTCCGCGCTGAAACGCGACGGGGTGATCGAGCTGCAGGGTAAGCGCCACGTCACCGTGCCGGACATGGATCGGCTGCTGCTTGAGGCGGGCGATGACAGCGACGGCGGTTTCCTTATCTGAGCATACGTCCGGTCAGGGGGATACGCACTGCCGATAGGTGAGTGGCTTCATTCCGCCCTGCGAGATATCCTGACGCGATAGGTAGATGCCGGTGCTCGACAGGGTGAGCACGATATCGCGCTGCCATTTCTGCCCTTCGCCGGTGAAATTCCACGTGGCCCGAACCACGCGATCGGTCGCGCTGTCGATCTCAGCGAGCTTGGCTTGCGACTCGTAGAATTTCAGGCTGTCCGGCTGGACCACCATCAGGCCTTTGTTGTCATCGCGTGAGGCGTCGCAATCGGCCTTTGTCAGCCCCCAGCGTCCGACCATCCCCTCCGGCAGTGTCTTCGGCATCGTCCCGTCCTGTTTCGGCGTCATCTCCTGACAGGCAGACAGCAGGGCGAGGCTGGCGAGAAGGGTGGGAAGAATATGGCGGGTCATTGGGGGCTCCGGTCTTTCGTCAGCCAGCCAACCCGCCAGCGCGGCCGGAGTTCCGTGCCGGACACAGATGTCGCGAGAAGGTCGTTATTTCGCACGCGTTCCGTCGCGGTTTGGACATTGTCGTAAGGTAAACAGAAGGAGGCTGCAGCGGGGAAGGGTTATGCGTATCCCGTTTACTTGTGTCTTTCTCGTTGTCGCCCCGGGCCCGAGTGTTGCCAACCGTATTGCAGAGAATGGCGCAATGCTCGGGTCTGTTTCACGACATCCGCGAAAGCATGTCCGACGCCGTGCGGGCAACGGGAAGGGCGTCGGGATCGGTCCCGAGTGACGAAAAACGGCGCCCCGAGAGGCGCCGTCGACAGTCTTGAAAGGCGGCGCGCTCAATGCGCCATGATCACCGGAACCTCGGCCATCTCGAGCATGTGGCGCGTCGCGCCGCCCAGGATCGCTTCGCGGAATCGCGAATGGCCGTAAGCCCCCATCACCACCGCATCGGCGTCGCTGTCGCTGATATGGCGGTTGAGCACGTCCGACACGCGCGGCATCGTCTTGGCGAGCACCGACACCTCGGCGTGGACGCCGTGACGCGAGAGCATCTGGCTGAGTTGGCCGCCCGGATCCGAGCGCTCGGGCCCATGCGCGGGCGGGTCGATCACGGTGATGTCGACCAGATCGGCGGATTTCAGGACGGGCAGGGCGGCCCGCACGGCGCGCATCGCTTCGTGCGACTGGTTCCACGCGATCACGACGCGCTTGGCAGGCATGTCGCCGTTATACCCGTCGGGTACGATCGCGACCGGAACCTGGCCCTCGAAGAGCGCGGCTTCGACTGCGGCCTCGATCTCCGGGCCGCGGCCCTCGCCATAGGGGCGGCCCATCACGACCAGATCGGCAAAGCGGGCGCGCTGCCCGACGACGGTAGCCATCGCCCCGATCTGCGAGACGACCGCATCGACGCCCCAGCGAATGTCTTCGGCTTCGAGGCGCGCGCGCACCGCGGCTTCCGCGTTGCGTGCGTCGTCTTGCGCGCGATCCATCGTTTCCTGTTGTACGAAGGCGGTCGCCCCCGCGTAGTAATATCCGGTCTGCGTGCGATCCACACCGAGGCAGAGCACGTCTAGGTGGGCGTCGCGCCGTCGGGCGACGGCCACGGCCGTGTCGATTTGTGTCGCGGCCGCCTTGGGATCCGTGACGATCGTGAGAAGTGTCTTGTAAGCCATGGGTCCTGTCCTTGCGCCATAAGCGATTAAGCATGTGAGCCCAAAGCCTAACCCGAAGAGATCGGCCGCACTTTGACTCGGATCAAGAGACGTGATTGTCAGATCACAGAACTGCGACCGAATGGCGCAGTTCGATCGCGAGCATTTGATGCAGATCAAGGCATCGTGCATACCCTCGGACCACAAGGACTCCAGTCAGGCCCAGGAGGATTCTCGGTTCAAGAGAGTGCCGCAGGGGCAGACCAGACGAAGGGACGCACAAAATGTGGGATTATATCAAGCTGATCGCGCTTGGTCTTGTGGCGGTTCTGGCCGCCATTGCGGCCGGCTACGCGCGCGATCTTGCCTATCAGGTGAATGCTGTCGAGGTCATGCTGGCCGCGGCAATCGCGTTCATCTGGGTGCTTCGCACCATGGGGAGCCGCCAGCCGGTGGCTCACAACGAGTATTTCGACGGCGTGGTTCGCGCCGGGGTGATCGCGACGACCTTCTGGGGTGTCGTGGGCTTCCTGGTCGCCGTCATCATCGCTTTCCAGCTGGCCTATCCGGCGCTCAACTTCGAATGGGCGCAGGGCTACCTGAACTTCGGCAAGCTGCGCCCGCTGCACACCTCGGCGGTGATCTTCGCCTTCGGTGGCAACGCGCTGATCGCATCGTCGTTCTACGTGGTGCAGCGCACCTCGGCAGCGCGGCTGTTCGGCGGCAACGCGCTCGGCTGGTTCGTGTTCTGGGGCTATAACCTGTTCATCGTGCTCGCCGCGTCCGGCTACATCCTCGGCGCAACGCAGTCGAAGGAATATGCCGAGCCGGAATGGTATGTCGATATCTGGCTGACGATCGTCTGGGTCGCCTATCTGGTTGTCTTCCTCGGCACGATCTTCAAGCGCAAGGAACCCCATATCTACGTCGCCAACTGGTTCTACCTGTCCTTCATCGTGACCATCGCGATGCTGCATATCGTGAACAACCTGTCGATCCCGGTCTCGCTCTTCGGATCGAAGTCGGTGCAGGTCTTCTCGGGCGTGCAGGACGCGATGACGCAGTGGTGGTACGGCCACAATGCGGTGGGCTTCTTCCTGACTGCGGGCTTCCTCGGCATGATGTATTACTTCGTCCCGAAGCAGGCTGAACGTCCGGTCTATTCCTACAAGCTGTCGATCGTGCACTTCTGGGCGCTGATCTTCCTGTACATCTGGGCCGGTCCGCACCACTTGCACTACACGGCGCTGCCCGACTGGGCCTCGACGCTGGGCATGACCTTCTCGGTGATCCTGTGGATGCCTTCCTGGGGTGGCATGATCAACGGTCTGATGACGCTCTCGGGCGCATGGGACAAGCTGCGCACCGATCCGATCATCCGAATGATGGTGGTGTCGGTCGGCTTCTACGGCATGTCGACCTTCGAAGGCCCGATGATGTCGATCAAGGCGGTGAACTCGCTGTCGCACTACACCGACTGGACGATCGGTCACGTGCACTCGGGCGCGCTCGGCTGGAACGGCATGATCACCTTCGGCACGCTCTACTTCCTCGTGCCGCGTCTGTGGGCGCGTGAAGGGCTCTACTCGCTGAAACTGGTCAGCTGGCACTTCTGGCTCTCCACCATCGGGATCGTGCTCTATGCTGCGTCGATGTGGGTCGCCGGGATCATGCAGGGCCTGATGTGGCGCGAAACGGACAGCCAGGGTTTCCTCGTGAACGCCTTCGCCGACACCGTGGCCGCCATGCATCCGATGTTCGTGGTCCGTGGTCTGGGTGGTGTGCTCTACCTCACGGGTGGCATCATCATGGCCTACAATCTGTGGATGACCGTCGCTCGTCAGCCGCGCGTGGAATCGCGTTCGGTTGCCGCCGTGCCGGCTGAATAAGGAGGAGATCAATGGGACTTCTCGACAAACACGGCGTCCTTGAAAAGAACGCCACGCTCCTGCTGATCTTTGCCTTCCTAGTCGTCACGATCGGCGGCATCGTGGAGATCGCGCCGCTCTTCTACCTCGAAAACACCATCGAGGACGTGGACGGCATGCGTCCATACACCCCGCTGGAGCTTACCGGGCGCGACATCTACATCCGTGAGGGCTGCTATGTCTGCCACTCGCAGATGATCCGCCCGATGCGCGACGAAGTGGAGCGTTACGGCCATTACTCGCTGGCAGCGGAGTCGCAATACGACCACCCGTTCCAGTGGGGCTCCAAGCGGACGGGGCCTGACCTCGCCCGCGTCGGCGGCCGCTACTCGGACGCCTGGCATGTGGATCACCTGACCAACCCGCAGTCGGTCGTGCCGGAATCGGTGATGCCGAAATACGGCTTCCTGCTCAATCGCATGGTCGATTCCAAGCATATCGACGAGCGGATCTCGACCGATGCGATGGTGGGTGTGCCCTACACGTCGGACATGATCGAGAACGCCAAGGCGGACTTCGCGGCCCAGGCCGATCCGAACAGCGACACCGACGGTCTGCTGGAGCGCTATCCCAACGCGGTGAACGTCCGCAACTTCGACGGTCGCCCGGGCATTTCCGAGATGGACGCGCTGGTGGCCTATCTGCAGGTGCTCGGCACCATGGTCGACTTCTCGACCTTCGAACCCGTGGCCAGCCGGTAAGGGGGGCTGATCAATGGACTATCATATCTTCAGGGAATTCGCGGACAGCTGGTTTCTGATCTTCATGTTCGTCTTCTTCCTGGCCGTCGTCGTCTGGGTCTTCCGGCCCGGCGCGCGCAAGACCTACGAAGATACGTCCGAGATTCCCTTCCGGTACGAAGACAAACCCGCCAATGCCTCGGAGGCCGGCGAGAGCCGGTCCTCCAAGGACTGACGGCGCCACGTTGTAAGGAGGCGTGGAAAACATGAGCAAGAGACCAAGCAAGCAAAAGCACGAGGTCGAGACCACGGGACACTCGTGGGACGGCATCGAGGAATACAACAACCCGCTGCCCAAATGGTGGCTGTGGACCTTCTATGCCTGCGTCATCTGGGGGATCGGTTACTCGATCGCGATGCCGGCATGGCCGATCTTCAAATCCGGCGCGACGCCGGGGATTCTGGGCTCCTCGACCCGCGCGAACGTGCAGGCCGAGATCGACAAGGTCGCCGCGGCGAACAAGCCGATCCAGGAGAAGCTCGTCTCGGTCGATCTCAATGAGATTTCGAACGATCCCGAGCTGAAGAACTACACCCAGAACGCGGGCGCCGCGGTGTTCCGCACCTGGTGCGCGCAATGTCACGGTGCGGGCGCGGGCGGCAACCCGAAGCACGGCTATCCGAACCTTCTCGACAGCGCATGGCTGTGGGGCGGCACGATGGAGGACATCCATTTCACCGTGACCCATGGCATCCGCAACGAGACGGACCCGGAAGGCGAGGCGCGGTTCTCGCAGATGCCGGCCTTCGGGAAAGATGGTCTTCTCGAGCCCGAGCAGATCGACCAGGTCGTGCAATATGTCCGCAAGATTTCGGACCAGGAGCATGACGAGGCGATGGCTGCGGAAGGCGAGACGATCTTCGCGGATAACTGCGCAGCCTGTCACGGCGAGAATGGCAAAGGCGACAACACCATGGGTGCGCCGAACCTCACCGATGCCGTCTGGCTCTATGGCGGTGACGTCGACACGCTGACCTACACGGTCACCAATGCCCGCTTCGGCGTGATGCCGAACTGGAACGAGCGTCTCTCGGAAGCGGATATCCGCGCCGTCGCGGCCTACGTTCACAGCTTGGGCGGCGGCCAGTAACGGTCGAAAACAAGAGAGATCCCGCGGGGCTTCGGTCTGGCGGGCCGCACCGGCACCCCGTCCTGTTCGCGCGTTTCCTGGGGGTGCCGGTGCCCAATTCCAGAGGGCCCCTTCGCGGGCCCTCTCGTTTGTCGAGGGTTACCTGCCGCCTAAGTTGGGGGGCGTTCCCGGGCAAAACAAGCGCCGTGCCAGCCGTTGCACGCCGTTGTGACCTCGCCGCGATGCCCCGGATCCTTCTGCGCGAAGCGCTGGGTGGCGGACCGGGGAGGCCGGCGGGGGTGCGACCGCGTTGGTCCGGGGCGAACGAAATGTCGCGGCCGGGCGGTGCGGCTTCCGTTTGAAGACAGCGCTCAAAAGCGCTATTACACGGGAGCGCGACCGGGCGTGAGGCGACCGGCGCAACGCCACCTGATGTCGTGGCTTTTCAAGCAGGCAGCACATGCCGATGACGAGTGAAAACACCAACCAGTGACGATTTCCTGTATGGGAGACCTGTCTTTTTGACGCAGGTCAAAGTCTTCACGACTGTGTCATACCAGAAGAACCGTTGACGCAGAATGATTTATGAACGGAGAGAGTCGTGAGCTCCACCGAACCAGTCGATCCCCCGCCGCTCTACGCCGCCCGCGAGCCGATTTTCCCGCGCCGTGTGCATGGCCAGTTCCGCAACTTGAAATGGGTGTTGATGGCGGTGATGCTCGGCATCTATTACATCACGCCGTGGATTCGCTGGGATCGTGGGCCGGAGCTGCCCGATCAAGCGGTGCTTCTGGACCTCGCGAACCGTCGCTTCTTCTTCTTCATGATCGAAATCTGGCCGCATGAATTCTACTTCGTCGCGGGTCTTCTGATCATGGCCGGTCTGGGGTTGTTCCTGTTCACCTCGGCGCTGGGGCGCGTCTGGTGCGGCTATGCCTGCCCGCAGACCGTCTGGACCGATCTGTTCATCCTCGTCGAGCGCTGGGTCGAGGGCGACCGCAACGCACGTATCCGCCTGCTGCGCCAGAAATGGAACGCCGAGAAGGTCCGCAAGCGGATCACCAAATGGGTGCTCTGGCTTCTGATCGGTGTCGCGACGGGCGGGGCCTGGGTGTTCTATTTCACCGATGCGCCGGCGCTGCTGCACGATCTGTTCACCGGCAGCGCCTCGCCGATCGCTTACACGACGATCGCGGTGGCAACGCTCACGACCTTCGCTTTCGGCGGCTTCGCGCGCGAACAGATCTGCATCTACGCCTGTCCTTGGCCGCGCATTCAGGCCGCGATGATGGACGAAGACACGATCACGATCGCCTATCGCGAATGGCGGGGCGAGCCGCGCGGCAAGCTCAAGAAGGGTCAGCACGACCCGACGCAGGGCGATTGCATCGACTGCATGGCTTGTTTCAACGTCTGCCCGATGGGCATCGATATCCGCGATGGCCAGCAGCTCGAATGCATCACCTGCGGGTTGTGCATCGACGCCTGCAACGAGGTCATGGACAAGATCGGCAAACCTCGCGGCCTGATCGGCTACATGGCCCTGAAGGACGAAGCCAACGAGCGTTCTGGCAACCCGGTCGTCAATGTCTGGAAGCACATCCTGCGCCCGCGCACCATCCTCTATTTCGCGATGTGGTCGCTGATCGGGGTCGGCCTCGTGGTCGCGCTGTTCATGCGCTCGCCCATCGATTTCAACGTGACCCCGAACCGCGATCCGCTCTTCGTGGTGGAACCGTCGGGCGCGATCCGGAACATCTACACGCTGCGGCTGCGCAACAAGGCGGGCGAGGCGACCGAGTTCAAGGTCTCCGTCAAGGCGCCCGATCCGGCCGACCAGAGCACGCTGAGCGTGTTGCTCGAAGGCCAGGACGGGACCACCGTGACGGTGCCCGCGGATGAAACCATGACCCAAAGGGTCTATATTGTCGCCGATCCCGGTTCGTCCATCGCCACCAGCGAGCGCACCGAACTGACGATGTGGATCGAGGACATGACCAATACTGACCGCGTGTCGGAAACGACCGTATTCAACGGAAGGGTACAATGACCGAGATGGCGAAACCGCTGACCGGAAGAAAAGTGCTGATGATCGCGGTGGGCTCCTTCGGGGTGATCATCGCGGTCAACTTTGTCATGGCGTGGCAGGCGATCAGCACGTTTCCCGGCCTCGAGGTCGACAATTCCTATGTCGCCTCGCAGTCCTTCAACGAAGAAAAACGCGCGCAGGATGCGCTTGGCTGGACTGTGTCGCCGGACTATTCCGACGGCAAGCTCAGCTTCGTCATCCGCGACGAGAATGGGTTGCCCGCGCGGGTGGCCGAGTTCAAGGCGCTGGTCGGGCGGACGACCCATGTCCGCGAGGACATGACCCCCGAATTCGACTATGTCGGTGGCATCTTCACCTCCAAGGTCGACCTTGCTCCGGGCGTCTGGCTGGTGCATCTCGACGCGAAAGCCGCAGACGGCACGGAGTTCCGTCAGCGGATCGACCTCTTCGTGAAAGGCTGAACCGATGTCGGTGTCGCCCGCTTCGCCCACACGCAACGAACCGTTCGAAGACGAGCGCGTCTCGGCCTCGGCCTGTCCGGCCTGCATCGCGGCCCCCTCTGCCGAGCAGATGGCGAAATCGGGTGACGTCAAGGGCGCGCGGATCATGCTCTCGCTTCCCACGGCGCATTGCGCGGTCTGCATCACCGATGTCGAGCGCGAGCTGATGAAACAGCCGGGCGTGAAGTCGGCCCGGGTCAACCTGACGCTGAAGCGCGCCTCCGTCGATGCGGCGGGCGATGTCGAACCGGCGGGGCTGATCGCGGCGCTCGACAAGATCGGCTATGAGGCGCACGAGCTTGATCCCGGCATGCTGTCTGCGACCGAGGCCGACAAGCGCGGGCGCGACCTGCTGATGCGGATCGGCGTGTCGGGTTTCGCGATGATGAACATCATGATGCTCTCGATCGCGGTCTGGTCGGGGGCCGAGGATTCGACGCGCGACCTCTTCCACTGGATTTCGGCGGCGATTGCGCTGCCCACCACGATCTTCGCGGGCCAGCCGTTCTTCGCCAATGCCTGGTCTTCCCTGCGCGGCGGGCGTCTGGGAATGGATGTGCCGATCTCGCTCGCGATCCTGCTCGCGCTCGGGATTTCGCTGTTCGAGACGATGCATTCCGGCGCGCATGCCTATTTCGAAGCGGCGACGATGCTCACCTTCTTCCTGCTCGTAGGGCGCTATCTCGATTACCGCACGCGGGCCGTGGCCCGTTCGGCGGCCGAGGAACTGGCCGCGCTGGAAGTACCGCGCGCGACCGTTCTGCGCGACGGCGAGGAAGTCATCGTGCCCGTGGGCGAACTGGCTGTGGGCGACCTGATCCGGGTGCGCCCCGGTGGCCGCATCCCTGCCGATGGCGAAGTGACCGACGGCCAATCCGAGAGCGACCGCTCGCTCCTGACGGGTGAAAGCCTTCCCGTTCAGGTGCTGCCCGGCATGGCGCTCTCCGCCGGCGAAGTGAACCTGACCGGGCCGCTGACCCTGCGCGTGACGGCAGCCGGGCGCGACAGTTCGCTGCACCGCATGGCCGATCTCGTCGCGATGGCCGAGAGTGCGAAGACCAAATACACCTCGCTCGCCGAACGGGCAGCGCGAGCCTATGCACCGATCGTGCATATCCTGTCCTTCACCGCCTTCTGCGCCTGGGCGTGGATCACCGGCGGTGACTTCCGTCTGGCGGTGAATATTGCCGCTGCGGTGCTGATCATCACCTGCCCCTGTGCGCTGGGGCTCGCCGTGCCTGCGGTGGTGACCGCCGCATCGGGCAAGCTGTTCCGCAAGGGGCTGCTGATCAAGGACGGCACCGCGCTGGAGCGTTTGGCCGAGATCGACACGGTCGTCTTCGACAAGACCGGTACGCTGACCATGGGCGCGCCGCGTCCGCAGAACCTCTCCGATCTGTCGCCCGACGCGCTCTCCGTCGCGATGGCGCTGGCCGAAGGGTCGAGCCACCCGCTCGCCCGCGCGCTGCACGAGGCCGCGGCAGGGCAGGGGGGCGTCCCCGCCACGCTCACCGATCTGCGCGAAGTTCCTGGCTACGGCGTTGAGGGCGTCTGGCAGGAGCAGCGCGTGCGGCTCGGCCGTGCGAACTGGATCGGTGCCGAGGACGGCACGACCACCGCGACCCATCTCAAGATAGGCGATGCGACCCCAATCTCGATCCGCTTCGCCGACACGCTGCGCACCGGCGCCGAAGAGGCCGTGGCCGGTCTGAAGGCGCAGGGCAAGCAAGTCTGGCTGGTCTCGGGCGATGTCGAAGGGGCGGTGAGCGATCTCGCCGCGCGCCTCGGGATCGAGGCCTACCGCGCCGGCGCCTTGCCTGCCGAGAAAGCGCAGCTGGTAAACGATCTCACCCAACAGGGCCACCGCGTGCTGATGGTGGGCGATGGGCTGAACGACACCGCCGCGCTGGCCGCGGCCCATGTCTCGGTCTCGCCTGCCTCCGCGCTCGACGCGGCGCGGACGGCTTCGGATATCGTGCTGCTGGGCAAGGACCTGGCTCCGGTTTCCGACGCCGCCTCGATCTCGGTGCGCGCGCGTCGCCGGATCAAGCAGAACTTCGGCATCTCCATCGTCTACAATATCTTCGCCGTGCCGCTCGCGCTGACCGGGCTTGCGACGCCGCTGATGGCGGCTCTCGCCATGTCGGCCAGTTCGATCACGGTGTCGCTCAACTCACTACGCCTGCGCTGAAAGGAGCCCCGCATGGAGGTTCTTCTCTATTCGATTCCGATTTCCCTACTGCTCGGCGGGATTGGCCTCGGGGCGTTTTTCTGGTCGCTCAAGACCAATCAGTATGACGACCCGAAAGGCGATGCCGAGCGCATCCTGTCCGACGAGTTCGACGACCGCCCGAAGCAGGATTGAGTGCCCGAAGGGCTCGGAGAAGGCCAGGGGCGATCCCGACAGACTTGCGCCCCCTTCGCCTTGGTTCAAATATCCCCGCCGGAGGCTCCCCCGTGGCGCTCCACGCGGCGGACCGCATGAGGCCCCGGATAAGAAAAAGCCGCGCTGACCAGGCGCGGCTTTCTCTCTTTGTCCCCGAGGGAGGAAGAATCTCAGGGACCGACCACTTTGCAGTCCATAGCGCGTGCTTCGAGCCTTGCACAGGCCAGTTGCGCCATGTCCTGGGTCATTCCCACGAAATTCGCCTCGTATCCGGTCTTGCGCGTCGCGACCTTGCGCAGTGCTTCGCCCAGTGTGTCGCTTTCCATCAGCGCGGTGGTCAGCATGTGACGCTCCGCCGCGAAGCGCGAACCAAACAGGCCGAGGCTGACGCCCCAGTTGCGCCCGCCCGAGCTGGACACGCGCGCTACCACGCGCGGCTTCTGCGCCGGGCCGGGGGCCGGAGGGGTGAGCGCGGCGAGGATGATCTCGCTCTTGCGCTTCTCGGGAGCTGCGGCCATCTGCGCGGTCTCGGGCTGCGGATCCGTCGACTGCACGAAGCTGGACGGGGCCTTGGCGCCGTTGGCCTTGCCGTTTCCGTCGAGGTCGAGCGTATGCGCCTCGGCCAGCTCGACCGTCTCGGGCTGCGGTTTGGTGGACTGAACGAATTTCGGACCGTCCGATGCGCCGGGATCGTAGGAGGCTAGCTGCACGTCGCTCGGCTTTTCGGTGCCGTCCTGGCCCGCCTTGTCTGCAGCGACAGCGGCGTCATGCGCCTGTGCCTGCGCCAGCGGCGTGGCCTTGGTCACTTCGGCGGGCAGCGACTTGGTCACGTCCGCGATCTGGATGTCGCGCGGGTTGCGCTGCGGGCGGGGGCTTGCGGTGATCTCCGCGCCGATCCCGAGCGTGCCGGCATCGGCGACGACCACGTCCTCCGCGCCTGCCGCGCCGCCCTGAGCGCCTTCGGCCACGTCCTCGGGGATATCGGTCACTTCGTCCACCTGATCGGCCTGCACCGCAGCGGCGAGCGCGGTCGAGATTGCATCGCTATCCGCATTGGGCACGGTCGGACGGATATCGGGACGCGGGCTCTTCTTCGGCGCGAGATTCACCATCAGCATCGGCGATTGCGCAGGCGCGATGTATTGCGGGATCGCAGGGCGGATCGTGCGCGCGTGGGTCGGCGCGCGCTTGAAGCCCAGATCCAGCAGATCGGCCATTTTCGCGTTGCGCTGCGCGGTCGAAGTGCCGCCGAAGACGGTCGCGATGATGCGCTTATCGCCACGCTTCGCGGAGGCGGTCAGGTTGAAGCCCGAGGCCGAGGTGTAGCCGGTCTTGATCCCGTCCGCGCCCTTGTAGGCAGCGAGGAACTTGCGGTTCGTCGAATAGACGGTGCGCACTTTCGCATCCGCCGAGCGGCGCGAGAAGATGTTGTAGTATTGCGGGAAGTCGAAGAACAGGTGGCGGCCCATGATCGTCATGTCATGTGCCGAGGACAGGTGGCCCTTGCGGGTCAGGCCGTTGGCGTTGACGAAATGGGTGTTCTTCATGCCCAGCTGCCGGGCGGTGCGGTTCATCCGCGCGGCGAAGCCTTCCTCCGAGCCGCCGATGTAATCGCCGAGAGCTGCGGCGGCGTCATTGGCCGATTTGATTGCGGCAGCGCGGATCAGGTAGCGCACGGCGATCTTCTGGCCGGGACGCAGGCCGAGTCGCGAGGGCGGCTGGCTGGCGGCGTGCTTGGTGACGGTAACGATCGAGTCGAGACTGAACTCGCCATGCTCGATAGCCTGGAAGGTGATGTAGAGCGTCATCATCTTCGTCAGAGAGGCCGGATGCAGTGGCGTATCGGCGTTTTTGGAGTAGAGAACTTCGCCCGATCGCATGTCCATGACCATCGCCGCGTAAGGGGCGGCCTGCGCAGCGATCGGCGCAATGAGTGTCAGAAGGATTACGAATAGCCCATCACGGACCCAGCGCATCAGCGTGGTCACGGCTTCACCTATTTCACTGCCTCAATTTGACCCCTTGTAGTGGTACCGATCTTCGGCCGGTTTCCGGGGTTTATATTAGCGAGAAGCGTAGCACGGCTCTATCAGGCTGAAAACTCCCTATTTTCAAGCACTTTCACTGCGACATTCATGCAATACCACAATATGTGGTGGGGTCTTCGCGGAAATTCGTCTATCTGTGGTGCTGGAGGCGCACGAAAGCGTGAGGTTAGCGGAGCGTGACGCCACGCAAAGCAGGGCTCAATTCGTGATTTTTGCGATCAGGTCCGGCAGCGCGCCGAGGTCCGGCAATTCCGCGAAGCGCGGATGCGCTGACGGAGCCTCCGCATGCTCGAAGGCCCATGTCAATTCATGGGGCACATGCACGCCCCAGCCGCCTGCCTCGATCATCGGGATCACGTCGGATTTCAGCGAATTCCCCGCCATCAGCCCGTGCTCCGCGCCTTCGGCGTGGCGCGCGAAAATCTCGGCATAGACCGGGGGCTTCTTGTCCGAGACGATCTCGACCGCGTCGAACAGATCGCCGAGGCCCGACTGCGCCAGCTTTCGCTCCTGATCAATCAGGTCGCCCTTCGTCACCAGCAGGATGCGGTAGTCGTCCGACAGCGCCTCGATCGTCTCGCGCGCGTGCGGCAGCAACTCGATCGGATGCGAGAGCATCTCGCGCCCGGCGGCGAGGATCTCCGACAGGATCGTGGCGGGCACGCGACCCTCGCTCACCTCGATGGCGGTTTCGATCATCGACAGGGTGAAGCCTTTGACGCCAAAGCCATAATGCGTGATGTTGCGACGTTCCGCCGCGATCAGCCGCTCGGCCAGATGATCGGGTTCGGCGTGCTCGCGCAGCAATTCGGTGAAGCGCCCCTGCGTGAGTTTGAAGAAACGCTCGTTGTGCCAAAGCGTGTCATCCGCATCGAAGCCAATCGCCGTCAGCTGCATCGTCCCGCCTTTCTCGCTGGAGGTGTTGAGGGACTTTTCATATGTCACGAAGACCCTATATTCCGCCAGAGCCCCTCAACGAATCCTGATGCCGGAGCGCCCTTGACCGAGCCTCTTTACATGATGTCCGACGACGACCAGGACGACAGCGATAACGATGCGTCCCTCGCGACCAAGACGCGGCCGAAGACGCAGCGCCCGCCGATGTACAAGGTGATGCTGCTCAACGACGATTACACGCCGATGGAATTCGTCGTGCATATCCTCGAGCGGTTCTTTGGGCTGAACCACGCACAGGCGTTCGAGATCATGCTGACCGTGCACAAGAAGGGTCTCGCTGTGGTCGGCGTGTTCTCTTTCGAGGTGGCCGAGACGAAGGTGGCGCAGGTGATGGATTTCGCGCGCCGCCACCAGCACCCGCTGCAATGCACGATGGAGAAGGAATAAACGCCGCCAAAGCGGTTCCTTGCAAATTCAGTCGCGCCCGCCTATCTGGCGGGCTCGTTTCTTTCAGAGGGTTCCCTGCATGAGCCATCCGCGACTTTCGCTCGCTCTCGAGATGCCCGAGGCGCTTCCGCCCGAGGGAGACATTGCGCTGTTTTCGCCCGTGGGCACGCTGGACCTTGGCGGCCTGCCGGTTGATCGCCTCGTCGCGATCCAGCCCGAGAAACCCGATCATGACGTTCTCGCACAGCGCGGCCTCCGCGTCTCGCCGACTGCCGAGGGCAGCTATGCCGCCGCGATCATCTTCGCGCCCCGCGCCAAGGCGGAGGCCCGCGCCCTGATCGCCGATGCGTGCCAGCGTGTGGCTCCTGGCGGGCCGATCTATGTCGACGGGGTGAAGACCGAAGGGATCGACTCGCTGCTCAAGGAATTGCGGGGACGGGTGGACCTGTCCGCGCCGATCGCGAAGGCCCATGGCAAGATCGCATGGTTCGCGGCAGACCCAGATCTGCTGAGCGACTGGGCGGCGCAGGATATCCATCCTGTCGAAGGTTTCGTGACCCGTCCGGGTGTATTTTCCGCGGATGCGGTGGACGAGGGTTCAGCGCTTCTGGCCGAATGCCTGCCCGAGACGCTGCCCGCGAAGGTAGCCGATCTCGGCGCTGGCTGGGGCTGGCTCTCGGCGCAGATCCTTGCACGTAAGGGCGTCGAGCGTCTCGATCTGGTGGAATCGGATGCGGTCGCGCTGGACTGCGCGAAACGCAACATTTCCGATCCGCGCGCACAGTTCCTTTGGGCGGATGCCACGCGGCATGCGCCGGAAGAGCGCTACACTGCCGTCGTGATGAATCCGCCCTTCCACGGGGCTGCACGCGGCGCAGATCCGGCGCTGGGGCTGGCCTTCATTCAGGCTGCGCGTGGTATGCTGTCGCTTTCGGGCACGCTCTGGATGGTGGCGAACCGCCATTTGCCCTATGCCGACGCGCTCGCCACCGCGTTCCACGAGATCGAAGAGATCACGCCGCCCAGCGGCCCCTCCACCCGTTTTCGTATCATCCGCGCAGCCAAGCCGATCCCGGCCGGAAAGACCCCGGGGAAATCTGCGGGCATGCGCGCCACAGCCGAGCCGAAACGTACCCTTGCCCCTCGCAAGCGGCGCTAAGCTCGCCTAACCTGCCTCAACATCCACAAGGAGACACCCAATGTCCCTTTCTGTTTCCGGCAAGACCGTCATCGTCACGGGCGCAGCCCACGGTATCGGTCAGGCCATCGCGCGCCATTTCGTCGATCGCGGCGCGCAGGTGATGTTCGCCGATATCGATGAAGAAAAGCTTGCTACCGAACTGGGCGACACCGCCAAGACCGAAGGGCCGGTGCGCTATTTCTCGGGCGACCTGTGCGAGAAGCTGGCGGTGAAAAACCTGCTCTCGGCCACGGTGGACGCGTTCGACCGGATCGACATCCTGGTGAATTGCGCACGCACCTTCGCGCCCTGCGACCCGCTCGAACCGTCGGTGGACGTGCTCGACTCGATGCTGTCGCAGAACATGAAATCGGCTTTGCGGGTCAGCCAGATGACCGCGAAGCGGATGATCAAGCAGGCCGAGGAAGAGGGTCGCACCGAGGGTGAGATCGGCTCGATCATCAATGTCTCGACGCTGGCCTCGAACCGCACCCAGCCCGAACTGATGGCCTATTCGATCGCCTGCGCTGCGCAAGATCAGGCGATCCGCTCGCTCGCCGTGGCTCTCGCGCCGAAGCGGATTAGGGTGAACGGTGTCAGCTTCGCCTCGGTTATGAGCCGTTCGCTGCAGGATGCGCTGAAGGAAAACGACGACTGGCGCGAGGCGATCTGCGAAGGCACGCCGCTGGGCCGGATCGCACCGCCGTCGGAACTGGCCGAGACGGTGCAGTATCTGGCGTCCTCGGGGGCGAGCTTCGTCACCGGGCAGATCATCAATGTCGACGGCGGACGCAGCCTTCTGGACCGCGTGCAGGTTCCGGCCTTTTAAGGGGTCAGGACCGCGCCGCGCGCCGGTCCATCGCCCAAAGCGCGCCCGCGCCTGCAACGCCCAGAAGCGCACCTGCCGCCGCGGCCAGCTCATAACCCGCAATAGCCGTGCCGATGGCAAAGATTGCCGCGGAGAATCCATCGCCTGCCAGCTTTTGCAGCGCCATCAGCGAGGCTCCTGCGCCGGGCCGGTTCGACAGCAGGTCCTGCAGATAGGCCATCGGTTGGGTCAGAACGACCGCGCCGCCGATCGCGCCGGGCAGGGCGAGAAACCAGACATAGGGCGTTGCAGCCAGCACCGGGATCAGTCCCAGATGGGTCGCGTAAAGCGCGGCTCCCGCCCAGATCATCGTCGTCCGCTCGATCCGTCCCAGAACAAGCGGCAGCGCCAGCATGAAGGGCACTTCCAGCCCCGCCATCAGGCCAGCATAGAGCGCGGTATCGGCGGCCCCACGGCCCGGCGTCGCCTCGAACACCAAGCCCATCACCACGAGATAGAGCATCACCGCCCCGTTGATCGTGCCAAGCGCCACGACGCGGGCAAGGATCGGCAGGTTCGCCATCTCGCGTAAGGATTGCCGGAAGCTCAGCCCCGATTTCGGGTCGGGCCAGCGCGTCGCCCCGTCACGCGGCCAGAAAAGGAAGGTCAGCGCGAGGATCGTGGCCCCGAGGGTCAGCGTCACCGGGTAGATCGAGGTCAGCTCCGCCCCCTGATCGAAGATCACCGACCAGATCGGCAGCACCACGACCCAGGGCAGCGCGAAAAGTGCCCGCAGGGTCGAGAGGATTGCGGGTCGGTCCTCTGCCGGATGGGTCGAGGCCGCCAGACGGGACAGCGCGAAAAGCTGCCCGAAGATCGACGCCGAGAGCGGCAGGATCAGCGCGTTGGCGATCACGAAGACCACCCAATTGTCGCCCGCCAGAACCAGCCCCGAGCCCGCGATCAGCATCGCCGAGGTGCCAAGCGCGATGGCCCGGCGGTTCGCGCGCTGATCGGCGAGGATGCCAAGTCCGACCGAGGCCGAGACCGACAGCACCGAGGCGACCATCAGCACTCCCGAATAGGCGCGATCCGACAGGCCGAACACCTTGATCGCCAGCGCCGAGACATAGGGCCCCATCGTCGCCGCATGGGCGCCGAACAGCACGAGCAGCACGGCGGCGAGGCGCAGGGCGGGATCGGACAGGACGAGGCGGATCGGGCGCAGCATGGCGCCGCTTTGCGCTTTCGGGCGACCAAGTGCAAGAGGGAGGCGTCAAGCCTTCCTCGTGGACCTACAAAGACTTAGCGAAAAGCCCGGCGGAAAACCGCTCTCGGGAGGGAACGGCGGTGCCGCAAAGCTCGTTCAGAAGACAGGGCGGAGAGGTTGTATATGTAAAAGGAAGTGTCATGCTCTCGCGTCATATCGCACTGAAGTTCGATAATGTGATCCGCAATATCTTCGTCCGCGCGGAGGTGCCGCCATCGCAGGTGTCGACACCGCGCCTCGGGCGGCTGGAGGATGCCGAAACTGCCTTGGAACAGGATTGCGCCCGCGTCGTGCTGGCGATGCCACGGGACGAGCGCGATGTGCTCTGTCTGACCTATGGCCTTAGCGGTCACGCCCCGATCCCGCCGCACCGGGCAGCCGATGTGCTGGACTGGACTCTGATCCAGACGATGACCGTCGGCGAGGGGGCGATCCTGCGGCTCCGCAACGCCAAATCCGCCCGCATCGCTTTCGAACCGCTGCTCGAGAACCTGCATCCGCGTCTTCTGGCGGCGGCCGACGAGATCTATGAAATGCGTCTCGCCGAGGTGCCGCGCAAGCGCCGCGACAAGGTGCTGAAAAACCTCTGGTGCGATATCAGCCCGCTGGAACGCCTCGCCTTGCGCGGCTTCGGCGATGGCGAAATCCCCGAGATGGAGCGGGCGCTCGAGCGCCGCGCGGCGGGTCAGCTTCTGTGTTAACTCGGTGCCGGGGCGCTCAGCGCCAGTCGAAGAAGCCTTCGCCCGCCTGAGACAGTAGATCGCGCGCGAGGTGTTCGCCCATCGCGGCGCCCTCGTCGATATTGCCCCAGCGTTCGCCCGCGAGCGCCTCGGAGCCGTCGGGACGTAGGATCTGACCGCGCAGCCAGAGCCGGTCGCCCTCGATCAGTGCGAGCCCGGCAATCGGTGTCTCGCAGGAGCCGTCCAGCGTCGCGAGGAATGCGCGTTCCGCCAGCAGGCGCTGCTCGGTCACCAGATCATGGATCGGGGCCAGAAGGGCCTCGGCGCGAGCATCGGCCATCCGGCGCTCGATCCCGATCGCGCCCTGTGCGACAGCCGGCAGCATCTCTTCGGGGGCGATGGGCCCGCGCGCCGAGTCCTCCATCCCCAGACGCCGCAGCCCCGCATAGGCGAGGAAGCTCGCAGCCGCGACACCGTCCGCCAGCTTCTTCAGCCGGGTCTGCACATTGCCGCGAAACTCGACCAGCTTCAGATCGGGTCGCACGTGGGCAAGCTGCGCCCGGCGACGCAGGCTGGAGGTGCCGACCGTCGCCCCTTCGGGCAGGGCCATGATCGAGTCGTATTCCAAGCTGACGAAGGCATCGCGCACGTCTTCGCGCGGCAGATAGCAATCGAGCACCAGACCCTCGGGCTGCTCGGTCGGCATGTCCTTCATCGAATGCACGGCGATATCGATGCGGCCATCGACCATCGCCTCTTCGATTTCCTTCGTGAACAGGCCCTTGTTGCCGATCTCCTTGAGCGGTTTGTCCGCCGCGATCATCGCCCGGTCGTCGCCCGTGGTCTTGATCACCACGACCTCGAAAGCGTCTTCGGGCAGGCCATGCGCGGCCATCAGCCGGTCACGGGTCTCATAGGCCTGCGCCAGCGCCAGCGGCGAGCCGCGGGTGCCGATCTTGAGCGGGGATTTCGCATCGGGCATCTGTGTCATGGCCCCGGAATATCCGCGACAGATGGACCTTGCAAGAAGCCCCGCGCTTGACATGACGCCACAGGTCGCGTCGAAGGGGGCAAAGAGGAGGCGCCAGAATGACCGACAAGACGATCCTGCGAGCTTTGAAAGGCGAAGTGCTGCCGACCCCTCCGGTCTGGATGATGCGGCAGGCGGGGCGCTACCTGCCGGAATATCGCGCGACGCGGGCGAAGGCGGGCGATTTCCTGTCGCTGTGCTACACCCCCGAACTGGCCGCCGAAGTGACGTTGCAGCCGATCCGCCGCTACGGCTTCGACGCGGCGATCCTGTTCGCCGACATCCTGCTCCTGCCGCAGGCTCTGGGCGCCGATTTGTGGTTCGTCACAGGCGAGGGCCCGCGACTCTCGACGATCACCGGGGCCGACGATTTCGCCAAGCTCAAGACCAAGGATGACATCCACGAGACGCTGAATCCGGTCTATGAGACGGTCTCGATCCTCTCGGAAGAACTGCCGAAAGAGACCACTCTGATCGGTTTCGCCGGCGCACCGTGGACCGTCGCGACCTACATGATCGCGGGGCGTGGCACGAAGGATCAGGGTCCGGCGCATGCGCTGAAGGCCGAAGACCGCGAGACCTTCGTGAAAATCATCGACCTGCTGACCGTCTCGACCATCGAATACCTTTCGAAACAAGTCGAGGCCGGGGCCGAGGTCGTCAAGATCTTCGACAGCTGGGCGGGCTCGCTCAAGGGTCAGGATTTCGAGGACTTCGCCGTCGAACCGGCGCGCAAGATCATCGCCGAGATGAAAGCGCGTTTCCCGGGTCTGCCGGTCATCGCCTTCCCGCGCGAGGCGGGCGAGGGCTATATCGGCTTCCATCAGAAGACCGGCGCCGATTGCGTCGCTCTCGACAATTCGGTGACACCGGAATGGGGTGCAGAGCATGTCCAGGTGTCGGGCTGCGTACAGGGCAACCTCGCATCCTCGCATATGGTCACCGGAGGTCAGGCGCTGATCGACGAGACCCGCCACGTGGTGCAGGCCTTCAGCAAGGGGCCGCATATCTTCAATCTCGGTCACGGGATCACTCCCGATGCCGATCCGGAGAACGTGGCGCTGATGGTCGAGACGATCCGCAACGGCTGACACGCGATTTCGACCGAGAGCGCGCGCGTCCGAGTATTCGGGCGCGCAACTATTTCTTCCTCTTGGCAAAAATATCCCGGGGTGAATTCGCGTAAGCGAAGAGGGGCAGCGCCCCTCTTTTCTTTCCGTTTGCGTGCCTGCGCGCGGGTGGGGCAGCGCCCCTCCACCTCGCGCCCATGAGGCCATCAGCCCTTCAATACCACTTCGCGACGGGCGGCAGGCTCATCAGGACCGCATCCGCATTGTGGCCGGTTTCCAACCCGAATTTCGTGCCCCGATCATAGACGAGGTTATATTCGGCATAGAGCCCGCGATGACGCAGCTGGGCTTCGCGGTCCTCTTCGGACCAGTCCTGCACGCGGCGTTTCTCGATCAGCGGCTGGAAGGCGGGCAGGAAGGCCGCGCCCACCGATTGGGTGAAGGCGAAATCGTCCTCCCACTCATCGGTGTTCAGATCGTCGTAGAAGATGCCGCCGACGCCACGCGCGCGGCCGCGATGGGGGATGAAGAAATACTCGTCCGCCCAGGCTTTGAAATGGTCGTAATAGGTCTTGTCATGAGCGTCGCAGGCGGCCTGCATCTCGGCGTGGAAATGCGCGGTGTCCTCGTCATACTCAAGACACGGATTGAGGTCCGCGCCGCCGCCGAACCACCACGCGCCGGGCGTCCAGAACATCCGGGTATTCATGTGCACGGCGGGGCAATGCGGGTTCTGCATATGCGCGACCAGCGAAATGCCTGCGGCCCAGAAACGCGGGTCTTCCTCCATCCCCGGCACGCCGCGCGCGGCCATCGCCTTTTGCGCGCGGGGGGCCAGTTCGCCCCACACGGTGGAGATGTTCACGCCGACCTTTTCGAAGACGCGACCGCCGCGCATCACGCTCATCTTGCCGCCGCCGTGGTCCTCGCCCGCGGGGCCCTTGCGCTCGGTCGGGGTGACTTCGAAGCGACCCGGCGCCTGCTCGGACAGCGGACCTTCGGTATGACTGTCCTCCAGCCCCTCGAACGCCGCCACGATCCGGTCGCGCAGGTCCGAGAACCATTGGCTCGCGCGGCCCTTGCGGGCGTCGAAATCCTCAACCGTGTCTGTCATGCGTCGGGCCTCCCAAATCTCTGGCGTGATCCTTAGCAGGCGTGGGCGGGTGCGGGAAGGGCGCGATTGATCGCGGGCGGAAGCGGGCGTAGGCTGAACGCGAAGGAGACCGCCCATGCGCCACGCCCTGATGCTGATCCCGCTCGTCCTGCTCGCCGCCTGCGGCACCCCGCAGGAGCGCTGTATCCGGCAATCCACGACCGAACTGCGCCGCGTCACCGATCTGGTCAGCGAGGTGCAGGGCAATCTCGCGCGCGGCTATGCGTGGCAGAGCTACGAGACCACGTCGAGCCGGTGGGAAATCTGTGGCTACGACACGATCACCAAGGGCGACAAGGTGATCCAGAAGCCGCGCATGTGCCTCGAGGATTACACGGTCACGCGCCAGCGACCGATCCCGATAGATCCGGTAATCGAAAAGCGCAAACTTGAGGCTCTGTTGAAGCGGCAGGCGGAACTGTCGAAGGCCGCCGAGGCGCAGATCGCAGCCTGCAAGGCGGCTTATCCCGAAGAGGAGAGCTGAGAGCTCAGCTCCCTGGCTTCACCTTCGCCAGAAGCTCCAGCACCTTCGGCCCCAGCGCCGCCACCACCTTTTTCACGCCGGCAGGCGAGGGGTGGATATTGTCGGGCTGCATCAGGTTGGTCTTCGCGCGCTCCTCGATCGAAGTCTCCGTGATCGGGGCGAGCAGGTTGGGCACCAGAACCGCATCGTATTTCTTCGCCAGGTCGGGATAGATCGCGTCGAAATCCTTCTGGTATTTCGGGCCGAAATTCCCCGGTGCGGGAAGGCCTGCCAGCAGTGCCGGAATGTCCTTCGCCTGCAGTTTCGCGAGGATGCCGTCGAGGTTCGCGCGCGCCTGTTCCGGGGGCAACCCCCGCAGCAGGTCGTTGCCGCCCAGAGCCACGATCACCGCATCGGGCTGCGGCGTCAGGAGCCAGTCGATCCGCGACAGCCCGCCCGCCGTCGTATCGCCGGAGACGCCGCCATTGATGACGCTGACATCCTGCCCGTGATCGCGCAGCCAGCCCTGCAGCTGCGGGACCAGCCCGTCGGTCGGATTATCGAGCCCGTAGCCTTGGGTCAGCGAGTCCCCGAGCGCGAGGATCGACACCTCCGCCATCGCGGGCACAGCGCTCAGAGCCAGCCCTGCGGCGATAAAACCGGCCGCGATCCGCTTGCGTATCCCCATGCGCGGCCCATATCCCTTTGAAGCAAAAGAAAGACGGCGCATGAGTGAAACGATCCTTGAGTTGAAAGACGCGCGGCTCGCGCTCGACGGCAATACCGGCCCGGTCGAGATCCTCAACGGGATCGACCTCAGCTTCGCGAAAGGGGAAAGCGTCGGGCTTACGGGGCCGTCTGGATCGGGCAAATCGTCGCTCCTCATGCTGATGGGTGGGCTGGAACGCGCCACCTCGGGGTCCGTCACCGCTTTGGGTCACGATCTCTCGAAGCTGTCCGAGGATGCGCTGGCGCGGTTTCGTCGGGGTAATATGGGGGTGGTTTTCCAAAGCTTCCACCTCATCCCGACGATGACGGCGCTGGAAAACGTCGCGATGCCGCTGGAAATCGCAGGCGTGGAGCGCCCGTTCGAGCGCGCCGCGGCAGAGCTGGAGGCCGTCGGGCTGGCGCATAGGCTCGACCATTATCCCAGCCAGATGTCGGGCGGCGAGCAGCAGCGCGTGGCGCTGGCCCGCGCGGTCGCGCCGCGACCTGCGATCCTGCTGGCGGATGAACCCACCGGCAATCTCGACAGCGCCACGGGCGAGACGATCATCGAGCTGCTTTTCGGCCTGCAGGAGAAACACGGCGCGACGTTGGTGCTGGTGACCCACGCGCCTGAACTGGCCTCGCGCTGCGACCGGATCGTGGAGCTGCGTGATGGAGAAGTCGTGGGCGATCACATTGCAACGGGCACCCCCGCATGAGCCTCGCGCTCTCCATCGCCCGGCGCGAGCTGCGCGGCGGCATTCGCGGCTTCTGGGTGATGTTGCTCTGCCTCATGCTGGGCGTTGCGGCGATCGCCTCGGTCGGTCTGGTGCGCTCCGCGATCGAGCGTGCGCTGTCGGATCAGGGCGCGGTGCTCTTGGGGGGCGACGCGCAATACGAATTCACCTATCGCCGCGCCAAGCCCGAGGAGCTGCAATGGATCACCGACCGCGCCACGGCGGTCTCGGAGGTGATCGACTTCCGCTCGATGCTGTCGACCGGCACCGATCCCGCCGACCGCGCTTTGACGCAGGTGAAAGCGGTGGACGGGGCCTATCCGCTGACCGGCAAGCTGCAGCTTGATCCGTCCGTTACGCCGGACGCGTTGACAGGGCAGGGCGGCGTGCCGGGGATTTTCCTCGATCCGATCCTCGCCGACCGTCTGGGCCTGAGCCCCGGTGACCGGGTGCAGCTTGGTGGGCAGGATTTCGTGATGATGGCGCGGATCGTGCGCGAGCCGGATTCGACCGGGACGGGGATGGGCCTCGGTCCGCATTCCATCGTCTCCCTGTCGGCCATCGAGAACACGCCGCTGCTGTCGCCCGGCTCGCTCTTCGAGACGGAATACCGCGCGACGCTACCGCCAGACACCGACCTCGCCACGCTGAAACAGCAGGCCGAGACCCGGTTCGACGGTGCAGGTATGCGCTGGTCCGACCGCCGCCGGGCCGCGCCGGGGGCGGAGCGTTTCGTGCAGCGGCTGGGTTCTTTCCTCGTGCTGGTCGGGCTTGCCGGGCTGGCCGTAGGCGGGGTCGGCATCTCCGCCACGGTCGCTGCGTGGATCGAACGCAAGGCGCCCACCATCGCGACCCTGCGCGCGCTCGGCGCGACCGGAGGCACGATCCGCGCGGCGTTTCTGCTGCAGCTCGCAGCCCTCGGCCTCGCGGGCATTCTCGCCGGGCTCGTCCTTGGCGCCGGTCTCGTACTCGGCGCATCCGGGCTGATCGAACGCTCGCTGCCGCTGCCGGTCGAGATCGGCCTCGATCCCGGCCCGCTGGGCGAGGCCGCGCTCTACGGCGCATTGGTCGCGATGCTGTTTGCGCTCTGGCCGCTCTCGCGCATGTCGAAGATGCGCGCGGCGACGCTTTACCGCGACACCGGCGCAGGCCGCCGCCTGCCGGGCTGGCCCACGCTTCTGCTGACGGGAGCGCTTCTGACGATCATCGTCACCGTCTCGGCGTGGTTCTCGGGCCTTTGGACCTTGACGCTGGCTAGCCTCGGCGGCATCGCCGTGGCGCTTCTGATCCTCACGCTCTCCGCCAGCCTGATCCGCTGGCTCGCGCGTCGCGCCCAGCACCGTGCCCGGGGCCGCCCCGTGCTGCGCGCAGCCCTTGCCGCTATCGGCGGGCCGCGCTCCGAAGCGCGCTCGGTCATCCTGTCGCTCGGCCTCGGCCTCTCGGTTCTGGCCGCCGTGGGACAAGTCGACAGCGGCTTGCGCGGTGCGATCGACCGCGATCTGCCGAAGGTCGCGCCGGCCTATTTCGTGATCGATATCCAGCCCGACCAGATCCAGCCCTTCACCGACCTGCTGGCTGACATGCCTGCAGTCACGAAGGTCGAGAGCGTGCCGATGTTGCGCGGCGTGATCACCAAGATCAACGGCGAGGATGCGCGCAAGACGCATGGCGAGCATTGGGTGCTGCGCGGCGATCGCGGCGTGACCTATGCCGAGACCCCGCGCGAGAAGATCACCGCGGGCGAGTGGTGGCCGAAGGACTATAACGGCCCGCCGCTGGCCAGCTTCTCGGCCAAGGAGGCGCAGGAGATCGGCCTGAAGCTCGGCGATACGATCACGGTGAACATCCTCGGGCGCGACATCACCGCGAAGGTGACCTCGTTCCGCGATGTGGATTTCTCGACCGGCGGGATCGGTTTCGTCCTCACGCTCGATCCCGCGGCGCTGCGCGGTGCGCCCCATACATGGCTCGCCACGATCTACGCGCCGCCAAGCGCTGAGGCGCAGGTGATGCGCGATCTGGCGGAACGCTTCCCCAATATCACCGCGATCCGCGTGCGCGATGCCTTGCAGCGCGTGACTGATGCGCTCTCGGCCATCGCGCGGGCGACCTCGCTGGCGGCGGGCGTGACGCTGCTTACCGGCTTCGTCGTGCTGATCGGCGCGGCGGCGGCAGGCGAGCGCGAGCGCGCCTGGGAGGCGGCGATGCTCAAGACGCTCGGCGCCACGCGCGGCGCGATCCTAGCGAGCTTCGCGCTGCGCTCTGCGCTGATGGGCGCGGCGGCGGGGCTGGTCGCGATCCTGTTCGGTGGGCTCGCGGGCTGGGCCGTGGTTCATCTGGTGATGGGCGCGGAGTTCCATTTCGCCCCGATGCCAGCGCTTCTGATCGTGGCGGGCGGTGTGATCGCGACGCTGCTCGCGGGTCTGGTCTTCGCTTTGCGCCCGCTTGCGGCCCGGCCTGCCGGGGTGTTGCGCGCGCCTGAGTGAGGGCAGCTTTGCGTGGAAAGGCCGGATGCCTCCGGCGGGGATATTTCGGCCAAGCCGAAGAGAGAGCGTTTTGCTTCGCCTTGGCGCAAATATCCCCCGCGGAGCGTCCCTCAGTTCGAGGACGCGCAGGTCGCGGGTCAGCGCAGACCGGTTTCCCGGAGCAGGCCGCGCCGCTTGGCCTCGTAATAATAGCCGCGCGAATACCATTTGACCGCGCGATCTTCAGAGCCGTCCGAGACCAGCCATGCGCCGCGCAGGTATTTCACGGCGTATTTCAGGTTCGTCGAAGGGTCGAGCAGGTCATGCGGCTTGCCGCGAAAGCCCATGCCGCGTGCGGTTTGCGGCAGGATCTGCATCAGCCCGTAATAGGGGCCGTTGCGGGCATCGGCGCGGTAACGGCTCTCGCGCTGGATGACTCGGTGGGTCAGGGTGCGCGGAACGCCGTAGTGGTCCGAGTAGCGGTTGATCAGGGCGCGGATTTCCGGTGTCTCGTTGCGATGGAGCGGTAGCGCATAGGCCGGTTTCGGCCTCGGCCGCGGCGAGCCGCCGCACGCTGCGAGGGCGCTCAGCGAGAGAAGGAAGAGGCGACGAGTCAGCATGCGGGCGCTCCAATCGAGGTCTTCCGCAGCTAAGCGCCCTCCTTGCCGCTTGGGAAGGGTGGAGTTCCGGCCTCGGCGCGCTCTTGCCGATCCACGCCCGGATCACCGCAGGGCGCGGCGCAGGCGCAGCGCGTTGGTGACCACGAAGACCGAGGAGAAGGCCATCGCGCCCGCCGCCAGCATCGGGGACAGGCCGGGTCCGCCGAAGGGCACGAGGATGCCCATCGCGACCGGGATCAGCGCGACGTTATAGGCGAATGCCCAGAACAGGTTCTGCCGGATATTGCGCATCACCGCGCGCGACAGTTCCAGCGCCATCGCGACGCCGTTCGGATCGCCGCGCATCAGCACGACCTCGGCTGCCTCGATGGCGACATCGGTGCCGGTGCCGATCGCGAGGCCCACATCGGCGGCCGCCAGCGCAGGGGCGTCATTGATGCCGTCGCCCACGAAGGCGACCGGTCCGATCTGGCGCAGGCTCTCGACCGCATCGCGCTTGCCGTCGGGCAGCACCTCGGCCTCGATCCGGTCTATGCCAAGATCGTGGCCCACGGCTTCCGCGGTGACGCGCGTGTCGCCGGTGACCATTGCCACCTGTTTGCCCGCCTTGTGCAGAGCGTCGATCGCTTCGCGCGCCTCTGTCTTGATCGGGTCCGACAGCGCCATCAGCGCGACTGGCCGGTCGTCGAGCGACATCCACACCGGGGTGCGGCCTTTCGCGGCCAGTGCCTTCGCACGTTCGGCATAGGGCGTGATATCGGCTCCGGCCTCTGCCATCGCGCCGGCATTGCCGATCCAGAGCTTCGCGCCTTCGGCCTGCGCGCGCAGCCCCTTGCCGGCCAGCGCCTTGACGCGTTTGACCGGGGCATGGGTAATGCCGCGCGCTTCGGCCTCGGCGAGGATCGCCCGGGCCAGCGGATGTTCCGAGCGCGCCTCGGCGCCTGCAGCGAGCGCGAGAATCTCCGCCTCGGGCAGGTCGGCGAGCGGCTCGAGATCGGTCAGGGCGGGGTGGCCTTCGGTCAGCGTCCCGGTCTTGTCGAAGCCCACGACCGCGACTTCCGAGAGGCGTTGCAGCGCGTCGCCACGGCGGAACAGCAGGCCCAGCTCGGCGCCGCGCCCGGTGCCCACGAGGATCGAGACCGGTGTCGCCAGCCCCATCGCGCAGGGGCAGGCGATGATCATCACCGAGATTGCGGCGACGAAGGCGTGCGAGAAACCCATCCCGGCGATCATCCAGATCGCGAAGGTCAGGAGCGACAGTGCCATCACCACGGGCACGAAGACGCGGGTGACTTTGTCGACCAGTGCTTGCACTGGCAGTTTCGCGCCCTGCGCAGCTTCGACCATCGCGATGATCCGCGACAGGACGGTGTCGCCGCCGGTTGCGGTGACGCGGTAGCTCAGCGCGGATTCGCCATTCACCGTTCCGCCGGTGATCGGATCGCCTTCGGATTTCGCGACGGGCACGGGCTCGCCCGTCAGCATGCTCTCGTCGATATGCCCCGCGCCTTCGGCGATTACCCCGTCGAGCGCGACTCGTTCGCCGGGGGCGAGCAGCAGAATGTCGCCGGGCACGAGTTCCTCGATCGGCCGTTCCTCCACCCCGTTTTCGGTCTGCACACGCGCGGTCTTGGGTTGCAAACCGATCAGCCGCGAGATCGCCTCGCCGGCCCGGCCCTTGGCGCGCGCCTCAAGCCAGCGACCCAGCAGGATCAGCGTGACGATGGTCGCCGCCGCCTCGAAATAGACGCCGCGCGCGGCCTCCGGCAGAACGCCGGGGGCAAGCGTGACGAGGGCGGAATAGACAAACGCGGCGAGCGAGCCCATCGCGACGAGCGAATTCATCTCGGGCGCGCCGCGCAGCAGGGCGGGGACGCCGATGCGCAGGAAGACGCGGCCTGGGAAGGCCAGCACCAGCGCGGTAAGGATCATCTGCACCCACCAGCTTGCTTCGATCCCGATCGTGCTGGCGATCAGGTGATGCATGCCGGGGATCATATGCGCGCCCATCGCGAGCACGAAGACCGGGGCGGTCAGCGCGAGCGCGGTCAGGAACTGCCGCCGGAGCTGGCGCGCCTCTTGTAACTGGCGTTCGGCGGCGCTGGGGCCACTGGCCATCTCCTCTTTCAGACGGCCCGGATAGCCGGCCTGATCGAGCGCAGTTTTGAGGCTCTCGAGGTCGGCGGGCCCGTCGAATTCGACATGGGCGCTGCGCGCCATCAGGTTGGCCGAGGCGTTTTGAACGCCGGGTTGTGCCATCAGCGCGCGTTCGACCCGACCGGTGCAGGCCCCGCAATGCATGGCGTCGATTATGAAAGTGGCTTCGCTCATGGGACGTTATCTGATCCCGCGCGGGGCTGCGGTCAAGCGTCGCTAGACATATGCAAGCAATTGAATTTGTCTTGAGGAGATGCTATATTCTGTCTCAACGTAACCTTTTCGTGGAGTACCCTCGAATGAACCTCGACCGTGCGATTTTTGCCTTTGCTGGCGTGATGATCCTGATCTCGCTGCTGCTGGCCGTTTATGTCTCGATGTATTGGCTCTGGTTTACTGCCTTCATCGGCGCGAACCTGCTGCAATCGGCCTTCACCGGTTTCTGCCCGGCTGCAATGATCTTCGGCAAGTTCGGTGTCAAATCGGGCTGCGCTTTCGGTAAGTAATCGACAAAGCGGCAACGATTGGCGCTGGTCTTTTCCGGACCCGAGACCAAATCTTGAGAGGATGGGGCGGCTTTGCTAGCCTCGCCCTTGGCTTTTCTTGAATGAAGCCACGGGATTTGCAGGAGTTTGAGATGGATCGCCGCGCCTTTCTTCTTTCGTTGGCCGCCTTGCCCTTCGCAAGCCTGCCCGCCTTTGCCGCAACCGAACCCGCGCAAAGCGTCGAGACCGGACCGGCCAAGCGCTGGCCGATCGGCTCGCAATATTACCCGACGAAAGTGGCGGTGAAGCCGGATCTGCCGGTGGGCTCGATCATCATCGTTTCCGACAAGTTCTTCCTCTATCACATCATCGCGCCGGGCGTTGCGATGCGATACGGCGTGGCGGTCGGCAAGGCGGAACTGACATTCCGCGGCAAGGCGACGGTAGCGCGCAAGGTCAAATGGCCGAGCTGGACCCCGACGCCAGAGATGATCGAGCGTAACCCGGCCTACAAGAAATACGCCGACGGCATGAAAGGTGGGCCGGAGAACCCGCTCGGCGCGCGGGCGATGTATCTCTATCAGAATGGGCATGACACGGCGATCCGCATCCACGGCACGACCGAGCCGCGGTCGATCGGGCATGCGGTCTCGAACGGCTGCATCCGGATGGTGAACGATCACGTCATCGAGCTGTTCAACAGCGTTCCCGTCGGCACGCAGGTTACTGTCTACTGATGAAACTTACCTCGATTGCCGAGGTCGCCGCGCTCGATTTCGACACGATCATCGATGTGCGCTCGCCTTCGGAATTCGCCGAGGATCATATCCCCGGCGCCATCAACCTGCCCGTGCTCGACGATGAGGAGCGCGCCCGCGTCGGCACGATCTACAAACAGGTCGCGCCCTTCGACGCGCGCAAGATCGGTGCGGCGCTGGTGGCACAGAACGCAGCCAAACATTTGCAGGGTCCGCTGGCCGACAAGGAAGGCGGCTGGCGTCCGCTGGTCTATTGCTGGCGCGGCGGACAGCGCTCGGGCTCTTTCGCGACGATCCTGAAGCAGGTCGGCTGGCGCGTGGAGCTGGTCGAGGGCGGCTACAAGGCGTTCCGGTCGCTGGTGGTGGAGGCTGGACAGGCGGCGATGCCCTGTCCGGTGGTCGTACTCGACGGCAATACCGGAACCGCGAAGACCGACATTCTGAAAGCGGCACGGGCACAGGGCGCGCAGGTGATCGATCTGGAGGGGCTGGCCAATCATCGCGGTTCTCTCTTCGGGGCGATGGAGGGCGGGCAGTCGAGCCAGAAGGATTTCGAGACCCGGCTGATCATGGAGATCGCGGCGCTCGACCCGGCGCGACCGGTGCTGCTGGAGGCGGAAAGCTCAAAGATTGGCGATCTCCAGCTGCCGAGCGGGATCTGGGCTGCGATCAAGGACGCGCCGCGTGTGCGGGTCAGGGCGCCGCTGGCGGAGCGCGCGGAGTATCTGGCGCGGGCCTATGCGGATATCACGGCGGATCCGGATCGGCTGCTTGGGGTGCTCGATCAGTTGCGGCCCTTCCAGCCCGCCGAGCGGGTCGCGGCATGGCAGGCACAGGCGCAGGCCGGTGAATATGCGGCGCTGGCGGGCGAATTGATGCGCGACCATTACGATCCGCGCTACGAGAAACACCGCGCGCGTCATGTGGAGCAGGAGCGGGTGATCGAGGCTGAGAGTCTCGCTCCGGAGGCGATCGAGGGGATAGCTGCGCAGGTGGTAAGAGAGGCGCAGGAGATGGCGGAGCGCTAAGGGGCGTGAGCCCTTGGCACGGGCGACCAGCCTGGGCCGCGCCCGACCCTCCCCCCGGGAGGGCACATTGGCAATGTCATCGCGAGTAGGCATGTCTTCCGGGCTTGCGAGATAAAGCGCCAAGCCATCTGCCGGTCAAAGCGCCCCCCAAGGGTCGGGCGCGTCCCGTCTCTCACCGCACCCGCAGGAACGCCGGGCCGTCCGCAATCGACCCGATCCGCGCGGCGCGGTAGCCTGCCGCTTCCAGCTTTGCCAACAACTCCGCCGTCTGCGCCTCCGGCACGCTCGCCAGCAAGCCACCCGAGGTCTGCGGATCGTGCAACAACTCCGTACGCGGCCCCGGCGGCGCGGTCATCCGGCCCGCGCAATTGGCGATGTTTTGCGGCAGGAGCGTCGAGTGTTCGCCCGCTTCCGCCAAAGCTTCGGCGCCCTCCAGCAGCGGGATCGCGTCAAGGTCCAGCTCGGCCGAGACAGCCGACGCCTCGCATAGTCCCAGCAGATGCCCTGCGAGACCAAACCCCGTTACATCCGTCATCGCAGAGGCCACGGGCGCGAGGATCGCGGAGGCGTCGGCGGAACTGCGGGCCATGCTCTCCAGCGCGCCTGCCACCACGTCGCCGGGAGCGTGCTTCGCCATCTCGGCGGCGAGGATCACGCCCGTTCCAAGCGCCTTGGTCAGGATCAGTGCCTCACCCGGACGCGCTCGGTCTTGGCCCAGCGGCCGCTCTGCCAGCCCGGTCACGGTGAAGCCGAGTGTCAGCTCCGCGCCCATCGAGGTATGCCCGCCGACGAGATCGCAGCCCGCTTGGCGGAACGCCTCCGACGCGGCACCCAGCATCTCGCGCAGGGCCCGCGCGCCCAGTTCCTCGGACTGGCGAGGCAGTGTGACCTGCGCCAAGGCCGCCTGCGGTGCCGCGCCCATCGCCCAGGCGTCGCTCATCGCATGCAGCGCGACGATCCGGCCCAGAAGCCACGGATCTTCGGTGAAGGCGCGGACGTGATCGGTGGTGAAGACCTGTGCTTGCGAGCCGCAGGACAGAACGGCGGCATCGTCGCCCGGACCGCTCAGCACATCCGCGCGTGCAGGTGCGGGCAAGTCAGATAGCGCCTCGCGCAGCGCCTGACCGCCCAGCTTCGCGCCGCAGCCGCCGCACATCGGTTTGCTGCCCAGCACCTCCGCGATTCCCTGCGCGTGCTCGCGTGGCAGGGGGGGTGTCGGCATCGCGGGCAGGTCATGGACCTTCGCCATGAACTTGCGGTCAATCCGGTTCTTCCAGTGCCAGAGCCACGCGCCGTTCAACGGCAGCCCCCATTTATCGGCCACCGCCAGCTTGCCGCCTGCGGAGATCAGTTTCAGATAATCGCGCTGCGGCTGGTAGGTCTTCATCTCTCCGCCCGAAGCGGCAGCGCGCAGGTTTGCGAACAGCGGCTTGGCCTCGCGCACCGCATAGACCCCTGCCTTGGGACGCGGCGCGTGGCTGAGATGGGCGATGTCGCCTGCGGCGAAGATCGCGGGGTCCGAGCTTTGCAGCGTCGGGCCGACCGTGACGAAACCGTCGGTCAGATCGAGTCCGGTTTCGGGTAGCCAGTCGGCGGGTTTCGTGGACCCCGTGCCGATGATGAAATCGGCCTCGGCTGTGCGGTCGCCTTCCAGAAGGAGCCGTCCTTTTTCCGCCCCGATCAGCGCCGCGTCGGTCTCGATCTTCACGCCGAGCCGTGCGCAGTGTTTCAGCATCGCATTCCGGGCGCCGGTGCCGAGCGCGCGCAACGCCTCGGGGGCGGCCTCATAGACCGTTACCTGGGCCTGTGGCAGACGGTGTGCACAGGCCATTGCAAGCTCCACCCCCGCCACGCCGCCGCCGACCACGGCGATCTTTGGCGACTCGGGCGGATTGGCGGCGAAGGCGTCCCAGGCATCGGCGAAAGCGTCGAGCGGTTTCGCGGGCACGACATGCTCGCGAAATCCCGGCAGCTGCGGCATCTCGGCCGTGATCCCGATGTCGATCGAAGCCACGTCGTAGGCGATGGGTGAACGCCCCGGCACCTCGATCAGTCGCCGGGCCCGATCGATTCCCGTCGCGCGCCCCAGAACCAGCCGCGCGCCAGCATGTCTTGCGAGCTTCACCAGATCGAGCTGCAACTCGTCGCGGGTATAATGCCCCGCCACATGGCCCGGCAGCATCCCCGAATAGGCGGCGGAAGGCGCGGGGTTGATCACTGTCAGCCGCACGCCCGGAAGCGGCTTCATCCCCCACATCCGCAGCACCAGCGCGTGGGTATGACCGCCCCCGATCAGAACGATATCGCGTGTCAGGGGCAGGGCAGGGGCGGCGTGCATGGTCTCTCCTTTTCTCCTCCTGCCTAGCCTTTGCGCACGGCTTCGCCAATTCCCAATATGCCGCAGCGAAATGGGGGCAATTTTCCCGCAAAACGTCCTTGACTGGACGATCCGCTTTGCCTAGTTAGCCCCCCAGTGGCTAGGTAGCTCAGCTGGTTAGAGCACACGACTCATAATCGTGGGGTCGGGGGTTCAAGTCCCCCCCTCGCCACCACTACTCCCCTCTTTCGGGAGAGATGCGAAAAGGGCGCCCCGCGGGGCGCCCTTTGCTTTTGTCTCTGGTTCAACCTTAGTTCGAGGCGGTGCGCAGAAGATCGGTGATCCGGCGCACGACGGCACGGCGGTTGGCTTCCGAGGGGCCTTCGGTCTGCACTTTCAGGTCCTGTTCGCCATAGCCCTGCACCACGAGGTTCTCGGCGGGCACGTCGAAATACTCGCTCAGTGCCAGCGCGACCGATTCCGCGCGACGGTCCGAGAGCGCAAGGTTGTAGGCGGCGCTGCCGACGGCGTCGGTATGGCCTTCCACGAGGAACAGCTCACGCGGGTTCTCGTCGATGCGCTGTTGGATCGCTTGTCCCAGAGCCGAGAGGGCCTGCGCTTGATCCGGCTGGATCGCTGCCGAACCAGTCTCGAAGTTGATGTTCTCGACCGTAATTGCGGGCGCGAGTTCGCGGACCGGGGTGATGTTGCGCACCTGCGAAAGCGTGAAAGTACGGTCGACGCCACTCTGGCGGGTCAGCGCTTCGCGCAGTGCCTGTTCGTTGCTGGAAGAGACCGTCGCGACGGGCTTGGGCTTGGGGAGCGCCGAGACATCTACAGGGTCTGCGCCCTGCGCGTCATTGACCAGCAGGTATTGCGTCCCGTCGGGCTGGACCAGCGTCCGCTTGAGGATTCGGCGCTGCGCGTCATAGACGGTGACGATCTGGCTGCCGTCCGGCTTGGTCACGATCGTGCGCGACGAGCCGTCCGCGTAGTCCTGCGTGCGAATCTTCGACCCGGGCTGACGCAGAAGCGCGTTATCGTCCTTCACCAACTGATAGGATCCGTCGGGCTGCTGCACCACGACGCGGTCGCCCGAATTCACGGCTACTTTCGAACCGTTGTTCAGGATCGCTCCCACGGCGAGCGCACCGAGACCGGAGAGCGCCGCGGTTTCGAGCGTGCTCAGGCCGTCCTTTTTCTTCTTCGTCGAATTGGTCTGGGCCGTGGCCTGCGCCTGTGCGTCGGGCTTGGCGTCGACCGTGGTCGAGAAGTCTTCCGAGGCGCTGCGCGCAGTGTCCTCGGTCACCGTTTCTTCGGTGGCATTGGTGGTGTCGGTGCTGTCGGCCGGTGCGTTGAGCGCCTCGTTCTGCACAGCCTCGCCCTGGATCGCGGCCTTGGTGTCTGTCAGCGCGTTCTCGAGCAGCTTCGTCGCCTCGGCGGTCGAGCTGTCCTGCGTGTTCGCCTGTTGATCCGTTTGCGCCTCGGCACTCGCGTCAGCACTCGCCGCATCGGTGGTATTCGCGTCGGCGTTCGTCGAATCGGCGGTCGTCGCCTCTTTCGGCTGGACCACCTTCGGCTCGACGTCGGAACCCGATCCGCCATTGCCCTCCTGCACGACCTGAGTGTCGGAGGTGGTATCGGTCGAGGTCTCGCCAGCGGGTTTCGCCTCGGGTTCAGCCGTCGCGGTGCTATCCGGCTGAGCCGCCGAGTTCTGCATGGCGTTTTCGGTGGTGTCGGTCACCGGGGCAGGGGCGTCCTGCGAGGTGGTGTCGGGGCTCATGGTGTCCGTCGTCTCGGCATTCGTCTGGCCGTCTGCAGTAGTCGAACCGTCAGCCGTGGCGTCGGTCGTACCGTCAGCCGTCGCGCCGGTCGAGCCATCGGTCGCGGCGGTCGCGGACCCGTCGGTCTTCGCGGTCGTATCGGCTGAAGTCGTGCCCTCGCCGTTCGCGGTCGCGGCACTGTCGGTCTCGGCGGGCGCCGCGGCCTCGGGCTGCGCATCGGTCGACGCGGTGGCGTCGGGCTCGGCAGACGTATCTGCATTCGTGGCCGTATCGGTATCGGTCGTCGCGGCAGCGGCCGCGTCGGCGTTGGCATCGGTGCCCGTGGTCCCGGATTGAGTGGTCACATCCGCGCCGCCTTCGACTGCGGCTTTCGCGCTGGCGTCGGGGGTGTCACTGCTCGCGGCCGGGTCCTGTTCGGAGGGCGGGGCGGCGCCTTCGATCGCCGCTTTCGCAGCCTGATCGGCTTCGCTGTCGGACATCGGCGCATCTGCATTCGCCGGATCGGTGCCTGCGGCGGCTTCGGCGGAGCCGTCGGCATTCGCCGCATTGGCCTCGCAATCGGCTTTCGCCTGCTCCATCGGGGTGCCGTCTGCGACTGCTTTCGCAACGCATTCCGCAGCGGCGGTGTTACTGTCCTGGGCAAGCGCACTGAACGGCAGGATCGCCGGGCTCAGCGCGGCAAGGCCGGCAACGAGCGCAGTGGTCGTCTTCAACGTCTTCATGTCGTCTCCCTTTCATACGGCATCTGGCCGTGTATCGGGGGACCAAACGTTTCACGGAGGCGTGTGTTCCGGCGCGTCACCACCATCGGCGTGAATCAGCGCGGGGCGAGCCCGCAGGCCCGCCCCGTGAATTGAAAACAGAAATGGTTGCCGACCCGGCTCAGTGAGTCTTCTTCACCGCCTTCAACTTGTCGATGCCGAGCATCTTCATCGCGGTCTTCTCGTAGAACGGCTCCGAGGTGCCCTTGCGCAGCTTGCGCAGGAAATATTTCTCGAACCCGATCTTGGCGAGATGGACCCATTTGCCCTGGCTCGACCAGTTGACGTTTCGCGGCGGAAGCTGAGGCTGGGCCACGAAGGCGATGCCACTGTCGCCGAAATCGGCCAGACAGATCGCGTTCCAGGTGCCGGTCTCGTCGGGTTCTTTGCCGCGCACGATATTGCCTAAGTTATGCGCGGTGGCGGTGACCATCGACTCGATCATGAAGCCGGTTTTCGGCACGCCGCAGGGTACCGGGGTCGGCCCCATGGGCGGGATCGCGATGCCGACGCCGATGCCGAAGACGTTCGGATATTTCGGGTTGCGCTGGTGCTTGTCGACGATGACGAAGCCGCGCGGATTGACGAGACCGTCCAGCCCCATGACCGCCGGGATGCCACGGAAGGGTGGCAGCATCATCGCGTATTTGAACGGCAATTCGTGGGCGGCCTTGATCGAGCCGTCATCGGCGATTTCCTCGACATGCATCACGCCGTCCTCGACCTTCTTCACACGGCTCGAGACCATCCACTTCATGTGCTTGTTGCGCATTTCGGATTCGAGAAGGCCCTTGGTGTCGCCCACGCCATCAAGACCGAGATGGCCGACATAGGGCTCGGAGGTGACGAAGGTGATCGGCACCTGATCGCGGATCTTCGCGCGCCGCAGCGCAGTGTCGAGGATGAAGGCGAATTCATAGGCCGGGCCGAAGCACGAGGCACCCTGCACCGCGCCCACGATGATCGGGCCGGGATTTTCGCAGAAGCGTTTGAAGGCGGTGCCGGCCTCCTCGGCGTGATCGATGTGACAGACCGAATGCGTGAAGCCGTCAGGGCCGAGCCCCTCGATCTCGTCGAAGGCCAGTTCCGGGCCGGTGGCGAGGACGATGTAATCGTAGGAAACCTCGCGGCCATCCTCCAGTTCGACCTTGTTGTCATCGGGATGCAGGCGCTTGGCCGCGACCGGGATGAACTTGATGTTCTTTTTCTTCATCGTCGGTTCGAGATCGACGGTGATGTCCTTGCGGTCGCGCCAACCGACGGCGACCCAAGGGTTCGAGGGCACGAAGTGATACTTCGGGTCCTTGGTGATGACGGTGATCTCGTCTTCCTTGCGGACCTGGTCACGCAATTCATAAGCCATGATGGCGCCGCCAAGACCCGCGCCAAGTACCACGATATGTGCCATTGCCTTCCTCCCACTCCCTAACGTCAACCGCTCTATCTACCGATAGATGCAAATTATTGAATGTGTCAAGTTGCTCGACACTTCGAATTTTGCGCCTGAATCCTGGGGGCGGCAACGATGACGGTCAATGAGAAGGGGGGTAGAGGCGGCGCGAGCATGAAAAAAAGGGCCGGCGCCTGGCCGACCCTTTCGTCTTTTCGTTCGTGCAATCGCTTACTTCGGCGGTTCCGCGGTAATGCCCTCGACATAGAAGGTCATCGAATGAAGCTGGTCGTCGGTCGCGACATCGCCTGCCTTGAGGAATTCGCTGCCGTCCTGCTTGTTGAGCGGACCCGCGAAGGGATGGACCTTGCCCGAGGCGATGTCGTCCTTGAGCTGCAGCGCCTCTTTCTTGACGTCGTCCGGCACCGCCGAGGAGATCTCGCCGATCTTCACCATGCCGCTGTCGATGCCGCCCCAGGTGGCTTCCGATTTCCAGGTGCCGTCCATGACGGCGCCAACGCGTTCGATGTAATAGGGCGCCCAGTTGTCGATGGTCGAGGAGACGCGCGGCATCGGCGCGAAGGACGACATGTCCGAGGCCTGACCGAAGGTGATGACGTTGCCCGCTTCCTGAGCTTTCGCCTGCGGCGCGGTCGAGTCGGTGTGCTGCAGCAGCACGTCCACCCCATCGGCGATCAGGGCTGCGGCCGCGTCGGCCTCTTTCGCCGGGTCGAACCACGAATAGGCCCAGACGACTTTCATTTCGACGTCCGGGTTCACCTTCTTCGCCGCGAGGTAGGCGGCGTTGATGCCCTGATAGACCTCCGGGATCGGGAAGGAGCCGATATAGCCGATCTTGTTGGTCTTGGTCATGCGACCGCCGATCGTGCCCTGAATGGCGCGACCTTGGTAGAACTTCGCGTCATAGGTCGCGAGGTTGTCGGCGAGTTTGTAGCCGGTGGCGTGCTCGAATTTCACGTCGGGGAATTTCTTGGCGACGTTCACGACCGCGTCCATGAAGCCGAAGGAGGTCGCGAAGATCAGCTTGTTGCCGTCCAGCGCAAGCTGGGTCAGCGCGCGCTCGGCATCGGGACCTTCCGGCACGTTCTCGATGAACGAGGTTTTCACCTTGTCGCCGTATTTCTCTTCGATCGCCTGACGACCCTGGTCGTGCTGGTAGGACCACCCCATGTCGCCGACGGGGCCGACATAGATGAAGCCGACTTTCAGCGGCTCGTCAGCGGCGAAAGCCGGGACGCCTGCGCCCGCGACAACGGCCGTGGCGGCGGTGGTTTTCAAAAAGGATCTGCGGTTCATCGCGTTACTCCAAGTTGGGTGGCGGGCCTCTTGATGGGGCCCTTCGAGATATGCCTCAGCTCGAGGCGTGGAAAGACTTGCCGAGGCTGGCAGGGGCGGCCTGCACGCCGTGGCGGTGGATGGCGGAGAGGATGACCAGCACCACGATGGTGATGACGTAGGGGGCCATCGACAGGATATGCACCGGGATCGCGTAGCCCGCGGCCTGCAGCTGCAATTGCAGCGCGGTGATGCCGCCGAATAGGTAAGCGCCGAGCAGCACGCGCCACGGCCGCCAGCTTGCGAAGACCACGATGGCGAGCGCGATCCAGCCCGCGCCGGCGGTCATGCCTTCGGTCCATTGCGGCACGCGCACGAGGCTGAGATAGGCACCGCCCAGACCGGCCAGCGCCCCGCCGAAGGCCAACGCGGCAAAGCGGACGGCGACGACGCGGTATCCCAACGCATGTGCTGCGTCATGACTTTCGCCCACCGCGCGCAGGATCAGCCCCATGCGGGTTGAGCGCAGCACGTACCAGACCACGGCGACGAGGATCAGCGAGAGATAAACGATCCAGTCATGCGAGAACAGGATGCGGCCCAGCACCGGAATATCCGAGAGCGGCCCGAAATCGATCTTCGGCGTCGCGGGCGGCCGCACGCCCTCATAGCCCTTTCCGATCAGCGCGCTCAGGCCAAGTCCGAACAGCGTCAGTGCAAGGCCGGTCGCGACCTGGTTCGACAGCAGCTTCTGCGTCAGAAAGGCGAAGAGCGTCGCCAGCAAAGCGCCGGCAATCGCCCCCATCAGGAAGCCCAGAACCGGGCTTCCGGTGGCGACGGCGGCAGCAAAGCCCGCGACCGCGCCCATGATCATCATCCCCTCGACGCCGAGGTTCAGCACGCCCGATTTCTCGGCCACCAATTCTCCGGTGGCCGCTAGCAAAACCGGGGTCGACGCGCCCATCAGAGTCGCCGTCAGGGTGATGATGTCGATGCCGCCCACGATCATAGCGTGCCTCCATGTCCCCAGAACAGAACCGGCCCCCAGGCCAGATAGCCCCCGACGAGGCCGATGACGAGCCCGGCCATCGAGGCGTAACGCTCGCGTCCGTGCAGGGTGGGGCGGCGGGGCTCTTCGCTGTCGGGGCGCGCGCCGATGCGGTAGATCACCGCCCGCGACGCGCCAACCGCCAGTTCGAAAACCACCATCATAACCACGCCGATCACGACGAAGGCCCAGAATGCCTGCGCCACGGCGAGCAGATAGTACAGGCCTAGCCCCATCACGACGCCGCCGAGAAAGATGACCGCCAGGCGCAGCGAGGGGAGTTTGCCCGTCATGCCGCGACCCTCCCGAAACGGATGCGGAAGTTGGTCAGCACATCGAAGGCCAGCAGGAAGAACAGCAGCATCCCTTGAAACACCTGGATCGCCGCCGAGGGCAGGCCGAGCATCAACTGCGCCATGTCGCCGCCGATATAGGTCAGCGCCATCAGCAGACCCGCCAGCAGGATGCCGATCGGGTGCAGGCGACCCAAGAAGGCCACGATGATTGCGGTGAAGCCATAGCCCACGTTGAAGCTGTCGGTGATCTGACCCGAGGGACCGGAGACTTCGAACATGCCCGCGAGGCCCGCGAAGGCGCCGCCCATGCCAAGCCCGAGGATCACCAGCCGCGCCGGCATCACGCCTGCGAAGCGGGCGGCGCGCGGGGCCTCGCCTGCGACGCGGATGCGGAAACCGGTGATGTGACGATGCATCAGCCCATAGGTAAAGATCACCGCGATCAGCGCCGCGACGACGCCCCAATGCATGCCTGTGCCCGCGATCAGCTCGTGGTTGAAGGCAGAGGGGTAGTCCTGCAGGTTGCGCGATCCGGGAAAGCCGAAGCCTTCGGGGTTCTTGAGCGGCCCGAAGGCCATGTAGGCCAGCAGGTTCTCGGCCACGTAGACCAGCATCAGCGAGACGAGAATTTCAGAGGTGCCGAACAACACTTTCAGCACCGCGGGGATCATTGCCCAGAGGAAGCCGCCAAGCGCGCCGAGCACGATCATCACCGGGAACAGCCAGTGGCTTTCGGCCGGGTACATCTTCAGCGCCAGCCACGCCGAGAACAGCGCGCCCATGATGTATTGCCCCTCCGCGCCAATGTTCCAGATGCCCGCGCGAAAGCCCACGGCGAGCCCGCAGGCGATCAGGATCAGCGGCCCGGCCTTGACCAGCAACTGGCCACGGAAATAGGCCGCGTTGCCGCCGAAAAGCGGGTCCCAGAAGATTACGCGGATCGCCTCGACCGGGTGCTTGCCGAGCATCGCGAACAGGATGCCGCCCGCGATCATGGTGGCGATCACGGCGAGGATCGGTGTGGCGTAGGACCAGAAGCGAGACGGGGTGGGGCGCCGGACGAGAGTGATCATACCGCAGCCTCCTGCATCCCGTGCGCGCCACCGAGCATCATGCCGATCTCTTCGATCGTCAGCCCCTGCGTCGGGCGCGAGGCGCTCAGGCGGCCTTCGTTCAGTGCCGAGAAGCGGTCGGAGATTTCCATAAGCTCATCGAGGTCCTGGCTGATCGCGATCACCGCAGCCCCTTTCGCGGCCAGATCGAGCAGCGCTTGCCGAATCGACGCTGCGGCGGCGGCGTCGACACCCCATGTCGGCTGGTTCACGACCAACACGGCGGGGTTTTGCAGCACTTCGCGGCCGATCACGTATTTCTGCAGGTTTCCGCCCGACAGCGCCCGGGCGGCCACATGCGCGCCGGGGGTGCGCACGTCGAAGGCTTGAATGATCTCGTCGGCGAAGGTCTTCGCCGCACCCTGATCTACGAAGCCGTTGCGGGTCAGCGGCTTGCGCATTGTCCCGGTGAGAATCGCATTCTCCGTCAGGCTCATCGCGGGAACGGCGGCATGGCCGAGCCTTTCCTCGGGGGCCGCCAGCATCCCCTTCGCGCGGCGTGGATTCGGCCCGAGGCCGGAGATATCTTCGCCCATCAGGCTGACGGTGCCGGGGGCGGAGGGCCGCTCTCCCGACAGGGTCGCCAGCAATTCTTCCTGACCGTTGCCTGCGACGCCGCCGATGCCAAGCACCTCGCCCGCGCGCAGCTCGAAGCTGAGATCCTTCAGCGACGGACCGAATTGCGACATCGGCGCCAGCGACAGCCCATCGACCTTCAGCACCACATCGCCCAGTTTGCGCTCGGCTCGGTCGGTCACTTTCAACTCCGCACCGACCATCAGCTCGGCCAGTTCGCGCGCGGTCTTTTCACTCGGGTTGCAGCTTGCCACCACCTTGCCGCCGCGCAGGATGGTCGCACCTTCGCAAAGCGTGCGGATTTCCTCGAGCTTGTGGCTGATATAGAGGATCGCGGTGCCCTCGGCGGAGAGCTTGCGCAGCGTGTGGAACAGGATTTCCACCTCCTGCGGCGTCAGAACCGAGGTCGGCTCGTCCATGATCAGAAGCTTCGGGTCCTGCAGCAGGCAGCGCACGATCTCGACGCGCTGACGCTCGCCCGCGGAGAGGTCTCCGACCAGACGGGCAGGGTCCAGCGGCAGGCCATAGGCGGTGGAAATCTCGCGGATACGCTTGGCGAGTTGGCGCATCGGCGGCGGGTTTTCCATGCCGAGCGCCACGTTCTCGGCGACGTTCAGCGCCTCGAAGAGCGAGAAATGCTGGAACACCATCGCGACGCCTGCGGCCCGCGCCGCGCGTGGATCGGCTGGCGCGAAGGGTTGGCCGGCGAAATGCATCGTGCCGGAATCGGGCTTCACGAGCCCGTAGATCATTTTCACCAGCGTCGATTTGCCGGCGCCGTTCTCGCCCAGCAGGGCGTGCACTTCGCCCGGACGCACCGAGAAGCCGACGCCATCGTTGGCCACGACCCCAGGATAGGCTTTTGTCAGCCCGTCGATCTTGAGCAGCTCCGTCACCCGGCGCGTTTCCCTTTCCCCGTCGCCACCTTCGCGGCGTTCAGCTCCTTCACTAGCCCGGTCGCGACCCCAAGAGCAATGGCTTGAGGATGCTTCCCCAAGGTCGGATCGCCTATCGGGCAGGCAATGCGTGAAATTTGTGCATCCGAATGACCGAGGGCGGCAAGACGTTTGCGGAAGCGGACCCATTTGCTGTCCGATCCGATCAGGCCGAGCCCGCCGACCCCGTGAGCGAGCAGCCGGTGGCAGAGTTCGAGGTCGAGCGCATGTGAATAGGTCAGCACGAAATGGCGCGCCTCGATCGGGGCTAGAGAGACAAGATCAGCCGGGTTCTCTGCGATCAGTGGCGTGACGCCCTCGGGGAGTGTCTCGGGAAACCTCTCGGACCCGCTATCGGCCCAGAAAAGTGCGAGGCCGGGCAGGGGGGCGAGCGCACCGATCAGCGCGCGCCCGACATGGCCCGCGCCCCAGATCCAGACCGGGGTGGCGGGTGGTGCGACCCGCTCGATGAGCCAGGTCTCCACCAGCAGCGGCGGTGCCTCGCCGCGATCCCGGGCGCGCGCCAGCGCGCGAGTGACGGCCAGCGGCTCGGGCGCGCCCGGCGTCAGCGGGCGCGCGTGCCAATCGCCTGTAATCTGCGCGACGGTGTTCCGGTCCATCCGCTCGTAGCCCAGCACCACGGCCCCGCCGCAACACTGGTTCATGGCCGGGCCGAGCGGGATTTTCTCGACCCCCGTCAGCCCGCCCCGCGCCTTTGCGATGGCGGAGAATTCCAGCGCGCCGCCGCCGATCGTGCCTTCGACGTGATCCGCCCAGACCAGCATCTCCGCCCCGTCTTCGCGCGGGGTGGAGCCTTGGGCGCGCGCGACCACCACGCGGGTGAACGGTCCGCGTTCCGCCGCGCGGGCGAGGGCTGCGGGATCCAGGCTCATGCGTCGCCCCTTGCCCGGTGCACGGCAGCGAGAACCGCCTCGGGCGTCGCGGGCGCCTGCAGATCGGGCCAGTGCGGGCCGCAGGATTTGCAGGCGTCCTGCAGCGCGAGGAAGGCCGAGATCGCCAGCATGAAGGGCGGCTCGCCGACCGCCTTGGAGCGATAGATCGTGTCCTCGCGGTTCGGTGCGTCCCAGAGCGCCACGTTGAACACACGCGGGCGGTCCGAGCAGGCGGGGATCTTGTAGGTCGAAGGCGCATGGGTGCGCAGTCGGCCTTTATCGTCCCAGACCAGTTCCTCGGTCGTCAGCCAGCCCGCGCCCTGAACGTAGCCGCCTTCGATTTGGCCGATGTCGATAGCCGGGTTCAGCGAGGCGCCCGCATCATGCAGGATGTCGGTGCGCAAGATGCGGTTCTCGCCGGTCAGCGTGTCGATCACGACCTCGGTCACCGCCGCGCCATAGGCGAAGTAGAAGAACGGGCGGCCCTGCCCCTTGATCCGGTCCCAGCTGATCTTCGGCGTGGCATAGAAGCCGGTCGAGGAGAGCGACACCCGCGCCTCATGGGCCAGCTTCACCAGCTTCGCGAAGGGCAGGGCATGCTCGCCCGCGCGCACCTCGCCATTGGCGAAGCTCACGTCTTCGATGGCTGCGCCGGAGCTTTCGGCCATGAACGCGGCGAGCCGCGCCTTGATCGTCTCGCAGGCGGCCTTCACCGCCATGCCGTTCAGGTCGGCCCCCGAAGAGGCCGCCGTAGCGGAGGTATTGGGCACCTTGTCGGTGGCGGTCGCGGTGATGCGCACCTCCTCGTCCGTCACGCCAAAGACCGAGGCCGCGACCTGACAGACCTTGCGGTGCAGGCCCTGACCCATCTCGGTGCCGCCGTGGTTCAACTGTATCGAGCCGTCGGCATAGACATGCACCAGCGCGCCCGCCTGGTTCAGCTGGGTCAGCGTGAAGGAGATGCCGAACTTCACCGGCGTCAGCGAGATGCCGCGTTTCAGCGTCGTGTTGGCGGCGTTCCATTCGGCCACGCGGGCTTTGCGGGCCGCGAACTCGGCGGATTGCTCCAAGCGCTCGGTGATTTCGGGCAGGATGAAATCCTCGACCGGCTGTCCGTAATGCGTGCTCTGCCCGCCCGCTGGGTCGTAGTAGTTGCGCTTGCGCAGATCGAGCGGGTCGATCCCCATCACATGCGCGAGGTGATCGAGCGCGGCTTCCGTTCCGATCATGCCCTGCGGGCCGCCGAAGCCCCGGAAGGCCGTCGCGCTTTGGGTGTTGGTGCGCAGCCGGTGGCTCTCGATCTTCACATTCGGCAGGTAATAGGAACTGTCCGTGTGCAGCATCGCGCGATCGCAGACCGGCAGGCTCAGGTCGGGCGACCAGCCGCAGCGGGCGAGATGGGTGAACTCGGCCGCGACGATCTTGCCCTCGGCATCCGCGCCGAGCCGATACTTGATCCGGAAATCATGGCGCTTACCGGTGATGACCATGTCGTCATCGCGGTCGTAGCGCATCTTGCAGGGCCGCCCGGTGGCCCGCGCGACGACGGCGCAGGCGATGGCGAGCGCGTTGCCCTGGCTCTCCTTGCCGCCGAAACCGCCGCCCATCCGGCGCATCTCCACGCGGACGTCATGCATCGCGCAGCCAAGCGCGTCGGCCACCTTGTGCTGGATTTCCGACGGGTGCTGCGAGGAACAGCGGATCACCATCCCCTGATCGTCGGGCAGCGCGAGGGCGGCCTGACCTTCAAGGTAGAAATGCTCCTGCCCGCCCATGTCGAAGCTGCCTTCGACGATATGTTCTGCCTGCGCGAAGCCCGCGCCGGTATCGCCGCGCGCCCAGGTGACCGGGCCGCCTTCGAAATGGCTGTTGGCCTCGAGCGCCTGTTCGACGGTCAGGATCGCCGGGCGCGGCTTGTAGTCGACATTCGCGAGCCGCGCCGCTTTGCGCGCGGCATGGTGGCTGGTCGCGGCGACCACGAAGACCGGCTGACCGACATAATGCACGACACCTTCGGCCAGAACCGGTTCGGGTTCGGGCGCGGGCGAGGCGTTATTGGCGAACGGCATGTCTTCGGCGGTGAGCACTGCGACGACGCCCGGAGCGCTGCGCACCGCGCTCAGATCGAGCGAGGCGATCTCGGCATGGGCCTCGGTCGAGAGGCCGAAGGCGAGGTGCAGCGTGTTGCCGGGGCAGGGGATGTCATCGACGTAGCGCGCCGCTCCGGTGACGTGCAACTGGGCGGAATCGTGGGGTTTCTTGGTGCCGACGCTCATGGTTGCACCTCCAGAATGGAGAGGGCGCCTTGGGCGTTGCGCACATAGCGGATCAACATCGCCTTGGCGGCCTCCATCCGGTAGGCATCCGAGGCGCGCATGTCGGTGAGCGGCGTGAAGTCCTGCTCCAGCGCGGGCAGGGCGGCCGTGACCGCCTCCTCGGTGAAGGGCTGGCCCTCAAGCGCCGCTTCCAATTCCGTTGCGCGTTTCGGGATACCCGCCATGCCGCCAAAGGCGATGCGCGCGGACCGGATCGTGTCGCCCTCGCGCGAGATATTCAGCGCGCCGCAGACGGCGGAGATGTCCTGATCGAACCGCTTCGAGAGTTTGTAGCAGGCGAGATCGGGCGCGGATTTCGGGAAGCTGACGCTTTCGACGAATTCGCCGGGCGCGCGGTCCTGTTTGCCATAGTCGAGGAAAAAACTCTCCAGCGGGATCGTGCGGCGCGTGTCACCCTTGCGCAGCGTCAGCTCCGCGCCCATCGCGATCAGGACGGGCGGGCTGTCACCGATGGGCGAGCCGTTCGCGATATTGCCACCGATCGTCGCCGCCTGACGCACCTGTTCGGAGGCGAAACGGCGGAGCAATTCGGCAAAGCTCGGGAGCGTGTCGCGGATCGTCTCGCGCAACGTCGAGAGCGTGATGCCCGCGCCGACGACATAGCGGTCGTGGGTTTCCTCGATGTTCCGGAGGTCTTTGCAGTTGTTCAGGAAAGCGACTTCTTTCAGGTCTCGCAGCTGTTTGGTGACCCAGAGACCCACATCAGTCGCGCCCGCGATCAGCGTGGCGTCCGGATGAGCGAGATACCACTCCGCCAGCGCATCCGCGCTTGCGGGAAGGAAGACATGATCGGCCATAAGCGCGACGTCTGTCAGATCGGGCGGCGTGTCGTGCATCCACGCGGGCACGGGCGCGTCCTGAGCCGCCTCGGCGGCGCGGATGATCGGTGCGTAGCCGGTGCAGCGGCAAAGGTTGCCCGCCAGCAGATCGTCGTGATCGCGGCGTCCATTGAGATGACCCGCCGCCATCGAGGCGATGAAGCCCGGCGTGCAGAAACCGCATTGCGAGCCGTGATGGTCGACCATTGCCTGCTGAACTGGGTGCAATTCGCCCTTCGGCCCCGCGACGCCTTCGACGGTGCGCAGCGCGCGCCCGTGCAGATGGGGCATCATCATCAGGCAGGCATTGAGCGGTTTGGCCCCGTTGGCGTCGGTCACGATGACCGAACAGGCCCCGCAATCGCCCTCGTTGCAACCCTCCTTGGTGCCGGTCAGGCCTTCGGCGCGCAGCCAGTCGAGCACAGATTGCGTCGGATCGGTAATCGCCACCGTCCGGGTTTCTCCATTGAGAAGAAACGTGATCTCCATAAGAAAAATCCGCCGCCTTACCAGTCGTCCCTGCGGTCCCCCTCGATGCGGCGTAGAACGGGACCTGCCCAGCAAAGCCGATGCGGACGGGCTTTGGCAAGGGATTCTCGATCATGCGCTGCTCGAATCTTGATCCGACGATCAAGATTTGGGCGTCGAGCGACGCCGAACGGTCGAACGCGAAGCGTCTGGAGGACGCGGCGAGAGGCTGGCGCGGGGCGACACGACCGGCTAAATCTGGTGGCATGACCAGCCCCCGATTCATTCATCTGCGCGTCCATACCGAGTATTCCCTGCTCGAAGGCGCCGTGCCCGCAAAGAAACTCGTGAAGATGTGCGAGACGGCGGGGATGCCCGCCGTCGCCGTGACCGACACGAACAACATGTTCGCGGCGCTCGAGTTTTCCGTGACCGCGACGGGGGCGGGGCTGCAGCCGATCGTCGGTTGTCAGGTATCGCTCGAATTCGATCCCGCCAAGCCGGGCGAGCGTCCGCGCCTGCCTGCACCGATCGTTCTGCTGGCCCAGACCGAGCGCGGCTACGAGAACCTGATGAAGCTGAACTCGTGCCTCTATCTCGACAAGCACGGGGCGCAGATTCAGGTCACTCTGGAGGAGCTGGAGCGCCATTCCGAGGGGCTGATCTGTCTCTCTGGCGGTCCCGACGGTCCGGTTGGACGGCTGATCCGGAACGGCGCGAAGGACCGCGCCAAGGCGCTTCTGCAACAGCTCGCCGGCATCTACCCGAACCGCCTCTATGTCGAATTACAGCGCCACCCGGGCGAGGGCGGCACGCTGACCGAGGCCGAAGTGGCGACCGAGCGGCCGTTCGTCGAATGGGCCTACGAGCTGGGTCTGCCGCTGGTCGCGACCAACGACGTCTATTTCCCGAAGCCCGAGATTTACGAGGCCCATGACGCGATGATCTGTATCGCGGAGGGCGCCTATGTCGATCAGATCGAGCCGCGCCGCCGTCTGACCCCGCAGCATTATTTCAAGTCCGAAGGCGAGATGGTCGCGCTCTTCGCCGATCTGCCCGAAGCGGTGGAGAACACAGTCGAGATCGCGAAACGCTGCGCCTTCTCGACCTACAAGCGGGCACCGATCCTGCCGAAATTCGCCGATGACGAGGTCGAGGAACTGCGGCGTCAGGCGTGGGACGGGTTGCGCAACCGCCTCGACGTGATCCCGCATGCAGCGCCGGTCGAGGATTACGAGGCGCGGCTGAAATTCGAACTCGACATCATCGAGCAGATGGGCTTCCCGGGCTACTTCCTGATCGTTGCCGACTTCATCAAATGGGCCAAGGATCACGACATTCCGGTCGGGCCGGGGCGCGGCTCGGGTGCAGGTTCGCTGGTCGCCTACGCTCTTACCATCACCGACCTTGATCCGCTGCGCTATTCGCTGCTGTTCGAACGCTTCCTCAACCCGGAACGCGTTTCGATGCCGGACTTCGATATCGACTTCTGCATGGATCGCCGCGAGGAGGTGATCCAATACGTGCAGAAGAAATACGGGCGCGAGAAGGTGGGCCAGATCATCACCTTCGGTGCGCTGCTGTCGAAGGCCGCCGTGCGCGACGTGGGGCGCGTGTTGCAGATGTCCTACGGCCAGGTCGACAAGCTGTCGAAGCTGATCCCGGTCGAAGGCGTGAAGCCCGTCAGTATCGAGAAGGCGCTGGCCGACGAGCCGCGTCTGCGCGAGGCGGCCCGCAACGAAGAGGTCGTGGCGCGGCTTCTCGATTACGCGAAGGCGATCGAAGGCCTGCTGCGCAACGCCTCGACCCACGCGGCGGGCGTCGTGATCGGCGACCGTCCGATCGACGAGCTGGTGCCGCTCTATCAGGATCCGCGCTCGGACATGCCCGCGACCCAGTTCAACATGAAATGGGTCGAGCAGGCGGGTCTGGTGAAGTTCGACTTCCTCGGCCTGAAGACACTGACGGTGATCCGCTCGGCGATGGAACTGATTTTCAAATCCGGCCGGCCGCTGCATGTCGATGCCGCCGGCAACCAGCTTTACGAGCCCGCCGAGGGCGCGGAAAACCACATCAACGCGATCCCGCTGGATGATCCGAAGACCTACAAGCTTTACGCGGACGCGAAGACGGTCGCGGTGTTCCAGGTGGAATCGGAGGGCATGAAATCGGCGCTGCGCCAGATGAAGCCTACCTGTATCGAGGACATCGTGGCGCTGGTGGCGCTCTATCGCCCTGGTCCGATGGAGAACATCCCGGTCTATTGCGAGGTGAAGAACGGTCTGCGGGAGATCACTTCGGTGCATCCGACCATCGACCATATCCTCGAAGAGACGCAGGGCATCATCGTCTATCAGGAGCAGGTGATGCAGATCGCGCAGGTCATGGCGGGTTACTCGCTTGGCGGCGCGGACCTTCTCCGTCGCGCGATGGGTAAGAAGATCAAGGAGGCGATGGACGCCGAGCGTCCGAAATTCGAGGCAGGCGCGGCCAAGAACGGGGTCGACAAGAAGAAGGCCTCCGAGGTGTTCGACCTTCTGGAGAAATTCGCCAACTACGGCTTCAACAAATCCCACGCAGCGGCTTATGCGGTGGTGTCCTATTACACCGGCTGGCTGAAGGCGAACCACGCGGTCGAGTTCATGGGCGGCGTGATGAACTGCGATATTCATCTGACCGACAAGCTCGCGATCTATGCCGACGAGGTGCAGAAGAAGCTGGGGATCGAGATCATTCCGCCTTGCGTGAACCGTTCGCTCTCGACCTTCGACGTGGTCGATCAGAAGCTGGTCTACGCGCTGGGCGCGCTGAAGAATGTGGGCGTGGACGCGATGCAGATGATCGTGACCGCGCGCGGCGACGAGCCGTTCAAGGATCTGTTCGATTTCGCGCGGCGTGTCGACATGAAGCGCGTCGGTAAACGCCCGCTCGAGATGCTGGCGCGGGCCGGGGCTTTCGATCTGCTCGATCCGAACCGCAAGCGCGTCTTCGAGTCGCTGGAATCGCTGATGGCGTGGTCGGGCGCGGTGATCGAGGCGCGCGAGTCGGCGCAGGTGTCGCTGTTCGGCGAGGCGGGCGACGATCTGCCGCCGCCGCGTCTGGCCGATACCGACGACTGGCTGCCGGGCGAGCGTCTGGCCGAGGAACACAAAGCCATCGGCTTCTACCTCTCGGGCCACCCGATCGAGGATTACCTGCCCGCGCTCAAGCGCAAGAAGGTGCTGAGCTGGGAAGAGGTGCAGCAAAAGGCCGTGGGCGGTCCCTTCGTCACCAAGATCGCGGGCGAGGTCGCCTCGGTGCGCGAGAAGAAATCCGCCAAGGGCAACCGTTTCGCCTTCGTCGCGCTGTCGGATGCCTCGGGCCCCTACGAGGTGGCTTTCTGGTCGGAGGCGCTGGAAGCCTGCCGCGACGTGCTGGAAACCGGTAACCTTCTGGTGCTGACCGTGAAGGTCGAGGTGGATGGCGAGTCGGTGCGCATGGTCGCCAACGCGGCGCAGACCGTGGACAAGGCGACGGCGGATGCGGGCTCCTCCGGGCTGCTGGTGCATATCGACGACAATGATGCGGTCGCCTCGGTGGCGAGCCTCGTCGAGCGGGTCGCCCGCGAAGGGAAGGTCCATTCGCGCGGGCCAATCAGCTTCATGGTCTATGACAACGAGCGCGGCTGCCGCTACCAGATCACCGCGATGCCCGAGGCGCCGGTCAATGCGCAGGTGAAAGGAGCGCTGCGCAGCCTGCGCGGGGTCAGCGAGGTCGAAGAGGTCTGAGCCTCACAGGCTGCGCGCCACCCATGCCAGCCGCAGCGTGATCGCGGCGGCCAGGGCGGTGGCGAACTCGCCCCAGCGCAACAGTGCCACGCCGCGCAGCAGATCGGGCTCGTTGATCCCGTCGCGCACCGCACCGGAGATCATGCCCATCTCCAGCCACGCGGCCGCACCCAGCAGCCCTGTTGCGAGGAAACTCAACGAAACCAGAAACATCGTCTGCCGATGGGCGCGCGTCTGCCAGATCAGCGCGCTCATCAGCGGCACGGCGAAGAAGACCTGCATCGCGAGGATGCCGCTTCCCTGCCACAGCTCGAACCGATCGATCGTCGAACGGAGGTCGATGCCCGGGGGCCAGACCAGCAAAGCGGTGTAGATGAGCGCCTGCGCGCTCACGAAAACACCGTTTAGCCCCCAGAGCGCCGCGTCCATTACCAGTGCGGTGGTTTCTGATCGGCCAGAGGGATAGAGCCGCCGCTGTCATATTCGCGCTCGGCCTCGCGCTCCATCAGCAGGCCCAGATGCCGCTCAAGCCGTTCGATCTGACGGGCCTGCGCGACGATGACATCGGACAACTCGTCCACCGTTTGCGTCAGATAGGCGATCTGTTCTTCCGCCCGTTCGAGCCGTTCCTGCATCTGCCGTTCCTATTGCTTGCCGGGGCCTGCCCCTTGGGCTACACCCTCGCGCGAGATAAGATCAGGTGCAAGCCGATGGCGAAACAGAAAAAGCAGCCCCGTCCCAAGGCCGAGACCCCGAAGGGCTTCCGCGACTATTTCGGCACGGAGGTGACCGAGCGCGCCGATATGCTGGCGAAAATCGCAGAGGTCTATCGCACGCATGGCTTCGAGGCGCTGGAAACCTCGGCCATCGAGACGGTCGAGGCACTGGGCAAATACCTCCCCGATGTGGACCGCCCGAATGCGGGGGTCTTCGCGTGGCAGGAGGAAGACGACGGCAAGTGGCTGGCGCTGCGCTACGATATGACGGCGCCGCTGGCCCGCGTCGCCGCGCAATACCGCAACGATCTGCCGACACCCTATCGTCGCTTCACGATGGGCCCCGTCTGGCGCAACGAAAAGCCCGGCCCGGGCCGGTTCCGCCAGTTCTATCAATGCGATGCCGATACCGTGGGTGCGCCGTCCGTGGCCGCCGATGCAGAGATTTGCGGGATGCTTTCGGATGCGCTGGAAGCCGTCGGCATTCCGCGCGGCGATTACGTCGTGCGGGTGAACAACCGCAAGGTTCTGAACGGCGTGATGGAAGTCGCGGGCGTTCTGGACCCGGCCGATCCGACCAAGTTCGAAGAAGAGCGCGGCATCGTTCTGCGGGCCATCGACAAGTTCGACAAGTTCGGCGAGGAGGGCGTGCGCCTTCTGATGGGCGAGGGGCGTCTGGACGACTCCGGCGACTTCACCAAGGGCGCGGGGCTGTCCGAAGCACAGGCCGATACGGTCATGGGCTTCATGGAGGCCAAGCGCGAAGACAACGCCACCACCGTCGCGCGGCTGCGCGAGCTGGTCGAAGGCTCTGCGCTGGGTGCGGAAGGCGTGGATGAACTGGAGCAGATCGCGTCGCTTCTCGACGCGCAGGGCTACGGCCCCGACCGCATCGTGATCGATCCGTCGGTCGTGCGGGGGCTGGGCTATTATACCGGCCCGGTTTTCGAAGCCGAACTGACCTTCGAGATCACCGACGAAAAGGGCCGACCGCGGCAATTCGGCTCGGTCGCAGGTGGCGGGCGCTATGACGACCTCGTCAAGCGCTTCACCGGTCAGGTCGTTCCTGCCACCGGCGTCTCGATCGGCGTCGACCGCCTTCTGGCCGCGCTCCGCGCCAAGGGCCGCATCGGCGGCTCTGCTCAGGGCCCGGTCGTCGTGACCGTGATGGATCGCGACCGGATGGCAGAATACATGGCGCTGGCGTCGACGCTGCGCGGGGCAGGGCTGCGCGCCGAGGTCTATCTGGGCAACCCGAAGAACTTCGGCAACCAGTTGAAATATGCCGATAAACGCGAAAGCCCGGTGGCGATCATCCAAGGCTCGGACGAGGCCGAACGCGGCGTCGTCCAGATCAAGGATCTGATCCTCGGCGCGAAGATCGCGCAGGACGCGACGGTTGAAGAATGGAAATCCCAACCGGCGCAATTCGAGGTTCCGACCGGAGAAATGGTCGCAAAAGTGCAAGAAATCCTTGCGCGCTACGAGGCCGAGTGATGGCGGACAAGGCGCAAGCACGGGCACAGGCAGGCCGTCTGCTGGAGCAATTCGTCAAAGCGGGTGCGGTCGAGGTCACGCCCGATATCCTGCAGCCCGCCGAGGCGCTTCTCGACCTTTATGGCGAGGATATCCGCGCCCGCGCCTATGTCACCGCCGACCCGCTGCGCGGCGAGATGATGCTGCGCCCGGATTTCACCGTGCCGGTCGTGCAGGAGCACATGGCCAATGGCGCCGAGCCTGCGCGCTACGCCTATGCGGGCGAGGTGTTCCGCCGTCAGGATCATCGCGGCGCCGCGCGCGCCAATGAGTATTTTCAGGCCGGGTTCGAAATCTTCGACCGCGCCGACCCCGATGCCGCAGATGCAGAAGTCTTCGCGCTGTTCTCGGATATGCTCGCGAAGCTGAACCTGTCCGCCACGATCGGGGATATGGGCCTGCTACGCGCCGCCGTCGACGGGCTGGACACGATGCCCGAGCGCAAGGCCGCGCTCGCCCGCCATATCTGGCGCCCCAAGCGGTTCCAGCATCTGCTCGCGCGTTATTCGGGTCAGGTCGAGGTGCCCAAAGCCCGCGCCGATCTGCTGAGCGGCCAACGCTCCGGCGCGCCTTGGATCGGGCTGCGCTCGCGCGAAGAGATGGAGGCGCGGATCGCCACGCTCGCCGCCGATGCCGCTGCTGCGCCGATTCCGACCGACGCGGTCGCCGCGATGGGCAAGCTCGCCGAGCTGCGCTGCGCCGCCGATCAGGCGCCTGCCGCGCTGCGCGCTCTCGGCATCCAAGCGATCGAACCCGCCATCGCGCGGCTCGAAAAACGGCTCGACGCGCTTGCCACCCGCGGCATCGACCTCGCTGCGATCAATTTCGACGCGAGCCACGGTCGCTCGACCATGGAATACTACGACGGCTTCGTCTTTACCTTCACCGCCGCCGATCCGGCACTGCCGCCGGTCGCCTCCGGAGGACGCTACGACGCGCTGACCCGGCAATTGGGGCAGGGGCGCGAAATCCCCGCCGTGGGCGGCGTGATCCGTGCAGGGTTGATGGCCGATCTGGAGGCGCAAGCATGATCAAACTCGGCGTGCCCTCCAAAGGGCGTCTGATGGAGAAGACCTTCGACTGGTTCGCGGAGCGCGGCATCACGCTAAAGCGCACCGGGTCCGAGCGTGAATATGCCGGCGCGGTCGAAGGGGCGGACGGCGTGCAACTCGTGCTCCTGTCGGCCGGAGAGATTCCGCGCGAACTGGCGGCGGGGCGTATCCATCTGGGCGTCACCGGCTCCGATCTCGTGCGCGAGAAGCTCGCCGATTGGGAAAGCCAGGTCGCCGATCTCGCGCCGATGGGCTTCGGCCATGCCGATCTGATCATTGCGGTGCCGGACTGCTGGTCGGACGTGGACAGCCTCGAAGACCTCGACGCCGCCGCCCACCGCTTCCGCGCCACCCACGGCTTCCGCCTGCGGATCGCCACCAAATATCACCGGCTGGTGCGTGAATTCCTGACCCGCGAAGGCGTAGCCGACTGGCAGCTTGTCGACAGCCAAGGCGCGACCGAGGGGACCATCGCGAACCTCACTGCCGAGGCCGTGGCCGACATCACCTCCAGCGGGGAGACGCTGCGCGCGAACCACCTGAAGATCCTCTCAGACGGGTTGATCCACCAGTCTCAGGCGACGCTGTTCGCATCGCGCGCCGCCGACTGGTCTGGCAAGGAAACCCGCCTCGCGGATCTCGCGAAGCAGATTGGTCTCGACGCTCCCACGCTCTGATCTTCTTCTTGGCGTAAATATACCGGGGGATGAGGCGGGATCAGCAAGGACGCCCTGTCGAACGTCCGAAGCGCACGCGAAGGGCACGAGAGCGGTGCAGCGCCCCCTGCGCTCAATAGCCGCGCGAGCGATCCACGAGATAGAGGAACGGCTCGCCCGCCTCGCCCCTCCGGATATTTTCGGCAATCACCTCGGAGGCGGTCTCGGCCCGGCTCTCGGCGGCGATATGGGGCGTCACCGTCACCTGCGGATGCGCCCAATAGGGGTGCTCGGGGGGCAGAGGCTCGACGCGGAACACATCGAGCGTCGCGTGGCCGATCTGGCCGCGATCCAGCGCCGCTAGCAGCGCGTCATCGTCGATCAGCGTCCCGCGGCCCGGATTGACGAGCCGCGCGCCTTTCGGCATCTGCGCCAGCGTGTCCGCGTTCAGAAGGTTGCTGGTTTCGGGCGTGTCGGGCAGGATCGAGACGAGAATCTCGGCGCGCGACAGCGCCTCCGCTAGCCCATCGTCGCCGCTCAGGCAGGTTATCCCGGGGATGTCCTTCCGCGTCCGGCTCCAGCCCGTGACGGCAAAGCCCAGCCCCGCCAGCGCTTCGGCGCAGGCTTTGCCCAACGCTCCCAAACCCAGCATCACCACCGAGCGGTCGCGCGCCAAGGGCGGCACGCCGTCGTCATGACGCCAGACGCCGTCCTGCTGGGCCAGTGTCGCGTCAATTCCGAGGTGATAGCGCAGCACATGGCCGGTCACGTACTCGACCATGCCGCGCTCCAGCCCCGCATCCACCATCCGACACAGCGGCTGGGTCAGGGTGTCGTTGCCCACGACACGCTCCACCCCGGCCCAGAGATTCAGTACGGCTTTCGCGCCGGTATAGGCGGTGAAATCCTGCACCGGGCCTTGCGGTGAATAGACGACATAGTCGATCTGAGCCGGGTCGCTCTCGCCGGGCTGCACGATCTGCGCCTCGACGCCGGTCGCGGCGATCGCCTCGGTCAGCGGGGTTTCGTAACGGCCCCAGTTCTCGGGCTTGTCGGCGAAAAGGACGCGGATCATCTTTGCCTCGGTCTATGGATATGGGCGCTTTGCACCAACCCGAAGGCGGCAAGCAGGATCATCATCGCGGTGCCGCCGTAACTCACCAGTGGCAGGGGCACACCCACGACGGGCATCAGCCCCATCACCATCGCCATGTTGATCGCGAAGAAGAAGAAAAACGTTCCCGCGACCCCGAAACTGAGGAGTGAGGCGAAGCGGTCCTTCGTTGCCATCGCGGTATAGAGGGCGAAGCCGATGATCCCGGTGTAAAGCATCAGCAAGCCGAAGGCGCCGACGAAGCCGAACTCCTCGGCGAGCGTGGTGAAGATGAAGTCGGTGTGCTTCTCCGGCAGGAAGTTCAGCCGCGATTGCGTGCCCTGCATGAAGCCGCGCCCCGACCAGCCACCCGAGCCGAGCGCGATCTGCGCCTGCATGATGTTGTAGCCCGCGCCAAGCGGGTCCGAGCCAGGATCGAGGAAGGTGTCGATGCGCTTGTATTGGTAGTCGTGCAGCAGCTGGTATTCCGTGCCCCGGCTTTCCATCACGCCGAAGACCAGCCCGACGACCAGCGCGATCACGGTGCCGAAATACCAAAACGACACCCCGGCCGCGAACATCACGAAAGCGCCGCCAAGCACCAGCATGACGGCGGTGCCGAGGTCGGGCTGGGCCAGCACGAGGAAGGTGGGCGCGAGAATGATCACCGCCGGGATGAAGACCCAGAGCGGGCGCGAGACCTTCTCGACAGGCAGCCAATCGTAATAGGCGGCGAGGAGCATCACGAGGGTGATCTTCATCAACTCGGAAGGCTGGATGCGCAGCGGGCCGATCTCCAGCCAGCGCTGTGCGCCCATACCGATTGCGCCGAAGAATTCCACCGCAACCAGCAGCAGAAGCGCCACGAAATAGGCCAAGGCCGAGACGTTGCGCCAGAACCATACTGGAACGAAGGCCACGGTGAACATCGCGATCATGCCGAGCGCGAAACGCTTCATCTGCGGTTCGGCCCAGGTGTGGATATTGCCACCCGCAACTGAGTAGAGCATCAGGAAGCCGGCGCAGGCGACCGCCGTCAGCAGGATCACCAGCGGCCAGTTCAGGTAGAAGATCTTGCGCCAGCCGACCGGGACGGTCTTGAGGTTGCTCTCGAGATAACTCATGCGCGCGATCGCTCCTGCGGCTTCTGCACGGTGTCGGGATCGACGAGATCGAGCGTTTCGTTCAGCTCCTTGGCCTTCGCGCGGGCGAAGGACGGATAGGCATCGTCCGGGGGCAGGCCGCCCGCCAGCGCGAACAGCAACACGTCGCGCGCGATCGGGGCTGCTGCCGTCGAACCGCCCGAGCCGTGTTCCACCACGACCGAGACGGCGTAGCGCGGATTGTCGACGGGGGCGAAGGCCACGAAGAGTGCGTGGTCGCGACGGTTCCACGGCAATTGGTCGTTGCGGATCACGCCACGGGCGCGCTCGGCCTTGGTGATGTTGCGGACCTGAGAGGTGCCGGTCTTGCCCGCCATCTTCCATTCCTTCATCGCGATGCGCGACCCGCGCGCGGTGCCGTGCGAGGAGTTCACCACTGCGGTCATGCCTTTGCGCACGCTGTCGAGATAGGCTTTTTCCACGCCGAGATCGTCGGTGACGCGGATCGGTTGCTCCACCCCGTCACGGGCGCGGATCAGGCGCGGCTCTACCTTCCGACCCGAGGCGATGCGCGCCGCCATGATCGCGAGATGCATCGGCGAGGCCAGAACATAGCCCTGACCGATCGCCGCGTTCGCGGTGTCGCCGATCAGCCAGTCCTTGCCGTAGCGCTCCTGCTTCCATTCCTTGGTCGGGGCCACGCCCTCTTTCACCGCGGACATCGGCAGGTCGGGCCGGACGCCCACGCCCAGGCGCTTGGCCATGTCGCTCATCTTGTCGATGCCGACGCGCTGCGAAAGCTCGTAGTAATAGACGTCGCAGGACTGCTCCATGCTCTTGGTCATGTTCACATGGCCGTGGCCGGCGCCCTTCCAGCAGTGGAAGCGGCGGCCCGCGATCTCGACATAGCCGGGGCACCAGATGGTTTCCTCCGGCGTCACCAGCCCTGCCTCGAGCGCGGCAAGTGCGGTGACCATCTTGTAGGTCGAGCCCGGAGGGTAGAGACCCTGGACGGTCTTGTCGGCGAGCGGCCGATGGTCGTCCTGCGTGAGGCGCTGGTAATCTGCGACGGAGATGCCGCGCACGAAGAGGTTGGGATCGAAGCTGGGCGCGGAGGCGCAGGCCAGCACGTCGCCATTGGTCACATCCATCACCACGGTCGCGGCGGATTCGTTCTCCAACCGCTGCAGCGCGTAGTTCTGCAGTCGATAGTCGAGCGTCAGTTGCAGATTCTCGCCCGGCTTGCCGGGCTCGCGCGAGAGTTCGCGCATCTCGCGCCCGGCGGAGTTCACCTCGACCCGGCGCTGGCCCGCCTGACCGCGCAGAACGCTTTCCTCTTTCGACTCGATGCCGGTCTTGCCGAGCTGGAATTTCGGGATCAGCAGCAGCGGATCGGGGTCTTCCATCTTGCTCAGATCGTAATCCGAGACCGGGCCGACATAGCCGATCACATGGCCAAAATCCTCGCGGCGCGGATAGAGGCGCGACAGGCCGACATCGGGGCTCACACCGGGCAGCGAGGGGCCGTTCACCGCGACGCGCGAGAACTCGTCCCATGTCAGGCGGTCGGCCACCGTGACCGGCGTCGTCGGCGGGCGGCGGCGGATATCGTGCAGGATGTCTTTCGTATCGCCATCGGTAATCGGGATCAGACGGCGCAGCGCAGCGAGCGTCGCATCGACGTCGTCTGTATCCTCGCGCGTGATCGTGACGCGGTAATTCTGCTCATTACCGGCCAGAAGCACACCGTTGCGGTCGAAGATCAGCCCGCGCGCGGGCGGGATCAGCCGGATTTTCACCGAGTTGCCCTCGGCCAGCAGCCGGTATTGCTTGGCGTCTTCGAGCTGCATCTTGCGCATCCGCGCCGCCAGCACGGCCACGACCGCCGCCTGCGCGCCGCCCAAGAGCAAGCCGCGTCGCGTGATGCGGCGGGTGCTGACTTCGGTCTCTTTCGGGGATCGTCTCATTCTGGGCCCCCTCACATTCGATGTCCGTAGGCGTCGACTTCGCCCGGCGCCGCGCGGCGCAGGCCGAAGGCCACGCGCGACACCAGCACAACCACCGGATAGGCGGCCAGCGTCACCAGCATCTGGAACAGCTCCAGCCCGAGGCTTGGCTGATCGACCATCGTGACAAGCAGGACGATGCGCTTCACCGACACCATAGCGAGCAGCACGCCCGCGACCAACGCCCATTCCAGCGCGAAGGGCAGATCGCGCAGGCTTTGTTCGCGGCGGCGCAGGAATTCGGTCGCGCCGAGGACGATCAGCGTCCAAAGTCCGATGGGCCGCCAGAACATGATGTCTTCAAGCAGAAAAACCAGAACGATCAGCAGGGCCGGGGCGTATTCGGGACGCCGCAGCACCCAGGCCAGCGTCAGCGCCAAGGTCAGGTCGGGGCCCGGCAGGCCGCCCGGCGAATGGTCGACCGGCATCAGGCGCACGAAGATCAGTACGAGGCCGATCACGACGAAAAGCGTGCGGTAGCTGACGCGGCGGCGGGTGATGGGGTCGATCATTGGCTGCCCCCGTTTCCGCCCTCCGACCCACCATCGGGTTCGAGTGCGCCCGCGGCGGCCTCGGCGCGCGCCTTCTCGGCCGCTTCCTGTTCGATGACTTTCGGGTCGGGCGCGATCAGCCCGCCCGCGTTCTCGATCCGCTCGGCCGGGTGCGAGCGCAACACGCGCAGGAAATCGAGCCGTTCGTAATCGGCGGCGAGGCGCACGCGCAGCCGCTTGTCGCGGCCCTGGAAGACCTGACCGACCAGCAGCCCCGCCGGGAAGACCCCGCCATCGCCCGAGGAGATCACGCGGTCGCCCGGGCGCACGCGGTCGGGATGTTCGAGGAAATCCACGAACGGGTAAGGGGAGTTGTCGCCCGCAAGGATCGCGTTCTGCCCCGAGGCCGGGATCGTAACCGGGATGCGGCTCGAGGCGTCGGTCAGCAGCAGCACCCGCGAGGTCGAGGAGCCCACGCCCGAGATTCGCCCCACGAGGCCCAGCCCATCCATCGTGGCCCAGCCATCAACAATGCCGTCGCGCTTGCCGACATTCAGCAGCACCGATTTCCGGAACGGCGAGCCGCTATCGGCCAGCACACGCCCCGACACAGAGGTGAGTTTCGGGTCGAGCCGCACCTTGTTCTGGGCAAGCAGCTTGGCGTTCTGCTGCTCCAGCTGAACGGCGGCTTCCTTCCACGCCTTCATCTGTTGCAGCTCGCGGCGCAACTCCTGGTTCTGCTCGTAGATGCGGGAATAGGACTGGAAGCCCTCGACCATGTCGGTGAGCTTGGTGACCGGGGCCATCACCCAATCGAAGCTGGGCACGAAGCGATCCACGAGGGCAGAGCGGAACCGCTCCATCCGCGGGCTGTCGATGCGCCAGACCAGGAAGAGAGCCAGTAGCACGACGACAAGAACCGCAACGCCCAGTCGGCGCAGCGGTCCGATATAGTCCTGATCGTCGCGATTTCTGGCCAAATCCGTCTCCGGTCAGATCACTGGCCGGGCGTGGTGCAATCCCGGGCCCGGCTCAGCTGTCGTAGTCAATGACGTGGCGAAGCTGCTTTTCATATTCAAGCGCCTTGCCGGTGCCGAGCGCAACACAGTTGAGCGACTGATCGGCGATCGAAATCGAAAGGCCGGTCTGCTCGCGCAGCGCCAGATCCAGTTCGCCCAGAAGCGCACCGCCCCCCGTCAGCATCACGCCACGGTCGACGATGTCGGCGGCGAGGTCCGGCGGGGTGGTTTCGAGCGCCTGCATCACCGCGTCGCAAATCGACTGGACCGGCTCGGACAGCGCCTCGGCGACCTGGGCCTGCGTGATCTCGGTTTCCTTCGGCACGCCGTTCAACAAGTCGCGGCCGCGCACGTGAAGGCTCATGCCGCGCCCGTCATCGGGCATCCGCGCGGTACCGATCGTGGTCTTGATCCGCTCGGCGGTGGATTCGCCCACAAGAAGGTTCTGGTTGCGGCGCAGGTAGGAGATGATCGCCTCGTCCATCCGGTCGCCGCCCACGCGCACCGAGCGCGCATAGACGATGTCGCCCAGCGAAAGGACCGCGACCTCGGTCGTGCCGCCGCCGATATCGACCACCATCGAACCCGTGGGGTCGGTGATCGGCATGCCCGCACCGATGGCGGCCGCAATCGGCTCTGCAATCAGGCCGGCGCGGCGCGCACCTGCCGAGAGAACCGACTGACGGATCGCGCGCTTCTCCACCGGGGTCGCGCCATGCGGAACGCAGACGATGATCTTCGGCTTCGAGAAGGTCGAGCGCTTGTGCACCTTGCGAATGAAATGCTTGATCATTTCCTCGGCGCTGTCGAAATCCGCGATGACGCCGTCGCGCATCGGGCGGATCGCCTCGATAGAGCCGGGGGTCCGGCCGAGCATCAGCTTGGCGTCTTCACCGACCGCCAGCACCTGCTTCTTGCCGTCCTTGACGTGATAGGCGACCACCGAGGGCTCGTTCAGCACGATCCCTTTGCCTTTGACATAGACCAGCGTGTTCGCCGTCCCGAGGTCGATCGCCATGTCCGAGGAGAAGATCCCACCAACCATATTACGCCTGTCCCATCCCAAATTTCTTAGAAATACCGCGACTCGCGCCAAGCCACGGCCCGCGCCTCGTATAGTCAAAGCGGCCCTTACGGGGAAGCGGATTTGCGCCGTAGGCGAAGCCCCCTTGCGGTTATCCGCTGAGGCAAGGCCAAGCGATTGACCTTTTTCAACATTTCGGGCGGATTTCCCCGCGGAAATGCGCTTGAAATTGCAGATATGCGATGCGTCACGAAATCGTGCTGAAAACGGGAAAATCGCGCCGGGTCGACATGAAAACGGGCAGCCGTTCTCGGGCTGCCCGAAAGCTGTGCAACTGGCGGTGGGCTCAGAGCTTGTAGTTCACCGTTTTCACGTCCGCGTCGGGCGCGGTTTTCTGGCTGCGGAAGCGCAGGCGGTTGAGTGCGCCGACATAGGCCTTCACGCTCGCGAGGATCGTGTCGGTGTCCGACGCGGCCCCGGTGCCGATCCGCCCATCTTCCTCGAGGCGCACCGAAACGGTCGCCTGCGCGTCGGTGCCTTCGGTGACCGCGTGCACCTGATAGAGCTTCAGCTTCGCGTGCGTCGGATAGATTTCCTTGACGCAGTTGAAGACCGCGTCGACCGGGCCGTCGCCCTGGCACTTGCTGGATTTTTCCTCACCATCGACGAGCATCTTCAGCTCGGCTTCCTGACCGTCCGAGCCACAGACCACGCGCAGCCATTTGACCTGCAGGTAGTCGTCGGCGGTGTTCGCGGCGCTGTCGGTCATCAGCGCGATCAGGTCCTCGTCGTAGATTTCCTTCTTGCGGTCGGCCAGCGCCTTGAAGCGGACGAAGACGTCCTTGAGCTGGTTATCGCCCAGCTCGTAGCCGAGATCCTTGAGCTTGGCGCGCAGCGCGGCGCGGCCCGAATGCTTGCCCATCGCGATATTCGCCTCGTTGAGGCCGATATCGGCGGGCTTCATGATCTCGAAGGTTTCGACATTCTTCAGCACGCCATCCTGGTGGATGCCGCTTTCGTGCAGGAAGGCGTTCTTGCCGACGATCGCCTTGTTGAATTGCACCGGGAAGCCCGACACCTGCGCCACGCGGCGCGAGATGTTCATGATCTTCGTCGTGTCTATATGGGTCTGGTAGGGCATGATGTCCTGACGAACCTTCATCGCCATCACCACCTCTTCGAGCGCGGTGTTGCCCGCGCGCTCACCCAGACCGTTTATCGTGCATTCGATCTGGCGCGCGCCTGCATCGACCGCGGCCAGCGCGTTCGCCGTCGCCATGCCCAGATCGTTGTGGCAGTGCGTCGCGAAGATGATCTCGTCGGCGCCCGGCACCCGCTCGAGCAGCATCCGGATCAGGTCGGCGGATTCGACCGGCGCGGTATAGCCCACCGTGTCGGGGATGTTGATCGTGGTGGCGCCCGCCTTGATCGCGATTTCGACGACGCGGCAGAGATAGTCATGCTCGGTCCGGGTGGCATCCATCGGCGACCACTGCACGTTGTCGCACAGGTTGCGCGCGTGGCTGACGGTCTCGTGGATCACGTCGGCCATCTCGTCCATCGTCAGGTTCGGGATCGCGCGGTGCAGCGGCGAAGTGCCGATGAAAGTGTGGATGCGCGGCGACTTCGCGTGCTGCACGGCTTCCCAACAGCGGTCGATATCGGGCAGCCTCGCGCGGGCGAGCCCGCAAATGGTCGAGAACTTGGCGCGTTTCGCAATATCGCTGACGGCTTCGAAATCGCCCTCGGAGGCGATCGGGAAGCCGGCCTCGATGATATCCACGCCCATTTCGTCGAGCAGATCGGCGATCTCGAGCTTCTCGTCATGGGTCATCGTCGCACCCGGCGATTGCTCGCCGTCACGCAGGGTCGTGTCGAAAATCAGAACGCGGTTTTTGTCGATCATGGTCTGGGCCATCTGCTAGTCTCTTTCGTCTTGGCTCTTAGCGTTACTTGGGCCCGAAGGCCAGCATTGCGCGGTGGCTTTCGGGAGTTGTCCGGGCGCTGGCTACCCCTGAGCGTTCGCGCCCGAAGGCACGCTCAGAGGCTGCTAAGAAGAAGGAGACCACGGGGCATCGCGCCTTGGGCGAGCGCCCCGGCTGCGGTGAGTTGAATATGCTTAACCCGTGTCATGAGGGGCACTATAGGCGCCAAGTGATAAATGAAAAGCAAAAAAGGAACCGCTGGAGGTGGGGCCGCGTAGCCTTTGGGCGCATATAACGGAGGCGACAGTGGCAGGTCAGGCAATCGTGATCGGAGATACGGGCGGGATCGGCGCGGCGATCCAGGCGGAGCTGGAGGCGCGCGGCTTCGCGGTGACGGGGCTGTCGCGGTCGCGCGACGCGTTCGATGTCACGGATGAACGCGCGGTCGAGGCGGGGCTGCGCGGGATCGACGAGCCGGTCGATCTGATCTTCGTGGCCTCGGGCGCGCTCGGTACGCCGGAAAAGGCCTTGTCGCATCTGACCCCCGAGGAATTGCAGAGCCAGTTCGCCGTGAACGCGATGGGTCCGGCGCTGGTCTTGAAACATGCAGCCCGCCTTCTGCCCCGGGACAAGCCCGCACGGTTCGCGGCGCTCTCGGCGCGGGTCGGCTCGATCGGCGATAACGGTTTGGGCGGTTGGTATAGCTATCGGACCTCGAAAGCGGCCCTGAACCAGCTGCTGCATGGCGCGGCGATCGAGCTGGGGCGCTCTCACAAGCAGCTCGTGATCGCGGCGCTGCATCCGGGCACGGTAGACACCCCCTTTACCGCCGATTACCCGCGCGACAAGCTCGCCCCCGAAGACGCCGCGCGCCGGTTGCTGGATGTGTTGGGCGCGCTGACGCCCGCGCAATCGGGCGGCTTTTACGACTACGCAGGCAAGGAGATTCCATGGTAACCCGAAACGCCATCGTCACCGGCGCCGCGCGCGGCATCGGTCGCGCCATCACCGAGGCGCTGCTGGATCGCGGCTGGCAGGTCGCGGCGCTCGATCTGGATATCGGCCCGCTGGAGGCGCGCGAAGGCCTGCAAGCGATCCGTTGCGATCTGGGGAGCGAAGACGATGTTCGGTCTGCGGTCGCGGAGGCCGGGTTCGAGACGCTCGATCTCCTGGTGAACAATGGTGGGCCGGCCGATCCCGAATGCGGACCGTTGGAGGAGCTGACGCTGGAGGCGTGGCACAAGTGGATCGACCCGCATCTGACCGGGACGTTCCTGATGGCGCGCGAGGCTTTGCCCGCCTTGCGCAAAGGGCAGGGGGCAGTGGTCAACATGGCCTCGACGCGCGCGCTGCAATCCGAGCCCGATACCTTCGCCTATGCGGCGGCGAAGGGCGGCGTCACGTCGCTGACCCATGCGATGGCGGTGAGCCTTGGGCCGGAGGTGCGGGTCAACGCGATTGCCCCCGGCTGGATCAATTCGAGCGGCGAGGCCTTGGGCGAAGCGGATCACGCGCAGCATCCCGTGGGCCGTGTGGGTGAGCCGAGTGACATTGCCGAGGCCGTGCTCTACCTCGCTGACGCGGGCTTTGTGACGGGGCAGGTGCTGGTCGTCGATGGCGGCATGACCCGGAAGATGATCTATGACTAAGCTGATCGCGGTGCTGGGCGATCAGCTGAGCCATGACGGCGCGGCTTTGCGCTGCGGCGACAAGAGCGCGGACGTGGTCGTGATGGCCGAGGTGCGCGAGGAAGCGACCTATACCGGCCATCACAAGCAGAAGCTGGCGCTGACCTTCGCCGCGATGCGCCGCTTCGCCGACGAGTTGGAGCGCGACGGCTGGCAGGTCCGCTACACCAAGCTGACCGATGACGACAACGCGGGCTCGTTGGTTGGCGAATTCGCGCGCCGCGCCGAAGAAGAGGGGGCCGACGAGGTCATCACACTCGCCCCCGGCGAATGGCGCTTGCGTCAGGCCTTCGAGAGCGCGCCGATCAAGATCCGGCAACTGCCCGACGATCGCTTTATCTGCTCTGAAAAGCGCTTCGCCGACTGGGCCGAGGGGCGCAAGGAGCTCCGGATGGAGTGGTTCTACCGCGAGATGCGTCGCGAAACGGGGCTCTTGATGGAAGGTGACGACCCGGCGGGCGGCGAATGGAATTTTGACAAGGAGAACCGCAAGCCCGCCCAGCCCGACCTGTTCCGCGAGCCCGCGCCGACCTTCCGCAAGGATGCGCTCGTGCAGGAGGTGCTCGAGATGGTCGAGGCGGAATTTCCCGATAATTTCGGATCGCTCGACGAATTCAACTGGCCGGTCAGCCGCGCGCAGGCCGAACGCGCGCTGGAGCATCTCATCGCCCACAATCTGCACGATTTCGGGACCTATCAGGACGCGATGTTGGCCGGGGACCGGCTGCTGCATCACTCGATCCTGTCGTCGAGCATCAATCTCGGTCTGCTTTCGCCGCTGGAGGTCTGCAAGGCCGCGGAAGAGGCGTACAAGGCGGGGGACGCGCCGATCAATTCGGTGGAAGGGTTCATCCGGCAGATTCTCGGTTGGCGGGAATACATGCGCGGCATTTATTTCCTCGAAGGGCCGGATTACACCTCGCGCAACGCGCTGCACCACAAACGTGATCTACCGTGGTTCTACTGGTCGGGCGAGACGGAGATGGTCTGCATGAAGGCCGCGATCGGGCAGACCCGCGATCTGGCCTATGCGCATCATATCCAGCGGCTGATGGTCACGGGCAATTTCGCGCTGCTGGCAGGCATCGACCCGCGCCAAGTGCAGGACTGGTATCTCGCCGTCTATATCGACGCCTATGAATGGGTGGAGGCGCCGAACACGGCGGGGATGAGCCAGTTCGCCGATGGCGGAGTGGTGGCCTCGAAACCTTACATTTCCTCGGGCGCCTATATCGACAAGATGTCCGATTACTGCGACGGCTGCGCCTATGACGTGAAGGCGAAGGACGGGGAAAAAGCTTGCCCGTTCAACAGCCTTTACTGGCATTTCCTCGACCGGCATCGCGACCGGTTCGAGGGCAATCCGCGCATGGGGCTGGTCTATCGCAACTGGGACAAGCAGAAGACAGAGACCCGTGAGGCCAAGCTGAAGACGGCGGAGGCGCTGCTGGAGAAGCTCGACAGGGGCGAGGCCTTGTAGGGCGCTCGGCCCGGTCTCGCGTCCGGATCAGTTTGCAGACGGAGCGGATTGCGCGTCCGGTTCGTTCGCCGGGGCTGGTGGAGTCTCGGTACTGGCATCGGGCGTCGCCTGCGTCGCAGGCGCGCTGGTATCCTGGAGCTTGTCATTCGACCACTCGCCGCTCGCGACGTTCCCGGAGGCGTAGGTCATCGTGCCTTGCCCCTCGCGCTTGCCATTCGCGAAGCTGCCCTCGTAGGTGTCGCCATTGGCATAGGTTGCGCGGCCTTGCCCGTCGATCGCACCGTTGCGCCACTGGCCCTCGTAAGTGAACCCGTCCGGCATGGTCAGCTTGCCGGTTCCGTCGCGCTGGCCGTTCTTGAAACCGCCCTCGTAGGTCGTGCCGTCGGCATAGCGCGCGACGCCCTGACCCTCGCGCTGCCCGTTCACCCAATCGCCCTCGTAGCTGTAGCCGTCCGGGTAGGTCATCTTGCCCTTCCCGTCATTGCGCGCGTTCTTGAACTCGCCCTCGTAGACGAGCCCGTTCGCGTAGCGCGCCGTGCCGGTGCCCTGTATGACGCCATGCGCCCAGCCGCCCTCGTAGCTGGAGCCGTCGGGATAGGTGATCTTGCCCTGACCGTCGGGCAGGTCGTTCTTGAAGCTGCCCTCGTAGACCGAGCCGTCGGGGTATTTCACCTTGCCCTGACCTTCGATCCGGCCTTCCTTCCACTGGCCCGTGTATACGTAGCCGTCCTTGCCGTGGAAGGTGCCGGTGCCGTGGCGCTTGTCGAGGAGGAACTCGCCTTCGTAAGTGTCGCCATTGGCATAGGTGACCTTGCCGGTCCCGTGACGCTTGCCGTTGACCATCTGGCCTTCATAGACGTCGCCATTGGGTTGGGTGAGCGTGCCGCGGCCGTTCATCTGGCCGGCCTTCCACTCGCCGACATAGGTCAGCCCGTCCGCCATTGTGAGCGTGCCGGTGCCGTCGCGCTGGCCATGCGCCATCTGGCCCTCGTAGGTAGAGCCGTCGGGATAGGTGATCTTGCCCATGCCTTGCTTGACGCCGCCTAGCCAGTCGCCCTCGTAGCGATAGCCGTTCGCGCTCTCGAGCGTGCCCTTGCCGTCATGCATCGCGTTGCGGAACTGGCCCTTATAGACCGAGCCGTTGGCGTAATGCGCGGTGCCGGTGCCGGTGATCTGACCGTTGAGCCAGTCGCCCTCGTAGGTGCCGCCATCGGCGAAGGTGATCTTGCCCTTGCCGTTGGGTTTGCCGTGGTCGAACTGGCCCTCGTAGACCGAGCCGTTGGGGAAGCGCGCGCGGCCCTCGCCCTTGATCTCGCCCATCACCCATTGGCCTTCGTATTCGTAGCCCGAGGGGAGCTTGTAGCTGCCGTAGCCGTCCTGCTTGCCATCGGTGAAGGTGCCCTTGTAGAGGCCGCCGTCGTCGTATTGCTTGGTGATGACCTCTTGCGCCGGCGCGATCTGCGCGGCGCATCCGATCAGAACTGCCAATGTCGCGATGCGAAGCTGCGCGCCTGCCATGGTGCCCCCTGATGGTGCTGCCTGTGCCCCGGTCTCGCGAGCGCGTGGATTCGCGCTCTGCCGGGCTTGGGGAAAGGTTAATTGCGCGGGGGTAGCCTGACAAGCGGGCAGGGCGGTCGTGTCGGGGCCGCGTAAGGGAAGGGGCGGCGAATGCAGGGCAGCCATCCCCTTTTCACCCCATCGTTTTCTGCTAAATGAGGGGGCGATAACAGCCCCGAGGACGCTTATGGCCGATCGTTTCCGCCTCACCATGGCCCAGCTCAACCCCACCGTGGGCGCGCTGGAGGCCAATGCCGAGAAGGCCTTCGCCGCATGGCAGGAGGGCAAGCGCGCAGGCGCCGACATGGTCGTGCTACCCGAGATGTTCCTGACCGGCTACCAGACGCAGGACCTGATCGCGAAGCCCGCCTTCGTGCGCGACGCGGTCGCCGCGATGGAGGCGCTGGGCGCGCGGATTTCCGATGGCCCAGCGCTGGGCATCGGCGGGCCCTACTGGACGGAGCAGGGGCAGTATAACGCCTACTGGGTCTGGAAAGACGGCGCGCTGGTCGCGCGGATGCTCAAGCACGATCTGCCGCATCACGGGATTTTCGACGAGTATCGCATCTACGATACCGGCCAGATCTCCGGGCCCTACGCGATCAACGGCGTGCGCATCGGGACGCCGATCTGCGAGGATGCGTGGCATCCGGATGTGGCCGAGACGCTGGCCGAGACCGGGGCCGAGATCCTGATCGTGCCGAACGGTTCACCCTATCACCGCAACAAACTCGACGTACGGATGACCCACATGGTCGCGCGCGTGGTCGAGACCGGGCTGCCGCTCGCCTATCTCAACTCGGTCGGTGGGCAGGACGATCAGGTCTTCGACGGGGCGAGCTTCGTGCTGAACCGTCACGGCCAGTTGGCCGCGCAATTCGCGCCTTTCGACGAGATCATCGACCATGTCGATTTCGAGCGTGACGGTGAGGGCTGGGCCTGCGTTGCGGGCCGGGACGATCCGCAGCCCTCGGAATGGGAGCAGGACTACCGCGCCATGGTCGAAAGCCTCGGTGATTACCTGCGCAAGTCGGGCTTCTCCAAGGTCGTTCTCGGCCTGTCGGGCGGGATCGACTCCGCGCTGGTCGCGACAATCGCAGCGGACGCGCTGGGGCCGGAGGCCGTGCATTGCGTGATGCTGCCCTCGGAATACACCTCGCAGGGATCGCTCGATCACGCGGCCGATCTAGCGACGCGGCAGGGGATGCGCCTCGACACGGTGCGGATCGACGGGGCGCGCGATGCGGTCTCGGATGCGCTTGCCCATCTGATGGAGGGCACTCAGCCCGACGTGACCGAGGAAAACATCCAGTCGCGCCTGCGCGGTGTGATGCTGATGGCGCTGTCGAACAAGTTCGGCGAGATGCTTCTGACCACCGGCAACAAGTCCGAGATGGCCGTGGGCTATGCGACGATCTACGGCGACATGGCGGGCGGCTACAATCCGATCAAGGATCTCTACAAGACCCGCGTCTTCGAGACCTGCCGTTGGCGCAACGCCAATCACCGCGACTGGATGAAGGGCCCCGGGGGCGAGGTGATCCCGCGCGCGATCATCGACAAGCCGCCCTCCGCGGAACTACGCCCCGACCAGAAGGACGAGGACAGCCTGCCGCCCTATCCGGTACTCGATGGTATTCTCGAAGGACTGGTGGAGGGCGACGCATCGGTCGCCGATCTCGTTGCCGAAGGCTACGATCGCGACACCGTCAAGAAGGTCGAGCATCTGCTCTATATCTCGGAATGGAAGCGTCACCAGTCCGCGCCTGGCACGCGTCTCTCGAGCAAGGCCTTCTGGCTGGATCGCCGCTACCCGATCGTCAATCGCTGGCGCGACCACCACTGAGGGCCACGGTCGCGCAGCGCCTCAGTGATCGTCAAGCCACGTCAGGCGGGCGACGCGCGGCCGGGTTACGATGAAATTGTCGAACGAGATCGCGTCGTGGAAGCCCACGAAATGCTTGCTCGGGTCTTTGCCGATCGATGCGAGATAGGCCTTGTAGGCCTCGGACAGCTTGAACGGCAGGTCGTAGGCGTAGGAGGTCTCCACGATCAACGCCTGATCGCCCGCGGCGAGGATCGGAATGCGATCCGCTTCCAGGTCGAGCGCCTCCTGCGTGTAGCTTTGCGCCAACCCGGTCGCGTAGGAATTTTCGAGCTGTACCTTCTTCGCGTCGCTGCCTTCGGCAGGATCGTTGCAGGTGTGGCCCAGATCCAGCGGATCGTCCCAGCATCTCACCAACGTCACGCGAATCCAGCTGCGCGACGGGTCATTATTGCCGGTCGTGAAGTCGAACACTTTCTTGATGCCCGCGACGTATTTGGGGCCGATCGGATCTCGCTCGCGCGAGATCAGGTCCGAGACCGTCACATTGGCCCGGGTCGCGGCGCCGCGGATCTTGAATACGTCATAGATTTCGATCGACAGGATCAGCCAGCCCGACAGCATGATGAAGGCCAGAAGCCCCTCGATCGGGATGGAGCCGGCTTCGTCCTTGCGGAAACGGTGGAGCAGATTGCGCAACTTTGGCATCAGCATCGCTCAGGTTCCTCCACTGCCAGTGGTTGAAGCGACCGCCGGTTCGATCACGATCGCGGTCGTTGCAACCAGAGCGTAATCGCCATCCGCGCCGACCGGCGATGCCTTCAGGAAAGCCTGGGCGATGAAGTCTTCCAGCATCATCGGTTTCTCGCGCAAACAGACCCGCACGAGAATCAGCTGATCGGGAATGGCGGCCTCCAGCGTGCCGGCAGGTGGCGGCTTGGTCACGTCCGAGAAATCCTCGCAGCGCACCGGATGGTTGGCGATGGAGGACGTCCAGTCGGTCTTGTCCACCTGAAACATCTCGACGGAAACCCGATTCATGCAGGTGCTGCCGAAGAAGCCTGCCTGTTTGCAGATTTCATGGCGCAGCGTCTTTTCGTCGATGCTGGAGTAGTTGCCGATACGGACGATGCGGCTCGTGGCTTCGGTCGCGCGGGTCAGCAGGGTCTGCTTGATGAAGATCACGCCCAGCTCGATCCCGGCGAACATGAAGAAGATCAGGAACACGATCCAGAACAGGGCGGGGATCGTCACCGCCCCGTCCTCCGCCCTCAGGAAAGCTCGCTTATGTCTCTGCCTCGATGCCATGCTCTGCGTTCCCCGGTCAGTTGGTCAGGCGCAGAGTCGAGATCTGCGTCGCGATCGAGGAAAACGCATCCGCGAGATTGGCGGAGTCGACGTCGTATTGGTAGCTCGGGCCGGAGCTGCAGTCGGCCAGTGCGGTCTTGCCGCTCTGGGGGGCATCAACGGCGACGGTAAAGACGATGATTTCCTTGTCTTTCGCGGCCTTGCAGACGTCGTGCAGGTTCCTGTCCTTCTCCGAGAACATCGAAGAGATAGCCATCTCATCGTAAATCGACGCCACGGATTCCTCCGGATCGAGGCGCTGGCGCGGCGGCAGGAGGAAGGTCTGAATTACGTATTGGAGCGACCATCCCTTGCTCCAGATCGTACGCCAGTCGATCGCGTTCAGGTCGCGGTGAACGAACTGTTTTTCCTGGTACCAGCCATACGAGCAGGATTCGCGCCCCCAGTAGTCGGTGGTGCAATAGCGTCCATAGACCCACTTCGTGGTCGTATCGCCGATCTCCTCGGGCGCATACCAGTTGCGGTCGGCGAAAGAGTAATAAGGCTTTTCGCCCAGATCCTGACGTTCCTGAGAGAACCAGTACATTTTCGACATGGTCGTGTAGTCATCGTTGAACGACGTCGAACTCACCGTCGAATAAAGGCCGGAATTGCCGGTCCGATACTGCATCCGTGTCGAGAAGGAGCGCGTGTTCTGACCATCGGTCATCAGAATCATCACCTTCATCGAGCGTTCGTCGACGCTCAGCCCGGTGGCGGGATAGGGCAGGGGGCGGTCGGCCACGTCAGACGAAATCGTTCCAGCCTCGACCAGCGCCGTGGCGGCCGGTTTCGCCGACGGGTCGAGCAGCGCAAAGCCCCAGCGGGCCCCGATGTCGATCGCGGTGTCGCCGCCTGCGCGCAGCGAAGAGATCTTGTTGAGAATATCGCTCTGGTTGTCCTCGAATGCCATGATGTCGCCGTAGCTGTGCTCGTAGCAGTTCTCGCCTGAATCGCTGATGCGCTTCTGGACATACATGTTCTGGCCGACGAAATCGTAGCTCCAGCCATACATGGTGCGCTGCAACCCGGAGGTCGGCAGGCTCACGCTGTTGAAGCCCTGAAGTTGCACGTCGGCGCAGGTGTTGTAGCTGTGATCGGTCGAAAGATTATAGGCCGAGGCCAGATCGGGGCCGAGAGAGACCTGCTGGTTGTAGGGCACGATCGAGATGGAAAGGCGTCCGGCGGGCGCCCCGGGCGGTTGCACGTTGTCAAACATCTTCTTCGTGAAATTCGTCGCGGCATCGCGCAGCGATGCGATTTTCGTCACGCCGTAATAGGAGCCGGAATCGGTCTGGCCCATCGAACCGGACACGTCGAGCACCATCGAAATCTCGACATTGCCGATCGATTCCTCGGCTTGCGCGTGGGTGTTCGAGCGGAAGGATTTGACGCCGAAGCCGATCAGGTCGCCGAAGATCGTCGGCATGTCATCCTGCGCGGTCATCGACACGCGGCGATATTCCTTCTGCGCGCCCTCTTCGACTTCGGGTTGGATGTTGAGATAGTCGAGGCCGCTCGCGGAAAGGTAATCCTTTGCCACGAGCGCAGGGTCGAGCGTCTGATCCAGATTGGCTGCCGCGAGAGCGGCCCGGTCGAGCGAACTTTGGATGAGCGTACGGCGTTCGTCCTGGCGCACGAAGTCGATCGCGATGCCGCCAATGACCATCAGCACGATTAGGACCTGCAGACTGAAGATGAAGACCGCTCCATCTTCATCCTGCGCGAACCGCCCCATTCGGGCGCGCGTGTTCTCGATACGGCGTGCCAAGCCGTTCTGTCCGTATTTGTCCCTCATCCAGACCTCCTTCTCCATGTCAGTTGGCCTCGCCGCCAGCGGAGAAAACTCGCAAAAAAACACCGAACTAAGCTCCGTAATTCCTACGGCGAAATTAAGGCAAAACCTTGTCTAACTTCATGGAGTTGTTGTGCTTTGACTGTGAAATGCGACTTCCGGGGCGCCACCGTTTCCCAAAAGTGGGTCAATCGCGCGGCCCTGAGAGGGCAAGCCCTGTCTTTGGAACCGAGTCGTTTAAACTAGGTTAACTTGTCTGAAATTATGCGGTCTGCGGCTTTCGCTGACGCAAAGTTCATGGCCGCGAGTGGCGCGAAAGCTGTGGGTAGCTCTGCGCCTCCTCTCGACTCTGCCGGGCTTGGGGCCAATATAGAGGCCATGAGTTTGCCGCCCGGATTTCTCGACGAATTGCGCAGCCGTTCCTCGATCGCTCAGGTCGTGGGGCGCAAGGTCATTTGGGATATGCGCAAGTCGAACCAGGCGAAGGGCGACATGTGGGCGCCATGCCCGTTCCACCAGGAAAAATCGGCCTCGTTCCATGTCGATGATCGCAAGGGCTATTACTACTGCTTCGGCTGCCACGCGAAGGGCGACGCGCTGAGCTTCGTGCGCGAGACCGAGAATGTCAGCTTCATGGAGGCGGTGGAAATTCTCGCCCGTGAGGCCGGGATGCAGATGCCCGCCCGCGATCCGATGGCGCAGGAGAAGGCCGATCTGCGTACTGAGCTGGCCAACGTGATGGAAGAGGCGGTGAAGTATTTCCGCCTTCACCTGAACACGCAGGCCGGAAACGCCGCGCGCGACTATCTGGCCGGTCGCAGCCTGAACAAACCCGCCATCGACCGTTTCGAGATCGGCTTCGCCCCGCCCGGTTGGCAGGGGCTGCGCGATGCGCTCAAGGCGAAGGGAATTTCCGACGACCTGATCAAGGGCGCCGGCCTCGCGAAGGAGAGTCAGAAGGGGCGCGAGCCCTTCGACGTTTTCCGCAACCGTATCATCTTTCCGATCCGCGATCCGCGCGGGCGCTGCATCGCCTTCGGCGGGCGCGCGATGGATCCGAACGACCCGGCGAAATATCTCAACTCGCCCGAGACCGCGCTCTTCGACAAGGGGCGCTCGCTCTATAACCACGGTCCTGCGCGCGAAGCCTGCGGCAAGGGCGCGCCGCTCGTGGTCTGCGAAGGCTACATGGATGTGATCGCCATGGTCGAGGGTGGCTTCGGCGGGGCGGTCGCACCGCTGGGCACCGCGATCACCGAAGATCAGTTGCGCCTGATGTGGCGCATCCATGACGAGCCGATCATCGCGCTCGATGGCGATACGGCGGGCCTGCGCGCGGCGCTGCGGGTGATCGATCTCGCGCTGCCGTTGCTGGAGGCGGGGAAGGGCGTGCGTTTCGCGATCATGCCGCCGGGGCTCGACCCGGATGACGTGATCCGCAAGCAGGGGCGCGAGGCGATGGAGACGATCCTGTCCGAGGCAAAGCCGATGGTCTCGCTGCTGTGGCAGCGCGAGACCGAGGGCAAGGTCTTCGACAGTCCCGAACGCCGCGCTGCCTTGGACAAGAGCCTGCGCGCCGCGATTTCGCGCATTCAGGATCCCTCGATCCGGGGCCATTACGGCGACGAAATAAAGCGCCTGCGTTGGGAGCTGTTTGGCACCGGTCCCCAAGGCGGTCCACAGGGGCATTCTCCGGGCGGGGCGCAGCCTTCGCGTGGCGGTTTTATTCCAGGCGGTTTCGGCTCTGGCGGCAAGCGCGGCAAAGGCCGTTTCGGTGCGCCGCCGCCTGCCTTGCCCGAGACGCGCTCCTCATTGCTCGCGACAGCGCCGAACGACGTGGCAGAGCATCTGCGCGAAGCGATGATCCTCGGCATCTGCGTCACGCATCCGGCCCTGATCGCGGAATTCGAAGCGGAACTCGAAGCCATTCCACTGCGCGATGAGACACATGACCGGCTACGACACCGGATGCTTATGCATGTGGCCGCACCCGCCCCGGAAATCGCGAAAAACCTGTACGCGGAAATGGCGGCTGACCTTGAAAAGCTGTTGAACCTGCCCCATTTGCGCTCTGCCCCCCCGGTTCGCAACGCCGAGAACCTCGATCTGGCCCGCATGTGCCTGACCGAGGAATTGGCCAAGCTGGACGCCGCTCGCGCCGTGCGCGAAGAGGTCGCCGACGCTATGGAGGATCTGGCGGGGCTTGCCGACGAAGGCGTGACATGGCGTCTGGCGCAAGCAGCATCGCTGCGCCATCGCGCCGAGAGATCGAAACTGGAGGACTCCTCCGATATGGGCGAAGATCAGGCGGCGCTGTCCGCGACGCTTCAGGCCATGATCGACGGGGAAATCTGGCGTAAGAAACAATGAGCCGGATGGCAGCGGGCCTTCGGATTATGGGAAAGCGAATTGTTGCGGACACATTCAGTATCAACTTTATGTCCACAGCCCCTCGCGCCCCTGTGATTCGCCGCTGCGATTCGATACACAGACGAGATATGATTCGCTTTCGTCATAGCTTGAGCACAACCAAGCCCTGACCGAGGAGCCCACATGGCCGCCAAAGACATCGACGACAATAAATCCGACACCCCGAGCGACGACGCGACGTCCTTCGACATGAGTCAGGCCGCCGTGAAGCGGATGATCGCCGAGGCGAAGGAACGTGGGTTCATCACCTATGACCAACTCAACAAGGTGATGCCGCAAGATCAGGTCTCCGGCGACCAGATCGAGGATGTGATGTCGATGCTCTCGGAGATGGGCATCAACGTCATCGAGGCGGAAGAAGCCGACGAGGAAGAGGGCAGCAGCCAGGGCGGCCAGGTCGCGACGACCGGGTCCGGTTCGCGCGAAGTCGCGGTGTCGACCACCACCTCGGAAACGCTCGATCGCACCGATGACCCGGTACGGATGTACCTGCGCGAGATGGGCTCGGTCGAGCTGCTCTCCCGCGAGGGCGAAATCGCCATCGCCAAGCGCATCGAGGCTGGCCGCAACACGATGATCGCGGGGCTTTGCGAAAGCCCGCTGACCTTCCAGGCAATCACGATCTGGCGCGATGAACTTCTCAACGAAGAAATTCTCCTGCGCGACGTGATCGACCTCGAGACCACTTTCGGCAATTCGCTCGAAGGAGTCGAAGGCGAAGAGGAAGAGATCGAAGGGCCCGCCGTCGAGGGCGAGCCGAAATCGGACGACGACAGCGGCAAGTCGGAGCCCGAACTCGACGCCGACGGCAACCCGATCCAGTCCGACGATGACGACGAGGATGAAGGCGCGAACCTGTCGCTCGCCGCGATGGAAGCCGCGCTGAAGCCGCGCGTTCTCGAGACGCTCGAGCTGATCGCTGGTGATTACGCGCTGCTTGCCGAGATGCAGGACCTGCGGATGTCGGCGACGCTGAACGAGGATGGCTCTTTCTCGGTCACCGAGGAAGCCGCATATCAGAAACTGCGCTCCGAGATCGTCGAACTGGTGAACTCGCTTCATCTGCACAACAACCGGATCGAAGCGCTGATCGACCAGCTCTACGGTATCAACCGCAAGATCATGTCGATCGACAGCGGAATGGTGAAGCTCGCCGATCAGGCTCGCATCAACCGTCGCGAATTCATCGAAGAGTATCGCGGCTACGAGCTCGACCCGAGCTGGTCCGAGCGGATGCAGGCGAAGTCGGGCCGCGCATGGCAGGCCCTGTTCGAGCGCTCCGCCGACAAGGTCGAAGAGCTGCGCGCCGAGATGGCTCAGGTCGGTCAGTATGTCGGCGTCGATATCTCCGAATTCCGCCGTATCGTGCAGCAGGTCCAGAAGGGCGAGAAAGAAGCCCGTCAGGCCAAGAAAGAGATGGTCGAGGCGAACCTTCGTCTCGTGATCTCGATCGCGAAGAAATACACCAACCGCGGCCTGCAATTCCTCGACCTGATCCAGGAAGGTAACATCGGCCTGATGAAGGCGGTGGACAAGTTCGAATACCGCCGCGGCTACAAGTTCTCGACCTATGCGACGTGGTGGATCCGTCAGGCGATCACCCGCTCGATCGCGGATCAGGCGCGCACCATCCGTATCCCGGTCCACATGATCGAGACGATCAACAAGCTGGTCCGCACCGGTCGCCAGATGCTCCACGAGATCGGCCGCGAGCCGACGCCGGAGGAACTGGCCGACAAGCTGCAGATGCCGCTCGAGAAGGTCCGCAAGGTGATGAAGATCGCCAAGGAGCCGATCTCACTCGAGACGCCGATCGGCGACGAGGAAGACAGCCAGCTTGGCGATTTCATCGAGGACAAGAACGCCGTTCTGCCGCTCGACAGTGCCATTCAGGAGAACCTGAAGGAAACGACGACGCGGGTTCTGGCCTCGCTCACCCCGCGCGAGGAGCGGGTTCTGCGGATGCGCTTCGGCATTGGCATGAACACCGACCACACGCTCGAAGAGGTGGGCCAGCAGTTCTCGGTCACTCGCGAACGTATCCGACAGATCGAAGCAAAGGCACTGCGCAAGCTCAAGCATCCGAGCCGCTCGCGCAAGCTGCGCTCGTTCCTCGACCAGTAAGCCTAACTATTTTGAAACGCCCCCGATTTTAGGGGGCGTTTTCATGTCATCCGGGGGAGGGGCGTATGAAAACCTTCATGACGTTTATCGTGACCGCGCTGCTGGCTGCCGGTTCCGCTCATGCGGCCGAGCGCGCGCAATTCTACATTCCGGACAAGCCCGCGAAGCTGGTCTATCTCTTTACCTGCGAGGCGGATAGCCGAGACGAAATCGACGCGAATTGGGAAAAGGCCAAGGCGATCTTCGCCAGCGACCATCAGGCCGAGGCCGCGCGCCTCGAGACCGAGACCAAGGCGCAGCGCGAGTCCGGTCACGCCCCGAGCCAAGCGGCGATCGATGCTCATAACGTCGAATACAACACGCACAAGGCGGCAGTCGAAGCCGACCTCGCGCCGCTGGGCTGCACCATGAACGGTTTGATGTACATGCCTTGAGCTGACAGGGTCGGGTGATCGCCACTTTCGCGTCACGCAAGCAGTTGCTAGGCTTGATGAAACTTCGACGGAGCCACCCATGAGCCGCCTTCTTCTGCTTGCCCCTCTCGTTCTCGCCGCCTGTCAGGTCGGCACGATGCAACCGGGCGCGCCGCGCATGGATCAAGCGGGCACCTGTTTCCTCTACGTGCAGGAAGAGGGTGGCGGCACCTATTCGGTGGTGTCCGGGGTGGGGGATGGAACGCCGCAGCCCAAGGCCATGGTCAAGCGCGGCCTCAGTGCATCCGAGGCAGACGCCGTCTGGGCAAAGGAGCGCAAGATCATGAACATCAATCCCGAATGCCTCGCGATCGTCGCGACCGATCGGTCCGAGGCGCGTCCGGCGCCGAAAAGCTGATGCATCATCGGTTCGAGATCGCGACGACGGGCCCGGGTCTTTACGAGTTCACGCGCGACGTCGCGGCTTGGGTCGCGCGGGCCGATGCGGAGGAGGCGTTGCTCACGCTGTTCATCCGCCACACCTCGGCGAGCCTCGCGATCCAGGAGAATGCCGATCCGGAGGTCCGCACCGATCTGACCGAATTCTTTCATCGGTTGGTGCCGCCCTCGACCGACCCGAGCATGTCCTACCTCACCCATACCTATGAGGGCCCGGACGATATGCCGGCGCATATCAAGTCGGCGCTTCTACCCGTAAGCTTGCAGATTCCCGTCATTTCCGGGCGTATGACGCTCGGTACGTGGCAGGGAATTTACCTTTTCGAACATCGAAGCCGTGCGCACCGTCGCGAGGTCATCGCGCTCCTGCGCTGAGTCTCATTCGCCACAGCCTGCCGCCACATCTGGGGGCGGCAGATTTTTCCTACCCAAACGATCGACGCTAGGCTAAGGTCTTGTGGATAAGGGGGGCATGCAGACCCTATCGTGAGGCGGGACAACGAACGGGGGAAAGCGAATGCGCTGCCCATTTTGCGGAAATGTCGATACTCAGGTGAAGGATAGCCGCCCGGCGGAAGATCACGTCGCGATCCGGCGACGTCGGTTCTGCCCGGCCTGCGGCGGTCGGTTTACCACCTACGAACGCGTTCAGCTGCGCGATCTCGTGGTGATCAAGACCTCTGGCAAGCGTGAGGATTTTGACCGCGACAAGCTCGAACGCTCGATCCGGATCGCGATGCAGAAGCGCCCCGTCGAACCCGAGCGGATCGACCAGATGATCTCCGGGATTGTGCGGCGTCTGGAAAGCATGGGCGAGACCGACATCTCCTCGAAGGTGATCGGCGAGATCGTGATGGAGACGCTCGCGCGGATCGACACGGTCGGCTACGTCCGGTTCGCCAGCGTTTACAAGAACTTCCAGGAAGCGGACGATTTCGACAAGTTCGTCTCCGAATTGCGTCCGCCGGGGGCGGGCGACCCGGAGTGACCCAGAACGACCGGCGGTTCATGTCCATGGCCCTGACGCTCGCGCGACGGGGCCTTGGCAATGTCTGGCCGAACCCGGCCGTAGGCTGCGTGATCGTGAAGGATGGCCGCGTCATAGGGCGCGGCTGGACCCAACCGGGCGGGCGGCCCCATGCGGAGGTGCGTGCGCTCGCGCAAGCGGGGGAGGCGGCGCGCGGCGCGACTGCCTATGTCACGCTGGAACCTTGCGCCCATTACGGAAAGACGCCGCCCTGCGCGCTGGCTCTGTCAGAGGCCGGCGTGGCGCGGGTCGTCTCGGCGATGGAAGACCCCGATCCGCGGGTCTCGGGCGGCGGCCATACGATGCTGCGCGACGCCGGAGTCGCAGTGGAGACCGGGCTCATGGAGGCGGAGGCGCGTGAGCTGCAGGCCGGCTTCCTGTCACGCGTCACGCGCGCCCGGCCGTGGCTCGCGCTCAAGCTCGCCAGCAGTTTTGACGGACGTATCGCCACCTCCACAGGTGAGAGCCAGTGGATCACCGGGCCAGAATCGCGTGCGCTCGTCCATGCCATGCGCGCAGAATTCGATGCGGTCATGGTGGGCGGCGGCACCGCGCGGGCCGATGATCCGCTGCTGACCGTGCGCAGCTTCACGCCCTTGCGCCAGCCGCTGCGGATCGTGGCGTCTGCAAGGCTCAATCTCCCGCGCAACCGGCTTGCTGGGTCACTGGACGCCGCGCCGCTCTGGCTGATCCACGGAGGGGCGGCGCCCAAGGAGGCGAAAGCCTTCTGGCGCGATGCGGGGGCGGAACTGATCGAAGTGGCCGAGACAGTTGGCGGCGGTCTCGATCCGCTGGCGCTGATGGAGGCTCTGGCCGGGTTCGGCCTGACCCGCGTGTTCTGCGAAGGCGGTGGGAAGTTCGCGGCCTCTTTGATCAATGCGGAGCTGGTGGACGAGTTGGTCGGCTTCACGGCGGGCATGGTGCTGGGCGCGGATGGTCGCGCCGGGGTTGGCGATATGAGGGTGAGTGAGCTGGCTTGTGCACCGCGCTACCGGCTGGCCGAGAGCCGCCCGATTGGCGACGACCTGCTTCACCGCTGGCGGCGCCAGACCCACGCGTAGGACGCGAACACCCCCTGCAGCTTCGCGCCGATCCGGTTGAGCGGTCCACGGGGCAGGGCGCGGCCCTCGCTCAGGCGATCCAGAGCGACCTCGACGGGGCAGGGAAGGCCGCTGACCGGGTCGAGGTAGCGCGGATAGGCGATCAGCGCGGCATGGGCGAGGTGCAGCAGATCGGGGCGCGCCGTTCTGCGCGCGGGCACTGGCCCGAGATCGCGCGTCAGCCCCCACCCGGCATAGAAGGGCGCACCGAGCGTCGTGACGGCTTTGCCGCGCAGCAACGCCTCGAAGCCGAGACCGGAGGTCATGGTCCAGACCTCGTCCACCGCTTCGATCAGCGCGGCGGTGTCGGCGTCGGGCAGGATCAGGTCGGCGTAGGTCTTGGCGACATCGTCGGGTACCGCGCCGGGGCGGAGGCCAGCGACGACATCGGGATGAGGTTTGAAAAGGATGACTGAATGGGGGTTTTCGGCCCTGGTCCTCTCCAAAAGCATCGCATTTGTGCAAGTCTCCCCCGCGCCGAGCCGGATCGAGGCGTCGTCTTCGACTTGCCCCGGCACCAAGATTTTGTGGCCTTCTGGCAGATTGGGAAGCGCGCCGCCGAGATTGTATTTCGTCAGCTTGTTCGCGGTGATCCGGTCGATGAGCTTGCGCGCGCGGGCCTCGCCGCCCGGGGGCAGGGGGCGGGCGATCAACGCTTCCAGATCACTGGGCCGGGTCGGGTCGTAATAGATGCCGGTCCGATCCGCGATCAACGATAGCGGCGGCACGAGTTCGGCTCCGAGGCCCCGCGAGCGGAGGAAGCCGTCTTCAACACGGATCGGTGTGCTGTTGGCAGGTGCCTCACGCGAAGCCCAATACAGGAAGGGACGCGCAGGGTCGGGCGTCTCGCTGAAGCGCAGCGGTCCGTGGCGGCCGAAAAATTTGCGCAGATGCGGACGTTTCCAGATCGACATGCCGCCCGCGACATAGCCCCGCCGATCCTCGCGATAGGCGCGGGTTTCGGCCTCGAGCTGATCCACCGCTTCCTCAAAGCTGCACTGGCGCTTGCGACAAGGATCGAACCAGATCGGCGCGAGGATATGCGACACTGCGAAGATTTGCGCGCGGGTCAGGCTACGCGACCGGCGCGGCACGGGGTTTTCGTCCTGCGTGAGGCCCCAGCTTGCGTAGAATGGTTGCCCGAAGACGCGGGGCTTGTGGCCTGCGAGGATCGCCTCGTAGCCCATCAGCGACGAGACGGTATAGACCGCGATCGCGCCCTCGAGTAGCTGCCAAGGGGATACGGGCGCGTCGTAAATCTCGGAATTCGCGTCGCAATCCTCCGGGCTGTAGTGGCCCGGGCGAAGCCCGGCGCGGGTTTCGGGGTGGGTCTTGATCAAGATGCGCGCGCCGGGGTTTTCGATCCGAGCATAGGCCAGCATCTCCCGAAATGTCGCCGCTGTCGCCCTGCCATGGGTGATCGAAGCATCGTCCCGCGTTTGGTCGATAACCAGAACGTAGCCCGGATCGGGGACGGGAAGGTTCGGGTCGAAATTGTTGTATTTCGACAGGTCTGAGGCCTTCAACCGGGCGATCCCGTCGCGGGCCCGCTGCAAGATGGCGCTATCGTCGAGCGGCTCGGTCGCAAGGAGATATTCGAGCCGCGAGGGCTGGGCGCTGTCGAAGTGCACGCCCATCGGATCGAGGATCAGGCCCAAAGGCGGCGCGCCGGTCCGGCCCGGCTGGATCGAGCGCAGGAACGCATCCTCCACCCGGATCAGCGGCACACCGCGTTTTGCGGCCACCGCCTCGCCGCGCGCCGCATAGGGCGACCGGCCCCAGACGATCACGCCGTCTTCGGGGCCGGGGATGCCAAGGCGCGGGGCGTGGCCCGCCGCCCGCAAGATCTGGCGCAGGCGCGGCTGTCGCAGCACGCCGCCATTGTAGAAAAAAAGCCGCCGGGGGATCGTCCCGGCGGCCTCGTGTTCGCTGTCGCGGTGCATCAGTTCCCGGCAAGCGTGTTGAGCGTGTTCACCGTTCCCAGCGGCTGGGTAAGGGCCGAGAGCGTCTTCTGCCACTGCACGAAGGGCGCCTCGGTGACGTAGACTGTGTCTCCGTCGCGGATCGCGAAATCGCGCGCCATGAACATGCCGTTGGGCTGGGTCAGGTCGAGCACGTAGATCATGCGCTGATCGCCGACCAGATCGGAGCGCCCCAGAACCTTGTCCGCGATCTCGGCAGGCTCGTTGCGCAGGACGAAGACACCGGTCGGATCGGCGAGGTTCGACTGCAGCCCCCCCACGGTCGCGATCGCCTCGAGCGCCGAGAGGGTCTGGGTCTCGAAGGGGACGCGCGATTGCGTGCCTGTCGCGCCGAGCGCGGTGAAGGCGCGCTGGTCTTTCTCGACCAGAATCACGTCGCTATTGCGCAGCGCGATATCCATCTTCGGGTTCTCGTAGAGGTCCTTCAGCCAGACCGATTCCGAGCGGTTGCCCCGTTTGACGGTGACACGTGCGACTTCGGCGGGGATGCCGACACCACCGGCGCGCGCGATCATCGCCGAGAGCGTGCGCGTCGGCCGCTCGATCGGGTAGACGCCCTGACCGTTGATTGCGCCCATGACCGACACGGTCGCCCCGTCACCCGCCACGCGGGACACCAGAACCTGCGGGTCCGGGGTCTGCGCATCGAGCTTGGTGGTGATGATGCGACGCAGCCCGTCGGGCGTGTTGCCCGCGGCCTTGATGCGGCCCGCGTAGGGCACGAAGATGAAGCCCGCGCCGTCGACCTGCACCTGCTGCAGCTGGGTCGCGTTGGCGCCTTTGCTGGCCAGAAGCCCGTCATCGACGTTTTCCCAGATCGACAGCGAAAGCGTGTCGCCCGGGCGGATTGTATCGGAGCCGATCTGGCCCGCGTTGACGAAATCGGAGGTGAAGCCGAGAGCCGGCTGCACGGCGGTTGCGCGGGTGACGAAGTCGTTCACCTTGACGACGAACGCATCGCCCTGGCGCATCACGGAGCCTGCGAAGAGTTCGCGCTTGTTGGGGCCGGAGCGCGGAAGGCTACAAGATGCAGTCAAAAGAGTGGCGGAAAGGCCCGTCAAAACGGCCCTGCGGGAAGGGGTAATGGTCACTGCTCGAGCTCCTCGTTCGGGATGCTGCTTATCATTTTGTGATCAAGCTACCGAAGCCCCGGGAAAAAAACGAGAAAAATTATCGCACCACCTGCAACTGTTGCCGTGGGGCCGCGTTGCCCGCGACCAGCGCATCATAGGGATCTTCGACCGCCAGCATCATGTCGACCACCTGTCTCAGCAGGGAGCGGCGGCCTTTCGCAGAGTAGAACCCGCCCGGAACTTGGCTCGTTTCCAGCAGGTAGTGGCGGTAGTCGCGATAGGCGCGGCTGTCGGGGCGGGCCGGGCTTGCGAAGAAGGCTTCGAGCGGTTGGGCGGATGTGAATTCCGGCTTGTCGAAGATCGCTCGGCCCAGCGATTTCAGCGGCAGTCCACGCCACAGCGCCTGTTGCGCCGCGGTGGAATTGACCGTGACCGCAGAGCGCGCTTGCGCCAGCAGCCCCGCCAGCTTGCCGCCGCGCACGAAATGCACGCGCGACGCCAGCCCATGCGCGCGGGCCGCCTTGCGGATCGTGTCGCGGATCGGCGCGCGCCCGTCTTCGAGCGGATGGGCCTTGAAGACGAGATGATGGTGGGGCGGCGCGCCTTTCGCGAAATTCTCCATCACCAGATCGATGAACTCGGTCTGGCTCGCGAAGGGCGAATGCATCCGGAAGCTGGAATCGTGTTCGAGCTGCAGCAGTACGAGATGATAGGGGAAGCCGCCATTCCGGATGCGCCGCGTCGCGCGTCTGCGCTCCAGCATATGCAGCGGCATCAGCAGCAGGCGGCGCAGCCAGAGCCGGAATTCCTGAAACACGGTGATGTCGCGATGCGGGCGGAAACGGCGATAGGGGCCGGGGCGCAGCATCACGAAGAAATGGTAGAGCGCGCCGTAGAACACGTGGTGGCGCATATCGCCCCAGCGGGGCGGCGCGTCGGGAAACTCGATTTCGGACTGTGCGAGAGCGGTGCGCATCTGCGCCACCGACATCTCCATCAGCCGGGAATGTCCGTTCGAGCCGCCGCGCTCGTAAGTGACCCAGTAGGGGCGGACGTAGCCCTCTTCGAAGACATGCACGCACAGGCCCATAGCCTTCGCGACCTCGACGGCCTGCGCATGGATCGGGCGGGTGTCGCCATAGAGCACGAGATCGGTGATGCCTTTCTCGGCGATCAGGGCGCGCAGGTAACCGACCCACTCCTCCGGCGGGGCGTCGAAGCGCAGATAGGAGGCGCTGTCGAACCAGAAAACTTCGTCCCCGCGATTAAACCCCACGCGCCAAACCGTCGCCCCCGCCTGCCGCAGCATCGCGCCAAGCTGATGAAAGAAGGGGCCGTGGGGCCCCTGGAGCATCAGGAAGTGGCGATTTTCGAAGCGGTTCATCCAGTCATGTGTCCTTGGCCTGCCTCCCTGATTGCGCAGGATCCGCGCGAAGTCACGGAGTTTGTGGGGTAATCCCTTAAATATTGGACAATTTTAGGGCAGGCGCTGTGCGGGGCTGCGCATAGCGTGACGGGACGGCGGGGCGCTCATCTCTTGCGAAGGCGCGCCCTGCGGGCTAGCTAAGGTCCGAAATCTGAGGGGATATGCCATGTTCACCGGGATCGTGACCGATATCGGAGAAATTCTCGAGCTGGAGCAGCGCGGCGATCTGCGCGCGCGGATCGGCACAAGCTATGACGTGGGCAGCATCGAGCTGGGCGCGTCGATCGCTTGCGACGGCTGCTGTCTGACCGTGATCGCCACCGGCACCGAGCCGAAAAACTGGTTCGACGTGGAGATCTCCGCCGAGAGCCAGGCCAAGACCAATATCGGCGGTCGCGGCAATGACGCCAGCGGCGGCTGGCAGGTCGGGCAGAAGATCAATCTCGAACGCGCGCTGAAAGTAGGCGACGAGCTGGGCGGTCATATCGTCTCGGGCCATGTCGATGGCGTGGCCGAGATCGTGGCGATGGTGGATGAGGGCGACAGTACGCGGTTTACCTTCCGCGCGCCTGACGCCCTCGCGAAATACATCGCGCCGAAAGGCTCGGTTGCGCTGAACGGTACCTCGCTCACCGTGAACGAGGTCGACGGCGCGACCTTCGGCGTGAACATCATCCCGCACACCAAACAGGTCACCAACTGGGGCCACGCCAAGGCAGGCGACCGGATCAATCTCGAGATCGACACGCTCGCGCGTTACGTCGCGCGGCTGCAGGAGTGGAACGCATGACCTCCGACGGAAAGCCCCTCACCCCGGTCGACAAGTCCGGCACCCATGACGTGCCCGGCGAGGTCGAGGAAAGCCTGCGCCACGCTATCTCGCCTGCCGAAGAGATCATCGCCGAGGCAAAGGCCGGGCGCATGGTGATCCTCGTCGATCACGAGGATCGCGAGAACGAGGGCGACCTGTATATCCCCGCCGAGAAGTGCACCCCCGAAGCGGTGAACTTCATGGCGACATATGGGCGCGGGCTGATCTGCCTGCCGCTCACTGCAGAGCGCGTCGACCAACTGGGCCTTGCGCCGATGGTGCGTGCCAATTCGATGCGCCATGAGACCGCATTCACCGTTTCGATCGAGGCGCGCGAGAACATCACCACCGGGATTTCCGCCCATGACCGGGCGCAGACGATCAAGGTAGCGATCGATCCGAGCAAGGGGCCGCAGGATATCGCCTCGCCCGGCCACATCTTCCCGCTGCGCGCGCGCGACGGTGGTGTGCTGGTGCGCGCTGGCCATACCGAGGCTGCCGTGGACGTGGCCCGTCTGGCCGGGCTCAAGCCCGCTGGCGTGATCTGCGAGATCATGGGCGATGACGGCCACATGCTGCGCCTGCCAGGGCTGATCGCCTTCGGCAAGAAGCACGGGCTGAAGATCGGCACGATCAGTGACCTGATCGCCTATCGTCGCCGTCACGACAATCTCGTGCGCGAGGGCGTGCGCCAGATGGTAAGTTCCAGCCATGGCGGCGACTGGGAGATGCGCGTCTTCACGGATATGGCGGAAGGCGTCGATCACATCGTTCTGGTGAAGGGCGACATCTCGACGCCCGAGCCGGTTCTGGTGCGCACCCATTCGCTCAATATCCTCGATGATGTACTGGGCATCGGTCCCGGTCCTGCCGACGAGGTGCGCCGCGCGATGGAGATCGTGGCTGCCGAAGGTCGCGGACTGGTCTGCCTCTTCCGCGACCCTTCGAACCGCCTCCTGCGCGAAGAGGATCAGGGGCCGCGCACGATCAAGCAGATCGGTCTGGGCTCGCAGATCCTGTCCTCCATGGGGCTTCACGACCTGATCCTTCTCACCGACAATCCGCAGACGAAATATGTAGGCATCGACGCATACGGCCTGCGTATCGTCGGCACCCGACCCATCACGGAGTAAGACATGGCCGGAATTTCGCATTACACGCTCGAGCTGCCGAAATTCGACAGCGCGCCGCGCCTGCTGATCGTGGTCGCGCCCTATTACAAGGATATCGCGGACAACCTGATCGCGGGCGCGAAGGCCACCGCCGAAGAAGCTGGCGCCCATGTCGACGTGATCGAAGTGCCGGGAGCCTTGGAAATTCCGACCGCGATCGCGATGGCAGCGCGGATGGCGGATTACGACGGCTTCGTCGCGCTTGGCTGCGTAATCCGGGGTGAGACCACCCATTACGAGACCGTCTGCAACGACAGCTCGCGCGGGCTGACGCTGATGGGGCTCGAAGGGATTTGCATCGGCAACGGTATCCTGACGGTCGAGAATTACGAGCAGGCCGCCGTGCGCGCCGATCCCGCCGATCAAAACAAAGGTGGCGGCGCGGCTGCTGCGGCCTTGCATCTTGTCTCATTGTCGCGCAAATGGGCGCGCCGGACGAAGGGCATCGGCTTCAAGCCTGCCGAATCCTTCCGTATCGCCGGCGACACTGACGGATCGAATAACGCATGACCGACGACGCCTCCTCCGACGCGCCCCAAGACGCCCCGAAACCGCGCAAGCTCACTCAAGAGGAGAAGCGCCAGATGAAATCCGCCTCGCGTCTTTACGCGGTTCAGGCGCTTTTTCAGATGGAAGCGGCCGGGCAGGGCGCGGACAAGGTGCGCCGGGAGTTCGAGACCTATCGCTTCGGCGCGGTGGACGAGGACGGTACCGAGATGGCCGAGGGCAATCCCGACCTGTTCCGTCGCCTGATCGACGATGCGGTGACGTGGCAGGCGAAGATTGACCAGGCGACCGATCGCGCGCTCGTGGCGAAATGGCCGATCGACCGGATCGACCCGGTGCTGCGCGCCCTGTTCCGCGCCGCCGGGGCCGAGCTGATCACCCCCGCGACGCCGCCGCGCGTCGTCATCACCGAGTTTGTCGACGTAGCGCGCGCCTTCTTCCCCGAGGGCAAAGAGCCGAAATTCGTCAACGCGGTGCTCGATCACATGGCGCGCGCGCTGCAGCCCGACGCGTTCTGAGCGAACGCACCCCGCCCCTTCGCGACACCATGTCACGGGCAAACCCCCGCCGATCTCGCCGTCACGGCATGTTTCCCCGTTTGAAACTTGGGAATATGCACTAAATTGTGAGGTAAGCAGGAGGATTTTTCATGCCCGAACTGGTCCGGCTCTACATCAAGAACGTCGTCATCGGCTTCTTCATCGCGCTCGCCTTCGTTGGCCTGCTTCTCGGCTTCAATGTCGGCAATCTGCGTCACCTGATTTTCACCTCGGATGTCGGTTACATCGCGATGGCGCTGCTGATCGTCTTCAACACGGTCGTCTTCTCCGGTGTGCAATTCGCGATCGCCGTGATGCGCATGGCCGAGGATGAGGACAGTTCCGGCGGCGGTAAGCGCGACGGTATCCCCACCGATATGGCCGCCGAGCAACTGGCGATCCCGGTGCCCGTCGATACGCCCAAGTCGCGCCGGCAGATGCAGCTGCGTCGCTGAACCTGCCCACGTCCCAAGACGACAAAAGCCCCGACCGATCCGGCGGGGCTTTTTGCTATCTGGCGGGAAGCGAAGTGACGGAAACCGCAGCAGACGTGTAGACGAGAGTTCCCGGAGACCTGAAAAGTCAGGTGGGCGCCAGATACCGAGGCCAGGACCCCGGCAGAGCCAGCTCCCTCAGGAATGGTATAGGCCACTGGAAAAGGGTCTTTCACGGAAAGAGCAGTAACCGTCAGACCCCGAGATAGGCGCGAAAACGCGTTCCGACAAGGGGGTGAATTCAACGAGGTGAACGACGCATGGGGACGACTGCCTCGCATGGGCGGAATTGCCTGCAGGGTCAGGGCGCGCCGCAGCGGCGGCTGGACATTTGTTCATACTTCGTTCATGGTTTCCGCATGACACAAATTCCGCTTTCCGATCTGCAGCCGGGGCAGGTGCTTGCGCGTGGGACGGCCCGTGCGCTGTCCGAGCTTGGCCTCGACAGCGTGCCGGAGATGGTGCTGCGCCCGCGGCTGCGCGCCGATCTGATGGCAATCGACCGGAAAGGAGAGATCTGGATCGTGGAGTGCAAGTCGAGTCGCGCCGATTTCACTTCGGACCGGAAATGGGACGGCTATCTCGAATGGTGCGACCGCTACTTCTGGGCAGTGGACCAGGATTTCCCGACCGATCTGCTGCCCGAGGGAACGGGACTGTTCATCGCGGATGGCTACGGTGCCGAGATGATCCGCGAGGCGCCACTCTCCAAGCTCGCGCCAGCGCGGCGCAAGGCGCTGACGCTCGATTTCGCGCGCGCGGCGGCGCGGCGGTTGCAGAGGCTGTACGATCCGGGCGCGAATCCGCCCGGAGTCTGACGCCCGGGCTCAGCGCTTCTTGCCTTTGCCCTTGCCGCCCTTGCTCATCTCGCGCGCGGCTTCGGCAGCGGCTTGCAGTTCTTCGGCGATTTCCATCGCCTCGTCGGGATCGAAATCGAGCGGCAGCTCTACGCCTTCGCCCTCGACATAGATCCGCACCATCCCGAGCGAGGTCGGGCCGATTTGCAGATTCGCGGAGATGTCGCTTTCCTTGTCGATGCTCATCGAAAACTCCTGAGAGGTTGGATGGAAAATGCACCTAACCCCCGCGACGTGCGCAGGCAAGACTTGGTGCGAATTTCTCGCCATCGGACACTTGCATTCCGCGCGAGAGGGGGCTAAATCCCGCGCCAGTGCCGCCTTAGCTCAGTTGGTTAGAGCGCTGGATTGTGGATCCAGAGGTCCCCCGTTCAAGCCGGGGAGGCGGTACCATCCTCCCCTGAAAACCGTTATAGATGATATTTCGCCTCATGCGCTGGACTTTTCCGCGCAGTGATCAATCTTGTCTCCTCGAACAATGCGGAGGCTGAATGCCCGTCTATACTGAATACGAATTACCGGACACGCTCGTCAGCTATTGCGACAAGTCGAATGTCGCGCTGACCATCGCCGCCGTCGATCGTGAGGACGTGCCGCTTGTCTACGTGAATCAGGCGTTTCTCAATCTGACCGGGTATTCCGCTGATGAGGTTTTGGGGCAGAACTGCCGCTTCCTGCAGGCAGGCGCCGCGACCGAAGAAGAACGCGCCGCGATGCGGGAGTTCATCGACGACGAGGAGATTTCCGCGGGTCGCTTTCGCGTCACCAACAGCCGCGCGAATGGCGAGACTTTCCAGAATTTCGTCTTCATGACGCGGTTGCGCAAACCCGATGGCGAAACGCGGTTGATTCTCGGGTCGCAGTTCGACCTGACCTCCGCCGCCGAACGTCAGAACGTGAAGGCTGATCTTGCGGCGAATGACTCGAGCCTGCTGCGCAATGCCGACGATCTCGCCGCGATCTCGCGCGGGTTTGGCCTGGCGATGATCGGCTCCGCCAAGGTCCTGTCGGAGAGTCTTTCAACCATGGCTACGATCATCTACCGTGAGGGCTGAGAATGGCTGCGGCCACGGTTATGTGTTCGACACTATGTCAAATGTTATTGCAGGGTTCTGAGACCAGTGACACCGATCTGCGGATGAACTGCAAAGATAACTATAGAGAAGGGCGCGTGGGCCGCGTCCTTTTGATCGCGCGCTGCGCGGATCGGCGGGCCATAAGGTGACCGACACCCCCGAGGATCTATATGTTGTCGGCATCGGCGCCTCCGCCGGTGGGCTTGAAGCGCTTCGCGATCTGCTGGAGCCTGCGCGTGCGGACGACCCGAGCGCCTATGTCGTCGTCCAACACCTCGATCCGAACCACGAATCCCTGCTGGCGGAGTTGCTCGGCCGGTCGACCTCGCTGGAAGTGCTACAGGCCGAAGATGGCGCCAAGCTGGAGGCTGGGCACGTCTACACGATCCCACCGGGCTATGGGCTTGAGGTAGAGAACGGCCATCTGAAGCTTTCGGAATTCGCCCAGCCGCGCGGTCTGCGCCGACCGATCGACGATTTCTTCGTGTCGCTGGGGCAGGATCTCGGGCGTCGGGCAGTCTGCGTGATCCTGTCGGGGACAGGCACGGATGGCTCGGTCGGGTTGCGCGCGGTCAAGGAACACGGCGGGTTCTGCATCGCGCAGGATGCCACCGCGCGCTACGACTCGATGCCCAATTCGGCTGTCGCGACCGGGATGGTCGACGTGGTTAGCGCGCCTGCCGACGTGATCGCGCGGATCACCGAATTCCGCAATGTCGATCCCGAGCAGGTCAATACCGCGCCGCCGGTTTCAGGCACGCTGGACGAGATCTGCTCTGCGCTGAATCGCCTGACGGGGCATGATTTCTCGCAGTATAAACGCTCGACGCTCGAGCGCAGGATCCAGCGCCGGATGCAGGTCGTGGGCATTCTTCATCCGCGCGAATATCTCGAACGGCTCGAACGAGAGGAAGACGAGCCCCTGGCGCTGCTCGGCGATCTTTTGATCAACGTCACCCGCTTCTTCCGCGACAGCGAGCATTTCGAGGCGCTCAACGAGGCAGCCATCAAGCCGATGGTCGAGAAGGCCGAGGATGGCGGCGCTCTGCGCATCTGGGTGCCCGGCTGTTCGAGCGGCGAAGAGGCTTACACGCTGGCGATGCTCATCGATCGCGCGATCCATGCGAGCGGCAAGGAGATCGATTTCCAGATCTTCGCTACCGATATCGACGAACGGATGCTCGCGATCGCACGCGAGGGACGTTATCCGGTCTCGGTTCTGCTCGATCTGCCGGAAATGTATCGCGACACCTATACGGTCGGACGCGATGGCAATTTCCAGATCACCGTCGCGCTGCGCGACCGGGTGCGCTTCTCGCCACATTCGCTGATCAAGGATCCGCCATTTTCGCGTCTCGACATGGTCTCCTGCCGCAACTTGCTGATCTATTTCGGTGACAAGCTGCAGGCGCGGGCGCTGCCGATCTTCCATTACGCGCTCAACCCGGGCGGCGTTCTCTTCCTCGGCCCATCCGAGACGATCGGGCGGCACGAGGAGCTGTTCGAGCCGATCGACGGGGCGATGCGCATCTTCCGGAGCATTGGACCACGGTCACCTTACCCGACCGAACTGCCTATGCGCTCCGACCCTCATACGCGGCTTGCTCCGCTTCGACCAAAAACGACTGATAGAAGACCCAGAGACTGGAACACGACCTTGGCCAGCAATCGTATCCTCGATCTTTATGCGCCCGCGACGCTGAATGTCGATCGCGATGGAGCGATCCTCGCCGCCACCGGGCGCCTGGGCAAGTATCTCGAGATCGATCCGTCCGAGACCGGGCAGGGCTATGCGCAATCGCTCGCACGGGCGGGGCTGCGCGAGGCGCTTTCCGCCGTCATCCACGAGTCGGCTGAACTCGGGACGCGCAAGATCGTCCGCGACGTCGAAGTGATCTCGGAAACCGGGCGGCAGCGCGTCGACGTGCTCGCCGATCCGCTCTCGGACGACACGCTGCTGATCGTGTTCCGCGACCGTGGCCCGTTCGAGGCGCTCGACGAATACGATTTCGACGAGATCGCGCCCTCCGAGAGCCATGTGCAGGTCTTGGAAGCGGAGCTGCGCGCCACCCGCAACCGCCTGCGCACCACCGTCGAAGAGTTGGAAACCGCAAACGAAGAGCTCAAATCCTCCAACGAGGAAATGATGTCGATGAACGAGGAGTTGCAATCGACCAACGAAGAGCTCGCGACGGTCAATGACGAGCTGAAGACCAAGGTCGAGGAGCTTTCGACCGCGAATGCCGACCTGCGCAATATCTTCGATTCCAAGCTTCATGCGCTGGTGACCGTCGATCGCAAGCTACGCCTGCGCAACTTCACCGACGGCGCGAGCGAGATGATCCGCCTGCGCGGCAGCGATCGTGGCCGACCGCTCGGCGACATCAAGAACATGCTCGACACGCCGGAAGTCATGATCGAGTTGATCGATGCGGTGCTCGAGGGCGAGCTGCCGCGGCCCTGTCGGGTCAAATCCACCGAGCTCGACAAGGTCTGGTCGCTTGCCGCCACGCCTTATCTGAATGCGCGCGGCAATGTTGAAGGCGCGACGCTCGTCTTCACCGACATCACCGAGGCGCTGCGTCTCGAGACCGAACTCACGCAGAAGGGCGAACGGCTCCAACTCGCGCTGGAAATCGCACAGATCGGCATCTGGTCGATCATCGAGCCTAGCGGCGAGGTGGAGGTCGACGAGGCTGTCGCCGCATTCTTCGAACTCGAGGCTGCGGGCACCTATCCGCTCGAGCGGTTCTTCGAACGCGTGGCCGAGCATGACCGGGACGCCGTAGAACATGCGGTGCGCGAAGCGCGCGAGAAGGGCGTAGATATGGAGGTCGACCACGAGCTCGACCTTCCCTCCGGGACGAAGCGCCACCTGCGCGCCACTGGCCGGATGATGGGCGAAGGCAAGGAAAGCCGTCTGTTGGGCCTCAGCGTCGATATCACCGCCGATGAAGAGGCCGCACAGATGCGCGAATTGATGCTGCGCGAGATGAACCACCGGGTGAAGAACCTGTTCTCCATCGTTTCGGGCATGCTGCGCATCGCGGGACGTACCGCCTCGAGCCCGCGCGAGCTGGTCGATGACGTCGGTCAGCGGATCAACGCGCTCGCGCGCTCGCACGATCTGGCGCGCACCCGGACGAGCGGCGCGGCTATTCCGCTGCGCGAGGTTATCGAGACGACCCTCGCGCCGTATGACGATCCCTCGAAGTTCCTGATCGATGGGCCGGAGGTCGATGTTCCGACGCATCACCTGACCGCACTTGCATTGATTTTCCACGAATGGAGCACCAATGCCGCGAAATACGGGGTATTGGGGCCACGCGAGGGCGATCTCGAGATCACTTGGTCGAAGGAAAACGACGACACTGTGATACTTTCGTGGAACGAGCGCTACCGTGAGGCGTTGCAGCTCGACACGAACAAACAGGGCTTCGGCTCGACGTTGGTCGATATTTCCGCCAGCCAGATTTCGGCGCGGGTCGACACGCGTCAGACGCCGGAAAGCCGTTGCAACAGGATTATCTTCGCACATGAAATCGACGGCGACGCTGACTGAGAAAGCACCGAGCGAGGTGCTCCTTGTCGAAGATGAAGCCGTCGTCGCGCTTGATCTTCAATTCATGCTGGAAGATCTCGGGATGGAGGTCTGGGGACCCTGCGCCACGGTTCGCGCGGGTCTGGACTTGGTCCGCGAGCGTCTGCCCGGTGCCGCGATCCTCGACGTGATGCTGGCCGATGGCGAGGTCTACGAACTGGCCGACCGGCTCCACGAAGCGGGGGTGCCGCTCCTGTTCCATTCCGGACATGCGGAGGCCTCTCAGCTGCGCGAGCGCTACCCCGGTGCCGCGGTCTGCCCGAAGCCCGCTATGCCGTCCGAGATCGAAGCGAAGCTCGCGAAATGGTTCATTCCATCTGATTGAATTCGTCCAACTGCGACTGATCGATCCGCGCCAGAAGATCGCCCGCGGCGTGGCTGACATGGTGGTCGCGGTGGCGTAGCGCGTAGAAGGGCCGCGGGGCGAGTTGCAGCTCCCAATCTCTGACCGTGCCGAGGCTCAGCGCCCGCGCGACGACATGGGCCGAGAGAATGGTGATCCCGGCCCCCGCCTCGACCGCGCTCAGCACCGCCTCGTTCGATGGCAAAACCAGCGCGGCCGAGAGCGCACCGGGCGCGACGCCCAGGTCGGCGAGGGCGGCTTCGGCGGTGGAACGCGTGCCCGAGCCGGGTTCGCGCAGAACCCAGTTCGCTTCGCTCAACGCGCGCGCATCCAGTTTGCCGGGCGGCGGGGCCGCACTGACCAATATCAGCTGATCCGCGCCGATCTGAACGCGCTCCAGCTTCGCATCCTCGACATCGCCTTCGACCAGCGCGAGATCGTGCAGGCCCGCGCGCAGCCGGTCCGCGGCTTCCTGTGTATTGCCGATTTCCAGCGTCACCTCGATCCCCGGGCGCGCCTGCCGGAAGGCGGCAAGATATGGCGGCAGCCAATAGCCCGCGATGGTCTGACTGGCGACTAGACGGATATGCCCTCGTTCGAGCCCGCGGGTCTCGGCGAGCATCGCCTCCGCCTCGGCGAGCCGTGCCAGCACCGCGCGCGCCTCGGGCAGAAAGGCGCGACCTTCCTCGGTCAGAGAAATTCCCCGCCCAATCCGGTCGAACAGGGCGATCTGATGACGCGACTCCAGGGCCGCGATGGCGGCGGAGGCGGTGGATTGCGTCATGTTCAGCCGCGCCGCGGCGCGGGTCATGTGCTGCTCTTCCGCGACCGCGACAAATACGCGGAGCTGTTCAGGCGTCATTCCTGTGTCCCTTTAATTAATCGATTTAACCGATCATATCGACAAAACATTTTGTTTGAAGAATGAATTGTGGCGGGCAAATACGGGGTACGTGCTGAGCCCGAGGAGACCGTCTTGCCGCTTCATTCGATCCTGCCCTGCCGTTTCGCCCGTCCGCAGCTCGCGCTTCGCGCTTACGCTCCTGGGGTCGGGTTGAGCATCGGCGTCGCCGCGCTCGCGGCGTTGGGCGGTATGGCAGAGCACGCACTGTTCGGGGCGGAATGGCTGGAGCCGTTGGTGCTGGCGATCCTGATTGGGGCGGTGGTGCGCTCCCTCTGGGCTCCGCCTGCACGTTTCGAGGCCGGTATCCGCTTCTCGGCCAAGACGGTGCTGGAGATCGCGATCGTGCTGCTCGGCGCCTCGGTGAGCGCACAGACCCTGTTGTCGGTCGGTCCGGGCTTGCTGGCCGGGATTGTCGCCGTGGTCGCGCTCATGGTGCCCACCGCATATCTGCTGGGGCGGGCCTTGCGCCTGCCGGCCCGGATGGCATTGCTGATCGCCTGCGGCAACGGTATCTGCGGCAATTCCGCCATCGCCGCCGTCGCCCCGGTGATCGACGCAGACAGCGACGATGTTAGTGCCGCGATCGCGTTCACCGCCGTGCTCGGCGTGGCGGTGGTTCTGTTGCTGCCGGTCGTCGGCCATGTGGCGGGAATGAGCGTCAACGGTTACGGGATCCTGTCGGGGATCACCGTCTATGCGGTGCCGCAAGTTCTGGCTGCAGCGGCGCCGATGGGGGCCGGGGCGATCCAGCTCGGCACGCTGGTGAAGCTGGTGCGGGTCCTGATGCTGGGGCCGATCACCGTGGTACTGTCGTTTCTCGCGCCGCACCTGCCGGCGGATGGACGCACTGCCGCGCCGGAAGGGCGTGTGCGGCGTGGACTCATGCCGCCGCTTTTCATCCTCGGGTTTCTCGGGATGATCGTGCTGCGCTCTGCCGGGGCGCTGCCGGAAGTCGCGCTGGCGCCGATGGGGCAGGGGGCGTCGATCCTGACGGTGATCGCGATGGCAGCGCTGGGGCTTGGCGTCGATGTTCGGGCGGTGGCAGCCGCCGGGCCGCGCGTGATCGCGACGGTGACGCTGTCGCTGGTGATGCTCGTGGCGGCTGGTCTCGGCCTTGTGAGCTTGCTCGCCGCCTGAGCTCCCGCGCTGGATGCACGGCCAGATCGCTCCGTTTCGCAATTTCGCACGGCCCCCTGTGCAGGGGACCCATGTTGATCCTCGCGACACAAAAGATATGTGGGATGGGACAAAAACGTTAGCAGGCTAACTTTATTCCCGAGGGCCCCATGTCCGACCGTGCCGCAGAACTATCCGTGCCCAGCGAAGCCGCCCGCCGCGACCGTGCCGAGTTGACGCGCACGATGATGCTGACGGCGCGTTCGGTGCGCGCGATGTTCGACGCACAGGCGCGGGACATGGGGCTGACCTTCGCGCGGGCGCAGGCCATCCTTGCGATCTCGCGCGACGAGGGGATGAGCCAGCGGCAACTGGCGGAAACGCTGGTGATCGAGACGCCGACGCTGAACCGCACGCTCGACGGGCTGGAGAAGCTCGGCTTCGTGGAGCGGCGCGCCGATCCCAAGGACAAACGCGTCCGCCAGATTTTCCTGACCGATCACGCCCGTGCGAACGCCTCCGAGATCGAGACCTTCGTCGAGGCGCTGCGCGCGCAGCTCTACGAAGGACTCGACGCCGACGAGGTCGCCCGCGCCCGCAAGACGATGGAGCGGATGCAGGCCAACCTCGAAAGGATGCGCGGCCAATGAATTCCCAGATTCGCAATCTCAACGGCCCGGATGCGCGTCCGACGGCCGCCGAACCGGTATCGCCGGACGAGCGGACGCTGCACGAGCGCGCGCGGTCTGAAGAGGCGGAGACGCGACCCGCAACCGAGGCCGCCGCAGAGCGTGAAGTCAAGCAAGACGAAGCCACAGCGGCAGAGACCGCAGAGCCGGACGTCGCACCGCAGCCCGCCGCTCCGCCAGAGCCCGACCATTCCGGTGCAAAGCGGGTCGTCTATGCCAGCGCAGCCGTTTTCGTGGCGCTGTCGCAATCGCTCGCGACCGGTTTCGTCTCGGCCAACCTGCCGCAGCTGGCGGGCGATCTGCACGCCACCACGAACAACACCTATTGGGTGATGGCGGCCTTCATGGCGCCGCGCGCCTCTATGCCGCTGATGCTGATCCGTATCCGCGACCAGTTCGGTCTGCGGCGCTTCGCCGAGGTGGGGATCGTCTGCTTCGTGCTGGCGATGGTGCTGAATCTCTGGGTCGACGACCTGCATTCCGCAGTGATCGTGGCGTTCCTGAGTGGCTGCGCCGCCGCGCCGCTGTCGAGCCTCGGCTTTCTCTACATGCTGGAGGCCATACCCGCTGCACAGCGTCTGAAGGTGGCTATCCCCGCCGTTCTGACGATGATCATGGTGGGCAGGCCTCTGGCGCGGGTGCTGCTGCCGGACCTCACCGCGAATGCCAGTTGGCACGCGGTGAGCCTTTTCCAGATGGGCATGGCGCTGGTGGCGCTGGCGCTGATTTTCGCGCTGCCGCTGACGCCGCGCCCTCTGCAAAAGGTGCTCAAACCGCTCGATTTCGTCTCCTTCAGCCTGCTCGCGTTCGGGTTCGGGGCGTTCACCAGCGTCTTCATGTTCGGGGCGCTAGATTACTGGACGCAGACCGAATGGTTGGGCGTGGCGCTCGTGGCGGCCATCGGGATGGTCGCGGGCGCGGTGCTGATCGAGATGCAGCGCCCCAATCCGCTGATTGATTTCCACTGGCTGCTGAGCCCGCCAATCCTGCATCTGGCGGGAACGCTTCTAGTGTTCCGCATCGCGCTCGCCGAGCAGAGCGCGGGCGCGGTCGGCTTCCTGCGCACCATGGGGCTTCAGCCCGGGCAGGAGCAGTTGCTGTTTGGGATCATCGCGCTGTCGATGCTCGCCGCGACCGGCGTGCTGATGCTGACCAATAGCGGGGCGCGTGCGCCGCTGTTTCACGGCATCGCACTGGTTCTGATCGCGGCTGGGGCGTGGCTCGATTCGCAATCGACCGCGCTCACCGGGCCCGAGCAGATGTATCTCAGCCAGGCGATGGTCGGTTTCGCGGGCATCCTGTTTCTGCCGCCCGCGATGGCGAAAGGGCTGGGGGCGGCCTTCGCGAAGGGACCGCATTACCTGCTGAGCTTCGTCGTGCTGTTCCTGGCCACGCAATCCATCGGCGGGGTCATCGGCTCCGGCCTGTTCCGCTCGCTGGTGGTCGACCGCACCGCCTATCACATGGCGCAGCTTTCTCCGCAGATTTCGCCCGACAATCCGATGTTGAGCCAGACCCTCGCGCAGAGTGCTGCTTCGCTTGGTGGCCAGACCGCGGATGCGGGCGCACGGGCCGGGGGCGCGCTGTCCTCCGTCGCCTCCGCGGTGCAGCAGCAGGCCGCGATCCTCGCTTATGACGATGCGTTCCGCGCGGTCTTCTGGTTCGCGCTGGTGGCGCTCGCCGGGCTGATCGCCCATCTCGCATTGCAGCGAAGCTGGCCGCTCCCGCGCCTTACGCCCTCCACCCCTATTTCCACGAGTTGATCCTATGTCCCAGACCCGCCGCTATATTGCGTCTGCCCTGATCCTTTTGATCGCGCTCGCCGGCGTCGCGACCGTGCTCTATGCATGGCGCCTTCCGCCTTTCCGTTCCGACGTCGCATGGACCGACAATGCCTATCTGCAGGGCAAGGTCACGCCGATCTCCGCGCAGGTCGCGGCCGAAGTCACGGCGGTGCCTGTCAGCGATTTCGAGGAGGTCAAGAAGGGCGATGTGCTGGTGCGGCTGGACGATCGCGCGTTGAAAGCGGCGGTGGAACAGGCGCAGGCCGCGCTTGAGACGGCGAAGGCCGCGCAGTCGAACGGGGCGCAGGCGGTGAACTCGGCCAAGGCGACGCTGGAGGCGAAACAGGCCGCGCTGGCCTCGGCGAAAGCGGCGCAGGCCACCGCGCAGACCGCGCGCGACCGGGCCTCGAAGCTGACGAAGAAAAGCTATGTCTCGCAATCGGATGCCGATCAGGCGCAGCTTACGCTCGAACAGGCGAAGGCGGGCGTGCAAGAGGCGCAAAGCGCCATCGATGTGGCCGAACAAGCGGTTCAGACGGCGGAATTGAACAAACGCTCGCTCGCCGCGAAGACCGATGCCGCGCAGGCGTCGCTGGATGCGGCGCAGGTGGCGCTCGATCATGCGGTGATCCGTGCGCCCCAGGATGGGCGACTGGGTCAGGTTTCGGCTCGGGTCGGCAAGTTTGTCAGCGCCGGGAGCACGCTGGTTTCGCTCGTGCCCTCCGACCTCTGGCTGATCGCGAATTACAAGGAGACCCAGCTGGCAGGGCTGCGCATCGGTGAGCCGGTGACTTTCACCGTCGACGCTCTGGGGAAGACCGAGTTCAGAGGCCATATCGAACGGTTCTCGCCTGCCACGGCAGGGCAGTTCAGCCTGCTTTCGGGCTCCAATGCGACCGGCAACTTCACCAAGATCGCGCAGCGCGTGCCGGTGCGCATCTCGATTGACCCGGATCAGCCTCAGACTGCGAGATTGGCCCCGGGACTATCGGCCGAGGTCAGCGCGCCGCAGCACGGATACTGACCTTGCGACAGCTATGCGGAAGATGCAGCGCGGCTATGTCGAATAAGCTATTTCTGCGCCGCAGCATCTGTGCGAAAACAATCCCAACGCAGCGGGCAATTCGCTGCACCAGTTCCTGAGGCTCTCTCCTCCTCCCTGAGCCTCGGAAATTGGCGGTGGCCTCTCTCCTCCTCCCTGAGGTCACCGCCTCCTCCTCCCCTCCGATGACTGACGTGGGCCGCTTAACCGCGGTATTTCCTGTGTGGGAAGCGCTTGACGGTGGCCTGGCTGCTGAGCCTGCGCCATCCGGAGATGACGCTTGACGACGCCTATGCGATCCAGTCGGCGCAGATGGCGCGCAAGCTGGCGGCGGGGCGGTCGATCCTTGGCTGGAAGATCGGTTTGACCTCAAAGGTGATGCAAGCCGCGCTGAAGATCGAGACGCCGGATTCGGGCGTGCTCTATGACGATATGCTGTTCGCCAGTGGCGCAACCGTGCCCGCGGGCCGTTTCATCCAGCCGCGGATCGAGGCCGAGATCGCCTTCGTGATGAAAGCGCCGCTCGATGCCACGGCGGATCGCGCGGCGGTGCTGGCGGCGACCGATTACGTGGCCCCGTCGCTGGAGATCCTCGACACCCGCATTCTGCGCGCCGATCCCGCGACCGGGCAGGCGCGTGTGATTGTCGATACCGTGTCGGACAACGCGGCGAATGCGGGGGTCGTGCTGGGCGAGGCGCGCCACGATCCGGCCAAGGTCGACCTGCGCTGGACCGGTGCGATCCTTCGCAAGGATGGCGAGGTCGAAACTACCGGGCTAGGCGCGGCGGTGCTGGACGATCCGGTGCAGGGGCTGGTCTGGCTCGCGCGGCGAATGGGCCAATACGGCCAGCGGATCGAAGCGGGGCAGGTGATCCTGTCGGGCTCGTTCATCGCGCCGATCGAGTGCCCGCCCGGGACCCGGATCGAGGCCGATTTCGGCACCTTCGGAAACGTCGCTATTGCCTTCGACTGAGACGGGACGTCATCCAAACCCGGCGGATCGCTGTTTGCGAAGTGCGACCCGCGTCTGTTTCGAATAAACTCCGAACCAACCTTTTCAAGACGGCCCCGGGCATCCCTCCCGCGCGTGCCGAGGTCAACAAGAGAGAAAGTCACGATGGTCGATCTGCCAAGGAATTCGTTCAAAGCCGCGCTGGAAGCCTTCGAGGTCCAGCGGGGCTGTTGGTGCACGATGAGCGATCCGCTCGCCACCGAGCTGATCGCCGGCTGCGGTTACGACTGGATGATGTTCGACACCGAGCATTCGGCGCTCGACGCGCGCAGTGTTTTGCCGCTGCTGCAGGCGGTGGCCCCGTATCCTCTCTCGCCGATCGTGCGGCCCGGCTCTCTCGACGCGGCGGAGATCAAGAAAATCCTCGACCTCGGCGCGCAGACGATCCTCGTGCCGATGGTGCACGACGCAGAGATGGCGCGCGCTGCGGTGGCGGCGGTCGAATATCCGCCGCGGGGCATGCGTGGGGTCTCCGGCATGAACCGCGCCACGCGCTTCGCGATGGTCCCGGGCTATCACAAGGTCGCACGTGAAGAGATCTGTCTTGTCGTACAGATCGAGAGCGTCGAGGGCCTCTCCAATCTCGAAGAGATCGCGGCCGTGCCCGGGGTTGACGGAATCTTCGTCGGACCTGCGGATCTGGCCGCCTCGCTTGGGCACCCGGGCGAGCCTTCGCACCCCGAGACTACTGCGGCGGTGCTAGATGCGATCACGCGCATCCGCGCCGCGGGCCTGCCGCCGGGCATCCTGACCACCGACGACGAGGTCTATCAGCGTGCGCTCGAGGCCGGCGCCGTTTTCGTCTCCCGTGACATCGACCTGATCGCACTGCGCAAGGGGCTCACCCTTGGGTAAGGGCACCTTCGGACGCGAAAGAGGTTACGTCTGATGCCATGACGTTACAGAGCTTGGTCAGCGCTGAGATCGGCGACGGCACGTTCCTTTGGAGCTGTTGCATGCCGAGCTGGCTCTGTACCCACGCGACGCGCGCAGCGGTAGAGGAGGATGTCGCCGGCTTTGGTCAGGGTGGCGGGCTGGTGACGCCACCCCGATTTCGTCAGCGTGATCGGGGCCTTGTTGCCTGTCGCGCCGTGCTTTGCTCGCCTTCTTGCGATTGCACTTCTCTTACAGCCAAGGAAGCATAGCGGAAAATTCCAGTTTCAAACGGTCCAATTTTCTCGGGGCGGAGCTGGGCTCAGCCCATCCCGCGGGAGCGTAGACATTCATCGCTGGAGCGCTCCAGGACGGCTTCCATCGCTTTCTTTGCGGCCTCCGGCTCGCGGTTTTCGACGGCCCTGAGGATTGCGCTATGAAGGGCGACGACCTTGGCCATTTTGGACGGTCCGCGCTTCGGTCTTCGGTCTCGCTCGCCAAGAGCGAATAGAGCGCGGTCTGCAGGGGATCGCAGAGTGACTGGAGAAAACGGTTACCCGACAGACGCAGGATCTGGCGATGGAGATCGAGAACCGCGAGCGCGAACGCACCGCGGCTCGCGGCAACCTCCAACGCATCGCAATGCGCCGACAAGGCGGCCAGAAAGGAAAAAGGGCGCCGCTGCATCGTGTGTCAGCGCAGCACGCCCGTGTCGAACATGTTCCATTCCGTGGTCGGGCAGACGCGGGTGCCCACCTTCGCCTTGGAAACCAGTATGCTCTTCGCGATCAGCGTTTTCTTCGTTTCGCCGACAATCGATCTCTTCCCCGAGGAAGGCGGCCGAAATCACAGCTGCGGTCGCTCAGGCGGGGGCAAGAACGGCACGAATATAAGGACGCTGTGAGAGGCGCTTTTCCTTCTCTGGATGCAGTGCGTGACGGGCCCCAACCTACTCGGATCGACCGGGAAGCCCGTCGTGCCTTTCGATCGAGGCCAGGTCATTGTCCCAGTTCGCGCGACTGGAAACGCAAATATGCGCGGTGGGTCGAATTTTGAGCGGGCTATCGAGTGAGCCCGCTGGAACGACGAGCGAGCCATCATGCGCTTGACAGAACGGCAGCGCCGACCCGCAGTCTGCACAGAAGCTCTTCACATGCTGTGTCCCGGGAACGCGAAACACCCTGATGTTTTCCGCCCCGGACATCCAGGTGATCTCAGCAGTCGATGAAAACAGGTTCGCGGAATGGGCCGTGCCGCTATCTTTGCGGCAGCGTCCGCAATGGCACAGGAAGAAGCTCTCGAACTCTCCCGATATACGAAACCTTACGGCTCCACACTGGCACTTTCCGTGCACCTCGTTATCCATTCCTAAACCCCCCGACACGCCCCGACTTCCGGCGCAAAGCCTCACAAGGAGCAACGCGAGCGTCAACATCTCACGCACACCCTAATGCCGATGATCGGCATATCGACGATCAGCGAGATCGTTCAGCGTCAAACGGGATGCCGCTGTGAAAACTGACGTCTATTTCGAATTCACCCAAATCTTTTTGATGATCGCACTAATTTTCGGCCGTGCCTTTGCCACGCTCTCAGATATCCTCGATCCACTTTCTTGGGCCCGTTCCACGCTGACGCAGCTCATCCTTGGGATTGAACATCTCGCAGGATTTCAAGGAGAGGCAGCCGCAGCCGATGCAAGCGGTCAGAGTCTTTCGCAGCCGCTGAAGTTGGGCAATCTGCTCGTCGACCCGGTGCGTCCACTTCTCTGACAGCGCCGCCCAGTCTTCCCCGGTCGGAACATGGTCTGTCGGCAGCTTGTCGAGTTCGGTTTTTATCTCTTCAAGCGTCATGCCGAGGGTCTGAGCGAAAGTGATAAAGGCGAGGCGCCGCAGAACGTGGCGTGGGAAGCGTCTGTGCCCGGAGCCAGCCCGCTCGGACGAAATGAGCCCGCGCTCCTCGTAATAGCGCAGCGCCGAGGAGGCGATGCCGCTGCGGCGTGAAATTTGATTGATGGTCAGCGTCGTGTCCATGGTCCGGTCGTTTCTCAAATTTCAGCATTGACCTCAAGTTAGCTTGAACTTTTAGAACGCCGCTCGTCCGACAGTCAACGGAGAACACCAATGCGACAGATTCACGCTTATCCTTCGGCTCAAAAGTCGCAGGCTTTCCACATGCCGGGACAGGTGGGAAGCAGTCGAGACCGGCTGAACGTTGGGAGCGCATCATGACGCCAGAGGCGCACCCGCAAGCTTTGCAGCTGCGCGATGAACTTCATTGCTTGCTCCGCCGCCATAGAGCGACGTCTGTCGTTTGCGCGCTGTTGTGGGCGTTGCTGCGGTCACGGCAGAGAACCAAATCGATCGCTACGACTACCCTTTGCTCGCATATCCGGCGCGACGTTGGCCTACCACCCGCGCCGCCGGACGCGAGGCGATATAACGAATTGCACTGACAGGAGATCAGAAATGCCCATCGAAATCGACAGCGAAACCGCGCCCGCGAACAAGTTTACAGACATGATCGAATGTCATGGCCTCATCCTCTTCACCGAACGCTACGAGGCCTGCGTAGAGTTTTACCAAACCAAGCTCGGTCTGCCGCTTTGGTATGAAAAGCCAGGGCTGACCTGCCTTCGCTTCGGCGACGGATATTTGATGATCGAGACCGGCGGACGCGCCGAAGTCACCCGGAAAGACATTTCTCAAAACCCGGTTGCGTTGCGCTTCAACGTCTCAGACGTGAAGGCTGCGGCCAGCCTGCTGGAGGCTCAAGGCGTGCCAGTCGAAGTCAAAATGCACGACTGGGGCACGACCGGCGCGTTCATCGATCCGGACGGCAACGTGTGCAGCCTGAAGAACGCCGACGATCCCTTCTTTACCGACGAGCAAGGGTAATGATGTGCAGCCTTCCCAAGATAAAGTGGCAGCCGTCAAACGTTCTCTCTCGGACGCGCAGGGTATCTGTGGAAGGTGAAGCAACTGCACAGGCGCGAAAATACGGCCACGTAGCTTCAGCAGCTCGGCGTGCTTGACGGGCACCGCAGAGCTGGGTGGGCCACTTCGGCCCAAAGCGGTCCTTGCGTTTCCAGCGAGAAAGCATCCGCTTCGAACGTCGAACGGACACTCACCCGAACACTCGTAGTTCCCTCTGCGGAGGTCGCTTCAACAGTCGCCCGGGAGACACGCGGCAAGCGGAAGCGTCAGTCGGACACGAGTTCCGCGGTCGCAGGGGGCTAGTCTCACCTCCCCTTTGTGGCGGTGCAAAATCTGTTCGACTATCGCGAGACCAAGACCGGTGCCTTGCCCGTTCCTAAGCTGTGAGAAGCGCCGAAATGCGGTCTCCTCTTGATCGAGTGGAATGCCGACTCCGTCGTCTTGCACTGTGATTATGGCTTCCCCCCCGGATTGTTCCGTCTTCACAGCGATACGGGTCATTGTCGGGCCGCCGTGGTGAAGGGCGTTCTCCAGCAAGTTCCGCACCGCCTCACCGATCAGAACAGGGTCGCCGCTCACGGGAAGGGGCTCGGGGGACGTTTCGAGTTCGAATTCGATGTCACGCGAAAGCGCCGCGGAGCCAAAGCTGCGGCAGGCCTCTTCCACGACCGTATTCAGGTCGAACGCCTCAATGGTGTCCCCGCCTTCGTAGCGAAGCCGCTCGAGCGAGAGGAGTTGGTCCGCCAGTCGGGCGGAGTTGCGCGCCGCCTCGATTAGATCCTGCTGGCGCGCCTCGCGTTCGGCTGGATCGCGCACGCCCGGCAGAGTCTCGGCCAGTGCGAGGAGGGCGGAAGCAGGATTGCGAAGCTGATGGGCCGCATCGGAAATGAAGGCTTGATGGGTTTCTATGCTTCGACGCATCTGCAGCAGCAGCCTGTTGAGAGTCGTAACGATTCCCATGACTTCTTTAGGCACTGGGCGTTTGATGCGGGCGAGATCATCGGGAGAGCGTTTCTCGATCGCGGCCTGAAGATCGTTGAGAGGCCGGAGACCGATCTGGACACCGAACCAGATCAGCAGACTCAGCGCGACCATCAGAACGACGATGACGGCTGCCGCCCGTTGGGCCAACTGGCGAGCGAAGGCACGGCGATCGCTCGCGCGTTGCCAGACCGTGACGACGGTTTCTCCGGTCATGTTGCCAATCGTTCGACGTTCATGCATCCGCATGACGCGCACCAGTTCGCCGCGATATTCCGCCATATAGTAATAGGGCTTCTCCTGCGGCACGTCGGTTTCGGGGCGCGGCGGATAGGCGTAGCCGGTCACGTATATCCCGCCCGGTCCGGTCACGTGGTAAAAGACTTCGCCGCCGCCTGCGTCCGAAATGATATCCCGGGTGCTCGGCGAAAGCGCATCGCCCTCAGAGATCGCGACATCGCGCGAAATTGCCAGTGCCGCGGCGAGGAGACTACGATCGAAGAGCTCTTCCGAGGTTCGTTGCCCCACCGTGAAGCGCCACCACCCTAACAGGATTGAGACCAGAAGGAGCGGCGGGAGGATGACGAGGAACAGCCTCATCCGCAAGGACATGGCCTTGGGCTGCGAGATCATGAAGCTTCCACCTCGAGCATGTAGCCCAGGCCTCGAGCCGTCTTGATCTTGATTCCGTATGGCTCAAGTCGTTTGCGCAGTCGCGAGACATGCGGTTCGATCGCGCTGTCCTCGGCATCCGAGCCGGTGCCGTAGACATGCGTGATCAATGCCGATTTGGAGACGATCCGTCCGCGCCGTTCGAGGAGACATTCCAGCGTGGCGATCTCCTTGCGCGGAATTTCGAGCGGAGTTTCGTCATGCATCAACTGACGGCTGGTGCGGTCGAAGACGAGCGGACCGAACGTGTCGCGCTCCATGAATTCGAGGTTCTTGCGTCGTGCCATCGCCCGCAACCGGGCTTCCAGTTCATCCATCTCGAAGGGTTTGGTGAGGTAGTCATCCGCCCCTGCATCCAGCCCGGCAACCCGCTCGGCCGTTTCAGAGCGCGCGGTCAGCAGGATCACCGGCGCCCCGTCGCCGCGCCTGCGCAGCGCCCGCAACACCTCGATCCCGTCCATCCCCGGTAAATTCAGATCCAGAACGATCAGATCCGCGCCTTCCTGCGCGAGGAAACGGTCGGCCTCGAGCCCGTCATGCAGAAGGTCCACGGCATGGCCGCGATCCCGCAGGCGGAAGGCGATGGCGCGGGACAGAGCCTCGTTATCTTCGATGACGGCGATGCGCATGGTTACTTCTTTGTCATGTTGCGCAAGTTTCGCGCAAGGTTAGGACGACATGTTGCCGGTGTAGGAGGAGGGATTCGTCCCTTGAGGAGAATAACTACATACCGGCCGGCTTCGAGCCCGCCCGGTTCGAAAGGTCTAAGGGAGGACACTAATGACCATCAAGCAATTCGTATATTCTGCGGCGGCGCTCGCCTTCATGTCGGCACCGGCCCTCGCGGATGTCGACTTCAGCGGCAAGACCATCGAATGGGTCATTCCGTTCTCGGAGACGGGGGGCTCTGCGAAATGGGCCAACTTCTTTGCGCCGCTGCTGGCGCAGGAGCTGCCGGGCAAACCTACCGTGATCGTGAAGTTCATGCCGGGCGCAGGCTCGACCAAGGGCGCGAACTGGTTCCAGGAGCAGCGCTACGAGGACGGCACGCTGCTGTTCGGCACCTCCGGCTCGACGCAGTTCCCCTATCTGCTCGGCGATCCGCGGGTGCGCTACGAGTATTCCGACTGGATCCCGGTCATGGCATCGGGCACGGGCGGCGTGGCTTATCTCAATCCCGAGGCCGGCAAGAAATTCGACGGGTCTGCGAATAACCTCAAGGATCTCAACTTCATCTACGGTTCGCAGGGTGCGACCCGTCTCGACCTCGTGCCGCTTCTCGCATGGCGGATGCTGGGCATGAACGTGGAGCCGGTCTTCGGCATCAAGGGGCGCGGCGACGGTCGCCTGATGTTCGAACGCGGCGAGGCGACGATCGACTACCAGACGACGACCGGCTATCTCGGCGGCTCGCTCTCGATGGTCGAGGATGGCAAGGCCGTTCCGATGATGACTTGGGGCGCGCTCGACGAGAATAACAACATCGTCCGCGATCCGACCTTCCCCGATCTGCCGACCTTCAAGGAAGTTTGCGAAGCCACCGATGGCTGCGAAACCTCCGGCGAAGCCTGGGATTCGTGGAAAGCGTTCTTCATCGCGGGCTTCCCGGTTCAGAAGATCGCGTTCCTGCCGCAGGGCACGCCCGATGACGTGGTCGAAGCCTATACCGAAGCCTTCGACGCCGTGCGCAACCGTCCGGACTTCAAGAAAATCGCGGCACAGCAGGTTGGTAAATACGACGTCTTCGTCGGCAAGGGCGCCGAGCAGGCGACCAAGGAAGGCACGACCGTATCTCCCGAAGCCAAAGCCTATGTGACCGACTGGCTTCAAGAAGCCTACGGCGTTTCGCTGAACTAAGCGAAACCCTCGAGCGGTCCCTTCCTGCGGGACGCGGACCGCTCACTTTCTCATAATCCTAAAATTCGAGGTGGGCGAGATGGATGTCTTCGCAACCGCCGTGCCTGCGCTTGGCGAGGCATGGGCTCTGATTCTGCAACCTGTTGTTCTGGGATACCTGGTGCTCGGGGTCGTTATGGGCTTGGCCGTGGGGGTCTTCCCCGGTCTCGGCGGCATCGCCGGCCTCTCACTCCTGCTGCCATTCATGTTCGGCATGGACCCGGTGTTGGGGCTGGCCCTGATGGTGGGCATGGTCGCGGTCGTGCCGACCTCGGACACCTTCGCCTCCGTACTGATGGGGATCCCCGGGTCCTCGGCGAGCCAGGCGACGGTTCTCGACGGCTTCCCGCTTGCCAAGAAAGGGCAGGCGGCGCGGGCGCTCTCGGCCGCCTTCACTTCGTCCCTCTTCGGCGGTCTCGTCGGTGCGCTGTTCCTGACCATGTTCATCATGGTCGCCCGGCCGCTGGTGCTGGCCTTCGGCCTGCCCGAGATGCTGATGATCTCGATCCTCGGCCTCTCGATGGTCGCTGTGCTCGCCGGGCGCGTGGCGCTCAAGGGCCTCGCCGCCGCGGGGCTTGGCATGCTGATCGGCACGATCGGCGAAGCCGATGCCGGCGGCAGCCTGCGCATGGCGACCTATGACATTCCCTATCTCACGGACGGGCTGCAGCTGGTGATCGTCGGTCTCGGCATCTTCGCCTTGCCCGAAATCGTCTCGCTGCTTCGTCAGGACAGCTCGATCGCCAAGGACGCGACGCTCGGCGCCGGCTGGAGCCAAGGCGTGCGCGACTGGGTCGCCAACAAATGGCTGTCCGTCCGCTGCTCGCTGATCGGCGTAATCGTCGGCGTGATCCCCGGGCTCGGCGGGTCGGTCGTCGACTGGATCGCTTACGGCCACGCCGTTCAGACCACAAAGGACAAGTCGAATTTCGGCAAGGGCGAAATCCGCGGCGTGATCGGCCCGGAGAGTTCGAACAACGCCAAGGAAGGCGGCGGCCTCGTCCCGACGCTGCTCTTCGGTATCCCGGGCTCGGGTTCGATGGCGATCTTCATCGGCGCGCTGGCCCTGCTGGGATCGGGCGATATCGAGGTCGGTCCCAACATGCTGCGGGACAATCTCGATATCACCTATTCGATCGTCTGGCTGCTGGCGCTGGCAAATGTCGTGGGCACGGTGCTCTGCATCGCGGCCTCGGGCGGGATCGCGAAGCTGACCACGATCCGCTTCACCTATCTCGCGCCGTTCCTGTTCATGCTGATTTCCTTCGCGGCCTTCCAGTCAGGGCAGAATTTCGAGGACATCCTCGCCCTGTTCGCGATCGGCCTGATCGGGATCTTCCTGCGCCGGTTCGACTGGTCGCGCCCGGCGTTCCTGATCGGTTTCGTGCTGTCGAACCCTGTCGAAAAATTCTCCAACCAGGCCTTCCAGATCGCATCCTTCCGGTTCCGCAATTCCTTCTCGGCGGGCGTCGATTACCTGTTCTCGCCCATCGTGATCGTCTTGCTCATCGTGACGGTGGTGTCGGTCTTCCTCGGGCTGCGGCAGGCGAAGTCGATCATGGCCGAGGGTGATGTACAGTCGGGCTCCAAGCGCGCGCCGCTGATCTTCCTGCTGGTGGTCATGGGTTACGTGATTGCGGCGCTCGTCAACGCGAGCCTGATCCCGAACTACAACATGACCGACAAGATCGTGCCGCTCGTGGTTGGGGGCATCACGCTGACAGCGCTGGTGATCCTTCTGGTGCAGATGATCCTGCGCGCCGAGCGTGACGTGATCTTTGCGGACAAGGAAGTCTCGGGAGAGGATGCGGACGCGCCCTACGGCCTGTGGGGAACGCTCGCGTGGTTCGCGGGGCTGATCGCGGCGACTTACGTCGTCGGCTTCATCCTCGCCCTGGCCGGATTCCTCGTCACCTTCCTGCGCATCCGCGCCCAGGCCAGCTGGCCCAAGACGCTGATCCTCGCCGCCAGCGGCATCGCCCTGATGTGCGTCATGGCCGGCGCGCTGAACCGCGATTTCCCGCCCGGCCTGCTGCAGCACGCAGCCAATCTTCCTTGGCCCCTGAAATGACCCGACGGAGCGAATGAGATGGAACAGACAGCCATTCCCTATGTATTCATGCGCGGCGGCACTTCGCGAGGCCCCTATTTCAACCGCGCCGATCTGCCTGCCGATCGCGAGACTCTGGCCGAGGTTCTGATCGCGGTGCTCGGTTCGGGGCATGCGAACAATATCGACGGGCTCGGCGGAGGCGTCGCGGTGACGACCAAGGTCGCGATGCTCTCGCCCTCGGACGATGACTGGGCGGAGGTCGATTATTTCTTCGCGCAGGTCTCTGTCGAAGATCGGCTCGTCGACTTCAAGCCGACCTGCGGCAACATCCTCTCGGGGGTGGGGCCCGCCGCGATCGAGCTGGGTCTCGTGCGCCCCACGGGAGACGAGACCGAGGTGAAGATCCGCGCGGTCAATACCGGGGCGAAAGTCCTCGCGCGCGTTCAGACGCCGGGCGGGGCGATGCGCTACGACGGCGACGCGGAAATTGCCGGCGTGCCCGGCACGGCCGCGCCGATCGCGCTCAATTTCATGGGGGTCGTCGGCTCCTCGACCGGGGCGTTTCTTCCGACCGGGCATCTGCGCGACGAGTTTGACGGTATCGAGGTGACCTGCATGGATGTCGCGATGCCGATGGTGATCGCGCGGGCGCAGGACTTCGGCCTTACCGGTTATGAAAGCGCGGCAGAGCTCGACGCGAATACCGAGTTCTTCGCCCGCATGGAGGCCGTGCGCCTCAAGGCGGGCGCGGCGATGGGGATGGGCGACGTCTCGAAATCGGTGACGCCGAAATTCGGCCTGCTTGCGCCAGCCAAGGCGGGTGGAACCGTCGCGACGCGCTATTTCATGCCGTGGAACACGCATCCGTCGATGGCGGTCACCGGCGCGCAATGTCTTGCCTCCTGCGCGCTCACGCCTGGCACTGTGGCCGACGGTCTGCTGGAGCGACCGACCACCAGCCCGGCGAGCGTGGTGCTGGAGCATGCGTCCGGCACGATCGAGGTCCTCGTCGACTTCGAAATGAACAACCACTTCACGCTGAACTCCGCGGGTTTGCTGCGCACCGCGCGCAAGTTGGCCGACGGCCGGGTCTATGTTCCCGCTTCGGTTTGGAAAGGACGCTGACATGCCGATGATGAATCTTCTGGTCGCCTTCAATGGATCGAGCGGGTCGGTCGCCGCCCTGCGCTATGCCGCCTCCATGGCGGCGCAGCGTGGCGCTCATGTGACGGCGATAATGGCCCATGCGGCGCACGAGGTCATCGACCGCCGCTCGCGCTGGATCCCGAAGGAGGCGCATGCGCTTCTTGAAGCGGCCAATGGCGACATCCTGCGCGAGATCGAGGCGCGGTTCGAGGAAGAGCGCCGTGCCCTGGGGCTTGGCAGTGATCTCGAGTTGAAAGTCGTGGCTGGACGCGTGGACAATGTTCTGTCCGAAGCGGCGCGCTATTACGACATGCTGATCGTGGGCACGCAGGCTGACGATGGCGATGCCCATGTGGTCCTGCATCCCGATCGTATCGCGCTGATGTCGGGCCGTCCGGTGATCGTGGTTCCCGAGGGCTATGATGCGGGCGCAAAGCACAGCCATGCGGCGCTCGCATGGGATGGAGGGCGGGCCGCCGCGCGCGCGCTCTCCGACAGTCTGCGACTGCTCGAGGATGACGGACGGGTCAGCGTTCTGACCGTTGGGCCACATGACGACCGCGCTATCAACGACCTTCTAACCCATCTCTCGCGGCACGGCGTGGCGGCCATTCACGAGGATTGGCCGACGCCGCGACCGGTGGCGGACACGCTCCTCGGCTGGTGCGGGCGCAATGATCCGTCGCTTCTCGTGCTCGGAGCCTTCGAGCATTCCAAGTTTCGCGAAGATTTCCTTGGAGGCGTGACCTCGGAAGTGCTTGCGCGCACGAAAATTCCCGTATTGTTGTCGCATTGAGGAGGCCATGACCCATTTCGAGAAGCTGAGCCGCGTCCGTCAGGACCTCGAGGACATTCGCAAGGAGATCGTCGCGAAGATCGCCCGCGACGAGGGCAAATCCCCCGATCACGTACTCCTGCACGACCGGGTCAGTCGCGCGATCAAGGCGCTGTCCGGTCAAGGCTAGCCAAGGGGTGAGGCAATGAAGGTCCATATTCTCGACGACTGGTTCGACACGCTCCGCAGCTTGCCCTGTTTTCGCATGCTGGATAGGCACGAGGTGACGGTCTGGACGGATCATGAGCCCGATGAGGAGGCGCTTGCGCGTCGCCTCGCGGAGGCCGAATGCGTGGTTCTCTTTCGGGAACGCACGAAGATCACGCGCGGCTTGCTCGAGCGGCTTCCCAACCTGTGCCTGATTTCGCAGCGGGGCACGTGGCCGCATGTTGATGTGGAGGCCTGCACCGACCAAGGCGTTCTGCTGTGTTCGAATACGGGCGGGGATGGCGCGAACTATGCGGCAGCAGAGCTGACCTTCGCGTTGATGCTCGCCGCGATGCGCCAGCTTCCGCAGCAGATGGCCAGCGTCAAAGCCGGCAACTGGCAGATGGGCGTGGGGCGCAGCCTGCGCGGACGGGTGCTGGGCCTTTACGGATACGGGCGTTTGGGGCGGGTCGTCGCGGATTATGCCCGGGCCTTCGGGATGCAGGTCGTCTGGTGGGCCTCCGAGGCGGGGCGGGCGCGTGTCTTGGCCGACGGGGAGACCGTTGCCGAGAGCCGTGCCGCCTTCTTCGCGCAAAGCGACATCGTCTCCCTGCATCTGCGATTGACGCCTGAGACCCGCGGGATCGTCACCGCCGAGGATCTCGCGCAGATGTCCCCGCGCTCGGTGCTGGTGAACACGTCTCGCGCAGGGCTGATTGCGCCGGGGGCCTTGCTGGCGGCCCTTGAGGCCGGGCATCCCGGGCAGGCTGCGGTGGATGTCTTCGACCGCGAGCCAGAGACCGACGCGACAGATCCGCTGCTCGCGCATCCGAACCTCATCGCCACGCCCCATATCGGCTACGTGACCGAGGACGAGTTCGACAAGCAGTTCTCCGACATCTTCGCGCAGGTGAATGCCTATGCGGAGGGCAGCCCGATCCACATGGTCAACCCGTCCGCCTTCGGGTGAGGATCCTCGCCACCACGGGCGCGCCGACGATCACGAGCACGATGCGCGTCAGGTGATGGGTGATGACGAAGCCGAGATCCGCCCCGGTCACGATCGCGAGGACCGTCATCTCCGCCTGACCTCCGGGCGCGAAGGCCAGAAAGGCTGGCACCCGCTCGCCCAGACCCAACACGGTCACAAGACCGGAAAACCCCGCGGCCAGCACGGCCAGCACGAGCACGTAGGCGATGCCTGCCGACACGATGCGGGTGAGTTCCTTCCAGGTCACCCCGAGGAAATGAACGCCGATCCCGCAGCCAATGAAGAATTGGGCCGCGAGGATTGCCTCGGCAGGCGGGCGGAAATGGATGATCCCGGAGAGCGACAGGGTCGCCGTGACGATCATCGGGCCGAGAATCGAGGCGCCGAACAGCCCGAGCCTCTCGCCGCCTTTCCAGCCGAGCACCGCGGCGACGGCCATGATCGCCAGCTCATACCACGGCAGATCCGCGACCGGCGCGCCGATCGGGTTGCTGAGTTCGGCGCCGTAGAAATGGCTCAGGAAAAACGGCGCCACGGTCACGATGATCAGAACCCGTGTCGCGTGCACCAACGAAAGCGCGCGGGGATTGCCGCCCGCTTCCGTGCCGAAGATCACCATGTCCTGAAGCCCGCCTGGCATTGCGGCGTAATAGGCGGTGGGCGCATCGAAGCCCCAGAACTTCCGGAAGAAGGGCACGCCGATCAGCGCGATCACCGCGATGAAGACAGGGACGAGAGAGACCGAGAGCGCCATGCGCGGCAATTGCGCGATAACCTCGGGCGTGATCGAGGCGCCGACCGCCACGCCGAGGATCGTGCGCGCGCCGACAGAGATCTGGCCGAAGCCCTGAAGCGGTAAATGCGCGAGCGCGCCGGCGAGGCAAAATGCCATCGGGCCGAAGAGGAAAGGAAGCGGCAGATCCAGCGCCCAGAAGAGCGCGGTGCCACAGGCTGCAAGGAGAAATGTAAGGCCGCGCCGCCGCATGGCACCCGCGAAAATATGTTTGCGCAAACTGGCCTCCTGTTCGTCTTGACGTAATTTGTATACGAATGTATCCAACTGGACACAAGATGAACGCGGAGGGCGAAATGGCAAATGAGGACGGCAGCACACCGCAGGGAAACGCTGCTTACGACCGTCTGCTGACCGAATTGCGCGAAGGGCGGCTCAACCCGGGCGACCGCTTGCGGGAAACCGAATTGGCGGAGCGCTTGGGCATGTCGCGAACCCCTGTCCGGGAAGCGATCCGCAAGCTCGAAGCGGATAACATCGTCAGTCACATTGCGCGGCAGGGCGCCTGCATTCGGCGGCTCGACTATGCCGAAGTCATGGAGCTTTACGAGATGCGCGCGGTCCTCGAAGGCACAGCGGCACGGCTTGCGGCCCGGGCGGCTTCGGATATCGAGATCGACGAACTCTACGAGATGAACCGTCAGCTGGGCGAGATCGGCAATGTCCCTGAGGCATTCACGCTTAACCGGCAGTTCCACGCCGCTTTGCTCGACGCAGCGAAGAACCGGTTCCTCACCCGCTCGATCCGCTCGCTGCAAAAGGCGCTGATGATCCTCGGACCCACCACGCTGACCGAACCGGACCGGGCGGTGAAGGCGGTAGAAGAACATTTCGCCGTGCTGGAGGCCGTCAAGGCGCGCGACGGCGCGCTCGCCGAGAGCGCGATGCGCGCACATATCGAGGCGGCCCAGAGAGTACGCGTGCGCGCCCTGCGCTCCGAGCCCGGCCAGACCCCCAGCTATGACGGAGATCTGCTGTGACCCTTGCTTCACCTCAACCCGACATTGCCGTCATCGGCGGCGGTAACGCGGCCCTCTGTGCCGCGATCACCGCGGCAGAGGCCGGGGCGCGCGTGTTGATTCTCGAAGCCGCGCCGAAACCCTATCGGGGCGGAAATTCTCGCCACACGCGCAACTTCCGCTGCATGCATCGCGGGCCGCTTGGTCCGCTCACCGACAGCTATACCGAGGAAGAATACCTTGCCGATCTGATGAAAGTCACCGGCGGCAAGACCGATGAAGGTCTGGCGCGGCTCGCCATTCGAAGCTCCGAGGAATGCCTGCCGTGGATGGAGGCGCATGGCGTGCGCTTTCAGCCCTCGCTGTCGGGCACGCTTTCGCTCGCGCGGACAAACGCCTTCTTCCTCGGTGGCGGCAAGGGCCTCGTGAACGCCTATTACCGCACCGCGGAAGCGCTCGGGGTTCAGGTCGAATACGAAGCGGCCGTCACCCATCTGGAGATCGACGATGATCGCGTGACGCATATCGACTACACGCAGAATGGCGAGACGCGGCGTATCAGCCCGAAATCGGTTGTGGTCGCTTCGGGCGGATTTCAAGCCGATACCGATTGGCTTGCCCGCGCCTGGGGGCCGGCCGCGAAGAACTTCCTGATCCGCGGCACGCCCTACAATCGCGGCGTCGTGCTCGCGGACCTTCTCGAGCAGAAGGTCGAACAGGTCGGCGATCCGACGCAATGCCACGCGGTCGCGATTGACGGGCGCGCGCCAAAATTCGATGGCGGGATCGTCACGCGGCTCGATTGCGTGCCGTTCTCGATCGTCGTGAACAAGAATGGCGAGCGGTTTTACGACGAGGGGGAGGACGTATGGCCGAAGCGCTATGCGATCTGGGGCCGTCTCGTCGCGGCGCAGCCCGATCAGGTGGGCTACGTCATCATCGACGCGAAGTCGCTCGAACTGTTCATGCCTTCGGTCTTTCCGCCGATCAAGGCCGATACGCTCGAAGATCTGGCGACCAAGATGGGACTGCCGCCTGCAGCCTTGGCCGAGACCGTGGCCGAGTTCAACGCAGCCTGCGGCGACACATCCGGATTTCACCCGACAGAACTGGATGGGGTGTCCACCACCGGAATCACCCCGCCGAAGACCAACTGGGCGCGTCCGATCACCGAGCCGCCCTTTTACGGATACTCGCTGCGCACAGGGGTGACCTTCACCTATCTCGGGTTGAAGGTCGACGAGCGCGCACAATGCTCGATCGGAAACCGCCCCGTTTCGAACCTCTGGGCTGCCGGCGAAACCATGGCCGGTTCAATTCTCGGGCAGGGGTATCTCGCCGGTTTCGGCATGACGATCGGCACCGTTTTCGGACGTATTGCAGGCAAGGAGGCCGCCGCCCATGCAAACTGAGTTTCTCGAAGAGGCGCGCCGTCAGGCCGAGATCTGCAACGCCTGCCGGTATTGCGAAGGATATTGCTCGGTCTTTCCAGCGCTCCATGCCGAGCGCGCCTTCAGCGACGGCGATCTGACGCAGCTCGCCAATCTCTGTCACAATTGCCGCGGGTGCTATTACGCCTGCCAATACACGGCACCGCACGAGTTTGCCCTCAACCTGCCGCAGGCGCTGGCGAATGTTCGGCAGGATAGCTGGGAAGAATTCGCGTTTCCCCGCGCGGCGGGTCAGGCCTTCCAGAAAAGCGGGCTGCGCATAGCGCTCGCGACGGTGCTGGGCTTTGCGCTCCTGATCTGGGCCATGCTCTCGCTCGCAAGCGCAGGGGGCGAGGGTTTTTACGCGGTCCTGGCGCATAACACGATGGTCGCGATCTTCCTGCCAGCCTTCCTGTTCCCGCTGCTCAGCCTCGCGATCAGCCTGCGGCGGTATTGGCGCGCGGTCGGGGCCGGTCCGCTTCGCTTCTCCGATCTTCGGGGAGGCTTTGCCGCCGCCGCGAACATGCGCAACCTCAACGGCGGGCATGGAGATGGCTGCAATTTCGAGGACGAGGACCGTTTTTCCCAAGGCCGCCGACTCGCGCATCAAGCCGTGATGTATGGCTTTCTTCTGTGTTTCGCCGCCACGAGTGTGGCGACGTTGATGCATTACCTGCTGGATCTGCGCGCCCCTTACCCGCTCTGGTCCCTGCCGAAGATTCTCGGCCTGTCGGGTGGCTTGCTGCTGACCGTGGGTTGCATCGAGATGATCCGTCTGAAGCTGCGGGCGGATCCCGAACTCGGTGCCTCGGGCGCGACGAGCGGCGAATTCGGCTTTGTCGCTCTCTTGGGCTTTGTCGGTTTGAGCGGATTGGCGCTTTATGTGCTCGGTCAAACCCCGCTGATGCCGGCCATGTTGGCCCTGCATCTTGGGGCCGTGCTCGCATTCTTCCTGCTGACACCGTTTTCCAAGATGGCGCACGGCTTCTATCGCCTCGCCGCGCTGACTGCCGATGCGCAGAACAAAAGGGAGGTGGCTCGGTAAGAGGCAGTGGCCGGGCGCGCAAAGCTGTCGTCCGAACGAGAGATGGACCAATGCGCGCTGGTTGTTGAGGATTGCGGCTTCGGGTGCTTAGCAGGCATTGGGCCCGAGCGCAGCTAGTAACCGCTTTCCACTCAATTCGGAATTCGTCGCTCTGCGAGAATTTCTTTAAGCAGTTTATGAACCCGGGCGGCCGTGCGTGACGGAAGCGTTATCCAATTCTCAAAGACGGAATTTCCATAAACCGAAGCCTGAAGTGCCCGGGATGGCTTCGGTTTATAGGATCGAGCGTTATGCCGAGGTTGCCGCAGCGCCCTGCACGAGTACCGGCTCGAAATAGGTCTTCGAGCGCCCGCCGATCGTGATCGGGTCGATCATCGAGACGCATTTCTGGTAATGCGCGGTCTTTCGGTGAGCTTCCAACGCATCATCGCTTTGAAAAATTTCATAGACGAAGAAGTTGTTCTCGTCTTCGGGGTCGTGCAGCAGGTCGAAGCGCAGGTTGCCCGGTTCTTCGCGCGTGCCGTCGCAGTTGATCTTGAAGGCTTCGAGGAAAGTCTCGCGCGTGCCCGGCTGCACCTTGATATTCACCAGTTGGATCAGCATTCAGAAGTCCTTTCTTGCAGGTCTCACGTGCCCGGGGCACGCCACATGGATTGGGTGACGCCCTCGGCCACCAGCGCGCGCTGCGCGGCATAGGCGCGTTGCCAGCGGTCGCTTGCCTCGTCGTAGAGGTCGCGCAGCGCGCGGTTCGGTTGGTATTCATCTTCGATGCAGGACCATGCCGCGCCTGCGTCCTTCAGCGAGCCGAACTGGCCGGACCCGGTCGCGGCCGCTGCCGCACAGCCAAGCGCGGTGGCCTCCGTCACCTTCGAAGTGGCGACCGGCAGGCCGGTAACATCCGCAAGGATTTGCGCCCAATGCTGGGATTTCGATGCGCCTCCGGCAAAGACGATGCGCGCGGGGCGCTCGCCGGTCAGGGCGAAGACCGCCTCGAGATTGCGATGCGCGACGATGGCGGCATTCTCCTGCAAGGCGCGAAAGATCGCGGCGGGCCCGGATTTCTCGGGATCGAGCGAAAGGTTGAGCAGCGACGGGGCCGCGTGGATCCATTCGTTGTAGCGCATCACGTCGGACAGGATCGGGATGATCCCATGCGCACCGGGCGGCACCTCCTTCGAGGCGGCTTCCAGCTCGGAATACCCCTTGCCCTGCCCGAAGGCGTCACGGAACCAACGCATCGCTGCCCCGGTGAAGAAGCTGATCGCTTCGGCCTGATTGAGATGCGAGACCACATGCGGGTTGATCCGGAGTTTCATGCTCGGGTCGGTCAGGGTCAGCGGGACATTGACCACCTGCTGCCAGAACGTGCCGCCGAGCACCGCGCAATCGCCATTCCCGACAATCCCGAGCCCTAGTCCCCCGGTTTGGCAATCGCCGCCACCCGCCACGACCAGCGTACCAGGCGCGAGCCCGGTCTCCTCTGCCGCCGCGCCTGTTACCGTGCCCACGCATTCTCCGGTCACGACGCCGCGCGGGAAGATGTCGCTACGCAGCCCAAGTTTCTCCATCGCGTCGCCAAGCACCTTGCGATCGGCGAGGCCGATCAGCCCGGTCGTCCCGGCATTTGACGGCTCGGAAGTGAGTTCTCCCGAAAGCCGATAGAGCACCCAATCCGACAGCATCGTCAGGGCCCGGGCCCGGTCGAGCACCTCGGGCATGTGCCGGCGCAGCCAGATCAGCCGGGGGAGGGCTCCAAGCGCGTAGGTTTGGCCCGAGCGTGCATAGATGTCTTCCTCCAGCCCCGGATGGTCCCGCTTGAGTTCGCGGACCTCGGCATCGGCGCGCGCATCGACATTCGCACAGGCCCAGATTTCCGCACCGCTCTCGTCATGCAGAACGAAGGCCTCGCGCATCGCCGTGGCGCTGACCGAGACGATATCCTTCGGATCGACACCGGACTTCGCGATCACCTCGCGGCAGCAGCGGGCCAGCGCTGCCCAGTTGCCTTCCGTGTCGAAATCCATCGAGCCAGGATAGCGCGGGTCGCTGGCGTGCCACCATTCCTGCCCGGCGGTCGCGATCTCGGCGCCGGTCTCGTCGAACAGGACGGCCCGCCCGCTGCCGGTGCCAGCGTCGAAGGCGAGAAAATAGCGCATGTCAGTCCTCCGCGGCGTCGAGGAGCGACAGCGCGGTCGCCTCATCGGTCACCAGAATGTCGAGAATTTGGCCGCGCAGCGCGGCGAGGATCGGGGTCACCTTGTTTGGGCCCCCGGCGGCGCCGATTACCTGCTCGCAGTCGCGGAGCTGGACCAGATCGACGCCGATCACGCGCTCATGCAGCGGCAGCTCCATGTCCTGCCCGGTCCGGTCGTAGAACCGACAGAGCACATCGCCACGGGCACCGCTGCGGCGCAGTGGCTCGATTTCGCCTGCGGTAATATAGCCTTGCGCAACCACGGTCGCCTGTTCCGAGATGCCGCCTATCCCGACCAGCTTGTAATCGGCCGCGATCGCCTGGTTGAGCAAGGACGAGATCGCAGGCTCTCGCAGCAGGGCGGCGGCCAGTTCCGGCGTCGAGACGACGAGCGGCGCGGGGATGATGTTCGGCGTGCGGTCCCAATGCGCCTCGCGCATCCCCTGCACATAGGTCTGCACGCCGCCCGTCAGCGAAAACAGCTCGATGCGGCGCTCCTGCACCACATGGCCGAGCACCCGGATGGCGTTCGACACGGTGGCGCCCCAGCCGACCGCAAGACTGTCGCCGGGCGCGAGTTTCTGCATGAGGTAATTCGCCGCCGCCTGTCCGATCCGCGCGTCGACATCCGATCCGGCGCTGTCGGGGATCACGCGGCAATCCTTGAGGCGGAATCGCTCCTGCAGACGGGTCTCGATCTCGAGGCAGCCTTGCTGGCGCGAATTTATCCGCACTTCGATCAGCCCGGAGGCGCGTCCCGCATCGAGCAACCGCGATACCTTGATGCGCGAGAGGTTGAGCTGATGCCCGACTTCGCTCTGCGTGAGCCCGTCATTGTAATAGAGCCAAGCGACCCGCGCGAGCAGGGCTTCGTCCGTTTCGTTCGGCGCTAGCTCTTCCATGACGATCGGTCCTCCGAAGTGGTGGGGCAATGTTCAAATAACTCGTTACAAAAACATATGAACAAGTCAATAACTCAAAAACGCCGCATTGCAGCATAAAAAATAAGCTAAAAATTGTTGACAGCGAGTATATCGGATGAACAGATGTTATCACGACAAACAGATGAACATTCGAGGAGACGGGATGTTGATCGAGGGAGGCGCTATGACATCTGTGCTCGCCGAGCTTGGCCGGGTTTCTAAAAGCTACGGCGGCGTGCCCGTGCTTAAGGGCGTGGATTTCGCGGTTCGTGCCGGGGAAATCCATGCGCTTCTGGGCGGCAATGGTGCGGGTAAGTCCACCTTGATGAAAATCCTCGCAGGTCTGGTCGCGCCGACGGCGGGGCGGGTCTCCATCGGTGGAGCGCCCCTGCATCCCGCGACGCCCGCGCAGGCGCAGGCGATGGGGCTGTATCTGGTGCCGCAAGAGGCGCATATCTTCCCCAATCAAAGCGTTCTGGAGAATATCTGCATTGGCCTGCCGCGCCGGGCAGAGGCTTATCGCGCGCGCATTGGCGAGCTGATCGCGGATCTTGGCGTCGCGCTGTCGCCCGATGCCAAGGCCGCGACCCTCGAGATCGCAGACCGACAGATCGTGGAAATCCTGCGGGGCCTCGTGCGCGAGGCGAAGGTGCTGATCCTTGACGAGCCGACCTCGGCGCTTACTCCGCATGAGGTGGACACGCTCTTCGATCGAATGCGGGCGCTTCGCGCGACAGGTCACGGGCTCGTCTTCATTTCGCACAAGCTGCACGAGTTGCGCGCCGTCAGCGACCGGATCACGGTGCTGCGCGACGGCTATGTCGTGCACAGCGCGAAGATGGCCGAAAGCAACGATGCGGAGATTCTCGCCGCGATGAGTCCCGGTGTCGCGGCCCTGCGCGACCGCCGCGCCGACAGGACCCGCGCCGAGCGCAAGACGCTCGAAGTCGCGGGGCTACGGGGCGAAGGCTTTGTCGATATCTCTTTCGATGTGCATCACGGAGAAGTTCTCGGTCTGACCGGGGTCGTCGGGGCAGGGCGCACCGAACTGGCTGAAACCCTCGTCGGACTGCGGCCGCGTGCTGGCGGTAAGGTCGCACTCGAGGGCCGCGCTTTCGTCGCCCGGACACCGCGCGACGCGGTGCGTGAGAATGTCGTGCTGCTGTCCGAAGACCGGCAGCAATACGGGCTCTTTCTCGATGCGCCACTTTACTGGAATACCTCTTCGCTCGTGCATTATCTGCTGCCCTTCCTGCTGCGGCCTGGCACAGAGCGCGCGCGCTTCGAAGGCTATCGCAAGACGCTTGGGATCAAATGCGAGACGGCGGAGCAACCGGTGCGCAGCCTTTCGGGTGGAAACCAGCAAAAGGTTCTGCTGTCGAAATGCCTCGCCGCAATGCCGCGGGTTCTGATCCTCGACGAGCCGACGCGCGGCGTCGATGTGGGCGCGCGCAACGATATTTACGAACTGATCGAACAGCTGGCCGACGCAGGCACGGCGGTGTTGCTGATCTCTTCTGATTTCGACGAGGTCGTGCGCCTGTCGGACCGGATCGCGGTAATGGCGGGCGGGCACCTCGCCGGCGAGCTTCCGGGCGGAAGCAGCACCGACGAGATCGCCGAACTGGCCTTCGAATCCAAGGAGGCCGTCCATGCTTGAACGGATCGCCCGCGAACGTGTCGCGACCTTGTTCCTCGTCACGCTGATCGTGCTGTTGCTTGTCGGTGCGGCGGCGCCCGGGTTCCTCTCGGCGCGCACCGCTTCGATCATCTGGTCGAACGGCCTGGTGCTGATGCTCGTGGCGCTGGGGATTTTTCCAGTGATCCTGACGCGCAATATCGACGTTTCGGGCGGCTCGGTGCTCGGGCTCTCGGCGGTGACGCTGGGCCTGACGGTGAACGCAGGGGCGTCGCTCCCGGTGGCGATCGCGGCCGCGCTTGGCGCGGGCGTGGCAGCCGGCGCGCTCAATGGCGGGCTCGTGGCGCTGCTTGGCGTGCCCTCCATCGTGGCCACGCTTGGCACGCTTGGCCTGTTCCGCGGCGTGATGCTGATCGCCACCGGCGGCGAGTGGATCGAGGAGCTGCCGCAAGGCGTCAAGGACCTCTCCGGCAAAGGTTTCCTAGGGCTGTCGGCGGTGGGTGTCGTAGCGCTCGCGCTGATCGCGGCGGTCTGGTTGGTGCTGCGCACCCGGCGCGGACGCTGGGTCTTCGCGATGGGTGACAACCGCGAGGCAGCGCGCCATCTGGGCCTGCCGGTGCGCCGGATCGAGTTTCTCGCCTTTGTCTGGGCGGGCGCGATGTATGCCATCGCGGGTATCGCCTTTGCGGCGCAGATCGGCTTCGTTCCCAATCAGGCTGGCTCGGGGATGGAACTGCGCGCGATCGCGGCGCTCGTGCTGGGCGGGATCAGCCTGCTGGGCGGCGTCGGATCGGTTGCCGGTGTTGTGATCGGCGTGATCTTCTTCACCTCGATCGACACCGCGCTCGTCTTCCTCAAGATTCCGGCCTACTGGAACGACCTCATCGGCGGAGCGATGCTGCTCGCCGTGCTGCTGATCGACGGTCGACTGCGGATCGCGCTGGAAGCGCGCGACCGCGCGGCGCGTTACCGCCGAGGCGAAACGCCCCCACCCAAAACCCGTGATCTGGAGGAAGCGGCATGAAGCGTCTCGTGATGCGCTGGGAAGTCCTGTTGCTCGGGCTTCTGGTCCTTGAGCTTGTGGTGTTCGGCGCCATCAACCCGCGCTTCCTCAAGTTGAGTTCGCTGCTCTATGGCACCTCGGATTTCGTGCATGTCGGGATCGTCGCGGTGCCGCTGACGCTCGTCATCATCGCTGGCGGGATCGACGTGAGCTTCGCCTCCACCGTCGGGCTCTGTGCGATCACTTTCGGGATTGCCAATTTCTTCGGGATGCCGCTTCCGGTTTCGCTTGCGGTGGGCTTCGCGACGGGTGCGCTCGCGGGGCTGCTGAACGCGACGATCATCCGGCTCACGCGGCTGCAACCGCTCGTGGTGACGCTTGGCGCGCTCTATATGTTCTCGGGCGCGGCCACGGTGCTCTCCGGCGTCGTCGGCGCGAACGGCTATGACGGCATCGGCGGCTTCCCGGCGGCCTTCACCGGGCTTGGCTACCAGATGATCCTCGGCCTGCCGATGCCGCTTTTCGTGTTCCTCGCCTTCTCGCTGGTGATGCTGGTTCTGCTGCATGTCACGCGCTTCGGGCGTCTGGTGTTCCAGATCGGCCAGAACGAATCCGCCGCGCGCCACGCGGGCATGCCCGTCGCTCGGGTGCAGCTGCTGACCTATGTCATTACCGGGCTTGCCGCCGCGCTCGCGGGGCTGCTGCTGTCGGCCTATTTCGGCTCGGCGCGGGTCGATCTGGGCAAGGCAACGCTGCTGCCCGCGATCACCGCCGCCGTTCTCGGAGGCGCCTCGATCTATGGCGGTCAGGGCTCGGTCATCGGCACCATCATCGCCACTTTCATCATCGGTTACCTGCAGCAGGGCCTGCAGATGAGCGGTGTTCCCAGTCAGGTTTCCAGCGCGTTGTCCGGAGCGCTGCTGGTTGTCGTCGTCGCAATGCGCCACGGGGCGTCCTTGCTGCGCGAGTTCATTCCGGTGCGGCCGCGTCCGTCAGAATGACGCGTCCAGAGAGTTCAGAGGAGGAGAACTGAAATGCGTAAATCGACCAAATGGGTGATGGGCACCCTTGCGGCAGGGATGCTGATGGCCAATTCGGCCGCGGCCGAGGACATCGCCTTCATTCCGAAGCTTGTCGGGGTGGGCTACTTCACGTCGGGCGGCAAGGGCGCTGTCGACATGGGCAAGAAGCTTGGCGACAACGTCACTTATGACGGGCCGACCGAACCCAGCGTGTCAGGGCAGGTTCAGTTCGTGAACAACTTCGTCAATCAGGGCTACAAGGCGGTGATCCTCGCCTCGGTCTCGCCCGATGGCCTTTGCCCGGCGCTCAAGCAAGCGATGGCGCGCGACGTGCTGGTGATGACCTGGGACTCGGATGTGAACCCGGATTGCCGCTCCTACTACATCAACCAGGGCACGCCCGCGCAGTTGGGCGGCATGCTGGTGGACATGGCATCCGACGGGCTGAACGGCAAGGACAAGGCCAAGGTCGCCTTCTTCTATTCCTCGCCGACCGTGACCGACCAGAACGCCTGGGTCGCGGCCGCGAAGGAGAAGATCGCGAAGGAGCATCCCGGCTGGGAAATCGTGACCACGCAGTACGGCTATAACGACGCGCAGAAATCGCTTCAGACCGCAGAGGGCATCCTCAGCGCCTATCCCGATCTCGACGCGATCATCGCGCCCGATGCCAACGCGCTTCCCGCCGCAGCCCAAGCTGCCGAAAATCTGGACAAGGCTGGCAAAGTGACGATCGTGGGCTTCTCGACACCCAACGTGATGCGCCCCTATGTGAAGCGCGGAACGGTTGCGCGCTTCGGCCTGTGGGACGTGACCCAGCAGGGTGCGATCTCGGTGGCGGTCGCCGATCACGTGCTCAAGAACGGGCCGCTTCAGGTCGGTGACACGATGGATGTGCCCGGCATCGGCGAAGTGAAGGTCTCGCCCAACTCGGTGCAGGGCTACGATTATGAAGCCAAGGATAACGGCATCGTTTTGCTGCCCGAACGTACCGTGTTTACCAAGGATAATATCGACAACTTTGATTTCTGATCCCCAGTGATCGCACCTGGCGGGGGCGCGGCGACGCGCCCTCGCAAACACGTTGAAAAAGGAGCCTCCCATGCAATCGCGCTGGAACGACGCCGACGCCCATTCATTCGCTGAGGCTGCTGAAGCGGCAGGCCAACCCGCGGCACTGGGGCGGCGCGTCTACAGCTCGCGTCTGATCGGACAGAACCCTGAACTGGTGCTGCATGGCGGTGGTAATACATCGGTCAAGATTCCCGATGCGCCGGGCGGAGCGATCATTCATGTGAAGGGGTCGGGGTGGGACCTCGGCGATATCGAAGCGCCGGGCCTCCCGGCGATGCGATTGGAGCCGCTGCTGGAGACGCGGTCCATTCCGTATATGTCGGACGAAGAGATGGTGGCGTTCCTGCGCAGCCAGCTGCTCGACCCGACCGCGCCGAATCCTTCGGTAGAGGCGCTGCTGCACGCCTATATGCCGCAGGCATTCGTCGATCATTGCCATGCAACGGCGATCCTCGCGCTGGCCGATCAAGAGAACATGGAGACGGTGGTGCGCGATCTCTATGACGGTCGGGTCGGCTTCGTGCCCTACGTCATGCCCGGCTACGCGCTCAGCCATGCGTGCAAGGATGCGCTTGCTCGCGACCCGCATGTGGAAGGCCTCTGGCTCGAGAAGCACGGGCTGTTCACCTTCGCCGAGACCGCGCGCGAGAGCTATGAGCTGACGATCGAGTTCGTTAGCGCCGCCGAAGCGTTTCTCGCGTCGCAAGGGATCACTGTGGAGGGTCCGCAGTCCAATGACGCGCCGGTCCCCGATGATCTGGTCTCCGCGCTGACCCGGGCCCTCGCCGCGCAGGGAGCGCTTGGCGCCGAGCCCGTGGTAGACTTCCGCACGACACCTGCGATCCGGCGCTATCTCTCGCGCGAGGATTTGTCGGAGCTGGCAATGCGTGGCACAGCGACCCCGGACCACGTGATACGTATCAAACCCTTCCCGCTGATCGTGGAGGTCGGGGACGATGTCGCGGCGATCGAGCGTAAGCTCGCGGGTTACGCCGATCGCTATCAGGCCTATTTCGAGCGCAACGCGCCCCATGCTTCCGAGCCGAAGACCATGCTCGATCCTGCGCCGCGCGCGGTGCTTGTGCCAGGCGAGGGGCTTTTTGCAGTCGGTGCGAACGAGAAAGCGGCGCGCATCGCAGGCGATCTGCTGGAGCAGACGGCGCGTATCGTGAACGCGGCGGAAGAGTTCGGGCGCTTCGCCCCGATTTCCGAGCGCGAGCTGTTCGACATGGAATACTGGTCGCTCGAACAGGCGAAGCTGAAGACGTGAGGGAAAGCGTGAGCGCTTAGACAAACGGCATTATTGGATAGTGCGACAAGCTTCGGTTGAGTGCTGGCCATGGACTTCGTGGCAGGTAGCGACCTGAGATGAGCACCGTCAATGCAGCGAATGTCTGCTCTCGCCCAAAAACGACCGAGACCTTGGCGCGGGCAACAGAAGTGAGAGCCCTCACGTTCGGCTCGTGTCGTTGGGGGCTGCGGGCGTCATGCCCGATTGCTGCCGGGAAATTTGGGCGGGTGAGGTTCTGCGCGCTGCTTGATCGCCCGTCCCTTGCGGCCGCATCCATAGGGCGTGCCCTCAGGGCGTCGCTCTTTTCGTTACAGAAGAAGTCTAATGAACGACCGAGTAACGTTGGATGGCCTGAGGCGCATGCTGCGCTCTTTCTACATGATCGAGTCCATCTTCCGATTTTCCTGCGCGCTGAGCGAGAGATGGCGGAGATGGAGGCCGAGCTTGCGGCTGTAGAGCGGGCGAAAGCGATCCTTTGACTCGACGAGGATGAATGCCCTGATAGTCCGGGAACGTGATCCGCAAAGTGTTACCTTTGCGAATCTGATCCGGTCCGCAATTAGCTGGTTTCGCTATAAAAAAAGGAGAGTGGCTGGGGCGGTAGGATTCTGAGCTAAGTTATTGATATATTTTATTTTAATAGTAAATTGTAGTATATGGTGTCAACCGGGAAGACGCGGAAACCCGAATGTGCACCATCTTGTGTCCAAATGGGAGGCGCTGGTGATTGGGCTTCGCATCCTCAGCTTAGTCAGTGAGCGGTAGTGTTGTATGTTGGATGCGAGCGACGGCTTTAGGGCAGATTTACGCTGTGCCGGGCAATCATTTCGAAACCGAGCTTTTCAGTAGTTAGACTAACCTCGACCATGTGAGCCTAATGTCCGGTTTTCTTTGCGCGAGCTTCATTACCTTAATTCTACTTTAAGTTGCCAAATCAATATCCTGCGATTTTGCCGACAAAGTTTTGTTGACAGATTGATATAGGATTTACTAAGCGTAAACCGTCTGAAGACGCACGGTGCCGGTCATCACCGTGGATATGCCGTGAATCCGGTCCAGGCGTTTTGGCCCTTTTGTTCAGACAGGCGCTGATTTTCATTCAGGCCAGCGCTGATTTCAAACGGGTGTCGCGTGGGTATTTTATTTCGATCAAGTCGATCTATTCCGATTTTGCGAAGTCGTATCACCGCGCCTTCTGCATTTCCCGGATACCGTCCTTTCATTTTAAGATTTACTCTGTTTCTCGTTCTCTCTCTCAGTGCAAGCGCCGCACCGGCAGAGGCCGCGCCGCAAAGCTGGACCTTTCGCGACTGGAAAGTGAGCTGTCCGCAGGCCGCAGAACCCTGCATCGCTGCTACGACGACCCTGGCGGCAGACCGGACGTGGCTCGCGACCCTACGGATGCAGCCCGAACATGATGGCGGCGCGCGGTTGCAAGTGCTCTTGCCGCAGCAGATCCATCTCGGATCGGGCGCGTTCGCGAAGCTTTCGGGCCGTTCCGAACAGCGACTGCGACTGATCCGCTGCGTTCCCGGTGCCTGCGAGGCGCGCATCGATCTTCCGCGCACCGAGCTTGCCGCATGGAAAGCCGCCCGCGCCGCCCAGCTAACCTATCGACCTGCCCCCAATGCCCCGCCGATCCATTTCGACGTGTCGTTGATGGGGCTGACCAATGCCCTGGCGCAGGCCAGCGACGAGGAGACGCAAAAGTGAAGTCCCTGCTGCTGACGATACTCCTGGCTGGCGCGACATTCGCGGCTCCCCTGACGACCGCGCATGCCGAGGCGCAGGCGAAGCAGACGGCGGGTGCAGGCGCCGTCTCGGTCCAGACCTTCACGCTGTCGAAGATCGTCTTCGACCCGTCGAGCTATCTTAAGCCCGAGCAGCTGCAAAAGGTGGCCGATAAATATACCGGCCGTCCGATCAGCTTCGACGACCTGACGACGATGATCAAAGAGATCAAGCGGCTCTATATCGTCGAAGGTGTGCCGACGGCGGAGCCCGTGCTTCCGCCGCAGGAGATCCGCAACGGCGTTCTGCATGTCGCGCTGGTCGAGGCGAAGGTCGAGTCGGTGCAGATCGAGGGCTTCCCGCGGACCAACCCGAGCTTCCTGCGCGACCGGCTCAAGCTGCCGGTCAACGAGAAACCGGATTTCGACGAGATTTCTCGCGAGCTGCGCGTCTTCGATCTGTCCTACGACATCCGGCCGTCGCTGAAATTTTCGCCGGGTACTGCGCCGGGCACGACGGTGGCGACGATCTACGGCGAGTCTCCGAAACGCTTCGCCGTGACGCTGTCGGCGGATAATTACGGACGCCCCGAGACGGGCCGGGCCCGGGCCTCGCTCTTCGTGCGCTGGTCGAGCGTGACAGGCGTGCGCGATGCGCTCTCGTTCCAGGCGCAGAAGTCGGACGGGGCCTCGGCCTATTCGTTGGGTTATTCGCGTCCGATCGGGCCGAATGGCGGGGTCGTGACGGCAGCGATCAGCCGCTCCAACAGTTCGATCATCGGGGGCGAGTTCACCCCGGTCCAGATCACCTCGGATTCCACCGATTTTACGGTCAACTACCGCCGCCCGTTCAAGATCGGGCCGGATCGCTATTTCACCTTCGAGGGTGGTTTCGACACCGGGCGCGACAAGTCAAAGGCGGGGCCGCTCGCATTTTCGGATATTTCGCTGAGCGAGGTCTACGCGATCGGGCGATTCTACCGGCAATGGCCGAAGGCGCGGGCGAGCGTGGGGCTCGGGGTGCGGCTCGGTCGGGCGGATGCCAAAGGCACCTCCGAGACCGAGGGCTCCTATCAGCTGCTCTACGGCGATGCGAGCTTCAGCACGCCGCTGGGCAAGGCGCTCCAATTCGACGCGACCGCGAACTTCCAGATCGCGCCGGGGCAGAACCTGCCCGTGTCGCGCCTGATCACCGCAGGCGGCGTGGGCAGCGTGCGCGGCTATCCCAGTGAGGTGCGCGGTGGCGATTCCGGCGTGGTGCTGAACCTGCAGATCTCCAAGCGCGAACCTTTCTCGTGGATGAAGGGGCGCCTGAATGTGCGGCCCTTCGCCTTCGTGGATGCGGCGGTCGTCGTACCCTATCGCGCGTCCGGCGGCTTCGATTCCAGTCAGGACGTTCTGGCCTCTTTCGGGGTCGGCGCGGCGACAGAGCTTAACCGGAGAGTGGCGCTGCTGACGAGCGTGGGCGTGCCGCTGAAAAAGACACTGGGCTTCACCGATGTGGGCAATCCAACATTCTATGTCGGGCTGGATTACAAATTCTGAGGAGACATGAGCGAATGACCAAGATGAACGAGATGGCAGGGCTGGGAGCACGGATCACGAAGGGGGCGGCAGTGGCCGCTTTCGCAATGGGATGCCTCACGCCCGCGGCCTTTGCCCAGACCTCCGCGCAGGACGGCAAGACCAAACCGGCGGAGAAACCCGCCGCAGTCGCGCAGAACATGACCCCGGCCCAGACCGGCGCGCAAGAGGATATCGCCAACAACACCGCCTTTGGCGACTGGGTCGTGTCCTGTCAGGCCGCGACGGTGAAGAAGACGGTGTGCCGCCTCGTTCAGGAGCAGCGGGTCAAGAATTCCAACCAGCTTCTCGCACGGTTCATCGCGATGCCGGCGAAGGAAGGCGCGGTGCTGATCGCGCAGGTACCGATGGGCGTCTACCTGCCCGGCGGCGCGGTTTACCGCTTTGAGGGCAAGGACGACCTCAAGCAGCGCGACATGGTCTGGCAGACCTGCCTGAACAACGTCTGCGAAGCCGCCGCGCCGCTCTCGGCGGACGAGCTGAAGCTCTTCGGTGAGAACAAGGCCATCCTCTTCGGCTACAAGCCGACCGCAGAGGGCAAGCCGATGGTTCTGCGGGTGAACGTCGAACAGTTCAACAAGGCGCTCGACGTGCTGAAAAAAGCGGAAGGCTGAGACGCAGCCTGACGACAAGGCGGCCGCAGGGGGGCCGCCAAAAGCGGCGTGGGGCCGCTTCGAAGATGGGGACATAGCGATGACGTATCGCCGGAATGACAAAATGAACGCCACCTTTCGCCGCGTGATCCGCAGGTTCGGGTGGTTGAGCAGCGTCTCTTCGGCGGCGATCTTCGCCGTGCTCCCCGCCTTCGCCGATGTCGTTGCGGATGGGACGACCAACACCAACGTCATCACCGCAGGCGGTGCGATCAACGTCACCACCGACACCATCCAGAACGGCACGGCGTTCAACACGTTCAGCCAGTTCAACGTGAACGCGGGGACCACGGTCAACGTCTACCAGCCGGTCAATACCGGCGCGCTGGTCAATATTGTGAACGGCGGACAGAGCACGATCGCAGGCACCCTGAATGCAGGCCTCGGGGCGCCCGGCGCTGCTCCGGTCGCGACGGGCAGCAACGTGTTCTTCGTGAACTCGGACGGGTTCGTGGTCAGTTCCAGCGGCACGATCAATGCCGGGCAGCTGACGATGAGCGCCCCGACGCCGGGCTTCGTCAACGATCTGACAAGCGAGGCGCAGGGCAATTTCACTGCGTCTGTCGACACGCCCACCGCGCAGCTTTTCGCGGGGTCGGAGCCTTTGAGTGACGGTGGTCAGATCACGGTGGACGGCCAGATCAACGCAACCCGGCTTGCGTTGCGATCGGGCGGTCTCGGCATGATGCTCAACGGGCGGATTAAGGTGGAGGATCCGACTTCCGTGGATCCGGTCTCGGTCGGGGTGAATACAGACGGGACGCCGCAGGCGGCGGGGCTGGTCACGCAGGGCGGGGTGATCCGGCTCGTGTCCAAGGGCACGCTGAAGACAACTGCAAGCAGCGATATCACAGCCAAGCGCGGCACCAATCTCGTGGGGTCTCAAGGCGGCGGGGTCGTGCTGGGCCAGGCCAAGGGTGACGTGACCGTGGACGGCAAGATCGACGTCTCGGCAAGCGGCACGACGCTGGGCGCGGGCGGCACCGTGTTCCTGTTCACCGAAGGCTCTGCGGTGATGGGCAGCAGCCTCGACGTGAAAGCCACCTCGGTGGCGGGCGATGGCGGTGCCTTCGTGCTGCGCGCGGGTGGTGTGACCAGCCCGCTGCAGGCGGCGCAGGGCGATCTGAGTGCGCGGGGCAGTTTCGACATGTCCACCTCGAGTGCGACGGGCAAGGCGGGCTCCGTCTTCCTGCGCGGGCAGAATGTCTCGACCGCCGGGCAGATCACGACCAAGGGCGGCGATCTGGTCTTTGCTGCCGACAAGAACGTCACGCTGAGCCACGATATCTCGACGCGGGCGGGCGATGCGGCCGATCCCCTCACCGGCGATCCCGGAGCTGGCACAGCGGGCTCGATCCTCGTGGCCGCGCAGGACATCAATGTCGAATCCGGCACCACCCTGCGCGCGGACAGCACGGCCGCGGATGGCGGCGGGCTGATCCTGCTTTCGGCACGCTCGTTCAACACGGGTATTGCCTGGGCGATCAACCCCGACAGCGAAAGTGCCTCGATCACCATCGACAATGCCGATCTGAAATCGGGCTCGATCGTCGTGAATTCGGTCGCGACCGTCTCGAACACGCTGGGCAGCACCGATCAAACCGTCGAAGAGCAGCAGGTCGACGATCTCGAAGGCGGCACCACCGAACAGCAGATGACCGATCAGATCAACAACGGTCTGACGGTGATGAGCAACCTGATCCAGCAGGGCGCTACGACGATCAACAGCATGATTCCGTTGCAGGTGCAGCTTCTCGATGCGCAATCGCATGTGAAGATCAACAACAGCAAGCTGACTGCGGATGGCAACTGGAAGAACAAGGCGATCACGCCGACGGCTCTCGCGAGCGGTACGCCTTCGAACAATAGCCAGCTCGGTTCGACGGGCCTTCTGGAGGACACCTACAGCTTCCTGTCGACGCCGCAGCTGAATTTCAACAGCAGCGTGCAGGACGTGGTCGACAACATCACCGGCAGCCTGATCGGCGGCGGGGCGCCTTACAGCCTGACGCTGAAGCTGCCGTCGGCCTGGGATCCGTCGAGCGATGCGCTGGTCGTGCAATCACATGCTCAGACCACCTATTCGATCTCGCCCAAGGCCTATGCGCTTGGGGTCGTGATGGCCAACAGCAATGTCGAAAGCCAGGTGCTGCTCGATGGCAGTTCTCTGACGACCAAGGCGGGCGACATGCGCCTCGCCAGCACGGCATCCGAAGATCACACGGTGTCGATTGCGGCGAGCAAGGTGAAGGATTACGCGGGTGCGCTCGTGGTCACCACGCGCGAGCTGAAGAACCAGCTTCTGGTCAAGGGCGGTTCGCTGACTTCGGCCGGCGCGCTCAATGCGGGCGCGTTCACCGGCAAATCGCATTCGATCACCACCGGCGCCAATGCCGGGACCGAGGGGATCGGGGCCGTGGCGATCAGCGTCGATGTCTCGCAATCGACGACCGAGGCCGCGCTTGGCGGCACGATCAAGACCGGCGGCGCGCTCAACCTCGATGCCGAGACGCTGTTCTTCAACAAGGTCCATGCCACCACCGCGACGATGGGTGTGGCCAATCCGAGCAAGCTGATCGGCAAGAAACGCGCGGCGAACAACCCGATGGTGCAAGCGATCCCGGGTGCACAGGGCCAGCTTCAGGGTAAACCGGTCGATCCGAACCGCCCCGCCCATATCGGCTTCGGCGTCGCGATCGACGTGCAGGTGGACAATGACAACACCTTTTCAACGCTGGGTGGCGATTACCACGACTTCAGCAACGCCGATGCGCTGACGGCGCTTGGCACGACTCTCGTCACGGCGACCGGGCAACCCGTCTCGGTCAATTCGGCCTATCGCTTCGCAGGGCCGACCGAGGGCGGCAGTTCGCTGTCGCGTTCGGTCTCGGCGGCGTTCGGAAAGCTGAACTTCGCGGCGAAGAAGGCGCTCGATAAGTACAACGCCAAGCATCCCAATGCGACAATCACCGAAGACGAGTTGATGGGGAAATATTCCCAGGCGCTGATGCTGACCGGGTCCGTCTCGACGATGAGCGGCAAGACCCAGGCCGAGATCGGCAAGGATGCCACGGTGAACGCAGCCGCCGCGACCGTGCAATCGGTGACACGTTTCCCGCATGCCGATCCGCTGGGTGATATCCGTGACAAGTGGACCCAGTTTGTCGGCCAGATCACCGACTATACCGAACTGCCCAGCGATCCGAGCGATCCCACCCAGCTGACGCCGCCCGACGCGCCCGGCCTGATCGACACGATCAACCCGCTGAACTTCATCACCACGGACGTGAAATCCAAAGCGACGGCGCCGGTGCCGAAAGACGGTTCGCGCCCGGTCGTGCCCGAGGATCAGCAGAAGCTCGCGATCGGCATCACCGCCAATGTCTTCAACACTGACAACACGACCGATGCGGTGGTCCGTAACGGCGCCGTGCTGAACCTTTCGGGCGATCTCAACGTGCTGTCGCGCCAGGAGAGCCTGTTCCTCCATCTCGCGAACCTGCCCAAGTCGAACCCGCTCAAGGGCGACGCGGAAGGAGCGATTGGCGTCGGGATCAATATCGACAGGATCGGCAGCGAAGTTTCCTCTGTCATCGAGTCCGGCGCGACGGTGAATGCCGGAACGAACGGGGTCAATGTCGACGCCTATACCCGCAACATCGCGGGCATCCTGAGCTTCTCGGGCGGTCAGGGCACGAAAACGGCAGTCAACGCCACCGTGGCCACGAATATCGCGCATGCGGAAACCGTGGCACGGATCGGAGATGATGCGTCGATAACGGGCGGCGCGGTCACGATCTCGGCGAAGGACGAATCCGTCGAATGGGCAGCCGCGGGCGCAATTTCGGCGTCGGAGAACGTGGGCGTCGGGGCCTCGGCGGGCCTGAATATCTCGGGCCGCAAGGTCTGGGCCGGGATCGGTCCGGCGGATGAATCCTCCGCCCTGAGCGGAACGGGGAATACGGTCATCGATGCGGAGAGCCTGACGATCACTGCCGAAAACGCCACGACCGATGTCGTGGTCGGCGTCGCGGGCTCCAAGGTGCAGGGCAAACCGGCCCAGCAGGACGATCCGCAATCGACGGGCGGCACGACGAACCAGGACGGCTCGAACGAGGATGACATGATCATCCCGTCCTGGCTTTTCGCCGATGACGAGGACCAGGCGGTCAACGATCAGCAGAACGTGCAGACCCCAGCGGACAGCGAGGGCAACCAGCAGCAAAGCGGCTGGGCGGTCACCGGTGTCGCCACGCTCAACCTCTCGCTCGGCAATGAGACCGTCGCGGCGCTCAATACCGCAGGCAAGATCGAGCTGGGCTCGACTCTGACTCAGACCGCGAAGAACACGGCGCTTCAGATCGCGGGCGGCGGGGCCGTCTCGGCGGGCCTCGGCAAAGCGCAGGATACCAATGCGCTGGCCGGGGCTTTCTCGGTCATGGTCGATACGCGTGAGCTGCGTTCGGAAGTGACCGGCGCCACGATCAACGCGGGTAGCGCGGTCACCATCGGCGCCGAAGATCACGCGACGGTCGTCAACGTGGCCGTGGGCGGCGCGGGGACATCGCGCGGCGATATCGCTCTGGCCGGGTCCGTGGCGGTCGCGGTGCTCGACGGGGGCACGACGGCAACGGTGAAGGATGCGTCGATCACCTCGGACTCGCTGAGCGTGAACGCGACCGACGGCTCGACCACCGTGTCCGTCGGCGGCGCGGTCGGCATCAATATGGACAAAACCAAGGGGTCGGGCGTGGGGATCGGCATCGCCGTGAACACCGTGACCCGCAGCGCGGGCGCCTCGATCACCGGCGCAAGCACCATCGACACCGGCGCCTTCGGCATCACCGCCGACAGCACGCAGTCGATCTATGGCTTCGGCGTCTCGGCCGGGAAGGGCAAGACCGGCATCGCGGGCTCGATCTCGGTCAACAACATCACCGGCGGCGCGCGCGCGAACGTGACCGGGAATGGCGCCGGATCTGACCGGATGGGCATCTCCGCCAGTTCGATCAATATCGGCGTGACCGAAGCCAACACGATCTTCTCTCTCGGCGGGGCACTGGCCAATGGCGACAATGCCGTGGGCGGTGCCGCGACGGTGAATGTCATCACCTCGACCTCCGGCGCGACGCTGACCGATGCGAAGGTGAACGGGCAGGGCGGCACGGGCGGCACCGGCGCGATCACGATGAGCGCTGACGGCTCGAGCACGATTTCCTCGATCGCCGTGGCAGGGGCCGTGGCCGAGAAGCAGACCGCAGCGGGTGTGGGCCTGTCGGCCAACAATATCTCGGCGACGCTGGAGGTGTCGGCTGCCGGAACCGAGGCGCTTGATGCTGAGAGCATCGCGCTGACCGCGACGAACACGCGCGAAATCAACAGCTTGGGCGGTGGCGCAGCAGCGTCGAACGGTAGTGCAGGCGGCTTTGCGGGTACTCTGAACCTGCTGACCGCGAACACCACGAGCATCGATCTCGCCAATGCGAACCTTAGCACGACGGGCACCGGAGGGATCTCCGCCACGGCGACCGCGACGGGCACGATCCGGTCCGCGGCGGTGGCGCTGAGTGCCTCGCGCGATACCTCGCTGGGGGGCGCGGTGACCGTGAACGTCTCGACCGCGACGACGCAGGTCTCGGCACAGAATGCGACGCTCGAGGCGGGCGGTGCGCTGAAACTGAACGCCGACGATACCGGCACCATCGAGAGCCTTGCGGGCGGTGCGGCATTGAGCGCCGACGGAAACGGGGTCGGCGGCGCGGTTTCGGCCAATTTCATTGCCCATGACACCGGCGTTCTGACCCAAGGCGCGGACGTGACCGGCCAAGGCGTGACGCTCGACGCCAAGAACGGTTCGACCATCACCAGCGGTGCAGTCGGCCTTGCCGGGGGCGGCACGAACGCGGTGGCGGGCTCAATCGCGATCGGCGATATCGGCAACACCACGGCGGTCGAGGTGACGAACGCCAAGATCAACGGCGGCAGCGGGGCGGTTGCACTGTCGGCCACGCGCACCGGGCAGATCTCTATCCTTTCGGGCGCTGCGGCTGCGGGCGGCACCAATGCGGTCGGCATCGCGCTGACCGTGGCCACGATTCATGGCGGCACCACTGCGGACCTGGTCACCGGCGACGCGGTGAGCGGGGATTCCCTCAGCGTCACGGCAGATGATACCGCCGGGATCGACGCCATCGCGGTTTCGGGCACGGCCTCGGGCGAGGTGAGCGTCGCAGGCTCGGTGGTCTATGCCCAGATCGGCCAGCCGGGCGCGAATGGGCCGAGTGTCGAGCCGCTGCCGGGTCCGAGCAGCGAAGACCCGGTGGGGGGTGCGCAGACCGATGTCTCGAACCGGCGCGATGCGGCGGTGGCCGGGCTGGTCTCCAGCATGAGTACTACGCCGAAAGCCGCCGATTTCGACGCGAACCAACTGGCGCTGACGCTAAATTCGGATGCAGTGACCCGTGCGCGAGTCGAGCTGTCGGGCACGTCGCCTGCGCTCCCCGCCACCACGATCACCTCCAGCACGACGGGCACAATCCGCTCGCTCGCCGGAGCGGTCGCGATTGGCGGTTCGGGCGCAGGTGTGGGTGCCGGGATCGGGGTCAACCTGCTCTTCGCGAAGACCGAGGCCGAGCTTGTCTTGCCCACGGCCGCAGAAACTCAGGCCTCGAGCGTTTCGCTCGGCGCGACCCAGACCGGCACGATCGAGACGGCGGCTGTCTCCGGCGGCTTCTCGGGTGGCGTCGGCGGCGCGGGCTCGATCCTGGTGAATGTGATGAACCGGCAGGCCGATGCGCATATCCGCGGCAATGGCGGCTCTGGCACGCGCGCGGCCCTGCGCACCGATCGCGGCGATGTCTCGGTGACGACGACCCAGACTGGCACGATCAAGGCGCTGGCCGGCTCGGCCGGGATCGGCGGGCAGGCGGGCGCGGGCGGCGCGATCGTCGTCAACGTCATGTCGGACGATACGGAAGCCGCGGTCGAAGACGCCGCCATCCTCGCGCGCAAACTCGATGAAAACGCAACGACGAATGGACCGCTCTCGCTGGCGGGCACCCTGACGATCGATGCCGATCAGCAGATGACGCTCGAGGCGCTTTCCGCAGCGGTCGGTGGTGGCGGCTCGGGCGCCTTCGCGGGCAGCTTCGCGGTCAATGTCGCCAACGGCGAGGTCTATGCGGGATTGCGCCGCTCGGAGGCGCAGGTGGGGACGATGGCGCTGGCGGCCCATTCGACCCCCTCGCTGACCGCTAATGCAGGGTCCATAAGCGCGTCCGGCGGGGCCTCGGTCGGGCTTGGCATCGCGATCAACAATTCCGCGCAGACGGTGCGCGCCGATATCACCTCCAGCAAGCTGCGCGCGGGACATAGCGCCTCGCTCGGCGCCTATCAGAAGACCACTTTCCACGGCAACGCGATCTCGGGCGCAGGCGGCACCGTCGGCGTGACCGGCTCTGGCGTGAACAACACGGCCGCGAATACCGTCGAGGCGGTGGTGCAGGGCGGGCCGATTTCGCTCGTCGATGCGACGAGCGGTCTGTCCGAGCCGACGCGCTACGGTTCCGACATCGCGACGCGCGGTTCACTGCTGATCGACGCGCAATCGACGACCTCGATCACGTTGCTGGGCGGCTCGGATGAGAAAAAGCCCGCCGATTCCACCGATGCGCGCAACGAGGCCCCCGATGTGAACCTGTCGATCTCGGGCGGGGCGACGGCGGGCGTCGGCGTCTCGGCCTCGGTCAACACGATCAAGAACCGGGTGAAGGCGCGGATCGTCGACGATGCGCGTGTGGTCGCGTTGGGGCAGGAGGCGATCGACTGGACCGATGTCGACAGCGCCGCGCAGTCGAGCACTGGTCTTGCAATGAATGCACAGGCCCGAAGCGGCATCGCGATGCTGACCGCGAACGGGTCCGTGGGCGGCGTGGCCGGTGTCAGCGCCCTCTTCGGGATGAACCTGATCGACGATGCAGCGCTGGTGCAGCTGGGCTCCGAACAGGGCAGCGATCTGGTGCGCCTCAATCCGCGTTACGACACCGATTTCGAGAGTGATCTTGGCAGCAAGACGGCGTCGACGGCGCAGGACGTGACCCTCAATGCCGATACGGCGAACGATTCCGCACTCTACACCGTGAATGTCGCGATCGGCGGGACGGCGGGTGTTGGCGCGAGTGCGGGCACGACCGTCGTCACCTCCTCGGCAAAGGTCGAGACCTACGACGCGCAACTGGCAGCCGCCCGTGACATCGCGGCGAGCGCGACCAGCAAATCCACTCTCACGAGCTTTGTCGCGGGGATCGGTGGCGGCTTCGTCGGCGTCTCCGGCAATGCCAATGTGAATGTCCTCAACTCGACCGCCGAGATCGGCATCAACGGCGGCTCCTTCGATGCGGGCCGTGACCTGAGCCTGAACACGCTGATCGACAATGATCTCTATTCGATGACGGGCGGCGGCTCGGGCGGCGCGGTGGCTGTCGGCGGCGCGATCCAGGTGACCGTGGCAGACGGTACGTCGAAAGTCTCGGTCGGCTCGGGCCGTGCAGGCAGTATCGCGCGGCTGGATGCGGGTAATGACCTGACCGCCAAGGCGGATACGCAGCTTGTGCACAAAGGCTATGCCGGGGCCGGCGCTGCCGGCGGTGCGGGTGTCGCGCTCTCGGCCAATCTCGTGGTGGATCGCGCGACGACGGAAGTGGCGGTCGGCGACAATCAGGAACTGACTGCGGGCGGCAAGCTGAGCCTGACCGCGAATGAAACCGCCGACCTAACCGGTGTCGCGGGCTCGATCGGCGGCGGGGCTCTCGGCGTGGGCGCGAGCCTCGATTTCGCGAGCCTTCAGGGGACAACAAAAATCACCGTCGGCGATGGCGCGGTGCTGAAGGCCAATGACGCCTCTAACGGCGCGCGCGGTGTCGGGCGCGATGGGATCACCCTTTCGGCGACCTCCGAGCGGACGCTGGATTCGACGGTGGTCTCGATCGGCGCAGGCGCGATTGCAGTCGGGGCTGCGATCTCGGTGACCGATCTGGGCGGAGCCGCCGATGACGAGAGCGGCAATCTCTCGAAGGCGATGGCGTCGATCAACGATGAGCTGACAAGCGATCAGAGCGGCAGCGGCGGGCTGGATTCGAATGCGACCGAACAGGATCGTCAGAATACCGGAGGCTCGATCATCGGGTTCGCCGGCGCCAGCGATACGCAAAGCCAGATCGTCAACGCGCGTCAGCACCTGAACCCGGACGCGACGGGCAGCGATCAGGTCGGTGTCGAGATCGGCTCCGCGACCTTGCTGACCAATGGCGACCTGTCGATGACGAGCAATGCAAAGACCGATCTGTCGCAAGTGGCGGGCGCGGGGGCTGGTTCGATCTTCGGTGGCGCCTCCAGCGGGATCGTGGTGTCCAATGTCTCTACCGGCGCGGCGGTGACGCTGCGGGATGGCGCAACGTTGAGCGCGGGCGGTGCGGTGACGCTGGGGGCCAAGACCTATGGCGGCGACGATGGCAACGTGATCGATGCCTCGGCGTCTACCGTGGCCGCCTCGGGCGGCTATACCGGTGGCGCGGGCGTCACCGTGGCGACGCTCAACGCGGGCGCCTCGGTGCAGATGGGCGCGGGTGTCTCGGTCTCGGGTTACAGCATCGGGATCAATGCCGATCGTGCGGGCGAGGTGAAGACCGTCACGACGAATATTACCGGCGGTCTTGTCGGTGCCGTGGGCGTCGCGGTCTCGAGCGCGAAGAGCGAAGGGACGAGCGCGATCACCATCGGCCGGTCGGGCGCGAGCCTGAACAACCTGAAAAGCAGCGCGGGCAAGATCTCGCTCGAGACCTCCGACGGCACCTCGGCCCATGCCGAGGGTTCGGGCAGCTCGGGCGGGCTTGCTGGCTCGGGCAACTCCGTCGTCGTGAGCGGCACCAATCGGGGCAATAGCGCCGTCAGCGTTCTGCGTACGACGGTCAATGCGGGCGGAGCTTTTGATCTGCAGAACACCAATGGCGGCGCTGCGTTCGCAGAGGCGCATGGCATCTCGGTCGCGGCAGGCGTCTCGATCGGGGCCGGGGTCGCGACCTCGCGCGCCGATATGAACGTGACCACCCTGTTCGGCGCCAATGTCACTGCAAGCGACATCACCATCAATAGTGAGATCAAGCGCACCGATGGCCGCATGACGAGCCAGGCGAAGGCGCAATCGACCTCGGGCGGCTTGCTGAGCGGCAACGGCGCGGCGGCACATGCCTATTCGAGCTACGGCATCACCTCGACGCTGAGCGGCAACCTCACCGCCACGAACGCGATCTCGCTCAGTGCGGATGCGAGCGCCGTGAAGGTGGACGCTTTCGCGACCGGGCGCAGCGGCGGCGCGGTGGCCGTCGGCGTGACGCTCGCCTATGCCGGGCAGGATACGGCAAATGGCGACAGCGGCGATGTGGCTTTCTCGATCAACAACGCGGTCCTCAAGGGCAAAGTGGTCACCCTCGGCGCGGGCAATGCCCCCGACATCAGCGCGGGCGCGGATTCCGGCTCGGGCGGTCTCGTTTCCGGCTCGGGCGCGGAGACCCATGTCACGACCGATACGAAATCAACCTTCGATATCGGCACGACCGGCACGACGGTGATCACTGCGACCGACCGGCTCCAGATCACCGCGGCGCAAAACGCCACCTTCGCCAGCACTGTGAATACCGTGAGCGCCGCAGCAGTCGGCTATTCCGGAGCGCTGAGCCGCAACACGATCGGCGCGGCGACCGCGCTGACGCTGGGCGGGAACACCACGATCGCCGCGCGCAATATCGAAATCGGCGCGGATACCACCTTCAAGCGCCCCGATAACGGCTACAATCTCGTGTCGGGCTCGGGCGGCGCGATCGACGTCGCTGCGATGCGCAGCTTCGTCACCGTGAATGCGTCCACCGATCTGAACATCAGTGACGGCGCGATGCTGCTGCAGAGCGGCGTCGCCGATGGCGGGCAGACCTTCGATCTGGGCGCCTCGACGAACATGGTCTTCTTCGACCGGCTCAAGCTCGATTCCGGTGGCGCCATCGCCAGCCCGAACGGCAACAGCACGGTCGATATTCAGACCAATACCGCCCATGTCACCATCGGCAGCGCGAAGTTGCTCGCGATGGACGATCTCGACGTCTATGCCGGGGGCGACGCGAACATCAAATCCGAGGTCGATACCACCTCTTACGGCCTGTCAGGCGCGGCTTCGGGCAACACCGTGGCAACCTATAATGCCGACAACAAGATCAGCCTGACCTCGGGTGCCGATCTGCAATCCTTCACCGATATCGGACTGCGCGCCGGCTATACCTCGAAAGGGGCGCAGAAGGTCGATGTGAACGCCGAAACGCGGGTCTTCAACAAGACTGCTTTCCCGATCAACGGCACGCCGGGCGCGGATGCGACCGCGAACATGAACCAGCGCGTCAGCGTCGGCACCGGCGCCAGTGTCGCGGCCGTCCACGACGTCTATGTCTTCGCCGAGCGCGGGGGCGGAAATGTGCTGGGCTATGGCCGCGGCAAGGATCTCTATCGCGAAGTCGCCGCGGCAATCGGCTCGGCGCTGAGCGAGGCCTTCGGCGGCGACCCGGTCAGCCTCGATATCGAGAGCGGCACCTCGACCGACAAGGGCGAGAACATGATCGAGGTGAACGGCTACGTCCGCGCAGGATCGCGCAACAAGCAGATTCTGATCCTCGACGCGAACAACCATCTCGACAACGGCTCGGAGAGCTACGTCAACTCGCAGGGCCAGACCGTCAATTATACGAACGAGAATGCAGACGGCATCCTAAACGACCCGAGCAATCCTGATCCCGAGATTCAGGCGATGATCACGCAGGGCACCGTGCAGAACGAGCTCGCCTCGCGGATCGCGGCGCTTCAGGCGAAAATCGCCGATCCGATCCTGGGCAAGGACACGCAGGCGGTCACCGCGTGGAAAGCGGAAATCGAAGCGCTGGCGAGCCGCCTCGACTCGACCAACACCGGCACGGTCGATTTCATCAACCTTCCCGATATCCGCGCCTCCGGCGGCAGTATCTACATGCGCGCCGATACGGTTCAGGGTAGCTCGACGGGCACGCTCGACGCGCCGGGCAACGCGCAGATCGTCGTCCATGTCTATTCCGACGCCTTCGTGAATGCCGGTAGCATGGAGATTCCCTCGTCGTACGGAGGCCGGATCTATTTCAACGATGTCTCGGTGACCACGCCTGACGATGTGCAGAGGCTTGCAAATCCCAAGGGTACTCCGATCGACTACAAGATGATCTCGGGCAATGACGCCGGGGAATCCAAGATCGAGCTCGTCACCTACGGCAACGGTTCGATCACGCTGAACGGTGCGATCACCAACCTCGACGGTAGCGTCCTGGTCAACTCGAACTTCGGGGACCTCGACGTGCGCGCCGATATTTCGGCCAAGACGATCAATCTGAGTGCCGGCGGGAACTTCACCCAGGGCTACACCCCCGGGCTGCGCAACGAGGGCGGCGAGCCGCGCTCGATCTATGCCGGTTACTTCAACAAGGTCGACAACGTCGTGCGGAACTATCTGGCGGCGGGCTTCGACGTTAGCGGGTATGACGGCGGATCGATGACGGCGACCTATGGTTCGTTCAGCTTGTCGACGCCATCAGTTTCGACCTTCACGATCGAGCCGCGTCAAAGCTCGATCAAGGCGGGCGCGAATGTCTACATCACCGCCGATCAGCTTAACATCAACGGTCTCATCCAGGCGGGCGTGGGCAGCTACGACGTCACCATCGACGACGGGCTCCTGTCCGATCTGTCGAGCTTCTCGACGACCCAGCCGACGGTGCTGTTTAATCCCTCCGAACCGGTGAACAACAACATCGTGCGCAAGCCCTATGTGAGCGCCAATGATGTCTGGGTGAAATATGACCCGACCGCGACGAATGCCGAGGGCGTGCAGACCGGCGCGATCACAATTTCTCCGATGATCGTCAAGGGGGGCACGGTGGAGATCACCGGGCAGATCCTCTCGACCGGCGCGGGCAGGATCGAGTCGCTTGACGGATTCGGCAATATCAACGTGACCAACAAGACGTCGCTCCCGGTGGTGTTCGACCGGGTCGATACCGGCGAGGCGGGCGCGAACGGGCAGGGGCTCGAAGGGCTCGTGCGGATCACTGATACCGACCCGCTCAAGAAGACGGCGGCGGGCAACAATCTCATCACCGAATATCGCCGCATCGGTCAGACGCTGAAGGTCTACGACAACTCCTCGACCTACGACTCCGTCACGAAAACCTATGGCGAGGGGGCGGACGCCGTTTCGGTGACGCGCATCGTGCCGACGACGCTGGTGAACTCCAGCACGGTCGATAGTGGGCGCAGCGCGAGCTACCAGCCGGTTCTGAACCGCGACATGGTGCTGCTGCAATCCGAGATCATAACGCAGGTCACGAACTACACCCAGAAGACCTTTTACTTCTGGGCGCCGTTCTCGAAGGACATCAAGAGCAAGTCCGACCCTGCGAAGGTGACCAAGCTCGACCCGGACGTCGTGTTCGGCGCGAGCGGGGCCTACGTGACCTCCGAGAACACCTCGATCAACGGCGGCGATTACAGTTACGGCTTCACCGGCGAGCGCACGAGCTACAGCAACGTGAAAGGCGCCGTGACGACCGACGACAAGCGGGTTTTGGGGATCGGGGACGTCTACAAGACCTGGTCCGAGACCTCCACGGCGAATGTGCTCTACAAGCATCGCTTGCGCGCCGATTACCCGATCGACATCGTCTTCAGCGGGTCTGATTCCGGCGCGCTGAACATCACCTCGGGCGGTGATGTGATCTTCAAGAAGACGGTTTCGAACCTCGTCGGTGATACCAATATCACCTCCAATTATGGTTCCGTCGTGACCGCCAGTCCCCAAATCACCGCGACACTCGGTGATCTCGATATCAGCGCCGAGAATGGCCGGATCGGGGGCGTTTCGGGCGCGTTCCGTGTCGATCAGTCCGAAGGGTCGAGGCTGACCGCGGTGGGCGGCAGCGCCGTGAATATCCGCGAGATGTCGGGTTCGATGACGATCGGCAATGTCGAGGCGAAGGATCGCCCGGCCAATACCGATGCGGCGATCACCGGCACCGTGAAGCTGTTTGCCGATGGCGATATCAAGATGGCGGATCAGAGCGCGGGCGCGGTCACCGCGACCTCGGTGGACCTGACCTCGCTTAACGGGAACATCGGCAGCTTGGATGGCGCTTTCGCCCCGGTCTGGGTGTCGCTGAATGGTGGCGTGCTCGACGCGACGGCGAACAAGGACGTCGTGATCGGTGCTCGCAGCGGCGATCTGCCGGTCCATAGCGTGACCGCGCAGACCGGATCGGCGACGCTGGCCGCGTTCAACGGTTCGATCCTCGACCGTAACAATGTAGAAGTCCGCGATATCCGCTCCGAAAGCGAGCTTGCGAAGCTCTGGACCCAGGATATGGGCCTCGACGACACGGTCGCGCAGGATGCCCGCGCCCAGCAGCAGCTCGACGCGCTCGCCGCGAGCCGCGAGCATGACTACAGGGCCTATTGGAAGGCGCGTACCGACGCGGGTGGCGGTTCGATCAGCTACACGATGGACGCCTCCGATCAGACGGCGCTCCTGAACAGCGGTTGGACGCAGGCGCAGCTCGACGATTACATCTCGCAGCAGCAAGGTCTCTATGCCGAGTGGAACAACGAGACCGCCGAGCAGACCAGCTTCACCTACACGCCGACGGCGGATGACCGGGCGGCGGTGCTGCAGGGGATCGGCTGGACCACGGATGAACTCAAGCACTGGATCCGCGCCGGGCTGATCAAGGGGACCGGGGATACCAATACCCGGATCGAAGACCCGAACATCAATGCCTACAAGGACATCAACCTGCTGGCCTCGGATACGATCGGCGAGATGCTCGATCCCTATACCGTCGGCGCGGGCAACAATCTGACGCAGGACCTGCTGGTTCTGTCGCAGGCTGAACCCTCCGATCTGACCTTCACCTCGGATGGCAAGGTCGTGGTTCGCCGGGCCGAAGATCTGAACTTCGCCTTCACCGGGCTGGATAGCAACGGCGCGCCGGTCGGCACGCTGAACGCCTACGCGCTCGGGACGGACGTGTTCCTCGGCGCGGAGACTGCGGCGGCGATCAAGGAAGTCAACGCTGCACGCGATGTCACGATCAAACTCGATGGGACGATGTCGGATGCCCATTCGGGCAATCCGGCGGTGACCGGGCGGATCATCGTGCTCGAGAGTGGCAACAACGCCCCGATCGCGACCGAAACCAACCCGCTCACCGTGCAAGTGCGCACCGGCGGCATGCTGACCGCACGCTCCGGCGTCGAGGTGAATATCGCGGCGACGGGCGACCTGCCACTGGCGGAGGCCTATGCGCCCGGCCCGGTGCGGATCAGCGCGACCGGTGCGATCACCGATGCACTGGCCACCGGCGCCGTGCGGATCAGCGCGGGCAGCCTGAAGCTGACCGGCAGCTCGATCGGCACCAGCGCGGTCGCGTTGCCCTTCACCCTGACCAATACGGCGAATGGCGGCGCGCTCGACGTGACCACCACGGCAGGCGACGCGTGGTTGAGTGCGACCGGCGATCTGCCGATTGCCTCGGCCCGGATCGCGGGCGGCGGCAAGATCACGACCGACGGGGTGATGTCCTTCACCGGTACCGATACGCTTGGCTTCGGCACGGGGTCGACGCTGCAACTCGAGACCGCGCTTGGCCTCGACACCTCCGCATCGAGCGGCACGGATACGACGGGCGGCACGCTCTCGATCGTTACCGGCGGCCCGGTCGGCAGCGCAACCAAACGCTTCGAGACTGCGCTCGGCACGTTCAACTACACCGCGACTGGGGCCGATCCGACGTCGCTGTGGATGCACGAGGCGGATGATCTGACCATCGCGTCGCTGACACAGCTGGCCGCGGGCTCGCCCACCGACATCACCGTGGGCGGGGCGCTCACCATCGGCACGATCACCTCACCCGACGAGGTGCGCCTCGACGCGGCCTCCTTCACCGAGGGCCGCATCGTGGCGAAGCGCACAAAGCTCACGGCGAGCGGCACGATCGGGAGCGTTACGCCGCTGAGCCTGACCACGGGCAGCCTCTACGCCGCGACCGTCGATGGCGATATCCGTCTCGCACTGAGCGACCGGGCGACCGATCTCGAACAGGTCACCGCGGGCGGCACGGGGGCGATCGCGCTGACCTCGGTCAATGCGCCGCTCACGCTGCTGAGCGGTCCGGGGATCACTACGCAGGGCGGGGCGATCAGTCTCGACGTGACGAGCCTCGTCGCGAATGCCGATATTCTCAGCCATGACGGGGCGATCTCGATCAAATCGGCGGACCTACTGCAACAGGCGGCGGGAACCTCGATCGACGCCGGCACCGGCACGATCGGCCTCGACGTCGCGGGCGACATGGTCGCCGCGCATGTGGTGACGCAAAGCACCGCAGACCCGGCGCTGACCGTCGGAGTCAAGGGCGCGCTCTCGATCGCCTCGGGCCAGAGCGGCACCGTTCTCGAAGCGAACGCGGCGGGAGCCGGGACGGTCCTGACCCTCGGGTCGATGACGCCGATCGGCCCGAACGGGTTGTCGGTGGCCTTCGATCATGTCACCGCGACGGTCGCCACTGGCGCGATGCATCTCAACGAGCGCGACGCGATCCGGCTGGACCGGCTGCAGACGAATGACGGCTTGATCGACCTCTATGCTGGCGGCCCGATCACGGTGCGCGATATCGCGGCCGGTGGGGGCTCGCCGATCGTTATCTCGGCCGGGCAGGGCGATATCGGCTCTGACGGCGCGCAGCTTGCGGGGGGCGACCTGCGGCTCTTCGCCTTCAATGGCGCGATCACCGGCGAGACGGGGACGGCCTTCATGGGCGACATGTCCGACGGCGCGACAGGCCATTTCTACGCCGACGGCGACGTGACCTACACCGAGACGGCGGGCGATCTGCGCGCGGGCTTCGCACTGTCGCAAAACGGCGCACTGAAACTGGACTCGGCCAGCGGTCAGATGGCCCTCGGAGTGCTCGGCGCCCGGACCGATCTGACGCTGGCCGCAGACGATGCGCTGCGCGTGACCATCCTCGGCGGTGCGACGGTCGATCTGGCCGACGAGCAGACGCTGCAGCTGATCCATCCCGAGCTCTACGGTCAGCGCGAGGCGCAAGCGCCGAACAACGCCGATCTGCGAGCGCGCAACGCGGGTTCCACCCTCTATGCGGGGCTACTGAACGTGCGCGACACGCTCGGGCTGCATGCCGACAATATCGACGCCTATCTCTACGACGGAACCCCGGCGGACGCGCTCGCGCTGACGCTCGATGGGCATGATGACGGCATGGCGGCGCAGGTCGATGTGAGCTCGATCGGCGACGGCCCGGTGCTGTTCATCCCGGAAGCGCAGTATTTCGATGACGTGCGCGGACGTCTGGGCGGCCGCGACCGGGCGCGCGGCACGCTCAACCTCGTGCGGGGCCGGATCACGACAGGCTCCGTCAGCCATGCCGGGCCGGTGCTCAATGGTTATGACGTGGTGATCGGCGGCGATGTCTGGTTCTACCAGCAGGGCTTCTCGGTGCTGGCGCAGGCAGTCTATGACAAGCTCTCGACCGTGGCGGATGCGCAGACGCTGGCGATCAATGCGGGAAAATACAGCTTCAGCCAGTCCAACCGGATCGACCTGAACGTCACCGAGGGGCTGGTGCTGAACCGCCGCCTCGCGGGCACCGGGATCAATGGTGGGCAGGGCTTCGGCTTCAATGTCGGCGTCGAGACCGACCTGCTGGGTTTCCCCTTCACCACGTCGGGCGCAGGTGCGGGCGTCACGACTCCGGGGCAGATCATGCGCCTGCCGAGCACGCAGCCTCAGAAGGAAGAGCCGCGCGTGACCTGGGTGGTCTCCTCCGCCGAGTGAGGCTTGGCTTTTCGAAAAAAACGGGGGCGCAATTGCGGCCCCGTTCGCGCGGCAGCGGCCGACGCCAGCCGTTCTCTGCGGTCAGAGCCTTTGGCGTGCGCGACGTAGCGAGGCCGGCCGAAGTGTGACGCCCCTTCTGCTCGACCTGCGTCCGCTCTGGAAGTGACGCGCAGCTGGAAACTCAAGGGCTCGAAGCGGATGTTTGGCCGCGCCGCAGTTTGAAACCGCCCTTCGTCTCTCCTCGACAAGGGCGAAACGGCGTGTCCGACCGGTATCACTTAGAACCATAGCCGCAGACCCGCAGCCAGATCGATGCTCGCCGAGCCGCGCAACACTAAATACTTGTGAAAGAACAGCGCCAAGAGACGCCGAGGAGCCAGAAGCCATTTGGCGGCCAAGTTCGGGTCTTTCCAAGCTGAGTTGGGGGCCGATGCCGCGTGACCAGCCCGAACCATCGCCCCTCCGCGACCGGCCTTATCCAGACCTTCGCCAAGAAGGTCATGCTGCGGTGCGGCCTCCGCTCCTCTCCCATCCAGGAAAGCTAAGCTGAAACCTCCATATTCAAACGGTCCAGTTATCAGGGGCAGAGCACCAATTTTCCGTCAATCTTGTTGCGGAACTCGAACGCTAATGAGGGAACCTTTTCTTTGAAATCCCCAAGTATACCGCCAATGTCGCCAGACTTGGCCGCGGGTTATTTCTGACAGCTTTGGCCGCCTCACGCCTCTGCCCTGATTGCCGAGAGGATTCGGTTTTCGGCGTCCCTCAGACCGCGTTGCGGCGATTTTCCGTGGAAGACGATGTCGTGGATTTCTTCGCCCAATGTCCGCTCGATCAGGTTGAAGGCGGGCACCGGCGGGCGCGCCCAAGTCACCAGTTCGTTCTTACGGGCCATTCGGTCGACCATGCTGACGATCGGGGAGGAGGCGAGAGCTTCGGGGTCTGCGCAGACCGAGAATCGGGGCGCGACGGGGAAGCCGTTTTTCACGTGCTCCTTCATCGCCTCGGGAGACACCATCCAGGCAATCGCGTCGATGATCTGTTTCTGCCGGGTCGGCTCGACATAGGAGGGGATGGTCAGCAGGAAGCCCCCGACCGGGGCGGAAACACGCCGCATCCGGCGCGAAGGCGGGGGAAGGTAAGCCACGCGACGGGCCACGCGAGAGCTCAGCTCGTGCTCGAAGCGGGCAGCGCGCATTGTCCAGCAATAGGTCATCGCGGCCTGACCGGACATGAAGTAATGGATGCGCCGCTCCCAATCGATGCTCGCGATATCAGGGGGCGAGACCTCTACAAGCTGCTTCATGTATTCGATCACTTCGAGCGCATCCTCGGTGTCGATCTGCAGCTTGAGCGAGTCGAACGTATCAAAACTCCAGCTCTCCTGATTGCGCAGCGGCATGTCGATGACGGTGGTGCGACAGGCGGCGAGGAAGAACATGAAGGAATTCGCGATCGGCATGCCGCGTTGTCCGTTCCACGCGATGCCGTAGAATTCGTTCTGTGGATCGTGGAAGGCGCGCGCGGCCGCGATCGTCTCGTCGAAGGTCTTGGGATAAGTGACCCCCTCGGCGTCGAACAAGTCCTTGCGCGCGGCGAGGATCTCGATCGTGCAATAGAGCGGAATGCCGTATTGCGTGCCCTTCCAGTTGCCCGTCCCCCAGACCGAGGGGTGGAAATCGAGCGAGTTGATGGCGGCATTCGAGATCAGATCGTCGAGTGGTGCGAGCTCTCCGCGTTCGGCGAATTCACCCAGCCACGGCATGTTCATCGCAATGACGTCATAGCGTGGCGTCATCTCCGAAAAGGTCTGCCGCGACTTGGCGTAGAGATTGGGGAGGCGTTGCAGGTCAAAGCTACTACGCTTGCCGAATTCATTTCGGAAATCCGACCACATGTTGCGCATCGCGATGAAGTAGTTGTCATCGTTGAGCAGGAATTTGATGTCGCTAAGGTTGAGTCCGGTGATGTCCTCGCCGCGCACCGGCGAGATGATCTGCGCTGCGAAATAGCTGCCGCCGAAGTAGTATTCGCTCGTTTCAGTGCCTTGCCGCAGGCCGAAGGTTTTCGCCATGTGACCTTTGACGTGAATGGCATAGCTCATGAAGGCATTTAACAAGCTCTCCGAAGGCTCGAGGAAATGCGTCTTCAATCCGTTCCCGCGCGGCACTTGCCGTATCAGCCCGTCATCAATCATCTTCATGATCATGCGGTTGCCGGTGCTATAGGGCACATCGGCAAGGCTGATGAGCCCTGACTTGTCAATTGGGCTCAGTCGCAGATGCGCGTCCACCAGTTCCAGCGTGATATTCTGATAGACGTCGGGCTTGGCACCGGGCATCTGATGGTCGAACGGCGCCCGCAACCGTCGAAGAAAATCGACGATTCTGGAAAGCTCGTGGCTCGTCAGATCAGCATCCTGTGGTTGCATTGCGTCCGGATGCTGCCCGACCGGAGTCACCTTGTCGACAATTTTTCCTGCCATTTCACCAATGCGAAGAAATCTTCGTCCCTCATGCCAGCGTTCGACGCGCTCCGATAGAGTTCGAGGATCAAGCCGGTGGTCATCAGCGGCACGTCATTGCGGCGCGCCGCATCGCTGATCAGCGTGAAATCCTTGATCATCTGCGAGACGGTGAAAGCGGGGGTGTAGTCATCGTTGACCACGGCCTCTTGCTTGTATTTGAACAGCGGCGAGGCAACGGCGCTTTCACAGATCACTTCCATCATGTCGGCCCGCGACAGCCCCCCGCTCGCGCCAATAGCCAGCGCCTCCGATAGCACGGCCGAGAAGGCGCCGACGAGGGTGTTTAGCACGAGCTTCATATAGCGCGCTTCCTCGCCCTCTCCGAGGAAGAACTGCCGTGCCGAGAAGGTCTTGATGAGGGGGAGCACCTCGTCCCAGCCCGCACGATCGCCCGACGCAAGAACCGTCAGTGCCGCTTTTGCGGCGAGATCCGTGCTGCCGGAGAGCGGTGCACGCAGGTAGCGCAGGCCCGCCTCGCTCAGGATCTGCGCAACGCGCTCAGAATATTCCGGTGAGACGGTGCTCATTTCCACCAGCAAGGCACCGCGCGGTAGGCCGTGAATTAGCCCGGTCTCTCCCGATACCACCGCCATCAGCGCGTCGTCATTGGGCAGCGTAGAGAAGACGACCTGCACATCGCGCAGATCGCGCGCGCAGTCGGCGGTTTTTGCGCCTTTCTCCGCAAGCTTCGCACGGTTGCCCGAATCGGGTTCCACAACGGTAAGTCCGACGCCGCTGTCGAGGAGATTTCGCGCCATCGGCCCGCCCATTTTTCCGACGCCGATCCAGCCGACCGCGCAAGATTCGGATTGGGGGAGGTGGGGCGCACTCGCCATGTTGCTCATCCATATGTCTCCGTTTGTCTTGCCTCACCCTAAGATGCCGCTTCGGCGAACACTGAAGTAATTTTTCCGGAGCGGAGATTTTTTTTCTGATGCGATCGGATCGGTTTGCTACGAATCATGGCAAGCAGCGCGACGGTGCCGCGGTCCGCCAGGCGGATCACAGGCTGCAGTCGCCGCGCCGACAGGACAGGAGGAGGTCGAATTGAAAGCCGTTCGTTTTCACGGAGCAAAGGATATCCGCGTCGAGGATGTGGAGGAGCCGTCCGGGCAGCTTGCCCCCGATGACGTGCTGATCGAGCCGATCATCACGGGCATCTGCGGCACCGATCTTCATGAGTATATGGCGGGGCCGATCGTCACGCCCGCTGAGCCGCATGTCTACACCGGTGCGAGCAACCCGCAGATCCTCGGGCACGAGTTTTCGGCCCGCGTGTTGAAGGTCGGTGATGCGGTCAGCGATGTTGCGCAGGGCGATCGGATCTCTATCCAGCCGCTCGTAGCGCCACGCAATGATTACTACGGAAAGCGCGGTCTCTATCACCTCTCGCCGCAGCTCGGCTGCATCGGCCTCAGCTGGGCCTGGGGCGGCATGGGCGAGAAGGCCGTTGTCAAGGACTACAACGCCCAGCCCGTGCCCGACGCGCTGAGCGACGAGCAGGCTGCGATGATCGAACCGGCGGCGGTTGCGCTTTACGGCGTCGATCGGGGCGGGGTGACGGCAGGCTCCACCGTGCTGGTGTCGGGCGCAGGTCCGATCGGCGCGCTGACGGTGCTTTCGGCCCATGCAGCGGGCGCGAGCACGATCATCGTCTCCGAGCCGAATCCGAACCGCCGCCGGATCATCTCCGAGATTGCTCCCTATGCCTTCGTCGTCGATCCCGGCGCGGGCAACCTTCAGGAAGTCGTGGGCGATCTGACCGAGGAAGGCGTCGGCGTCGACGTGGCTCTGGAATGCGTGGGCCTCGAGCGCTCGCTCAACGCCTGCGTCGAGGCGGTGCGCCGTCAGGGCAAGGTCGTTCAGGTCGGTCTGCACATGAAGCCTGCCAGCATCGACGCCATGCTCTGGGCGCTCAAGGATATCACGGTCGAAGCGACCTGGTGCTACCCGACCCAGATCTGGCCGCGCATCGCGCGCATGGTCGCCTCGGGCAATTTCCCGATCGAGAAAGTCATCACGGCCCGCATCCGTGCCGAGGACGTCGTGGAGAAAGGCTTCGAGGCGCTGCTCGATCCTGCCGGAGAACATCTGAAAATTCTCGTCACCACCTGACGAAACCGAACTGCAAGAAAGGGGCGAAGACCCATGGCTGAACAGAATATTGCGTTGATTGTCGGGGCTACCGGTCTCTCGGGCAGCTACACCGCGCGCGAGTTGAAATCTCATGGTTGGACGGTCGTCACGGTGTCGCGCAGCGACGTCGATCTGGAGTGGTCCGACCGTCATATCGCCGCGGATCTGACCGATGCAGAGGGCAGCAAGGCCGCGCTGGCTGCGGCCAAGGACGTGACCCATGTGTTCTATTGCACGTGGGCGCGTCAGGCGAACGAGGAAGAGAACGTCCGCGTGAACGGGATGATGGTGCGCAACCTATTCGAGGGGATCGCAGGCGCGCCGATCAAGCACGGGGCGCTGGTCACGGGCCTCAAGCATTACCTCGGTTCGTTCGACGACTACGCCAAGGTTACGCCCTACACGCCCTTCCTCGAATCAAGTCCGCGTCTGCCGGGGCCGAACTTCTACTACGCGCAGGAAGATGTGCTGCTGGAGATGGCCGAGAAACACGGCTTCACCTGGTCGGTGCACCGCCCGCACACGATGATCGGCTTCACGGTCGGAAATTACATGAACATGGCGGTCACGCTCGCGGTCTATGCGTCGATCTGCAAGCACACTGGCAAGCCGTTCCTCTATCCCGGCTCGCCCGAGCAATATAACGCGGTCACCGACGTGACCGATGCGCGCATCCTCGCCAAACAGTTCTATTGGGCGGCGACGACGCCGGAAGCTGCGAACATGCCGTTCAACACTGCGAATGGCGACGTCTTCCGCTGGACTTGGCTCTGGGCGCGGATCGCCGAGTATTTCGGCCTCGAGGTCGCGGAATACCCCGGTCACACGACGCCGCTCGAAGAGCAGATGGCGGATGCGCCCGCGATCTGGTCCGAGATGGTGGCGCAATATGGGCTGCAGGACATCCCTGTGACCAAGCTCGCCTCGTGGTGGCACAGCGACGCCGACCTGGGTCGCGAGCTGGAATGCTTCACCGATATGACGAACAGCCGGAAGCTGGGCTTCGACGCCTATCAGAGCACGCCGGACAGCTTCTTCGACGTGTTCGACGAACTGCGCGCGCGCAAGATCATTCCGGCCGGAAACTGAGGAGACCGCAATGCACTACGTGATCCATTGCCTTGACCATGACGGCGCCGTCGACAAACGGCTGGCGAATTACGAGGACCACAAGGCCTATCTGGCTCAGGCGCCGGTGAAGACGGTTATCTCGGGCCCGCTGCTCGCAGATGACGAGGAAACCATGATCGGCAGCTGCTTCTTGCTGGAGGCTGACAGCCTTGCAGAGGTCGAAGACTTTAACCGCAACGATCCCTTCGCGAAGGTCGGTCTGTGGAAGTCCGTCTCGATCCGTCCGTTCTCGAAGCGCGTGGACAATCGCTGATGTCGGGGCCGGTCAAAATCGCCCTCGTTGGGCTTGGCTGGTGGGGGCAGAAGATGCTCTCCGTTCTGTCGAGCGCTCCCGAGGATATCAAGGTCGTCCGCGCAGTGGAGCCTAACATGGACGCGGTGCGCGATCTCTGCGCCGATAAGGGCGTGACGCTCAGCGCGGATTACGCGGACGCGCTGAACGATCCGGAGGTCGAGGCCGTCGTCTTGGCAACGCCGCACTCGCTGCACACGGATCAGATCGCCAAGGCGGTCGCCGCAGGCAAACACATCTTCTGCGAAAAGCCGCTCGCGCTCACTGCGGAAGAAGCCGCTCGTTCGGTTGCGCTTTGTGCCGAGGCCGGGCTCGTCCTGGGCATGGGCCACGAGCGCCGGTGGGAGCCGCCGATCGCCGATATGCTGGCGAAGGCCGATGCGGGTGAGCTGGGCCGTATCCAGCAGATCGAGGCCAATTTCAGCCACGACAAGTTCGTCGGCATGGACCCGAGCAACTGGCGTGTTCAGGCGAGCGAGGCGCCGGCAGGCGGCATGACTGCGACGGGTATTCACCTACTGGATCTGTCGGTCCGCCTTCTGGGCCGCGCGGAAAGCGTGCTGTGCATCTGCGAGCAGCTGTCTTCGAAACTGCCGCAGGGCGACACGGTGGCGGCCTATGTGAAATTCGCCGGGGGAGGGACCTCCTACGTGTCGGCTTCGCTGTCGAACCCCTTCATGTCCCGCTTCACGGTCTACGGCTCGAAAGGCTGGATCGACATTCGCGACAAGGCACATGTCGAGGCGCCCGATGGCTGGATCGTGACCTCGGCCATGGCCGGAGGCCCGATCGAGACCGTGGAGATCGGCAAGGCCGAGCCCGTGAAGGACAACCTGGTGAGTTTCGCCCGCGCCGTGCGCGGACAGGAAACCTACCCGATCACCGCCGATCATCTGGTCGACAATATCGCGCTGCTCGAGGCGGTCTTCGCCTCGTCCCGCAGCGGTCAAATCGAACATGTGGCGCAACCCGCCGCAGCCAAAGTTGGAGCCTGACATGAAAGCCCTGATCTTCGACGAACCGAACAAGCCCATCGTGACGCAGGTGCAGACGCCCGGCATCACCGACAACGAGGTGCTCATCCAGTCGCGCCGCGTCGGGATTTGCCATTCCGATTACGAGCTGCTGGCCGGTCAATACATTATCCCGATTTCCTACCCGGTCGTTCCGGGCCACGAGTGGGTCGGCGAAGTCGTCGAGGTCGGGAAAAATGTCGACGGGCTCAAGCCCGGGGATCGTGTGGTCGGCGAATGCGTGATCAATACGCCCGAACGTATCCATCACTTCGGCTTCTCGATGGACGGTGCGGATCGTGAATTCTTCGCCGCGCGTCCCGAATGGCTGCACAAGCTGCCCGATGCGGTGGATGACGCGAAAGGCGCGCTGATCGAGCCCTTCACCTGCGGGTATTACGCGGTGATGCGCCATGGTGGCGTCTGCGCGGCGGATACGGTCGTCGTCTCTGGCGGCGGCACGATCGGCCTCGTCTCGGCTGCCGCCGCGATCGGCATGGGCGCCCGCGTGATCGTGGTCGACCCGGTGCCGCTGCGCCGTGAGATCGCGATGAAGCTCGGTGCGGACGGCACGATCGATCCGACCGACGGCGATCCCATCGAAGCGGTGCAGCAGATGACCAAGGGCGGTGCCGATCTGGTGGTCGAATGCGCGGGCCATCCGGCCTCGCTGGCCAATGTCTTCGACTATGCCCGCGACGACGGGAATGTCTCTATGGTCGGCATCAATATCGGCCAGAAATTCCCGGTCGAGCTGGGCAAGATCCAGATCAAGAACCTCAACGTGCGCGGCTGCATCGGCTCTCCCGGCGTCTGGCCGGCGGCGATCCGGTTCCTGGAGCGCACCGGGCTCGATCTCTCGCCGATCCAGACCCACAGCTACAACATCGATGACGCGATGACGGCGCTGGAGCTTGGCAAGTCGCCCGACAAGGCGGTCAAGGTCACCTTGGAAATCAGCTGAGACGCGACGCGAGGGAGGAGGAGAAATCATGGCTGAGACGACGCCGCATAGCTTCGGAGGCCCGACGGGTCTGATGTCGATGCCCTTGTCGAAGGGCTTCGTCACCATCGTCGCCTCGACGCTGGCGCTCATCCTTCTTTGCGTCATCTTCGCGCCCTCGGCGGTCACCGCCGGGTCGCTGATGGGCAGCCTGCCTTTCGCGGCGGTGCTTGGTATCGTCGGGCTCGGCCAGATGCTGGTGGTGCAGCAGGGCGGCTTCGATCTGTCGGTGCCGGGGTCGGTATCGCTTGCGGTGGTGATCGCGACCCACATGCCCAACGGGCAGGATGCCGGGCTACTGCGCGCACTTGTCATCGCGGTCGGCTTCGCGCTCGCGGCGGGGATCCTGAACGGCATCATGGTCGCCTATTTCCGCCTGAACGCGATCGTTGCGACCATCGGGATGAACGCACTTCTGTTCTCGGCGGTCTTCGCGATCTCCGGCGGCGTGCCGCGGATCACCACGAACCTGCTGGCCCATATCGCGGGCGGTCAGACCCTGGGCATTCCCCATTCGGTCCTGTTCGCCCTCGCCATTCTGGCTCTCGTGTCCTTCGGTCTGAAAAAGACGGTGGCTGGCCGTCGCTTCGAGGCGATCGGGGCCAATCCGAAGGCGGCCCGCGCGGCGGGTCTGAGCGTCAAACCGTATCAGGCGATGGCCTATGTGGCGGCGCAGATCCTTTACTGCACCGCGGGCATCCTGATCGCAGGCATCACCCGCGAACCCACGGCATTTCAGGGCAACAGCCTGCTTCTGCCCTCGGTCGCCGTCGTGGTGCTGGCAGGGACATCGCTTCTGGGAGGGCGCGGCTTTCCGATCTCGGTCGTCATCGCCGCCTTCTTTCTCAACCAGCTCAGCCAGTTCGCTCTGTCGATCGGTGTGCCCTACTCGGCGCAGACCATCGTGCAGGCGCTCGCTCTTGTATTCGGCATCGGGGTCTACTCGATCGAATGGACGAACCGTTTCAAGAAAGAACAAACAAGTTCTACAGAGGAGGAGAACCATGAAACTGTCTAACCTGAAAGGATGCGCTGCCTATATGGCGCTGGGGCTTGGAATTGCCCTCTCGGCCTCGGCGGCCAGCGCAGAGGACGCACCCTCCTGGTGCGGCCCGAACAAGGCCTCGCTGGCGCTGCTCGACGGTTTCGGGGGCAATAGCTGGCGTCTGGTGACGACCGCTTCGGGCAAGGAGGAAGCCGCGAAGTGTCCGAGCATCACCGACTACTACTATGCCGACGGTCAGGGCGACACGCAGAAGGCGATCTCCGACATCAACTCGATGGCGGCACGCGGTGTCGATGCAATGGTCGTCTTCGGCGATGCGGGCCCGGCAATCCTGCCCGCGCTGACCAAAGCCTATCGCTCCGGCGCGGTCGTCGTGCCCTACCGTGTGAATGTCGGTGGGGAAGCCGGCAAGAACTACACTCGCTTCGTCGGTGCCGACTTCGTCTATGACGGCGAAAGCTGGGGCAAGTGGATCAAGGAGAACTTCCCGGACGGCGCGAACATCCTGTTCCTGTCGGGCCCGGCGGGCAACAGCCAGGGGCTGGACGAGCTCAAGGGGATGAAGAACATCCTCGACGACAGCTACAAGTTCCTGAACCCGGACCCCTTCGCGGTGACCAACTGGGATCCGTCCCTGACGCAGCAGGTGCTGTCGGCCGCCATTGCGCAGCATGACAATATCGACGTGATCGTGTCCGACTTCGGCCCGTCGCTCGTGGGCGCGCTGCCGGTGTTTGCAAACTTCGACCGCTCGATCCCGGCGCTCGCGACGTCCGACGGCAACTCGCTCGGCTGCTTCTGGGAGAAGGTCCACGCCGACAATCCCGATTTCAAGCTCTTCACGGTCGCGACCGGCAACGACAACGTTCGTCTCGCCGTGCAATGGGCGATCGCGGAAGCGACCGGTGGCACCCCGCCGTCGGAGGAAGTCTTCAAGGCCCCGAACTTCGAGGACTCGACCGATGGGGATCCGAACCCCGTTCAGTGTCGCTCGGATCTGCCCGGTGCGATCTATCTCTCTGCTCAGCTTTCGGGTGACGAGCAGGCGAAAGCCGTCGGCCAGTAACCTCCCCTGTCTCCGGGCGGCGCGATCCGCCCGGAGATACCCGCGCCAACCCCTCAGATCGGCGGAACTAAACGGATGATAGCATTGGCTGAAATCGAACCGATGGAGAAGGCGGACGGGCTCCGCGAAACGTCAACGGGCACCCCCGTGATCCGCTTGCGCGGCGTGTCGAAATCCTTCGGGGCGGTCCGCGCCCTGAGCGACGTGAGCGTCGACATTCACGCAGGCGAAGTGCACGCGATACTGGGTGAGAACGGGGCCGGGAAATCGACCCTGATGAACCTGATCACCGGCGTTCTGCAGCCCAGCACCGGCCGGATCGAATTCGACGGGCGGGACGTGATGCCGCTCTCGCCGGAAAGCTCGTCGGCGCTTGGCGTCGCGATCTCCTATCAGCACCCGGCGATCCTGCCTGACATGACGGTGCTCGAGAACCTGCAAGTGTCACTGCCTGCCTCTGTTTTCCAAGGCGACCGCAAGGACCGCGTCGGCAAGCGCCTGCTGGAAGAGGTTGGCCTCGAGGTGCCGCTGAACGCGCGTGTCGATACGCTGACCATCGCGCAGAAACACCTGCTGGAATTGGCGAAAGCGCTCGCCGTCCAGCCCCGTGTGCTTATTTTGGATGAACCGACGGCCGCGCTCGATCAGGACGCGACGGATATGCTTTTCGCGAAGGTTCGGGCGCTGAAGGCCTCCGGCACCGCCGTCATCTATATCACCCACCGTCTGGCCGAGTTGCGTCAGATCGCGGATCGCGTGACCGTGCTGCGCGATGGCCGTCACCGGGGCAGCGCGCCTGCGAGCGAGATCAGCAATTCCCAACTTCTGGATCTGATCGTCGGGCGCCGTCTTGCCTCTGCCTTCCCGCCGAAATGCGCCGACGCCAATCCCCCGATCAATTTCGAGGTCGAAGGCCTCAGCGGGCGCAAATTCTCGGATGTGGCCTTCGCCTTCGGACGCGGCCAGATCATCGGCGTCGCCGGTGTCGAGGGCAACGGCCAGTCCGATCTGATGCGCGCCTTGGTGGGCCTTCAGCCCTATCGTGGCGCGATCAAGCTCCACGGTCGCACGCTCTCGCCGAAAGAGCTGAAACACGCGGCGGCCTTCATGCCGTCGGATCGCCATACGGAAGGCCTCGCTGCGGATTTGACGATCCGGGAAAACGCGACCTTCGCCTCGCTCGACAAATATGCCTCGGGTGGCGTGCTGGATCGCAGCAAGGAAATGCAGAAGGTGCAGGAGGTCTTCTCTTCGCTGGCGGTGAAGGCCGCGGGCGTCGAGGCGAAGGTCTCCCAGCTTTCGGGCGGCAACCAGCAGAAGATCGTGATGTCCCGCGCGCTTCTGTCGGAGCCCGGTTTCATCGTGGCCGACGAGCCCACGCAGGGTGTCGATGTCGGTGCGCGCTTCGAGATCTACCGGATCCTGCGCGAAGTCTCCGACGCGGGCACCCCGGTGATCGTCAACTCTTCGGACGCGGCGGAACTGGAAGGGCTGTGCGACATCGTTCTGGTCATGTCGCGGGGCCGTATCGTCGAGACGCTGCGCGGAGACGACATCACCGAGGCCCGCATCGTCGGAGCTGCGGTCGAGGCTGATACGCATGCGCATCACGTGGCCGAGGAACGGAGCGCGAAAGAGGGCTTCGGCGCGAAGCTGCGCCATTTTGTGCAAACCGACAACGCGACGATCGTGCCGCTTGCGCTGGTGACGGTGCTGCTCGCGCTGTTCGTAAGCGCGCAGAATGAGAATTACCTGTCGTCCTTCAACGTCTCGAACATCCTGATCCTCGCCACCGCACTGGGCTTCATCGCCTTGGGGCAGACCATTGCCTTGCTGATGGGCGGGATCGACCTGTCGGTCGGGCCGCTTGCCGGTTTCCTCGTGGTGATCGGGTCGTTCTTCATCAACGATGGCAGCCCGGCCTCGACAATGGCGCTCGGTTTCGCGCTGATGTTCGGCGCGGCGATCGTCGTTGGATTGATCAACGGCGTGCTGATCCGTTTCGCCAATTTCACACCCATCGCCGCGACACTGGCAATGTTCATCGGCCTGCAGGGCCTGAGCTTCGTGCTGCGTGAGGGCCCGGGCGGCTACATCTCCTTCGACGTGATCGATACGCTCACCCGGAGCTTCGGGCCGGTCCCGATCGCCTTCGTGGTGATGATCGTGATCGCCATCGCGATGGAGCTGGGTCTGCGCCGCAAGCGGGCAGGGTGGCAGCTTCGCGCGGTCGGCTCGCACGAGGAATCCGCGCGGCGGATCGGGATACGCACGGATCGGACCTTCGTGCTCGGCTATATCGCCGTGTCGCTGCTGACCGCGCTTGGAGCGATCATGCTGATGGCGCAGATCGGGGTCGGCGATCCGGCGCAAGGCGTGAACTACACGCTGGGCAGCATCACCGCGGTCGTGCTGGGCGGCACCAGCCTTCTCGGCGGGCGCGGCACCTTCATTGGCTCGCTGCTGGGGGCGGTGCTTCTGACCGAAGTGCTCAACGCCGTGTCCTTCCTCGGGCTGTCGCAGGCCTACCAATACGGCTTCCAAGGGGTGCTGATCCTCGTGGCGGCGCTCATCTACACGACCGCGCGTCGGCGCCGCGAAGAGTAACCTCGCGGCCCACGCTGGCTCAATTCAACGCCTCGTCTGTGCGAGGCGCAGGGAGGAACCATGCCTGAAGCGTTCATCTACACATCCAGCCCCGGGCGTATCGTCTTTGGCTCCGGGACCTTGGCGAAGGTTGCCGAGGAGGTGGAGAGACTGGGCTGCGCCCGCGCGCTGATCCTGTCGACGCCGTTCCAGAAAAACGACGCCGAGGCGCTTGCAAAAGACCTCGGGGAGATGGCGGCCGGAACGTTCACCGAGGCCGCGATGCACACGCCCGTCGCCGTGACCGAGGCCGCGCTCAAAGTCTATAACGAGACCAAGGCCGATTGCGTCGTAGCGCTCGGCGGCGGCTCGACCATCGGTCTGGGCAAGGCCATCGCCTGGCGCAATGACGCACCGCAGGTGGTGATCGCGACGACCTATGCCGGCTCGGAAGCAACCGACATTCTCGGTCAGACCGAGAAGGGGCAGAAAACGACCGTCCGCGATCCCAAGATCCGCCCGGAAACCGTGATTTACGACCCCGATTTGACCTTGGGCCTGCCGGTCGCGATGAGCGTTGCGAGCGGGTTGAACGCGATGGCCCACGCGGTCGAGGCGCTCTACGCGCCCGATGCGAACCCGGTCACGTCGCTGATGGCGGTCGAAGGGCTGCGCGCGCTGAAATCAGCGCTGCCGCGGATCGTCGAGACGCCGGAGGACCGCGATGCCCGCGCCGATGCGCTCTACGGGTCGTGGCTCTGCGGCACCGTGCTGGGCGCGGTCGCGATGTCGCTGCATCACAAGCTCTGCCACACGCTCGGCGGCGGGTTCGACATGCCCCACGCGGAAACGCACGCGATCCTGCTGCCGCATACCGCCGCTTATAACGCCGCGGCGGCGTCTGCCGAACTGGCGCGCGCGACCGAGCTGTTTGGTGGCGATCTGGGCGGCGGACTCTACGACTTCGCGCGCTCCATCGGCGCCCCTCTCGCGCTGGCCGACTATGGCCTCAAGGAAAGCGATCTGGCGCGCGCCGCCGATATGGCCGTCCAGAACCCCTACAAGAACCCGCGCGAAATCACGCGCGACGGCATTCTCGACCTGCTTAGTCGCGCCCATGCCGGGCAGCGCCCCGTCACGACCTGATAGGAATGAATGACATGACCCAAGAGCCGAAGATCGCCTATTTCACCGAGGAAGCCTCGGTCGAAACCGTCAACGCCCGGGTTTCGGAGAGCACCGATCCGCGCCTCCAGACCGTGATGGCGAGCCTCGTCCGCCACCTGCATGCTTTCGTGAAGGACGTCGAGCTGACGCAGGCCGAGTGGGATATCGCGATCGATTTCCTCACCAAGACCGGACAGATCTGCGACGAGAACCGTCAGGAGTTTATCCTGCTTTCTGACGTGCTTGGCGTCTCGATGCTGGTCGATGCGATCAACAACCGCCGCCCGACCGGGGCGACCGAGAACACGGTGCTCGGCCCGTTCCATGTCGATGGCGTGCCGGAATACGAGATGGGCGCGAACATCACGCAAGCGGGCGGGCACGAGACCTGCCGCTTCTATGGCACGGTCACCGATCTCGACGGCAACCCGGTCGAAGGCGCGCGGATCGACGTCTGGTCGGACAGCGAGGACGGCTTCTACGACGTCCAGCAGCCAGACATTCAGCCGCGCAACAACAATCGCGGCGTGTTCACCACGGGGCCGGACGGGCGCTACTGGTTCAAGGGGATCAAGCCGGTCTCCTACCCGATCCCCGACGACGGTCCGGTGGGTAAGATGCTGGGCAAGCTCGGGCGTCACCCGTATCGCCCGGCGCATATGCATTTCATCGTCAGCGCCGAGGGTTTCGATCCGGTGACGACCCATACTTTCGTGGCGGGCGACAAATACCTGACCTCGGATGCGGTGTTCGGCGTCAAGGAATCCCTGATCGCCGAGTTCACCCCGGTCGAAAACGGCGAAACGCTGTGGGAGTCCAACTACGATTTCGTGCTGCACCGCGCGACCTGAGCAGGGGAGGATATCATGTCTGAACAAGAGCAAATGGGCGGCGTCGTCGTTACGGGTGCCGCACGGGGAATTGGTCTCGAGATTGCGCGGCGCGCCGCGGCGGCTGGATACGGCGTGGTGATCGCCGATCTTGATCAAGAGGCTGGCGCGAAGGCCGCCGCAGCCCTCACCGCCGACGGTGGACGCGCGATTTTCTGCAAGACCGACGTGACCGACCGGGTTGCCACCCGCGCGGCCATTGCCGCCTGCGAGGCGGAGTTCGGCTTTCTCCATGCCATCGTCAACAACGCAGGTTTCAACCGTCCTCAGCCTTTCCTCGAGACGACCGAGGAAAACTGGACCCAGATCATGTCAGTCAACGGCATGGGCGTGATGATCGGCATTCAGGAAGCGGCGAAGGCGATGATCGCGGCCAAGCGGAAAGGCAAGATCATCAACACCGCCTCGATGGCGGGCCGCGCCGGCTTCGGTGATTTCGCGCCATATTGCGCAAGCAAGGCCGCGGTCATCAGTCTGACGCAGGCGGCGGCCCGCACGCTCGCGCCGCACGGAATCACCGCCAATGCCTTCGCTCCCGGCGTGGTGGAGACCGATCTCTGGACGGTGCTCGACAAGGACTTGATGGAAATGGGCGTCTCCTCCGAGCCGGGAGAGGCCCTGCGCAACTTCGCCGCCGGGATCCCGCTCGGCCGGACTTCGACGCCCGCTGATGTCGCCGGAACGGTGGCTTTCCTCCTCTCGCCGGACTCCGATTACATGACCGGCCAATGCCTGCAGATCGACGGCGGGATGATCATGCAATGACCGCAACCGAGGAGATACGCCCGATGACGAAGCAAACCCCTTTCCCTCGGATCGCCTTTATCGGGACCGGTGCGCAGGGCGCATCGGTCGCCGCCGATTTCGCGCTGGCGGGGCTCGACGTCACCTTCATCGACCAGTGGCCGGCGCATGTCGAGGCGATGCGCGAGAAGGGACTGACGGTCAACCTGCCGACCCGCCAGCTGCACACGCCGGTCAAGGCGCTGCACCTGTGCGAGATCGCCGAAATCAAGGAGCCCTTCGATCTCGTCTTCGTGGTGGTGAAAGCCTATGACACCCGCTGGGCGGCGGAAATGATCAAGCCGGTTCTGGCGGAGCACGGCTTCGTCGTGGGACTGCAGAACGGCATGACTCACGAGGCGATCGCCGACATCGTCGGCGCGCATCGCACGATCGGCGCGGTTATCCAGATTGCGTCGAACATGTGGGAGCCGGGGGTCACGACCCGCCAGAACGACACGGACGAAAGCTGGTTCGCGCTTGGTGCGCTCGACCCCGAGCAACAGCCGCGGGTGCACGACGTCGCCGATATCCTGCGTCATTCCGGCACCGTTCAGGTGGTAGACGATATCCGCTCGGCGAAATGGATGAAGCTGGTGGTGAATGCAGCCGAACTGATCCCCACGGCGATCATCGACACCGCGATGCGCGACAGCGTCCGCGACCCCGAGTTTCTCGAAGTGATGCGGCGCGCCGGCTATGAGGCAATGGAGGCAGCGCTCGCTGACGGCGCCACCATCATGCCGATCATCGGGATGCCGCCGGTGATGAGTAACCACCCGGAACGCTATGTCGACGAGATCTTCGACGAGGTCGTTCGCACCTTCTCAAGGGACGACACGCTGACGACCTCGCTGCAGGATTGGCGCAAGGGCCGTCGCGCCGAGGTCGACGAGGTGAACGGGCTGGTGGTCGATTTCCTCGAGGCGCGCGGCAAGGCCGCACCGATGAACCGCAAGGTCGTGGAGATGGCAAAGGAGATCGAGGCCGGTCGGCGCAGGCATCACCCCGACAACGCGCGCGAACTTGTGGCGCATTACCGGGGGCTGGCGCAGGCTTAGCACGGACCTATCGGGCGTCGTCGCGCGGTGTGGCGTCATTATGATTTTCCCGGAAGGAGCTTCTTCGCCATCTTGAAATGATTGGCCTTTTCTTCTTTGTCGCGCTATTCCGACGTTTGTGGCGTGTGCAGCGGAGATCACCTTCCGCCACTCATGCTTGGGCGCAGGGAACGGCCCTGAGCGGACATTCGCAAAAGTGCGCTGACCTGCTCCCCTCGTTTTGAGGTTAGCCTGTTCTCCAGACGAGGAGACAGACGATGAAGAGAAGCCGGTTCAGCGAAGAGCAGATC
>NZ_NBOB01000009.1:0-145064 GCF_002213185.1 Thioclava sp. JM3
CGCAACGGGAGCCGCAGAGGCGAGAAGGCCGAGGAGGGCGATCGATTTGAGGCTATAGGTCATAGTAGTCTCCTTCCGATTTACGAGCCGACCATCAGCCGGCAGGGAGACAACACGACGGGGTAATGGCCGTTCCGGAGAGCGACCGGGCTCGGAAAAACCACGCCAAAACTTCGAAACTCATGAGCGCAAACACGCCGGAACACGACGTTGTCCATGATTAAAATGCAGAAACCATCCGTTACGGGCCGGCGGTTTTGGGACAGAGCGCAGTTTCGGGTCTTCAATCGAGCTAGGCGGCTGCGGCCTGAAGCATTCGAAGCGGCCCCGTGTGCCTGGGATATTAGCCACCTTTAGACCATTGACCATCTCCCGCATCCCTAGCGCAAAGCCTCAAAAGATCCGGCACGCTGTGGGAGCCGCAGGGGGCCCCCTGGCGCTCGATTAACGCTACATGACGCTAGGAAGGTATATGGTCGAGCACGTAAAGCATCTGGACCGCAAGTGCTCGATAAACAGTCTAGAAGTTCGCGGTTCGCGATGTGGCATATCGTTTATTGAGCACTCCCTATTTGAAAGCTGGTATTTGAGAGGATGCTCGGCAGACCAGAAAACGAGCAGGAACGCATCTGCGAGAACTGACGCCAAATTCTGAGGCGAAAAGCTAGCTATAAGACAGACCATTGCTGGCTTTCTTGAAAGGCTGAATTGCGGGCCGGCGCGACCAGCGTCGGGTCCGGCTTGAAAAGCCAGCACGCGGGACCCACCATAGGGAAACCCGCCCCCTGCCCGAGCACACGGTCTGCCCGCTGGATCGCCTGACCTAACGAAGACTTTTCATGCGCAGCATCCCAGACCGTATCCGCCAGGCCGTGAGTTTCGAAATCATCGGCATCCTCATCGTGACGCCGCTCTTCGCCTGGGTCTTCGATCACCCCATGGGAGATATGGGCGTGCTGGTCGTTCTAGGGGCGACCGCGGCCACCGCCTGGAACTACCTTTTCAACCTGGCTTTCGATCACATCCTGCTCTGGCGTCGCGGCGATGTCCGCAAGACGATACCGCTCCGGATCGTTCACGCGGTGCTTTTCGAGGCGACGCTGCTCGCGCTGCTTCTTCCGATATTCGCATGGTGGCTCGAGACCTCCCTGCTGACCATTCTCATGATGGAAGCGTCTTTTGCAGGCTTCTATCTCCTCTACGCCTTCGTCTTCACTTGGGGATACGATACGATCTTTCCGCCGCAAGGACGCGAACGGATCGCGTGAAGATAGAAGACAAAGCCGCGGGAGGGGCTGCAGCCTTCCCCTGCGCTGCACCACAGATCGCATTCGCCGAGCCGTGTGTTTCGAAATCATCGGCATCCTCACTGTGACGCCGATCTTCGCGCGGATGTTCGGTCACCCAATGGGAAATATGGGCCGGGGTGCCAGGCGCCATCCCGGTCGAGGCTTGCTACCTCGGCTGGCAACAGTCACTGGAGAACCTTGCCCGGCTCGTCGAACCGGAGATCAAGCCGTAGCCCGAGTTGGAAAGCTTGACCGTCGCAAACATAGCCACTCCGCGACCGAGTCCCGTTGATCGCGCTAAGGCGTGCGCTCTTATCGATGCCGCATGCACCGAAACGGTCATATCGGTCGAGACCCGCACACTACTACGCCCTTTATTCGTCAGGGTGGAACAGATGCGTCTGGGCGGGGTCGAAAGCCAGATCGATCCGCTCGCCCCGTTCGAATTGCTTGTCCTCGCTGAAGGCGGCGATCAGGCTCTTGCCGTCCTGCATCGACAAATCGACGACCGTTTCACTTCCCAGCCGTTCGACCAGAGAAACCTGACCGTGCAGGATGCCCTGATCAGGGGCGCAGGCGGTGACGTATTGCGGGCGCAGGCCCAGCAGGGCCGTGTCGCCGGGGGCGAAGGTGCGGCCGCGGACGGGCACGACGATCGGGTCCATGGAGTGCCGCGCGACCTTGGCGTTTTCGCTGTCGGCCTCCACGATTTCGACCTCGAGGAAATTCATCGACGGCGCACCGAGGAAACCTGCGACGAAGCGGTTGGCCGGGTTGTGATAGAGTTCCATCGGCGAGCCCGCCTGCATCACCAGCCCGTCGCGCAGCACCACGATCTTGTCTGCCAGCGTCATCGCCTCGACCTGATCGTGGGTGACGTAGATCATCGTCGCGCCGAGTTGCTTGTGCAGCTTGCCGATCTCCATGCGCATGTCCATCCGGAGCGCCGCGTCGAGGTTCGAGAGCGGTTCGTCGAAGAGGAAGACCGAGGGGTTGCGAGTGATCGCGCGCCCGATCGCGACGCGCTGGCGCTGGCCACCCGAGAGCTGGCTGGGGCGCCGATCGAGCAGGTGCTCCATCTGCAGGATTTCCGCGGCGCGCTGCACTTTCTCCGCTTTCTCGGCTTTCGACGCGCCCGAGATGGTGAGGCCGAAGGCCATGTTGTCGCGCACGCTCATATGCGGGAAGATCGCGTAGCTCTGGAACACCATCGCGACGCCACGTTCGCGGGGCTGCACATCGTTGACGCGCTTGCCGCCGATCTCCAGCGTGCCGCCCGAGATGTCCTCGAGCCCTGCAATCATCCGCAGCAGCGTGGATTTCCCGCAGCCCGAGGGCCCGACGAAGACGCAGAACTCGCCATCGGCGATGTCGATATCGACGCCGCGGATGACCTCATGGGCGCCATAGCTCTTGCGCAGACCGCGCAGCTTGATGTCTGCCATGTCACTTCCCTCCCTGCTCGGCATCCGCATCGATGTGCAGATAACCCTCCGCGTCCACGAGAACGGGTTCCGGATCCCGGATCTGGCCGACGAAATGGTCGCGGCCATTGTCGTCGAACCCCATGATCACCAGACCCTCAGCGGTCTTGAGGATGCGTGCGGCATAGCGCCGGCACGGGTTCGCGCCATCGAGAAAGCCCGGCGCGATCCGCCACGGCCCGCGCGGGTCGTCTGCGATCAGGTAGTGGTTGCCGGTCACCGGGGTCATACCCGTATCAGCGATGCGTGCCCGACTCCAATGCTGCGCAGCCGTGCAGAACAGGCAATACCAGCGCCCGTTCACCTCGAAGACCTGCGGCACTTCCAGCTGGCCGAATCCACCCACGAAGACCGGCGGCTGCAGGTCCCAGTGGACCAGGTCGGGCGAGGTCGCAAAACCGATGGCCCCCGCCGCATTCGCCTCTTCGATCCCGGGGGCGCGGGCGGTGAAATACATCAGCCAGCCGTCGCCTGTGGGATCGCGCATTACCCAAGGATCGCGCATCGCCCGGTCGTGCCAGTGACCGACCATGTGTTCGGCCTCGTAACGCGCGGCGTTGGGGCCGGTCAGGTCGAGGCAGAGCCCGTCACCCACGCGGTCCCAGTTGTGCATATCGTGCGAGGTCGCATGACCGATGCGCTGATAGAGCCCTTTTTCGGACTGCCGACCGCCCGTGTAGAACAGGTGCCACAGCCCGTCACTGTCGCGAACCACCGACCCGGTCCAAGTGACCAGATCGTCCCAGGCCGGGGCCGGTGCGGGCGCGAGCGACGTTCCCAGATGCTGCCAGCTTATCAGGTCTTCGGAAATCGCGTGGCCCTGGCTGACATTGAAATGGCGCAGTTCCGGATCGCCGAGCGACTTGTCGGCCTTGAGAAACCAGGCATGCCAGCGTTCGCCGTCATGGGCATACCAGCTGTCCCAGACCCATTGCTTGTCGAGTGCGAGAACCATGTCGGATTATCCTTTCACGCCAGTGGAGGCGATGGAGGCGATGAACGCCTTTTGAAGCACGAGATAGAAGGCGAGAACTGGCACCGTGATCAGCGTCAGGTAAGCCATGATCTCCCCCCAGGCGGGGTTGAGTTGGAAGAAATACTGCAGGCCGACCATCACCGGGCGATACTGCTCCTGCTGCACCACGATCAGCGGCCAGAGATACTGGTTATACATGATCAGGAATTTCAGGATCGCGGCGGTCGCGATGACAGGCCCCGAGAGCGGAATCACCACGCGGCGATAGATCTGGAACCAGCTCGCGCCCTCGACGCGGGCCGCTTCGATCAACTCGCCGGGCAGACCTTTGAAATACTGCACGAAGAGAAAGATCGTCAGCCCGTCCGCGATCCACGGGATGATCTGCACCCTGTAGCTGTCGAGCCAGCCCCAGCTGAGCCCGTCCAGCCCCAGCCAAGGCAGTTTCGACACTTCCAGCAGAAGCGGGATCGCGATGGTCTCGAAAGGCACGATGAAGGTGGCGAGAATGATCGAGAGCATTAGGTCGCGCCCACGCCATTGCAGGAAGACGAAGGAGAACCCTGCGAGCGAACAGATCACCAGCGACAGCAGCACGGTCGTCCCGGTCACGAAGATCGAGTTGAAGACGAAGAGCCCCACCGGGGCGCGCTCAAAGGCGCCGGAATAATTGTCGAGGCTGAGTTGGCCCACCGGCAGGAAAGCCCGCAGGCTCGACGTGTCGCGCAGCAGCTCGTCGCTGGGCTTGAAGCTGGACATCACCATGAACAGCAGCGGCAGAACGAAGATCAGCGCGATCAGGATCAGCACGAGATAGCGCACGCCCAGCCGCAGATTGCGGTTGTCGGAACCAATAATGCTCATTTCAGCGCTCCCTCGTAAGCCAGCGTTGGATCATCGAGATCATCAGGACGATCAGGAACAGGATCACCGAGATCGCCGAACCGCCTGCGATGTTCTGCATGCCGTAGCCGCGTTGCACGGCCTGGAAGACGAGCGTCTGGGTGGAGTCGAGCGGCCCGCCCTTCGTCATGACGTCTATCTGCGCGAAGATCGCGAAGGCCTGCATGGTGATGACGATCAGCACCAGCACAGCGGTGTGGCGCAGACCCGGCCAGGTGACATAACGGAAGGTCTGCCATTTCGAAGCCCCTTCGATCGCGGCGGCCTCGTAAAGCGTGGGCGGGATCGTCTGCAGTCCGGAGAGCCAGATCACCATGTGAAAGCCCACCGCCTGCCAGATCGACATGGTGATGATCGCGCCAAGCGCGGTATGTGGATTGCCCAACCAGTCGACGGGTTGGAAATGCCCGAAGCTCAGGAGGGAAAGCATGTTGTTCAAAAGCCCGTTCTGCCCCGAATAGATGAAGCGCCAGAGCAGTGAGACGACGACGATGGAGACCACCACGGGCATGAAATAGATCGTGCGGAAGATCGTGATCCCGCGCAGTTTCTGGTTGATAAGGAGCGCGAGACCGAGTGCGATGGCGGCCTGGACCGGTGCGACTACCAGCACGAAGATGCAGGTATTGAGCAGCGCCTTCCAGAAGACGACGTCGCTCGCGATCACCACATGCGCCGTATTGCCCGAGACCCAGCGGAACCATTCCTGCATGCCGTGATATTGCGGCGTGTCCGGATTGCGCGTGATCGAGCGCAAGCGAGGGAATTCGGCCTGACCCTCGGCATCCGTAACAGTCTTTCCGGCGGCATCGGTCTTGGCCTGCAGATCGACCACCGCGATATCGAGCATCTGTCGGTAGTTCTCGAGACCGACGAAGCGTGTCGCATTGGGCGAGATCAGCCGCTGGTTGGTCAGCGAAAAGCCGACGCCCAGGAAGAACGGCGTGATGATGAAGGCAACGATCAGCACGATGCCCGGCAGGGCAAAGGCCCATCCCGCCCGATTGGCGGAAGTCAGTGACGAGCGCATGGCGCGGTCTCCCGGTCTGAAGGTGGAGGTGGGGGCGCGGCAATCGCGCGCCCCCGCGACACAGCGGCTCAGTTCTTCTTGTAGCCGTCGTTACGCTTGATATCGGCGTTGATCTGGTCGGTGGCGGAATCGAGCGTATCGATCACGTCAGCCCCGTCTGCGATATCTGCTGCAGCCTTCTGGAAGACCTTTGACTCGACGACATAGCCGGGCGTGACCGGGCGCTTCTCGGCTTGCGCCTCGGACAAGCCGTAGAACACGGCGAGCGGGCCACCGGACTTGTAATTCTTCGTCATTTCCGCCGCCGACTTGGTTGCCGGGATCAGGCCAATGGCATCCGAGAATTCCGCCAGATACTTGTCCTGCGTCGCGAATTTGATGAACTCCGCCGCACCCTCCGGGTGCTTGGAGGTGGCCGAGATGCCAAACTGCCAGGATGCAGCGCCGATCTTGGGGCCGTGGCCGAAGTCCGGCGCGGGCAGAAACTCCACATCGTCGACCTTGTCCATCGTCTTGACCGCGTTCCAGTTGCCATTCCAGGAGAAGGCGTATTTGCCGTCGACGAAGCCGGTCTCATGAGCGGCCGGATCCTGGCTGGTGCCCGGCGCCAGCTTGTCGGTGAACAGCGATTGCCACCAGTTGCCCCAAGCGATCGCGGCGTCGCCGTTGAGCACGCCCTCGGCAGTGTCGTAGTTTTCACGGTTCACGAGACCGCCGCCGAAGCTCTGCAGGAAGGGAAGGAAGGCATAGGGATACCATTCGCTCTTGTCCGACATACCGAGGTCGATCGCGTAGTCGAACTTGCCGCTCTTCTTCGCGGCCTCGAGCGCGTTCATGAACTCGTCCTTGGTCCAGGGCTTGTCGAGCGTGGGGGTGCGCAGGCCCAGCTCTTTCATCGTGGATTTGCGTGCATAGAGCGCGACCGCCGCGTCCCACAGCCCGATCGAGTAGAGCTTGCCGTCAAAGACGCCCTTTGTGCCGGGCAGGAAGTCCTTGAAATGATCCTCCGGGATCGGCAGCGGCTGGAGATAGCCTGACCACGCCCAGTTCGGCATGATCGGTCCGTCCATGTCGAGAATGTCGGGCAGATTGCCCGCCAGCGCGGCAGCCGTCACCGAGTCATTGTAGCTGTTTTGCGGGAAGCTCTGCAGGTTCACCTTGTAGTCGGACTGGCTGCTGTTGAAGTCGTCGATGATCTGGTTGACGATTTTGCCTTCCACCTTATTGCCCGCGCCGTGATACCACATCGTCAGATCGGTGGTCGCGAAGGCAGCACTGCAGAACCCGGTGGCGGCAATGACCGCCCCGGCCGTCACGTTCAATAGTTTCATGTCATCCTCCCTTGGATGTCTGGCGATCTGGTTCGAGGTCGATCACGGAGGAGCGCCAGAAAACGCCTCCCTCCACGCGCACGGGCTCGTGCGGGGGGGAGACCTTCTCCGAGATCATGGAAAGCAGGAGCTTCGCCGCGCGCCGCCCCATCTCTGCATAGGGCAGCTCGACAGTGCTCAGCGGCGGATAGAGCGTTTCGGCGATCGCGCGGTAATTATCGAAGCCGGCGACCGAGATTTCCTAGGGGACAAGGATGCCGCGCGTGCGCAGCAGACCGTAGAGCCGCATCGCCATCTCGTCATTGCCGCAGCAGATGACGGTCGGGCGCCGAGGGAGCGCGAGAAACCGATCGAGTGCTTCGCTCAAACGCTGGTGCGCGAAGGCGTCGCCGTTGTGATAGCCGATTTCGACCAGCTCCGGCTGATAGCCGATGCCCGCAGCCTCGAGCGCGGCACGGTAACCCGCAACGCGCAGGGGCACCGCATCCATCGCCGGATCCAGCGTCAGGAAACCGATCCGCCTGTGGCCATGTGCGATCAGTCGTTCGACCAGGCTGCGCTGGCAGGCCTCATCATCAGGCAGGATCGCGGGCGTCGCTTCGGCGTCATAACAATTGGCGAGAACGAGCGGGCAGTTGGGCGGCGTCGGCTCGAAAGCCACTTTCTTGTGGTAGTCCGCGACATAGATCAGCCCTTCGACCCGGTGCTGCTGAAAGGTCCGCAGCAGGGAGGGCACCTTCTCGACCTGCCCCGCCGTATCGGCGATCATCAGCGTCAGGTCGCGCTCGGCCACGATCTGTTGGATGCCCTGCAGGATGAAGAGGTCGGGCAACCCCTTCGGATCGACCAGCTCCGCGGTGCGCGAAATCGCTCCCGTCACGACGCCGATCAGACCTGACCTGTTCGAGCGCATCATGCGCGCTGCACTCGAAGGGACATATTTCAGCTCGCGAATGGCGGCTTCCACCTTGTCACGGGTCTTCCTCCCGACCGGGGCATCCCCGTTCACGACGCGTGAGACCGTCTTCGGCGAAACGCCGGCCAGCTTTGCTACATCATAAATCGTCGACAAGGCGGCCTCCTCCCCCGCAGAAATCAGCGCCGCGAGCCCCAAAAGACATCGATGTCATAGCGAGAAATGACATCGATGTCAAACGAAGTCTCAGGGGATCGATGAGGACACACTCCTTGGACACTGGAGGCGTAATCTGCAACTTCAGTGCTTTTCCCGAGGCTCCTGCTCCACCACTCGACGCTGACATCCCTTCCTCACCCGCCATTCCACCGCGACGGCAAAGCCCGGGAAGAAAGACGATCCGGCCTCGGACCGTCCGAAAGACGCCTATCCCTGGCACCGCATCACAGGCGGTCTGCGGTTAACGGCGAAAATGGCCCTTCCGGCGCTTTTGCGGGCGCTTGAACCTCCCGATGGGACGTGCCTTTCTGGCACGTCCCAAGACGAGGCCAGACGATGTCCACCGCTACACCCGCCACCCGCGCGCTCGACAAGGCCAAAACGCCCTACAAGGTGCGCGAATATCATTACGACCCTTCGGCCGACCGCATTGGCATCGCGGCGGCCGAGGCGCTCGGGGTCGCGCCGGGGCTGGTGCTGAAAACGCTGATGGTCGAGGTGGATGGCAAGCCAGCGGCCTGCGTGGTGCCGTCGAACCGGACCTTGTCGATGAAGCGGATAGCGGCGGCCTTTGGCGGCAAGTCGGCGGCGATGATGCCGCCCGACAGGGCCGAGCGGTTGACCGGGTTTCATACGGGAGGGATCAGCCCCTTTGGCCAGAAAAAGCGCGTGCCTGTGGTCTTCGAGGCAGACACCGCGGGGCTTGGCGAGGTGATCATCAACGGCGGCAAGCGGGGGATGATGGTGGTGATCGACGTGGACGCGGCCATCACAGCGACGGGGGCTGCGGCTAAACCGCTCTGTGCGGACTAGCGGTCAGGGTCGGGCCTGGCAGAACCCGAGCGCCGAGCCCAGCGCAAAAGCTGGGCTTCGTTGCGCGCCAACGCGGCCTCGTGGTTAACCCCCAACCCAGCCGGTCGACAGCGCCTGCTAAGATCCCTCGAAATAAGCGGGAGTGCCCCGGGCTTCCACGGATTCCGCGATCCGACGCAGGCCATGGATGTAGGCGGCATCGCGCATCGAGAGTTCCATCTCGTTGTGCAACGTCCAGATCGATTGCGTCTCGGTTTCCATCGTCGTTTTAAGGTGATCCCGGACACGCGAGCTGTCCCAATAAAAACCCGATCTGTTCTGAACCCATTCCAAATGCGAAACCGTAACGCCGCCGGAATTCGCGAGGATATCGGGCACGACGATATGTCCCGCTTCCGTCAGCTTCTTGTCGGCCTCGGGAGACACCGGTCCGTTCGCCATTTCCAAAATGATGCGGGCTTTGATCCTGTCGCAATTCTCAAGCGTAATCTGCCGTTCCAATGCGGCAGGCACCAGCACCTCGCAATCAAGCTCCAGGAGTTCGGCGTTTGAAATCTCTTTGGTCTTGCCTTGACCCTTTGCGCCTTTCACGCCCCCTGTCTGATGCTTGTGCTGCATGACGGCCAGCGGGTCCAAACCGCCCGGGTCGTATACGCCGCCGCCGGAATCCGAAATGGCGACGATTTTATACCCATCTGCGTGCAGCAGCTTCGCGCAGTGAAAACCGACATTTCCAAACCCCTGGATCGCCACCGTGGCCGTATTCGGGTCGAGAGCGAGTGCGGATTCCAGATAGCGCAGGGCATAATATCCGCCGCGTGCCGTCGCATCGACGCGCCCGTTCGTGCCCCCGAAAGCGAGAGGTTTGCCGGTAATCGCGCTAGGGGAGGCTTGACCCGAAATCCAACTGTATTCGTCAGCCATCCACGCGATGACGATCCCGTTCGTATACATATCCGGCGCCAGAATATCGCGATCGGGGCCGATGAACGGAGCGAAGGCTTCGACATAGGCGCGGCTCAAATGCTCCAACTCGTTGGCCGAGAGCGTCTTCGTGTCCACGCAGACCCCTCCCTTCCCGCCGCCGAACGGCAGGTTTGCCACCGCGCATTTGAACGTCATCCAGAAGGAAAGGGTCTCGATTTCGTCGAGCGAGACGTTTGGATGGAAACGAACGCCACCCTTGGTCGGCCCCCGTCGATCGTTATAGCGACACCGCCATGACTGGAACGCCCTGCGGCTCCCGTCATCCATCCGGATCAGAAGCGTTGCGGCCAAAGTCTCGCGGGGCCATTTCAGCTCTTCGTAGACGTCGGGATGGATGTTGAGCCGCTCGCAGGCTGCGCGGAGCGTTTCGCGAGACTTCGCAAGCATGCCAGTCGTCAGGGGCGTATCGTCCTCGACGTCTTTTTTCTTGGTCGGCATTAATCCGGCACTCCCCAGCGAGGCTTCTCAAAGCGGTTTCTTCAGAACATGCTTTTACACTCGGCCGAGATGGCGGCAGCGTCATTGATTTGTCTCAACCTATGCGAGCCGGCGCAGGAGGTTTGGATTGGATTCCGAATAGGAGCGCGTCATCGAGAAAAAGTTGGGGATCGTGGGCCACGCCAAAAGTCAAAGAAGCTGGCCCGACAACCGGGCCAGCTTCTTTTGCGCGGATCCAAAACCAATTGGCTCTGAAGGTCTCAGAATTTGAACTCGTCAAGATTCTTCGGCGTTACGATCTTCGCAGGCCCGAGAACAACCTCGCCGTCTTCTCCGACCGTGTAGCTCCCAAGCTTGCCGGCATCGAAAGTGTCACCCTGTTTGCCAGTGATCTTGCATTCAGCTAGCGCCTGAGCAGCGTAATAGGCGAGATATCCGAGGTCGGACACGTTCCACCAGATATCCTGCGCTGATCCGTTCTCGATGTATTTCCGGATCAAGGAAGCCGGCGCAAGGCCGGTGAGTTTGATCTTTCCGGTCAGCCCCGCCTCTTCAAGTGCCCGAGCGGCCGCAGGAAGGCCGATCCCGGCGGGAACGATGATCCCCTTCAGATCTGGATAGGTCTGCGCCAGTGCAAGGGTCTGCTGCTGATTGACCTGCTCACTTTCCTGACCATAGACGACGGTGACCAGCTTCATCCCGGCATAGTCGGGGTTCGACTTAAGTTCATCCTTCATCTGGGCGATCCAGGCATTCTGGTTGGTGGCAGTAGGGGTCGAGGACAGGATCGCGAATTCCCCTTCTCCGATCAGCTTGTGCATCGATTGCAGCATCATCTCGGCGAGGCTCGACCCCTTGGCCTGATTGATGAACAACGAACGCGCCGAGGCTGACACATCGGAATCGTAGGAAATCACTTTGACACCATTCGCCGCGGCGCGCTTCAGCGCCGGTGCGACAGCGTTCGCGTCGTTGCCGGAGATCGCGATCACATCAACCTGCTGAGCCACGAGGTTATTGATGAACTCGATCTGCGCTTCGGCCGTCGCTGTGCTCGGCGCGGCCATGATGACCTTACCGCCAATTTCCGAAGCTGCTTTCTCCGCACCCTCGTTCGCGACTTTGAAATAGGGATCGGTGTCCAGCTTGGGCACGAAGCCGATTGTTCCCGGCGACTTGAGGCAGTCCTGCGCCGACGCGCCGCCTGCGGCGAGCGCGAAGGCGCAACAGGCCGAAATCAGTAGGTCTCTCTTCAACATTTCTCTCTCCTCCTTGTTGAACTGGGTCGTTGCTTCTTGGATCAGGTGGCATCTTGCCCGAGCGCAGTGCGAGACGCCTTGAACCTCTGGAAGCGTTCGCTCAGAGCTGGGACGAACCGGCCCGCAAGAAGCGCCAGGATCAGCAGGGCGCCCACGATCGTGCTCTGCGCATCGCCGCCGACACCGTTGATGCCCATCAGGTTGCGGATCAGGGCAACCAGGCTAAGCGCGCCCACGACACCGACAACTCCACCCTTGCCACCGAAAACACTCACGCCGCCGAGCATCGCGATGGTGATGATCTCCAGCTCCATCCCGAAGGCGTTGTTGGCCCGAGCGTTCGCAAGCCGGGCCGTGTAGACGACCCCCGCGATGGAGCAGATGAGCCCGGAAAACACGAACAGGCCGAAACGGATTCGGTTTACCGCGATCCCGGAATACAGCGCCGTCATCGGGTTCCCGCCGATCGCGAAGATGCGCCGCCCGAGTATCGTCCGATGCACGATCACGGTGAAAACCGGCAAGATCACGAGGAAGGGCACGATCGTCCAAGGGATCGGAACGCCAGGCACATTGGTGAATCCGAAATTCAGTAGACTGTCGGGCAGGACATTGACTGAATTCGTGCCAAGCAGCATGTAGCCAATGCCCCGGAACATCGCCATGGTCCCGAGCGTCACCACGAGTGAGGGAAGGCCGAACACGGTGACCATCACCCCGTTGAACGCCCCCAGCAAGACACCGGCGACGAGCGTCAGGGCGATCGCGGGCCAGAGCGGCATTCCAGCCTGAACCAGCAGACCCAGCACGACGCTTGATAGCGCAAGCGTGCTCGCCACCGAGAGGTCGATATCGCGCGTGATCAGCAGGAGCATCATCGGCAGCACGATCAATGCCTTCTCCGAAACTCCCGCGATCATCTGCGAAATGTTGAAGCTACTACCGAAATTGTCGAACAGCGTCAGCCCCAGAAGCAAAATCAGCAAGGCAACCGCGCAAATGAAGGCATCCCAGCCGGATAGCCATTCGGGTTTCTTCATGGCGAGACCCTCCTCGCGAGGTTGCGTTCATGGCGCGCCGCAATCTTGGCGTCGATCGTGATCGCCACGAGGATGACCAGGCCATAGATGCCCTGGAGCCAGAGCGGATCGACACGGACCAGCACCAACCCGTTGCGAATGATCAAGAGCGCCAGCGCTCCGAGCACGATCCCGAGAACCGTTCCCGACCCACCGCGGATCGCGACGCCGCCGACCACGACTGCAGCCACGACAGTCAATTCGAAACCGAACGCGACACGGGCATCCACGGTCGCATAGCGTGACGCCCAAAGCGCGCCCATAAGGCCCGCGAGCGCGCCCGAGATGACGAAGGCCGCGAAAATCCGTCGGGTCGACGGAATGCCGATCAGGTCGGCCCCGGCAGGGTTCGAACCAACGGCGTAGAGTTCACGGCCATAGCGCGTTCTGGCCAGAAGAAACGCGGCCAGCGCCAGCACGGCCACTGATATCAGAACGATCATCGGAATCCCGGCCACCCGTGTGCCCGCCAGGTTAAGCCAGTGTTCAGGAACCTCGTCCGCACTGATCTGATTTCCGCCGACAAATATACTGTCGAGACCGCGGAAAATCGACATCGTGCCCAAGGTGGCGACAATGGAGGGCACGCGCCCATAGGCGATCACGACCCCGTTGAAAACACCCAGCCCGGCTCCGATCACGATAGCCATCACGACCGCAACAAATGCCGGTAGTGCGGGATGAGCAGACATCAGCGCGGCCGACGCATAGGCGGTCAGGCCGATTACTGAAGCGACAGAGAGATCGATGTTCCGAGTAAGGATCACCAGCATCTGCCCCAGCGCTACTAGGCCGAGAAGCGCCGCATCCATTCCGATCGAATAGAGATTGGAAGCGCTGATCATTCGCGGGTTGAGAGCCGTCACGGGGATCATCACCGCGAAGATCGCGACGAGAAGTCCAAGCTCTCTGCGCAGCAGTATACGCGATAGCGTGCCGGCCAACCCGCTTGCAGGGCCTCCCTTTTCTGGCTCCGACATATCGGTCGCCGCTTCACCGCGATCGCGCAGATCGGCGGTTGCGGCTTCGAGGACGCTCGCCGCGGTTGCGTCCCTGCCATCGAATTCGGCGCTCTGATGTCCCTCGTTGAGAACGACGATCCGGTCGCACATTCCAAGAAGTTCCGGCATTTCCGAGGAGATCAGTATGATCGCCATGCCTTGTGCCGCAAGATCCGCGATCATCTCGTGGACTTCTGCCTTGCTCTGCACATCAATGCCCTGGGTCGGCTCATCGAGGATCAGGATGCGCGGCTTGCGTGCCAACCATTTTGCGAGAACGACCTTCTGCTGATTGCCGCCGGACAGACCCGAAATTTCCTGGTCAAAACTCGCATAGCGCAGTTTCAATCGCTCCAAGTGATCCTTGACGGCATCAATTTCCTTTTCCGCCTTCAGGAGCCCTCGGGACGTGCATTGCTCCAGAACAGTCAGTGAGGCATTTACCCGGATCGGAAAGTCCATGATCAGGCTTTGCGACAGTCGATCCTCGGAAACATAAGTGATGCCCTTTCGCATCGCGTCTCCCGCGGACCTGATGCTCGTCGTTTCACCGTCGAGCGTTATCACTCCCGAGGACGGCTGGGTGATCCCGAAGAGCGTGCGGGCCACCTCGGTGCGTCCGCTCCCCACGAGTCCACCGATCCCGAGAATCTCGCCAGCGCGCACCTCAAAGGAGATGCCGTCATATTCTCCGTCGCGGGAGAGATCGCGGACGCCCAGCACGACTGCTCCATGGGTGGAACTCCGGGTCGGGTATTCTGCGGTCAGCTCGCGACCAGCCATCAGGTTGATCGCTTCCTGCCGCGTCAGAATATCGGCGGGTTCCAACCCGACCAACTCGCCATCGCGCAGCACTGCCACGCGATCCGCAATCTCGAAAATCTCGTCCATCCGGTGACCGACGAAGACGATACCCACGCCCCGCGCCTTCAACTGCTCGACAACGGCGAAGAGCTTGACGACTTCACGATGGGAGAGCGCGGCGGTAGGCTCGTCCATGATCAGGATATCCGCATTGGTCGAAAGCGCCCGCGCGACCTCGACCAGTTGCTGCTCCGAGACGCTCAGAGTCCTGAGCGGCTGGTTCGGGCTGACTTCCAGACCGATCGTCTTCAGAAGGCCTTCCGCTTTTGAGACCATCCTGGACATATCGAGTGTGCCGCGTTTCGTCTCCACGAAATGCCCGAAGAAGATATTCTCAGCAACTGACAGGTCGGGGAACAGTCCCGGATGCTGGTGCATGACTGCGATGCCCGCCCGCTTCGCATCGAGCGGGCTCGTCCAAACCCGCTCCGAGCCTTCGATTTCGATTACCCCTTCGTCAGGGGCGTAGACACCGGCGAGGACCTTCACGCAGGTGCTCTTGCCGGCACCGTTCTCCCCCAGCAGCGCCAACACCTCACCAGCCCTGATCTCGAACGAAACATCGCTGATCGCAGTCGTGCCGCCAAACCGCTTGGTCGCACCAGAAAGGCGGAGAAGGACATGTCCTTCCTGGTGCGCCGCGTCTTGTTGTTCGATCTGCTGCTCTCTCATCTCCAGCATGACGTTGACCCCCAAACGGCTGTCCGCCCTGCCCCCCCCCATTTACGCATTTTCCGCTCCTCCACGCTCCCCAAAAGCTTCGGCCCCATCGCCAGACCTGTCAATCATTACTTTTGGATGAATTATTATTTGCAAAACGCGCTGAATGATGCCGGGCAAAAAACAGCACCATTCATACTGCTAGATGCCTCTTAGGAAAAACACTTTTTTATGTAAAACCAATTATTTGCAGTCAAATACATCAAGGCGCCCGATGCGCCACTCATAAGAACAAAGACATGGAAGGATTTAGCGATTGACCTGTTGGTAAAATCCGGAAAACTTGAGGCGACAGTAGTTATCGTGTGAAATTTGGGGGTGAGAAAACCGATTCGGCCCAAGCTCCAGGAGCGCACACCTTGAGGGTCAACGGCGGTGTTCTTGAGCATAGTGAAGAGGCAAAAGATGCATCGCGGCAACAAGGACGAACACCTCAGATCAACCCCAATCAAAGGGTCGAACCAGATCACGGTTGGCAGCTTCAATGAGAGGCTGGTGCTGCATCTCGTCCGTCGGTATGGAACTCTGACAAAGGCTGAGGCGACACGCGCGACAGGGCTCTCACCCAATGCCGCGTCGATGATCTTCAAGGCGCTTGAGACCGACAACTTGCTTCTCCGGTGTGACCCCATCCGGGGGCGCGTGGGCCAGCCATCGATCCCGATGCGGATAAATCCTGCGGCGCGTCACTATCTCGGACTGAAGATTGGACGCCGAAGCTTTGGCATGGTGGTCATTGATTTCAGCGGAAACGTCGTGGCACGACGTCAAGGGCGGCATGATTACCCGACGCCTGAAAGCACGATCGACTTCGTCAAATCCGCGATGCGCCCCCTCTTGCGATCGGCAAAGATATACAAGGACGACATCTCGGGTCTCGGCGTCGCGATGCCTTGGGAGTTGTGGCACTGGACAAAGGAACTGGGAGTGCCCAGCGATGTCATGGACGAATGGCGCTACGTCGACATCGGCGCCGAGTTGACGCAGGTCTTCTCTGGGCCGATCTCAGTAGAAAATGACGGGACAGCAGCCTGCCGCGCCGAATTGGTCTTCGGAGCCCACAACACGCTGGAAGATTTCATATACTTATTCGTCGGGACCTTCATCGGTGGCGGTGTCGTCCTGAACGGTGGAGTATTCACAGGAAGCCGCGGGAATTCAGGCGGCTTCGGTCCACTCAGAATTACCGATGAACCTGGCGGCCAACGGCTTGTCGATCATGCGTCCCTGATCGTCCTCGAACGACAACTCGACGACGCAAAACGCAAGATCGTGCAGGATGAAAACTCCGACTGGGAAGCCTTGGAACCTCTTCTGTCGGAATGGATTTCACGCGTTGCGCGTAGCCTGGCCCAGGCAATCGTTTCGAGCCTCGCAGTCATTGACTTTGAGGCCGTCGTGATCGACGGAGCATTCCCAAGGTGCGTTCGGTCGCGCATCGTCGCCCAGCTGTGCGAAGAACTTGGACGGCAGGATTTGCAAGGCGTGCTACGCCCGGAAATTTTGGAGGGACAATTTGGAGACGTCTCTCGAGCCCTCGGAGCGGCAGCCTTCAGGATCGCAAGCGAGTTCATGATTGATCAAAATACGCTAATGCGCGAGAGCCCGGGCATCGCGTCGTGAGCATCCATCGACCGACTTGGCTGGCGTAGCTGCGCCCATCGGGTCAGAGGAATTGATCCTCCTGCCGACCGCGGCCTCGGGTCGCCCCCACCTCCCCGGCTTGCGGGACAAGATCGAGAACAGCCGTGTTCACCGTTTCCGCCGCAGTCTCACCGAGCGTTTAAAGAGGGGAAGGCATATCGGCCACCGCGATGACGTCCTCCAAACTTGCGTCGGAGCCGTTGAAAGGTAACGCGTTCGCGCAGGGCCTCTCTGCCATTCAGCTTCGGGCGGCCGAAACAGGCAGGCTGCGCGGGCAGCGCCCACCTGAAAAGCTCCGTCTTTTCGCCTCCGAGAAACCTCTTCAGCGGAATTGCTACGAGTTCTCCCAATGCCGGCGTGACAGAAAACACGCGTTGTTCTGACGAGCCGCTTGAATCGCGCCTTCCAAGCGAACTTGCGAAACAGGAACTTTGAGGGTCACATCGCAGGCTTGCATACGTTCGCAGGTAAGGTCGTCCGCGCGCATTTCGCTGGAGACCAATATCAAGGGGAGCGAGGGGCAAGCGCGCCTTACGCGCATGCAAAAATCAATCGTGTCTTCGATGTCTCCCAGATGATCGCCGTCGACCATCAGGACGTCGATCTCGTCGGTATGAAGCGCCAGCCAAATTTCGGGCAACACCCCTTCCGGCCACACGAGTAATCTTGCGTCCTCACGCTCACAAAGTTCAGAGAGCTCAGCGCCGATCAGACCTCCTGCGCCACAGTAAATAATGCAGCGCTTCGGAAGAAGGAGGGGGGTGGCGAAATGCAACTGATCGCCGGTCGAAACGCGATCCATTTGATCCCGGACGAATGCGCTTGGAGATTGCGCTTTCGCAGTTGCACCTCTGCCAAATTTCCGAGCCATATCAAATCCAAAAAATCTTCAGAAATTTTCGGAAGCATCCACGTGCTTCGAGTTCAACATTTAAGACAACTTTAAGGCGAAATTTGGCCATTGAGACATCTTTGCGTCATCTTTATGCGGAGCCATCGACAGCTATCGCCAGATCGGCCATGGCATTGGGCTAGGAGCGAATGGGAACGGCTTGATGCGTCGGACACGTTGGTGATGGTCGAGTTTATCGGTCTTTGTATCGCGGCTCTCGCGACGGCGGGCGTGATCCTGCGCCCCTTTGGCTGGGCTGACTGGATCTTTGCCCTGAGCGGCGCCGCAGCGGTCGTTCTTCTGGGGGCACTGCCACTCTCCGATGCCTTGCATGCCATCGGCGAAGGCCGAGAGGTCTATTTCTTCCTGCTCGGCATGATGCTTCTCGCCGAAGTCGCCGGTCGTGAGGGCCTTTTCGACAATCTTGCCGCCCGCGCGGTGCAGGCAGCCGCTGGGTCCGCGCGGCGCCTGTTTTTCATCCTCTACCTGGTCGGCGCGGGCGTGACGGTTTTCCTGTCGAATGACACCACGGTCGTCGTGCTGACGCCTGCCGTTCTCGCGGTGACACGCCATGCGCGCGTTCCGCCCCTGCCCTATCTCTTCACCTGCGCCATCGTGGCAAATGCGGCGAGTTTCGTCCTGCCGATCTCGAACCCGGCAAATCTCGTAATCTACCATGGCGTGATGCCGCCACTTGGCGATTGGCTCGCGCGGCTCGCCCTCCCCGCTCTTGCCACGATCGTGGTCAGCTATCTCTGCCTTCGCTGGGCGATGCGCCATGATCTGGACACAGAGCCTACCACGCCCGAGGTGCCTACGCTTTCGCGGGGCGGCTGGATCGCGGCGACAGGGCTGAGCCTTTCGGCGGTGGCACTGGTCACGGTCTCATCCTTGGGCGGCGGCCTTGGTCTTGCGACACTCAGCGCCGGGGTCGCCGTGGCGCTGGCGGTCGCGCTGGGCACCCGGCGGTCTCCTTTGCCCCTGTTGCGGCACCTGACTTGGGGCGTGCTGCCACTCGTCGCCGGGCTTTTCGTGCTGGTCGCCATGCTGGACCGCGCTGGGGCCCTGTCGACCCTGGGCCAATGGCTCGGGCAGATGTCAGCAACCTCGCCGCGGGCAACCGCGGGGCTGAGCGGGACCGCAGTCGGCATCGCGAGCAACCTCGCCAACAACTTGCCTGTCGGGCTGGCTGCCGCTGCGGCTGCGGCAGCAGGAGAGCTCGGAGATCTCATGCGCGACTGCCTGATGATTGGTGTGGATCTCGGACCGAACCTTTCGGTGACCGGGTCGCTTGCAACACTCCTATGGCTCGCGACCCTGCGCCGGTCCGGGCTTCACGTCTCCGCAGCCCAGTTTTTGGGCGTCGGGCTCAAGGTCATGCCACCGGCGCTGATCCTCGCGCTTCTTATCCGCTTGTGCCTGCCGGGATAAAGCGCCGCCTGCAGATAATTCTTCGCGCTCATTTCGTAGAGGTTCGGCCCGGCCCGGTCACGCTCAGGCGATCCTGACCACCCCTGGTTGCTCGACCAACGACATGGGCGTGCCTTCAGGGTTCTCGGATCGCGACATTGCATGTTGTCGGTCGAGCACCCCATGCCGCCAGCAAAGCATTGAAAATTCCGGAATCGAGGAATGTCTGGATGCTGCGAAACGCGCGCCCTGATTTGGCCAGACAACCACCTACCAGACCGAACTGGTCGCCCGCGACAGATACCGCCCGGCCCGGCCCTGCTCTAGAACCTCTCCGTCGGCGGCGATTGTCTGGCCGCGAAGGATCGTGCGGACGGGCCAACCCTCGATCTCCATGCCCTCATAGGGCGTGTAATCGGCGCCGTGGTTCAGGCTCGCTTGGCGGATCACCGCCTTGCGTTGCGGATCCCAGAGCGTGATATCCGCATCTGCGCCGATCACCAGCGCACCTTTTTGCGGGTAGAGGCCGTAGAGCTTGGCAGGGTTGGTCGAGGTGAGCGCCACAAAACGCTCGATACTGATCCGACCCTTGCGCACTCCTTCCGAGAACAGGATGGGCAGCCGCGTCTCCACGCCGGGGATGCCGTTCGGCACCCATTTGAACGAGGTGCGTGCGCGGGGATTATCCTTGCCGGTTTCGTTGACGCCTTCGAAATAGAACGGGCAGTGATCAGACGAAAAGATGTCGAAGGTGCCGTCGCGCAGCCCCTCCCAGATCGCGTCTTGGCTGTCTGTGTCCCGTGGCGGCGGCGAGCAGACATATTTCGCGCCCTCGAAATCCATGTTCAGCCCTTTGAGATCGTCTCGTGTCAGGACGATGTATTGCGGGCAGGTTTCGGCGAAGACCTTCATGCCACGCTTCTTCGCCCATTGGATCTGCTCCATCGGGTCGCGCCCCGAGACATGCACGATCATCACCGGCACGTCGGTCAACTGCGCGTGGCTGATCGCGCGATGGGTCGCCTCTCGCTCGGCAATCTGGTGGTGCGCCACGGCATGGTAATAGGGCGCGGTCTTGCCCTCTTCCTCGAGCCTGCGGGTCATGTGCTTGATCGCGTCGTGGCCTTCGGCATGGACCATAACGAGTGCGCGCTCGCGACGGGCAACGTCGAAGACATCGAGAAGCTCTGCATCGTTCAGCACCAGATCGTCATAGGTCATGAAGACCTTGAACGAGGTGTAACCATCGCGCACGAGCGCCGGGAGTTCCTGCCCCAGAACCTGCGGCGTCGGGTCGGATACGATCAGATGGAAGGAGACGTCCGTATAGCACGCGCCTTCGGCCTTCTCGTGATAGGCCATCAGACATTCCCGCAGAGAGCTGCCTTTGACCTGCAGCGCGAAAGGCAAAACCGTGGTATTGCCGCCTGCCGCCGCCGACCGGGTGCCGGTCAGGAAGTCATCGGCCATCACCGTGCCGTCCGAGGTGGGCTGCGCGAGATGGACATGGGCGTCGATCCCGCCCGGCAGCACCATCAGACCAGCGGCGTCGATCTCTTCGCGCGCATCCGTGATTTCCGATGCGATTTCAACGATCTTGCCGTCGCGAATGCCCAGATCGGCGCGGAACTGATCCGAGGCGGTCACCAGCGTGCCGCCCCGGATCGCGAGATCGCACCCCGCCCTCACGACGCCATCCGCATCTGGGAGGTGATACTCGCAAGCGCCTCGGTCAGCGCGTCGACCTGCGCCACCGAATTGTAATGAACCATCGAGACGCGAAGGCAGCCGCTCTGCCCGGTTTCCTTCAGATCCTCGACCAGACGGCGCGAATGGAAATCGCCAAAGCGGATCGCGATGCCGAACTTGTCCATCTCGCGGGCCACCATCTCCGAGTTCAGATCGTCGAACTTGAAGGCGATCGTGGGAACCCGCCCCTCTTCCATTCCGCGCCCGATGATGCGGCAATCGTTTCGCGCCTCAAGCCAGGAAATCAGGCGACCGGCCAAGACATCCTCCTGCCGGGCTATGCCTGCATAGGCTGCCTCGAGGCGTGCGCGATCGCTTCCCTCGCCGCCCAGATGCGTGCCAAGCGCGATCAGGTAATCGACGACGCCCACAGTGCTAAACGCCAGCTCGTAATTCGGATTGCCGGGCTCAAGCTTTCCCGGGATTTTGTCTTTGCCGTAGAAATAGTGATACTGGCCATCGAGCTCGCCCAGCAGATCATATTTGCCATACATGATCGCCATATGCGGCCCGTAGCACTTGTAGATGCTGAAGATGTAGTAATCGACATCCCAGTCCTGCACGTCGATCGCGCGATGCGGCGCATAAGCGACCCCGTCGACGCAGATGCGTGCGCCGCGCTCATGCACGAAATTCGCAAACTCCTTCACCGGGTTGATCGAGCCGAGGATGTTCGAGACATGATGGATGCAGACCAGCTTCGTGCGCGGGGTCATCAACGGCTCGAGATCCTCGAGACGCATCGACATCGAGGCCTGATCTAGCGGCCAGTTCTTGATGACGATGCCGAATTCGCGCAGCGCATCCCACGGCCCGATATTGGACTCGTGATCCGCGTGGCTGACGATAATCTCGTCGCCGGGCTGCAACTGGCCGCGCATGGCCGAGGCGAGCGTGCGCACGAGTTGCGTGGTCGAGGGGCCAAAAACAATCTCTTCGGGGCGCGCGGCATTGACGAGGGTCTTCGCGGCTTCGCGCCCCGTCATCAGCCCTTCGGCAGCCGCTTTCGACACGGCGTAGCTACCACCGGTCTGCACGTTGCGATGGATCAGGAACTCGCTGATCTTGTCGACCGCGCCCTGAACGATTTGGCTGCCGCCCGCGTTGTCGAAAAACACCCAATCGGCGGCGAGCCCCGGAAAATGTCCCCGAACGAAGTCGAGATCGATCGCGTCCTGCGCTGTGTTCATCTTGATATCCTACTCTTTGATCAATGGCTCAGCACAGCGCTGAGAAAATTCTGCGTCCGGGCTTCACGCGGCGCGCCAAGCACCTGCTCGGGCGTGCCGGTCTCGATGACCTCGCCCCCATCCATGAAGATCACCCGGTCTGCGACCTGACGGGCAAAGCCCATCTCGTGGGTGACGACGATCATCGTGACACCGGTGCCGGCGAGCGACTTCATCACGTCGAGCACCTCGCCCACCATCTCGGGATCGAGCGCGGAGGTCGGCTCGTCGAACAGCAGCACCTGCGGCTCCATCGCGAGCGCCCGGGCAATCGCCACCCGCTGTTGCTGCCCGCCCGAAAGCTGGCCCGGATACTTGTCGGCCTGCTCTACGATGCCGACCCGGCGCAGAAGTGTCTCGGCCTGCGTCGCGGCATCGGCCCGGGAGGTGCGACGCACGCGGCGTGGGGCCAGCATGACGTTCTCGCGGACGGTGAGATGCGTGAAGAGATTGAAGCTCTGGAACACCATGCCGACTTCGGCGCGCACCTTCGCCAAGGCCCGCCCCGGAAGGACCGGGATGCCGTCGACGCGGATTTCGCTCGCGCGGTCGAAATCCTCCAGGCGGTTGATGCAGCGGATCAGCGTTGACTTGCCCGACCCCGAGGGACCGATCACGCAAACTACTTCGCCTTTTTCGATCTCCAGATTGATCCCGCGCAGCGCTTCGTAGCTGCCGTAATATTTGCGCAGATCTCGGATGCTCACATAGCCCGTCATACGCGCCTCCCGGAATTGAAACGGTTCTCCAGACGCGACACCAGCAGCACCGCCGGCCAGAGAAAAACGATGTAGATCAGCGCGGCGCCGATCAGCGGCGAGGGGTTCGCCGCGAGCGCCTGCGCCTGTGTCGCCTGTTTCAGAAGGTCCGGCATCGCGACCACGGAGGCGAGCGCGGTGTCCTTCATCACGTTGATCGAATTGTTGGTCAGCGGCGGTATCACGATCCGGATCGCCTGCGGCAAGATCACGTCGACCATCGTCTGGCAGTGGCTCAGCCCCAGCGCCTCGGAGGCCTCGAACTGGCCGTTCGGGATCGCCTCGATACCGGCACGAAAAATCTCCGCCGTATAGGCGCCGGAGACAAGCGTCAGCGCAGTCATCGCCGAAGCAAAGGACGACAGGCGCACGCCGAGGAAGGGCAACGCGTAATAGACAACGATCAGCAGCACCAGAAGGGGGATCGAGCGGAACACGTCGATATAGATCTTCGTCAGCAGACGCACCGGCGCCACGCCATAGAGCCGAAGCATGGAGAGGATCAGGCCGAGGACCAGACCCGCCACGATGCTCGCCACGCCCAGTTGAAGCGTCAGCCAGAGGCCGCTCAGAAGCATAGGCACGCTTCGCTGCAAGACCTCGAAGTTCAGGAATGTGTCAAAAAACGTCATGAGACTCTTTCGGTCAGCGGCGCGTCCCCGCTGAACGGAGACGCGCCCGAGGTCGTTACTTCAGCGAGGGCATGTCCATGACCGTGACGGTGGAGGTGTCCGCCTCAGGGGCGACGCCGAACCACTTCTCATGCAGCTTGGCGATCGTGCCATCCTTCTTGAGCTCGGTGATGATGTCGTTCACTTCGCTGGCCAGCGGCGCGTCCTTGGCGAACATCATCGAGTATTTCTCGCCCGTCGCGATCCGCTGGACGACCTTCAGCTGCGGCTTGTCCTTCACGTAGTAGAGAAGCGCCGGAATATCGGAGATATAGCCGTCGATCCGCCCCGCCGTGAGGTCGAGCATCGCGGGTGCCAGCCCCTCATAGCGCTTGATCTCAGAGAAACCGTATTCTGCGTTATGCTCGGTCGCCCACATGTCGCCGGTAGAGCCAGTGTCGACACCAACGATCTTGCCCTTCATCTCGTCGAGCGATTGCGGCCCGCTCGCGAGCGCGGTCAGCGACTGGTCGCTATCGTAATAGGGCTGCGCGAAGGAGACGGATTTCAGACGCTCGTCGGTGATGGTGATCGACGAGATCGCCGCATCGATCCGGCCCGACTGCACCGCCGAGAAGAGACCGTTGAAGGGGATGTTCACGATCTCGACGTCGCGCCCGAGTTTCGCGGCAACCGCATCGACCAGATCGACCTCGAACCCCACGTTCTTGCCCGTCTCGTCCTGAAACTCCCACGGCACGTTCCCGATATTGGCGCCGACGGTGAGCGTCTCCGCCCAGGCGCTCGTCCCGAGGGCAGTCACTGCAACGAAGGCCATCGCGGCGATCTTTCCAAATTTTCCAGACATGTTCGTTTTCCCTGTTGATCGTCGTTTTATTTTGCTTAACTGGCATGACCGGTCAGACCGGTCTGACCTTTTGAAACATGCTTTCCCCGATCTGACAAGGAACTTCTTTGATGTTGGCGGGCGCGGGGGGCTATAGATTTAATAACTGCCAGCTTAAGAGGCGTCGCATGGATTTCACGAACGACAAAAGCCCCGTCACCCAGACGGTCGCGCGCCAGCTGCAAGAAATGATCCGCACCGGAGCGCTGAAAAAAGACGAGCGCTTGCCCTCGCAGCGCGTGCTGTCAGAACAGTTGGGCGTGTCGCGCGCATCCCTTCGCGAAGCCCTGCTGACGCTGGAAACGATCGGTCTTGTGCGCACCTACCCCGCTCGCGGCACTTTCGTGACCGGCGCTCAGACAGGCAAGCCCGCCGCGATGGATCAGTGGCGTTTCGAGGAGCAGTATTCCATCCTCGACGTCTTCCAGTCCCGCCTTCTGATCGAAGCCGAACTCTGTCGCCTCGCCGCCCCCCACGTTACGCCCGAGATTGCCGACGAACTGCGGCGTGCGACGGAGGAATTCGAGCAGGCATGGCGCAAGGAAGATCTCGTGACCCATGTCGAAGCCGATCTCACCTTCCACAACATCATCGCGCAAACCTGCCCCAACGCCATGCTGCGCCGCCTGCACCAATCCGTGCGCGACCTTCTGACCGAGACTCAGCGCGTGCCAATCCCGAATACCGAAGTCGGCCGCATGAACGCGTCGATCAAAGAGCACAGGGCGATCCTGGAAGCCCTCACGCGGCAGAATGCGAGCGATGCCGCGGATGCGATGCGAGAGCATATCCGCAATACTGCGCTGTGTGCCGGCGTAGAGATTTGAGGGAACGAGGCTCCTCTGCCTGCGCTTGAGTTTTCAAATCCCCCCATTTGCGGAATGCTGATGCGCGTTGGGGTTTCAGCGCACCCAACACCGTCTGCAAGGAATTGACGAATATAGAATCCAGATGTGTCTGGATGTCGCGAAACGACCCCCGATTTGGCTGGATACCTACCTCTGGATACAGTTCTCCGGTCGGCTCATGCAGACCTCTCATGAAGTAATGCTGTTAAGAGGTTTCGGTCGGATATCCCACGGATGATCTGCTTGAACCAACGTTGCGCCAGTTGCACTCTTTCCGCGCTACACCGCCTAGGCCGGGGAACGTGTTGACGCAAGTCACCCGCCGCCGGGCCAGCGCCTTGCCAATCTCGCAGGAGTTCTCGGCGCAACACGTGCTGGAACGCAAGCGCAGGGGCGCAGCTTGCCTCCCTAGACTGTGGGTCCGACGTCGGCGAACCTCATGACGACTTGGCCTCGTCCACTCCAGCGCGGCCAGGTCATTCGCACCATCGGCTTGGTCAGGTCACATTCGCCGAGGTAGGTCGCGGCACGGCGCGCAACGTTTTCTCCAAGGCACTCATTGCTGAAGGGTAAGGTTGCGCGAGCCCTGCCCAGGGACCATATCCCACCGGCCAATAAGACGGGGGGACTGCATGACTTTGCGCGACCGGATCGCGATGATGCTCGACACATCGACTTTTAGAAACGCGATCACCGGCGTGATCCTGTTCAACGCGTTGCTTCTTGGACTGGAGACTTCAGAACACGCGATGGCCCTCGCTGGCGATCTGATCCGGCTGCTCGATATGCTATGTCTGTCGGTCTTCGTGATCGAGATCGGGCTGAAACTGTTCGTGCAGCGGCTGGGCTTCTTCCGCTCTGGCTGGAACCTCTTTGACTTCACCATCGTCGGCGTGTCGCTTCTGCCCGGCGCACAGGTCTTCAGCGTGCTGCGGGCGCTGCGCGTGTTGCGTCTGCTGCGCATCATCTCGGTCGCGCCGCGCCTGCGCAGGGTGGTCGAGGGGCTGATCAATGCGCTGCCGGGCATGGGCAGCGTATTCCTGCTGATGGGCATCATCTTCTACATCGCGAGCGTCATGGCGACGAAACTCTTCGGCACGAGCTTTCCGGACTGGTTCGGCTCGCTCGGACAATCGGCCTATTCGCTGTTCCAGATCATGACGCTCGAGAGCTGGTCGATGGGCATTGTGCGCCCGGTGATGGAAACTCACCCTCTGGCTTGGGCATTCTTCGTGCCCTTCATAATGGTCACGACCTTCGCAGTGGTGAACCTTCTGGTGGGCCTGATCGTGAACTCGATGCAGGATGCCCATTCCGAAGAGGAGACTACGCGCACCGATGCCTATCGCGACGAGGTGTTGCTACGGCTCGAGGCGATCGAACAGCGGATCGGCGATCTGCGCGAGGCGGATCCGCCCCGCGAGAGAGCCCGTTTCTGAGCGCGCGCGTATAGACAAAGACTAACCCGATCTCAGGAGACTCCGCGCGATGCGCCTGCGCCCCACCCCGACTTTCCCACCTGGTTCGTCCGCGCCTGATCCGGTGCGCGCCCGATGACAGATCGTTCGCGCCGAGTTCCCAAGACGCGCCTCACGCGGTTCGCCGCCTTCGGTCAGATGGCGGGCGGGATCGCGGCGGGAGCGTTGGGCGAAGGGGCGCGCAAACTGGCCAAGGGCGAGCGCCCGCAGCTTTCCGACCTTATCCTGACACCCGCAAACGCGCGCCGCGTCACCGATCAACTGGCGCGGCTGCGCGGAGCCGCGATGAAACTCGGGCAGATGATTTCACTCGATGCAGGCGATGTTCTACCGCCCGAGTTGACCGAAATCCTTGCGCGGCTGCGCGAGGCGGCGAATGTGATGCCGCCCAAACAGCTGGACCGGGTTCTGGCGGCACAATGGGGACCGGACTGGCGCAAAAAATTCGCACGTTTCGAGACGCGCCCGATTGCGGCGGCCTCGATAGGCCAGGTGCATCGGGCAGTGCTCCATTCGGGGCGCGAGCTGGCGGTGAAGGTGCAATATCCCGGCGTCGCGACGAGCATCGACGCCGATATCGACAATGTCGCGGCGCTCCTGCGCTATTCGGGACTCCTGCCGGCCGGGCTCGATATCCGGCCGCTTCTGGCCGAGGCCAAGCGGCAGCTTCATGAGGAGGCCGATTACCTCCGCGAGGCGGAACAGATGCGCCGCTATCGCGCCCTGATGGAGGAAGACCCACGCTTCGTGATTCCCGAACCGATCGAAGAGCTACTCCGCCCGACGATCCTGCCAATGGATTTCGTCGCGGGCGCCCCGATCGAAACCCTGGCCGAGGCCGATCAGGCCACGCGCGACGAGGTGACCTCGGCGCTCCTCGCATTGGTCCTGCGTGAGCTGTTCGAATTCGGCTACATGCAAACCGATCCGAATTTCGGCAATTTCCGCTGGCAGAAAGAGCAAGGCCGGATCGTGCTGCTGGATTTCGGCGCAGCCCGGTCGATTCCGCCCGAGACGACAGCCTCCTACCGGCGCTTGCTGCGCGCGGGGCTCGACGAAGATCCGGCAAAGCTGCGCATGGCCCTTCTGGAGATTGGCTTCGTGTCTGAGGCACAGCTGACCCGGCACGGTGGCACCTTCGACGAGATGATCGAAATTTTGCTCGCGCATGTCGCGCGAAGCCGGCCCGAGGGCGCGCTCTTCGACTTCTCCGACCGCAGTTTCGTCGAGGCGTTGCGCGAACGCGCGGCCCCAATCATGGCGGATCGGGCGAACTGGCATCTGCCGCCCGCGCAAACCCTGTTCGTGCAACGCAAGATCAGCGGCACCGCGCTCCTGAGTGTGCGGATGCGCGCCCAAATGCCCTTGATCGAAATGGTCCGCCCCTATGCCGAGGGTAGCCTGCGCGGTTCCATGAGCGCTTCAGATCTAAACACGGCAATGCGCCCGCCTAAATCTTGACTGGGTTACATCCACCGGCCTCGAACCACGGCACGCACACAATAAGCCGCACCCCTTTCGTGCGAGCAGGCACACTTCCCGGTCTGTAGGTGCTCGACCAACGACATGGGGGTGGCTTCAGGGGTTCTCGGAACGCGACGCTGCATGTTGTTGCTCGAGCACCCCATGCCGTCTGCAAAGCATTGAGAAATAGGGAAGCGAAGGGCGTCTGGATGTCGCGAAACGAGCACCCCGATTTGGCCAGACGCCTGAAGTCAGATAATTGCCTGAGTGCTGGAGGCTCTCATGGCCCTGAGCCTATACCCGCCTAGGCGGGCGGGACGTCAAACCAAACCCAACTTGTTCATTCGGCGCATGCCGCCGTGACGATGATTTCCACTTTCAGCTCCGCGCGTGCCAGCTTGGCTTCACCGCACGCGCGTGCGGGGGCCGCCCCCTCCGGCACCCATTCGTCCCAAACTGCATTCATCGCATCGAAATCGGCCATGTCGGCCAGCCAGATGATAACCTGTAGCATCTGATCGCGCGACGAGCCCGCGCGAGCAAGAAGGGCGTCAACTCTGGAAAGACAATCTCGGGTTTGTTCTGCCACGTCGGCGCCGGCACCCACCTGCCCGCACAAATAAGCAACGCCATTGTGGCGCACGATTTTGCTCATGCGCGCCCCCGTCTCAATGCGGTCAATCATCCTGTTTTCTCCGGTTCATTGGGGTGTGTCATCTGCGCGATTTCTCCGAGGGTCACTGGCTTGATAGGCGGTCGCAGTCGATAATACCCGGTCGCTTCCACAGAAGCGCCATTCACCTCTGCGAGAAGCTTGCTCACGGTGAGACCGCAATAACGCCCTTGGCACGGGCCCATACCCGCTCGATTGAAAGCTTTGGACTGGTTGGGGCCGGCGCATCCGAGCGAGGCTGCTCGACGTATGGCACCAGCTGTGACTTCTTCGCAGCGACATATGATGGTGTCGTCCGCAATCGCTTCGGAATAGGGTGGAAAAGCAGCATCGAGGAAAGGGCGCACCGCGCGCTCTGCCAAGAGTGCCCTACGGATCGGCGCCGCGCGCCGATCCCGATCGACGACTTCGATCGCGCCAAGATCTCGTGCAATTTCGAGCGCCGTGAGCCTGCCCGCGTGTTCAGCGGCAATCGCGCCCCCGATCCCCGCCCCGTCGCCGGCAATGAAAATGTTTCGCGCGCTCGAGCGCCCCCAGTCGTCGAGGCGCGGTTGGAAACAAGCCTGCGCCTCGCACCAGTCATGATCGAGCCGCAAAGCCCGGCTCGCCTGGACGTTTGGAACGACGCCATGATGCAGGAAGACTGTATCGCAGGAAATCTCTCGTGTTCGTCCTTTTTCCTCGAACCGAACCTTATTCACCTGCCCTTCGCCTTCGATCGAGATGGCGCGCACGCCGCGGTAGCGGGGAACGCCGGCGCGGCGCAACTCTGCCAAAAGCCTCATTCCCTTGCCGAGGACACGCCAGCCCATGAGTGCGCGCGGCGCATATCGAAGTGCAGAATACGGCTGTCCCTGCGTTTCAAGGAGAGCCAGCGGCGGAGATCCAGCGCGCACCATCTGCGCAGCCACTAGGTAGAGTAGCGGGCCCGATCCCGCGAGCACAGCACGACGTGAAACGAGGCCGGACTGCTTGAGCAGGATCTGAGCCGCGCCCGCAGCCATTACGCCGGGCAAAGTCCAGCCAGGCACGGGCATCGGACGCTCAAGGGCGCCGGTGGCGATCAGCAACCGCTCGAAGCGTAGAGAGCCTGCCGCCCCGTTGCGGGTAAAGCTCAGCACGCCCTCTGGGGTCATGTCCCAAACCGTCGTGCGGGACATATACGTGACGTTTTCGGCTTGCGTGGCACCTGTCAGGCTGAGTCCGTGCGTGTAGTCCTTGCCTAGGATTGCTCCGCGCACGGATGCGGCACGATCGACCTCTCTATAAATCTGGCCGCCGGGCCGCGGCTGTTCGTCGAGAAGCACGACACTCAACCCTGCGGCACTTGCCTCTGCTGCGGCAGCGAGCCCGGCTGGCCCAGCGCCGATAACGGCTAGATCGTATGTCTCCATCAATCGTCCTCCTTCCGCCCGGCAGGGCTGGCAACGAGCCCATCGCACACCTCGATCATGCACGCCTGACGGATCACGCCATCGATTTCGACGAGACAATCGAAACAGGCGCCCATCATGCAGAACGGGCCGCGTGCGGCCCCGGAGACCGGGGTATTTCGGAGACTGAGACGACCCACGGAAAGCAGCCCAGCCGCAAGCGACACGCCCTCTGGCAGGTCGTAATCCTGCCCATCGAAGGTCACCCGGACCCGCGGGCAGTTGCCTTCGGTAATCGGCTCAAACAGCGAAGCGTTTTTCACTGAACTTCTCCAAGTCTGGGGCATCCGCATCCTCTTCGAGCCAAGCAGGCAGGAAGCGCGCATGTGCTGCTGCGAGTGTGATGCCGGAATGGCATGTGATCATCGCTGCTCCGGGCATCGTTTCGGATTTCTGATAGATCGGAAGCCCATCGGGGGTCATCACACGCAGCGCCCCCCAACTGCGCACGAGCTGCGCTCGGGAAAGCGCGGGCATGACGGTCACCGCCCGCTGCGCGATTGTCGACATCGTCTCGACGGTCACATGATCATCGAAGCCCACTTCTTCCTTGCTATCTCCGATCTGAATGCCGCCCTCGTTCACTTGTCGGATGATACCCGAGGGTCTGTTCATCAGTTTCGGAAGCTTCTCAGTGATCAGAACCTGTCCGCGTTGCGGCCGGATCGGAGCGCGAAAACCCAAAGCGGGTCCAAGCGTTTGCGCCCCCAAACCGGCGCTCAGGACAACCTTGCCGGCATCAACGCGACGACCCGAAGCGAGCGTGAGCCGAAATCCTTCTTCGACCCGTGAAACTCGGTCCCCGATGATGACCGTCGCACCAGCCCTTCGCACGGCATCTGCGAGACCGCGCAACAGCAGCAGCGGGTTCACATGACCGTCTTGATGGTGAAGGATTGCGCCGGCTACTTTCGGGCCGATCGCAGGTTCTTCGCGCTTGAGTGCATTGTGGCCGAGGACTTCGAATGGATAGTCGCCACCGAGCTCGGCCTTGAGCGCCTCATATTGCGCGACCTTTGCGGCCAGGCTCTCTTCGCTCAGATGGAAGTCATAGCCACCGTCTTGCCGCAAGCTGAGATCGTGACCGGTCTCCGCCGCAAGCTCCTTGGCGAAATCGCCCCATGCGGCAGCGGACCGCTGCGACCAACGGGCGTAGTGCGGCGCGCCGATACCTTTGGACTGGACCCAAACAAGTCCGAAATTCCCTCGGCTCGCCCTGTAAGCGTCGTCTTCACCGTCTATGACAATGACCTTCAGACCGCGTCGCGTCAGGCCATAAGCCACCGACAGGCCGACGACGCCGCCGCCTATGATTGCGTAATCCGCATCCATCGTCTTGCTCTTTTCGGAACGGTTTCAGTATTTCGCGAGCCGGCGCCTCCGCGCGCCGGCTCGCGCCGTCATCAGTTGGTGCCTTGTGCGGTCTCGGCCTGTTTCAGGATCCCATTGCCCCAATCCTTACCGATATCGTTCAGGATCACCGGCCAGACCTCGGCCCGCACCTTCTTGGCCATCGCGGCGAGCTGGTCATCGGAGAGTTTGACGATCGAGGCACCCGCATCCGCGAGCTTCTGTTCGTTTTTGCCCTGATCCTCTTGAGCCACGCCCCAGCGGGTCGCTTCGAATTGCTTCGCTGCATCCTTGAGAGCTGACTGATCCTCGGGCGAAAGCGCGTTCAGCGTCTCGTTCGAAATAATCATATACCAGACCTCGAAATGGGTATTGGCCGGGATGTAAGTCTGCGTCACGTCCCGAAACGATGCGTAGTAGCCCTCGGCCCCCGAACCGATCACGCCGTCAACGACCCCGGTCTGAACGGCAGTGAAAGCGTCCGAGAACGGGATCGGCGCAGGGATGTAGCCAAGGGCTTCACCAAGAAGCTGAAAACTCTTGATGCCGGGAACGCGAACCTTGATGCCCTTCTTGACGTCCGGTTGGCCAGGCGACACCGCCTCACGGTTGAGTGCGATCCCACCGAAATAGACCGGGTAAGCCGCGAGCATTGTGATGTCTTGCTTCTGGTAAAGCTCCGCCATGGTGTCGCGAATGATCCCACCGGGCCCGTAAATCGCTTTGGCCTGCGCCCAGTTTTGGGCCAAATAGGGGAACGAACTGATCTGCATCCGCCGATCGGCATCGGTCGCGGCAGGTTGAACAGCCATATCGACTGCGCCGACCGAGACCCGCTGCTGCACAGTGGTGTAGTTGCCTAGTTCGGAAGACGGGAAGAGCTTGATGGTTACGTCGCCGTTGGTGCCCGTTTTCACATCATCCGCAAAGGCGGCAAGCTCTTTGTTGATCGTGGCGTCAGCCGGGCGCACGTCACTCAGCTTGAGCTCCTTCGCCATAGCGGGTCCCGCAACGGCCACGAGGGCGGCAGTGGCGGCGCTTAGAAAATAATGTTTCATCGTTAGTCTCCCTGTTGTGATTGGTTGGTTCAGTAGCCGAAGACACTCGGCAGCCAGGTCGAAAGCCCTGGCCAGAAAGAGGTGAGGAACACCACCGGCACATAGCCCGTGACGATCAGGATCATCGCCGGCGGAATAACCTTGGTGACCTTCACCTTGCCAATGCGCGCACCGAGATAGAGGATCGAGGCATAGGGCGGTGTGACCCCGCCCATCGCGGTGTTGACCCCCATGATTGCGGCGAATTGCACCGGGCTGACGCCAATCGCTTGCATGAGCGGAAGCAGAAGCGGCGCGATCAAGATGATCGCCGTGACGTCATTGACGACCATCCCAACGAAAAACAGCAAGATATTGATGAGGATCAGGAGGATTGTCTTGTCTTGGGTGATCTCGAAGATCGCTTGCACCAATTGCTGCGGCACACTCTCCAGCACGAACATCTGACTGAGGATCATCGAGAAGAGGATCATCATCATGATTGCGCCGACGGCCGTGGCTGCTTCCTTCCCGGCCTCGAGGAAATTCGACCAGCGCAGACCCTTGTAGATGAGGAAACCTACGGGGATCGCATAGATTACGGAAACGGCCGCAGCCTCGGTCGGGGTCATTACGCCGCCATAGATTCCTCCGAGGATGATTACCGGCATCAGGAGCGCCGGAAAGGCGTGAATACCGCGCCGCGCGACCTCTCCGGAGAGCTCGGAGAAGCTCGGCTTGTCATCGAGGATGAGAGGAAATTTCCGCGACATGAAGATGTTCACGACCGAGAAGTTGAACATGATGAACAACCCCGGCAAAAGCGTCGAGAGGAAGCAGGCCAAGATGGACGTGTCCGTGACCCAGCCATAGACGATCATGGTCACGGAGGGCGGAATGAGCAGCCCGAGGATCGAAGAATTCGCGATCAAGGCGGTGGCATATTCACGCGGATAGCCACGCTTCTCCATCTCTGGGATCAAGAGGGGACCGATCGCAGCGATACCCGTCAACCCCGACCCAGAGATCGCGCCGATCACCGCGCAGGAAACGGCAGCCACGACACCCAAGCCGCCCCTTACATGACCGATGAAGGCATTGACGAAGCGCAGGAGCGAAGCGGCAATTCCACTCTCGGACATGATCGTTCCGGCAAGAACGAACAGCGGGATCGCCAACAGAACCGGGTTGCTCAATTGTTGCATGCCCCAGAGCACATTGCCCTTCATGATCACGTCGCCGACGAAATACATCACCATCAAGGCACCGCCGAAGCAGTAGGGCAGAGGAACGCCAAGTGTCAGAAGGATCACGAGCGCGGCGACGGCGAGGAGTGCGACTTCAACCATGGTGGAACTCCCCATTCCGGATATCCCGGATATGTGTGATCAGGTGCAAAGCGGTGAAAACCATCATCAGAGCCAGCCCGAGCACCAGCGCCACATCCGCATAGAAGGTCGGGATGTAGAGCGTTGGGCTCGTGCGCCAGACGCGCCAGGAATAGGCCGTGAAATCCCAAGCCCAGATCAACAGCCATAGCCCTACGACGAGACTCGCGATCTCTCCGATCACGGCGAGAACAGCATGCTGGCGCGGCGTTTTGAGGAAGATCTCAAGCACATTGGCGCGAATATGGGTGTTTTCGCGCGAAGCGTTTACGGCGCCCAGAATGTAGAGCCAAATCGTGGGGTAGAGCATCGTCTCGTCGAGGCCCATGACTGGCACCTGCAAGATATAGCGCGTGATCACCTGCACGAATTGCCCCAAGGCGACAGAACATATCAGCGCAGTCAGGACATATTTCGCGATTTTTTCCATTAAGCCTCCCTGGAGCCTTTCGGCTTCTCTGTTGCGAGCTAATTGACGGAAACCCTCCTATAGATGCAAATTGAAAAAATCGCTGATTTCATAAAGTCACCTTATGGGGCAGGAATGAACCTCACCGTCCGGCAACTACAGACCTTTCGAGAAGTGATGCGGTCGGGTTCGATTTCCGAAGCCGCGCGCAATCTCGGACGAACGCAACCCGCGGTCAGCTCCATGATTGCGGGACTTGAAGACGAATTGGGGTTCTCACTTTTCGACCGCGGCCCGGGACGCTTTCTACCGACCCCCGAAGCCTTGTTCTTCGCCGAAGAAGCCGAAGCCATACTTCTGCGGATCGACCGCACACGTGCGAACCTGCGGAGCCTTTCAGCTCACAACCACGGGCGTCTCAAGATCGCCAGCCATCCGGCGGCGTCCGGGATATTCGTGCCGCGCATTCTCGGTGAGTTCTTGCGGGGAAAACCCGATGTCGAGGCGACGGTAATGATGCGCTCGTCAGCAGTGATCGAAGATCTCGTCGCCTCGCAACAGTTCGATGTGGGCTTCGCCGAAACACCGGAACCGCGAAATTCCATCAGGCAAGAAGACTTCGAACTGGAGCACCTCTGCGCAGTCCCGGAGAACGACCCACTTGCAGAAGCGGACGAAATCACGCCAAAAGATCTGCATGGCTTACCCATGGCCACCCTATTCGATGAACATCCGAGCTTTGTTCAGACCAGTGCCGCCTTTGCCTCGCAGAATTGCGCGTTGAAGAGACGCTTCGAACTCCAGACCTTCCTTCCAGGCCTAACGCTTGTCGCATCCGGGCTTTGCTACATGATCTGCGACATGATCACCGCAGATAGCTACCTGCATGCGCCCCCTACGGGCCCCAAAGTTGTCTTCCGAAGGTTTCGCCCCCGCATTGCAAGTGGCATCTCGATACTCACGCCAGCGCACCGCCCGGTCTCGCTGCTGACAACAGAATTCTGTCGTCAGTTGCTGGAGGAAGTCCGGCGCTTGGAAAACCGGATGGCTGAGAGCTTGTGACAAAGGGACGACGGAAATTCCGAGACTTTCGGCGGGCGTCACGTCCAGTTGAGATGAGGACGTCGAACCCGCCGCGCACAGGCATCGCTTGAAAACCGCGTCCGCTTGCAACAAGACTTGGGCTCGAGCAGAGACGAGGCCGATGTGACGCAAGAGATGTCCCCCGAGGCGCAACCCGGGTCGGGAGATGACCCGATCGACATGCGGATCATGGCGATCTTTCCCGAGCTGACCCCCAGCGAGAAACGCCTTGCCGAGGTCGTGCTCGAAGCGCAATCGACCCTGTCGAGCTACACGGCGGCGGAACTCGCCGAAAGCGCGGGGATCTCCTCGGCCACGGCGGCGCGCTTTTTCAAGCGGCTGGGTTATCGCAATTACAACGAGGCGCGGCTGCATTCGCGGCGCAATGGTAGCTGGGGCTCGCCGCTGAGCGAGTTGAGCGACGGCACCGCGCCGGGACAGCTCGCCGATCACTTTGCACAGGACATGCAGAACCTGACCCGCAGCACCGAGATCCTGTCGGAGGAGGCGGTGCGCGACGCGGTTGAGCACCTCGCCTCGGCGCGCCGGATCTGGGTTCTGGGCTATCGCAATTCGCGGGCGCTTGCGATCTACGCCCGCGCCCTGCTGCTCAATCTGAAATCGGACGTGCAACTTCTGCCCTATGAGGGCGCGTCGCTCGCCGAGGATGTCGCGGGGTTCGCGCCCGGCGATGTGCTGCTTGCGATCGGGCTGCGGCGCAGGCCGCGCGCACTCGGCGAAGTGATGACTGTCGCGCGCGAGGCGGGCATTCCGACAATCCTGATCGGCGACCCTACCGTGGCACAGACCGCACGCCACGCGACGATCACTCTACGCTGTCACAATCGCGGTCAGGGCATCTTCGACAGCACGGTCGTCGCGATGAGCCTGATCAACTTCCTCTGCTCGAGTCTGGTGGACTCGCTTGGCCCCGAAGCCCGGAAACGACTCGCTCGGATCGAGGACCTTCATGCGCGTTTCGACGACCTCGGACCGCCCCCGGAGAGCCTTGAGGCGCTCACCAAGGCTGCAAAACAGGACAAATAGCGCCTAAAAACTGCGCATGGCCCGAATGAAAGCGTATTTTCATTTTTAGAGTTTTGTGAAATAATTCTTTCCTGCGAAGGTGACCTCGCCATCTCATGCAGCGAAAGGATATGCCATGGATCGCCGACTATTCCTGAAATCTGCGCTTGCGGGCACCGCTCTCGGGGCGTTCGGCCCGGCGGGACGAGCGCTGGCCGCGACCGATCTTCTGTGGATGACCTGGGAGAACCTCGCTAAGGACGACTATCTCGCGCCCTTCCTCGACAGCCATGACGTCGACCTGACCAAAACCTTCATCGGCACCGATGACGAGCAATTCGCGAAACTGCGCGCGGGCGGGGCCTCCTCGGTCGATCTGATCACGCCCGGCCTCGACAAGGTGTCCTACTACACCGCCTCTGATCTTCTGCAGCCGATCGACTTCGACAAGGTGCCGAACGCGAAGCTCCTCTACGACACGTTCAAGAAGACCAATCTGGGCAAGACGGACGGCCAGACCTACGGCATCCCCTTCTATTGGGGCATCAACCCGATCGTCTATCGCGCCGACCTGATGGATGGAGAGCCCGATTGGTCCGTCTTCTTCGAAGGCGACAAATACAACGGCAAGCTCGCGATGCGCGATTACGCGCTTGAAGGGATCATGATCGCCGCGATGTATCTGGGCATCCCGCGCGACGAGATGTTCACGATGGACGACAAGCAGCTCGCCGAAGTGAAGAAGGTGCTGATGATCCAGAAGAGCAAGCTGCGCACCTACTGGAACTCAATCGGCGACCTGACCAATCTCTTCGCGACCGGCGAAGTGGTCTGCGCCTTCTCCTGGGTGCCGCCCTATTACGACCTGAAGGAAAAGGGTCTCGAAATGGGGATGGCCAAGCCCAAGCAAGGCGTCATCGGCTGGTGCGATACGATCGCCGTTCCGAAAGGCGTCGAGGGCGCGCGCCGTGATGCGGTGTTTGAACTGGTGAACTACCTGCTCGGCCCGACCTACGGCAAGAAACTCGCCTATGGGGGTCCCTATGCGCAATCGACCTCCGCCGCGCGCGACCAGATCGACGAAGCCCAGCAGGAAAAGATCTTCATCAAGGATCTGTCGGTGATGGACAACTTCGTCTGGAAGCAAAATCCGCCGCGCTACAACGACTGGGTCGCACTCTGGAACGAAGTGAAGGCCAGCTAAGAATGACCGAGGCAGGTTCCGGGCCGACGGGTGGGCAGGGGCAGACAATGCCCCTGCTCCGCGCGCGCGCCCTTCGCAAAACATATGGCACCGTGCAGGCCGTGCGCGGTGTGAATTTCCGGCTCGACGAGAATTCCTATGTCACGCTGCTGGGGCCTTCGGGCTGCGGCAAGACCTCGATCCTGCGCATGATCGGCGGGTTCGAGGAGGTGAGCGAGGGGATGCTCGAGCTTGACGGAAAGAAGATCAACGACGTGTCCCCAAGCGCCCGCCCGATCAACACCGTCTTCCAGAGCTACGCCCTCTTCCCGCATCTGAGCGTGCTCGAAAACGTGGGCTTTGGGCTGCGCTACAAGGGTCTGAGCCGCAGGGAAGAGCGCGAGAAGGCCCGCGCGGCGCTGGAAACCGTGCAAATGACCGCGATGGCCGACCGCCGTCCGCGCCAGCTCTCGGGCGGGCAGCAACAGCGCGTGGCGCTGGCCCGCGCGATCGCCAACGAGCCGCGCCTTCTCCTGCTGGACGAGCCGCTCTCCGCCCTCGACCGGCGGATGCGCAAGGACATGCAGATCGAGCTGAAAGACCTGCAGCGGCGACTGAAAATAACGTTTCTCCATGTCACCCACGATCAGGAAGAAGCCTTCGCGCTCTCGGATTGGATCATCGTGATGCGTGACGGGATCATCGAACAACAAGGCGCGCCGGATACGATTTATCGCCGTCCCGAGACCGCGTATGTGGCCGATTTCATCGGGGGCGCGGCCTGCGTGCCGGGCGAGATCACCGACACCGCCATTGGGGCCTATGAGATCGAAACCTCCTTGGGCCAGTTCGCGACACCCGGCGTGCGCGGTCTGCAAGCCGGCTCCCCCGCCGTGCTCTGCCTGCGCCCCGAGCAACTGTTCCTCGACCCGCAGGGCCGGATTTCCGCGCGCGTGACACATGCCGTTTATCGCGGCGCGGAGTGGCTGGTCGAAGCCGAGGCCGCGGGCACCACACTGGCGCTGACGGTCGGCCATGACGACGTGCCCGAGATCGGCGCGGAGATCCGCATCGGCTTCGATCCCGCGCAGGTCTGGATCGCGAAAGCCGAGGCGGAACAGAAGGCAGGGCAGACTACGGAGGCCAAGCCATGAGCCTGCGCGTCGGCACGCTGCTCGCCGCCCCGGTGACGGCCTTCCTGCTGGCGCTTTGCGTTGCGCCGCTGCTGATCCTCTTTGCCTACAGCTTCTTCCGCGTCGATTTCGTCGCGATCTCTTACGACCCGTCCTTCGCGAATTACGTAAAGATCGCGGGCTCTGCGACCTATCGCGGGCTGATCCTGAAAGCCTTTGGTTCGGGCGCGCTCGTGGTCGCGATCACCGCCGTGATCGGCTACCCGGTCGCGTGGTTCCTTGCCAAACGCGCGGGCGCTATGAAATCCGCGCTGCTGACACTGCTGCTGGTGCCGCTTTATTCCGGCGATCTGGTGCGAGTGTTTGCGTGGCGCGTGTTGCTGGGCGCCGAAGGGGTCATTAACCGCTCGCTGATCTGGGCGGGTGTCTCCGACGCGCCCATTCAGGGGCTGCTGTTTTCACCGCTCGCGACCCATATCGCGCTGACCTACAACTACCTGCCCTTCATGGTGATCGGGCTGTGGCTCGCCTTCGAGAGTCTCGATGACGCGTGGCTGGAAGCCGCCGCCGATCTCGGCGCGCGCAGCCCCAGCCGCTTCGCCCGCGTGACCCTGCCGCTGACCTTCCCCGGCCTGGTAGCCGGCGGGCTGATGGTCTTCGTGATGGTGGTCGGCGATTACCTCACGCCGCAACTTCTGGGCGGGGCCTCGGGCATCACCGTGATCTCCGCGATCAACGACCTCTTCGGCACTGCCTTCGACTGGCCGCTGGGCTCGGCCATCGCCTGGACGATGCTCGCGATCCTGATGGCTTTCTTTGCCGTGGGCGCGATGCTGATCCGCCGCTCCAGCCTTGTGGGAGGGTCCTGACATGTCGCGCCTCTCCACGCTTTGGGTCTGGTCGGTCTTCGCCTTTATGTATCTGCCGATCGCGATGATCGCGCTGTTTTCGGTCAACGACTCCAAAATCATGTCCCTGCCCTTCTCGGGCTTCACCCTGAAATGGTATGCCGAGGTGATGGGCGACGGACGCCTGGGTGGAGGCTTCCTGACCACGCTGAGCGTCGCTTTCCCCGTCGCGATCTGCGCGACGCTTCTGGGCGGGCTCGCCGCTTTGGCGATCAGCTTCTACCCGATGCGTGGGCGCGGCATCTTCGCGGTGCTGTTGCTCGCGCCCTTCCTGATCCCGAAACTGATCCTCGCCGTGGCGCAGCTGATCATGTTCAACGAGACCGGGGTGGCGCGCAGCCTGCTGACGGTAATCGCCGCGCAGACGGTGATCGTGCTGCCCTTCTCGACGCTGGTGATCGCCTCGGTGTTGATCCGCATCGATCGCGGGTTGCTGGAAGCCGCAGCCGATCTGGGCGCCTCCGGCCTCTCGGCCTTCCGCCGCGTGGTGCTGCCGCTCATGGCGAACGGGCTGATGGCGTCGTGGGTCGTAGCCTTCGTGCTCTCCTCGGCCGAATACGTCCTGACCGCTTTCGTTTCGGGCCGCGCGCAACCGCTTTCGGTGCTCGTCGCCTCCGACTTCCGCTTCGCGCTGTCTCCCTCACTCAACGCGCTCGCCGTGATGATCGTCTTCGGCAACATCGCCCTCGTGGCGCTGGCCGAACTGATCCGCCGCCGCGCCTCCAAGACGGGGGCCTGAGCGCGATGACCAACCACAAGGACCCCATCATGATTTTCGAAAATGCCCTCGGAGAGGGGCAGTCCAACGAGCTCATTCTGAACCCGCATTACGACACCGCGAAAGGCTATGGGCCCAAGCAGGAGGCCGTTTTGAGCGATGCGGCCTTCGATCTGGCCAAGCGCACGATTTCTTCGTGGGATGGCTACGCGCCGACGCCCCTCGTCTCGCTGCCCGCAATGGCAGCCAAGGCGGGCGTGGCCGAGATCCAGTTCAAGGATGAGGGCGGGCGCTTTGGTCTGGGCAGCTTCAAGGCGCTTGGCGGCGCCTACGCCGTGCTGCGGCTTCTGGCCCGGGAGATCGCAAAGGCGAAGGACATACCCGAGCCCAGCGCCGAAGACATCGTCGCGGGCAAATATGCGGACATCGTCTCGCAACTGACCGTCTGCTGCGCGACCGACGGCAATCACGGCCGCTCGGTCGCATGGGGCGCGCAACGCTTCGGCTGCCGCTGTGTGATCTTCATTCACGCCACCGTCTCCGAGGGCCGCAAGGAGGCGATCGAAGCCTACGGCGCCGAGGTCCGCCGTTGCGCCGGCAATTACGACGACAGCGTCCGCGAGGCGCAGGACACCGCAACGCGCGAAGGTTGGTTCGTGGTCTCCGACACCTCCTATCCGGGCTATACCGAAATCCCGAAAGACGTGATGCAGGGCTACGAGCTCATGGCGGCGGAAGCGGCTGATACGCTTGGCCTCCCGCCCACCCATATCTTCATCCAGACCGGCGTCGGCGGGCTGGCGGCGGCGGTCGCGGCGCAGTTCGCGCGCCGCTATGGCCCGGGAGCCCCGCGGGTAATTCTCGCCGATCCCGACCAATCGGCCTGCTGGCTCGAGACGATCCGCGAAAGCAAACCCACTGCCGTCGAGGGAGATCTGGATACGCTGATGGCGGGTCTGGCCTGTGGCGAGGTCTCGCTGCTGGCCTGGGACGTGCTGGAGCCGCTGGCTTTCGCGGTGATGTCCGTGGCCGACCCGGATGCCGTTGCGGTGATGCGCGCGCTGGCCAACCCCGAGGGGGACGATCCGCCGGTGGCCGCCGGAGAATCCGCTGTGGCGGGGCTCGCCGCCTTCCTCGCAGCTGCCGCGAATGACGACGCGCGCAAGGCCCTCGGGATCGACGCGCATTCGCGCATCCTGTGCTTCGGCACGGAAGGCGACACCGACGCCGCGCTGTTCAAGACCCTCGTCGGTCGCAGCGCCGCTGAAGTGCGAGGCGCGGCATGAGTATCACCATCGACATTGAGCGCCTGATGGCGCGACTGGACCGGCTGGGGCAGATCGGCGCCCTGTCCGGAGGCGGCGTGAAGCGCCTCGCGCTCAGCCCTGAAGACGCCGAAGGCCGCGCCCTCGTAATGCGCTGGATGCGCGAGTTGGGTCTCGAGATCACCACGGACGTCATCGGCAATTGCTGGGGCATCCGCGCGGGCGAGGAAGACGGCCCGCCAGTCGTGATGGGCTCGCATATCGACACGGTCGCGACGGGCGGTCTCTATGACGGCAGCCTTGGCGTGTTGGCCGGGCTGGAGGTGATCGAGGCGCTCAATGTCGCTGGCGCGCGCACCCGCCGCCCCGTTGCGGTCGCGTTTTTCACCAATGAGGAAGGCGCGCGCTTCGCCCCGGACATGATGGGCTCGGGGGTGGCGCAAGGCGCGCTGCTGCTGGACGAGATGCTGGAGGTGGAAGGCATCGACGGGGTGCGCCTGCGCGATGCGCTCGCCGCCATTGATGCCGCAGGCCCCGCCCCGGTCGGCGCGCTGAAACCGCACAGCTATCTGGAACTGCATATCGAACAGGGCCCGGTGCTGGAAACCGAGGAGCTGGAGATCGGCGTCGTCACCGGCGTGCAGGGCATTTCCTGGACCGAGATCACCGTGACAGGCGCCTCGGCCCATGCGGGCACGACGCCGATGGCGCTGCGCCACGATGCGGGCGCCGTGATGGCAAGGATCGCAGTCGAGGCTCAGCAGATCGCTGCAGATCACGGGCCGCCACAGGTCGCGACCGTGGGTCGTATGCGCGTCTCGCCCGATCTGGTCAACGTGGTGCCGCAAGAGGCTGTGATGACCGTCGATCTGCGCCATACCGACGAGGCTACGCTGCAAAAGGCCGAGACCCGGCTTTGGCGCGCAGCGCAGGAGTTCGCACGCGCCGGGGGATGCGCGATCACCCGCCGAACGCTGGCCCGCTTCGAGCCGGTGGAGTTCGACCCGGCGCTGGTCGACCGTGTCGCAGCTGCCGCCGAAGCACGCGGGCTGCGCCATCGCCGTATGCCTTCAGGCGCAGGCCATGATGCGCAGATGTTCGCGCCCAATTGCCCCTCGGCCATGATCTTCGTGCCCTCAAAGGACGGGATCAGCCACAACATTCACGAATATACCGCCCCCTCGGACATCGCGGGCGGGGCACAGGTGCTGATGGATGTCGTCTGCCAGCAGGCGGAGCTTCAGGACGCGCCCGAATTTCAAACGATCGAGACAGGACAATTGCCATGACCCGCAAATTCATTGCCGCCGCCGCACAGCTTGGACCGATTGCGCGTGACGAGCCGCGTGCCTCTGCCGTGGCGCGAATGCAGAAGCTTTTGATCGAAGCCCATCGGCGCGGCGCGGAACTGGTCGTCTTCCCCGAACTGGCGCTGACCACCTTCTTCCCGCGCTGGCTGATCGAAGACGAGGCCGAGCTCGACAGCTTCTATGAAACCGAGATGCCGAACGCCGAGGTTCAACCACTGTTCGACACCGCCCGCGAACTCGGCGTCGGCTTCTATCTCGGCTATGCGGAGATCGCCTACGAGAACGGCCAGAAGCGCCGCTTCAACACCTCGATCATGGTCGACAAGAGCGGCCAGATCATTGGCAAATACCGCAAGATCCACCTGCCCGGCCATCCGGAATACGAAGACTGGCGCCCCTTCCAGCATCTGGAGAAACGCTATTTCGAACATGGCAATCTCGGCTTCGGGGTGTTCGACGGCTTCGGCGGCAAGCTGGGCATGTGCCTGTGCAACGACCGCCGCTGGCCCGAGACTTTCCGTGTGCTGGGCTTGCGCGGGGCGGAACTGGTGATGCTGGGCTACAATACGCCGGTGCATTATCCGCTCGCGCCCGAGCATGACCACCTGCAGGACTTCCACAACCACCTGTCTATGCAGGCAGGCGCTTATGCGAACGGGTGCTGGGTAATCGGCACGGCGAAAGCGGGGCGCGAAGAGGGCTGCGACCTGATCGGCGGCACATGCATCATCGCGCCCACCGGCGAGATCATCGCCAAGACCCAAGGGTTCGGCGATGAGCTGGCGATGGCGGAAATCGACCTCGACCGCTGCCGCGAGCTGCGCGAGAACGTCTTCAACTTCGCGCTTCACCGAGAGCCGGACGACTACCGCGACATCTGCGCAGGATAAGAAAGTGGTCGAGTGTCGGGACTACTGATCAGCGCAGCGGCGCATTCGAAGCGGCGGACTGTTTCGCATACGCCAAACTGCGCTCGCTTTCAGGTCGAGCCATTCGAAGGATCATCCCCCGCGTCGTCGGCTTCGTCCGCCTTTTCGCCGAAATAGGCATCGCCGGACAGAGGCTGCGAATTGAACCAACGGATGTCTTCCGCGCTCAGGCTCGCCACATCTTTGATATACCGGCGCTCACGCATCATAATCCAGAAGGCCGCCGCAGCGAACACGCCCATCAGGATCATTCCGGCTGTCACATTCCAGTCCATATCGTGCTCCCTAACCTTGAATTAGACCGAGGAGGGTAATCAAAGTCAAACGGGACCACGGTTATCGCTTTACCAGAAGCACCTTCAGGAGGCAGCGCAGGACGGCCGATCCTTGCCAAATTCCGCCGCAGCACCGAGGGCAGGTCACCTGCCGTATCGGCACGTCCGCGAGAACTGCTATAGCTGCTTACAAGGAGCGCGCCGTCGCGCAGCTCAAACGAGCGCAGTCAGCTTCCCTGATCAAACGAGACAAAGCCTACGCTTTCAGGCTATAATTGATTTCTACGGAGGACCGCCGATGGAAGATCTTTACAGGAAACGGCAAGAAGAAAAGGCGCGGAGCCGCGCGAAGGATGAAGAACGTCTGGCTAAGGGCGAGGTCGATCCTGTCGAGTTGCAGCGTCAGAATTTCGTGTTCAAGAAAGTCCGAGCCGACAAGATCGGCTTCGTAAAGAACCGCGAGCCGAAATCCGTCAAATTCCTGAGCCTTTGAGGCTGTTATGCCTATCGATCAGGAACTGGCTCGAGCGAGAACTCAACGCCCAAGACTCCTCGGCGAGTTGGAGAGATTGCTCCGAGCGCGCAATCCGGACCTCGATCTCTTCGTCTCGGCCCTCGCCCATTATGGCGAGCCTGGATTGGCCCAACTCCATCTCCATGGCGTCGAGGGCGACCGCGAACGTAGATCCCGGCTGTTGAAATATGCGACAGCTTGGCTTTTGGAGCGCGGCATATCGATCGAGCTTCAGGAGGGACGCGACGTCTATGACATTCGTCCATGGCGCGAGGCCCGTGGGGGCACAACTCAAGATATGGGATCTCTGGACGAGCTGGACGAGATCTGAAAGCGCTTGAAGCAAGACCGGCACGAAACACATCGCAGGCGACGCTAAGCGCTTTGGGCCTCGGTGCCGAGTTGGGCGACCCTCCAATGCCCTCTATAGCCTTTCTTCAAATGGGCCGCGACGATCTGAAAGCCGCTCTGTGGCCAGCTCTTCGGTGTGTCGACGAAGAGCAATTCCGCAATTCCGAAGCCAGCTTCTTCGAGATCCCGTAACCGCGCCTTCGTCGTCAGGTTCGTATGCGTGGCTACAGTGAAACTCGCGCCGGCGAAATTTTCTCTGCCTCCAAATAATCGAAAACCCGTTTTTTCATCCCCGCCACCTAAACTGAATGCATCGCCAGATCCGCCCCGGATCGCCCCACCCGTCCCCGCCGAGTCTTGCTTGTGCGGTCTCAGGAGATGCATGCCATGGCCCACCGTCCTTTTGCGCCAAATATGCGAACATCTCATCGCGCAACTGGGTTCACCAAGGCCGATGAAGAGCTTCTCGCGCGGCTCGTGAAAGCCCGACAGCACGTCGCCGAACTGATGCTGGAAAGACTAATTTATGCTCCGATTTTCGAGAGACTGGAGCGCGAAATCGCGGCCATCGAGGCGCGCCGGATCGAGGATCCACTGGCCCGCGCGAGGGCGATCCTGCGTGGACTGCCAAGTGACGCGACTTCCCCGTCAGAAGACGAAACCCCGGAGCCTTGGTAAGTCTGACCGGCGCCCCCGTCGAAGGGCAAGAATCCCGAATGCATCGGGCAGCTCAGCCATCATGCGAAAAACGAGAGGAAAAAATCAAAAAAAATTAACAAAAACAAACTCACCCCAAAATCTCGTTCATCCCTGTCTCATTAAAAAACAAAGAACCAAGTCGCTCAAGAAACAACAAATAGCTCAAAAATCCGAAACAAATATCGCGAGAACACGCCGCGATACCGGCGAGCATGCCCACGACACCCACACGGCTCAAATATCCGACCCCGAAAATTTCGATCCGCGCCGGCATACGACAGTCGCCGCGGACATCGAGCATAGACGTCGATAGCATGCGCCTCCAAAATAGTTGTTCCCGGCAACGGCGTCGCCCTCACCCGAGCTCAAGTTGAGATCAACGATTATGTTGATTGGTCTCGGCGCATGGATCAAAACGATCTGGAGAATATTCCGGCCTTCTGGGTGACGGGCTTCCTGTTCGTCATGATCGATCCCGCGCTTTGGGCGGCCACGGCTCTTCAGAAAGAACGGCTCGACCCGTGCCATCTGCTCGTCGCTCAGCCAGAAAAGATTGCTCACCGCACCCTCCTATAATTGGAGAGCGTGAATCACGCCGCCAGTGGCATCGCAAGCCGATCAATGGGTCGTGAGCCTAGGGACGGAAGGAGGCCGAAGGCCGGGCTGGTGATTTGACTGGGACGGAGCTCTCTGTTTTCATGATAGTGACAGAGGAGAGCAGGATGGAGACGACGGACCTCATCATCGTCATCACATTGAGCGCACTGAGCCTTACGAGCGCGTTGGCGGCATTCATTTTGCGCGTGACCCTGACGCCTCCTTCCGGTGTGACACAAGAAGACATCGATCTGTTCAATTCTTACAACTTTCCTGAACCGAGGGCCGTCTACGACGTGAACGTGAGCATCGAAAGCGATCGAAGCCGAGATTGAAAACGGCCGCTGCCAGGAACTCCACACTACCCCGAATCCGAACTCACCGCCTGCGTGCAGTGGGATACGCTCGAATCCGCGGCTTTGCCCCTCTCTCTGTGTCATTCAGGTCTTTTTATGGATACCCAACCGATACGTTCGCTACCCGCGTATTCCCGACCATGAATTCCATTTTATGATGCGTATGCCCGAAGAACCATACGTCCGGCTGATATTCTAAGATGAGATCCTTCAGGTCGCTCGCATAGCACCAGCTGAGCTTCTGGCCAGCCGGGAGCACATCGACGATCGGCGCGTGATGGGTAACCACCGCGGTTTCCCCCTCAAAACGCTCCGCCAGCTTTGAACGCAGCCATGAGAGATGCTCGCGGTGTTTCGCGATCGTATCAGCCGGCCGAGCCTTGCGGTATCCAGCTGACGCCACGCGGATGTAGCGGTAATCGTTCATCTTCGCCCGGGCATCCAGATCACGACTCTCGAGAGTTCCTTGTCCCTCTTGGAAGTCCGTCCAGAGCGTGCAGCAAAGGTATCGCCTGTTCCCGAGAATGATCTCTCGCCTTTGAGCGAAGTTTGCCCCAGCGTCGCACGCGATCTGCTCGAGGCGATCATCACCGTCGAGCGTGTGATTGTAGTAGTCGTGGTTTCCAGGCACGACATACACGCGCTCAAGATCGATGCGCCGCTCAATGACTTCGAGCGCCTGCTTCCATCTCACCTTCGGCTTGTTCGTAAGATCACCGGCAATGATCATCAGCCCAACGTCGCTAAAATCGAGACGCTCAAGGGCATCTCGACCCGCTTCGGCCCACATGTCCAAGTGAAGATCCGCCACGATTAGAGCTTTAGTCATTCTTTCTGCTCCCCGCTTGCCGCTGAAAATGGCAGCGATCACATCAACGAGTCGCGCCCGGTCGCGCGCAGCGTTTTAGCAAGACGCCCGATCTGCCGCAGGCTTGGCGGTCGCCCGGCATCGCACATCTCCTCGATGAAGGCGCCCACGCGTTCAAGCTCTTCCGGCTCGGCATCGCCTCCGGCCGCGCGCTTGAAGAACGCCACCAGGTGTTCCGGCCGGCTCGCATCGACACGAAACACCTGACACCGGTCTAGAAGCGGTTCGGGGATCTGGTGCTCGTAATTGGCGGTCAGGATCCAGTTCAAATGGCTCAGGTCGAAACGCGTTCGCAAAAACGGACAAACGAAGTGCCCTGCGCTCGACCGCTCGAGCACCTGCAGAAGCGACGTCGTCAACGATGTCGCAGCAACAGATGCCGAGCTGATCGTGCCACCGACTTTGCAGATCTCGTCCACAATGATCACCGGGTTCGCGACCGCGGTTTCCGTGACTCAGTTCAACCGGCACGCCTGATCGGGCAGTGGACCATCCTTGCTCCATTCCGCTGACCCGGAACCCGGCCCCGCCCGCGCCCACATCGATGATCTCTCGCGGCGCGCGTGCAAATTCAGCAACCAGCCGCGCGAAATGCGTCTTCCCGCACCCCGGCGGGCCGACAAGGATCATCGGATCGAAACGCAACCGGACGCCGCCAGCAGCAATATGCGCAAGTCCCTGGTTCATGATCGAAGTCGACACCTGGGCAAGCCATGGCGCCTCCTCATGCAAGGCAGCCGCGAGTTCATAAACGAAGTCCGGCGTATCTGGCCCCGCAAGTCGCGCCCCGCGCGCGTGCAAGGATCTAAGCTTCCTGATCGTCTCTTCGCTCGTGCCTTTGTCGACCTGGAATCCTGACGCCATCTTCTGATCGACGAGACGCTCGACAGCGCGACCGATCCGCTGATTTTCCGCCTTGATACGCTCACGCCCGTCCCGAGACAGATCGTCGAAAAGATCCGTGGACTCATCGTAAGTCTTGTCCTCCGGGAACAACCGACCACGCCGATTTACGAAGGCGGCATTGATTTTACTCGTGACAGTGGACCGAATAACGTTTGCTGAGACGGGTTTTTGAAAAAGAACAGGAACGCGCTTTTGCGCCATGGCTATCACCACCGTTTGAGAATGACCTGACTGAAATCTCGACACCGATCGCTGCCCGAATTCGGGCGCCGCTCACGATATCGAGCAGGTAATCTCCAACGTTGTGGTTTGCGTGTTCATGGTGAGACGGTAGTCCGGGATAGGGGAATGCGTCAAGCGCGCCAAATCCGGAGAGGTCAAACCTGTCGTGAACGGGGCTCGGATGGCGGACGATTTGGGGGGCGTGGAGGCATGACCTCCTTGCCTCAAAATTAGCAAAGAAAGCGTCCACGATACACGGGGCTATTCAGTGCGAACCTGTCCGCTCATCAACTCGCCCAGAGCATCTCGGATGTCGATGCCGCAAAACGCGCCATCGGTCCCGTCTTCTCGTTCTTTTCCGAAGTCCCGCCGGATCTTCAGAACTCCTTCGTGAGCGAGATGGGTATCTCTCCTCAGAAGGTTTACCAGGTTGCCACGCACTTGCAGAGTTCCTGCCCGTTTCCGCTGGCGCTTGCTCAGTAAACGTCTGGATGAGCACAGCTTTGCCAAATCGATGGCAGAACTCTTCGACGAAACCGCTACGCACCTGAGATCGACCAACATAGCGGTTACAGACCAACCCACAGGGCGTCGAAAACGGCGGAACAGGCCCGAGCGCCTCCAGAGATGATGGAAATGCCCTCTTCAGGACCTCATGCGCCTTATTGCTATAAGTATTTGAACTTAATGCATTTGTTGCGCCCAGAGCAAAACCTGCGACCGCAGAGACAACAAAACGTTTGCCTTCAATAACTTAGACCCACGAACCCTGCGCGAACGGATTAACCTGCTCCAGTCATGGCAGGCCTGGATCGAGGCCGTGACGATGGCCCAGAATTGTGGGTTCTCATGCGCCTTCCAACAGGCCGTCGAGGTAGGTCCGGATCGCGAGGATCTGCGGCAACCCACCCTCAATGGCTGTCACGACCGGACGGCGCCCACCAAACAAGTGACCCGTATTCGGCTGCGTGAACCAGCTTCTCGCGAGCGGCTCTGAAAAATAGAGCTCGAGCGCCTCATAGATGCCCACCACCGCGCTCAGGCGCAGGAGTTGGTCCCGCGTAAGCTCGCCCGCGAAATCACGCGCCTTCGCACGCGTCCAATCACTTTCGGCCATATCCGCGAGGCCGGCGGCCTCTTTCTCGCTGAGACCCCAAATTTTGACGATGCGTGCAAAGGCTTTGAGCGCGACGGCGGCGATCTGGGCTGGATCTTGGGGTTTGCCGTTCATCTGCATTTTGGGCTCGCTTGGTCACTAGGAGGACGAGCATAGAGCACCGCGCCAACGTCCCAAAGCATCTATTTGAGAGCTTCTCCCGAGATAAGCGATGCGGGTTGTAGGGGGGCCCCCTTGGTGGGCCGAGGGTATCTTGCGGAAAGCAGCCAGGATCACCACGTTCCCGGGCCGTCAAACTCCTCATCGCGCACCGGCTGCTGCGCACCAACGCCGGTCTCCACGGCTTGCACCAGAAGATCCATCACACCACGGATCATCCGGTCTTCGTCGCTCTCACCAAGCTTAGCGAGACAGAGGCGCATATCCTCCATCACGATCTCGCCGCTTGAGCTCTATGCCCGCCCCCTTCATGCAAGCGGGCAATCGTCACCGCCTATGGGTGCTCGAGCAAGGATATCCCGTCGCCTGACTGAATATTATCGAACATGCAAAAGACGGGAGCTACCCTGCTCGACTAACGACATCGAGCACCCCGCACCACCCGCAAAGCATTGAATATATAGAATCGAGATATTGTTTCATGCTGCAAGGCGAGCCCCCTCTTTGGTAGCTACGCAGCTATGATCGCCCCCGGCTGCGCGATCACCTCGAGCGCGCAGGCATGAGCCTGAACAAGGCAGTCCTCGTCTGAAGCGCCCCGAAAATGCGCGGCGAGCCATGCACCGTTGAAACTGTCGCCGGCCGCGGTGGTATCGACCACCTTTTGCGCGGCAGGCAGGTCGAGCGGCTTGGCGGTGGGATCGAGCGACATCGCCCCTCCCGCGCCCATCTTCAACGCGCCTTTGCGCGCGCCCCAGCCGTTGAGCCGCGCGCGCACCGCTTGCGCGTCGGGGTCTCCAAACAGCGCCATCTCGTCATCCAGCGAGGGCAGCGCAATATCGGCGATGCGCCACGCCGCCTCGGTCACGGCGCGGGCGGTCTCGGCATTTTCCCACAGCCGCGGGCGGTAGTTGGAATCGAAGGCCACCCGGGCGGGATGTGCCTCCAGATGCGCCAAGAGCGACAGGCGCACAGGATGGGGCAGGATCGCCAGCGTGATCGCGCTGAGATAGATCAGATCGACGCCTTCAAGCTGCGCGAACCCGTCCTCGAACAGGCAGCGCGCCGCGGATTGGTCGCGCCAATAGGAAAAGCTGCGCTCTCCCTTTGCGTCGAGCGCAATCGCGTAGATTCCGGGCAGGCGCTCGGGGTGGCGGCGGATGCGCGCGCAGCCCACACCTTGGGCGGCGATGAAGGCGCTCATGCGATCGGAGACAGCATCGCTCCCCAGCACGGTGACGAATTCGACCTGCGCCGAGCTACCGCTTGCGCGCGCGAGATAGACCGCCGTGTTGAGCGTATCGCCGGCAAAGCCGAGCTGCTGTTCCGGACGGTCGAAAGACAGCTCGACCATCGCCTCCCCGACGCAGGCGATCACGGGTTTCTTCGTCACATCACCGCTCCGATTTGCCACGGCTGGAATTCGTTATCGCCCAGCCCGAGGTCTTCCGATTTGGTCTTCTCTCCCGACGCGACCCGCAGGATCGCCTCGAAGACTTCCGCGCCCTTGTCAGCAATCGACACGCCTTGGCTCAGGATGTCGCCGCAGCCGATATCCATATCGTCGGGCATCGCCTCCATCAGCCGGTCAGACGTCGCGAGCTTGATCGTCGGTGCCGGTTTCGAGCCGAAGGCTGAGCCGCGCCCGGTCGTGAATACCACGATCTGCGCGCCCGCCGCGATCTGGCCCGTGGCCGAGACCGGGTCGTAACCGGGACTGTCCATGAAGCTCAGCCCCGGCGTGCGGACCTGTTCGGCATAGTCATAGAAGGCCCGCAGCGGCGTCGCCCCGGCCTTCGCGACCGCGCCGAGGGATTTCTCAAGGATCGTGGTGATCCCGCCCTGCTTGTTGCCGGGGCTCGGGTTGTTGTCCATCGACCCGCCGCCCTGTGCCGCATAGCCTTCCCACCAGTCGAGACAGCCAAGGAGCTGCTCCGCAACCTCGGACGTCGTTCGGCGCAGTAGGAGATCCTCGGCGCCATGGATCTCGGGGGTCTCGGAGAGGATCACGCCACCGCCCTGCCCCACGATCAGGTCCGAGGCCACGCCCAGCGCCGGATTCGCAGTGATCGCGGAAAACCCGTCCGAGCCGCCACACTGCAGCCCGATGCGCAGCGCGGAGACCGGGCAGGCGCGGCGGCTGGTCTTGTTCACCTCCGGCAGAATCTCGCGCAGCTTCGCCTTGATCGCCTCGATCGTGGCGCGGGTGCCGCCGGTCTCCTGAATGGTCAGCGCGTGGAACCGTTCGGTCCCAGTCGACCCGAAATGCGCCTCCATGCGCGCGATCTGCATCACCTCGCAGCCGAGACCTACGAAGATCGCCGCACCGACATTCGGGTGGGTCGCATGGCCCCAGAGGACACGCTCGAGGCTGTCCGCCCCGCGCCCGCTCGCCGCCATGCCACAGCCGGTGCCATGGGCGAAGGCGACGACGCCATCGATGTTGTCATAAGGATCGAGCGCGCCCTCAGCCGTGATCTCGGCGGCTGCGCATTTGATCACCGTGGCCGAGCAGTTCACCGTGGCGCAGAGTGCGATGTAGTTACGCGTGCCAACCCGACCATCGTCCCGCGCGTAGCCCATGAAACTGCGCGGCGCGACCTTTGGGATCGCGGCCTCGGCGCGGGCGAGATCGGCGCCGATCTGGTGGGTCTCGTCATGGTCCGAATAGCTGACATTATGGCTGTGAACATGTTCGCCCACCGCGATCGGGGCGCTGGCCCGGCCGATGATCTGGCCGAACTTGATCACCGGATCGCCTTCGGCCATCGCTACGCGCGCGAGCTTATGTCCCGCGGAAACCGGATGTGCGAGCGGCTCACCGATGCCAAGCGGGGTGCTGCCCGCGTCGGCGCGCGCGGCCAGAACGGCTACGGTATCGCGTGGATGCAGTGTAATCGCTTCAGCCATCGCGGCGCCCCCTCAATCCGGCGATCACGCCGCGCATCTCGGCCAGCCCGCGCATCCGCCCGATCAGCGGGTAGCCGGGGAAAGAACCGCGCGTGGCGTCATCGAGCAGGACATGACCGTGATCGGGCCGGAACGGAATCTGTGCGTCCGCGCGCCCCTCGGAGGCCCGGCGTGTTTCCTCGGTCAGGAGCGCGGTGGCCACCGCGACCATATCGGTATCTCCACCCAGATGCGCGGCCTCCTCGAAACTGCCATCGGGGTCTTTGCGCACGTTGCGCAGATGCGCGAAATGGATACGCGACGCGAAGCGCTCGGCGATCGCGGGCAGATCGTTGGCCGGGTTCGCTCCGAGCGATCCAGTGCAGAGCGTCAGCCCGTTCGCGGGGCTGTCATGCGCCTGCAGGATCCAGTCGATATCCTCGGCGTTGGAGACGACGCGGGGCAGCCCCAGAATGTCGCGTGGCGGATCGTCGGGATGCATGCAAAACCGCAGCCCCAGTTCCTCCGCCGTGGGGATCACCTCGTCAAGGAAGCGTTTGAAATTGCGCCGAATCTCGTCGCGATCGAGGCCGTCATAGAGCGCAAGCTGGGTCCGCAGACCGGCGATGTCGTAGCGGTCATAGGCACCCGGCAGCCCCGACATGATCGCGTGCAACAGCGCGTCACGCTGGTCCTGCGTCGAGCCGTCGAACCAGGTCTTGGCGCGAGCGCGCACTTCCGGAGAATAATCGGCTTCAGCTTCCTCGCGCCCTAGCATGTGAATTTCGAACGCCGCCATGCGATATGCCTCGAAGCGCAGGCAGCTGCCGCCAGTCTCAAGCGGTGCGGTCAGATCGGTGCGTGTCCAATCCAGCACCGGCATGAAATTGTAGCAGATCGTGGTGATGCCCTCGGCGGCGAGATTGGCCATCGATTGGCGGTAATTGGCGAAAAGAGCGCTCAGATCGCCTTCGCCGCGCTTGATCCGCTCATGGATCGGCAGGCTTTCGACCACGTGCCAATGCAGCCCCGCCGCCTCGATCCGGGCGCGCCGCTCGGCGATAGCCTCGCGCGACCAGACCTCGCCATAGGCGATCTCGTGCAAGGCGGTAACGATGCCGGATGCGCCCGTCTGCGCGATCTGCGGCAGGGAAATCGTGTCCAGCTCGGGGCCATACCAACGCCAGCTCTCGATCATTGGAGAACCTCCTGCACCGCGGCGCGCGCGCCTTTTTCGACGAGCGCGCGATAGGCCTCCGTGACCGGGTCCTGCAGGGATTGTGCGAGCTCGGGCGGAAACACAGAACGCAACGACAGAAGCGCCGCAACCTTGCCCTCGGCATCCGCGGCACTGTCGGAGAGCGCACGTAACTCAGCGGCCAGCGGGTCTTTCACCTCGATCGGCTGCCCGCTCTCGTCGACGCCGCCGACGTAGCGCATCCAGGCCGCGATCGCGAGCATCAGGCCCGGGCAGCTCCGCCCGGCCTTCAACGTATCGGCGACGGTGGCCAGAATGCGCTGCGGCAGTTTCTGGCTGCCATCCATCGCGATCTGCCATGTCCGGTGACGGATCGCGGGATTGGCGTAGCGCGCTGCGAGCGCGTCGGCATAGTCCTCAAGCGACACGCCGGGCGGCGGGGTCAGCGAAGGAATGATTTCGGAGCGCCACAGATGGCGCACGAACCCGGCCATCACCTCGTCGTCCATCGTGTCGGAAATCGTCTCATGCCCCGCCAGATAGCCGAGATAGGCCAGTGAGCTGTGCGTGCCATTGAGCATCCGCAGTTTCATATGCTCGAACGGCGTCACATCGCGGACCATCTCGACTCCGACTGCGCCCCAGTCGGGACGTTCGCCATCGACGAAGTCATCCTCGATGACCCATTGGCGAAACGGCTCGTGCATCACCGGCAACGCGTCGTGCCAGCCTGCGAGCTCTTCGAGCCGCACGATGTCCTCGGGCTTGGTGGCGGGGACGATGCGGTCCACCATGGTCGAGGGGAACCGTCCCTCATCCGCGATCCAGTCTGCCAGCTGCGGGTCGATCCGACGCGCAAGATCCAGCACCACGCCGCGCAGCAGCCGGCCGTTTTCGGGCAGGTTGTCACAACTCATCGCGGTGAAGGGACGCAATCCGCGCGTGCGGCGCAGTTGCAGCGCGCGCACCAGATAGCCAGGCGCAGAGACGGGCAGGTCGTTGGCCATGTCATGGACGATATCGGGATGATCGGGGTCGAGCGCGCCGGTCGCGGGCGAATGGCAATAGCCCTTTTCGGTGATCGTGAGCGACACGATGCGCACGTCCGGATCGGCCATCACGTCGAGCACCGCCTGCGGGTCTTCGCGCGCCACCAGAATGTTGCTCACGATCTCGATGCGCTCGGGCGTTTCGCCCTCGGGGCCGAACTCCAGCCCGCTATAGGCGAAATCCTGCGGCGCCAGCGCGTCGCGCATCCGCGAGGATTGCAGCGACACGCCGGTGATCCCCCAATCGCCGCCGCTCTTTGCTGCGGCTTCTGCGGTATAGATCGCCCCATGGGCGCGGAAGAACGCGCCAAGGCCGAGATGGACGATACCGGTTTTGAGCTTCGCGCTCTCGCGGGTGAGACGTTCAGCGGGCAAGCCAGCCTCCATCGACATTCAGCACCGCGCCGTGGATGTAGCGCGCGGCGGGGGAACACAGGAAAGCGGCCGTGCCGCCGATATCGGAAGGATCGCCCCAGCGCCCCGCCGGGATGCGCGCAAGGATCGCCTCACTGCGCTCCGGATCGGCACGCAGGGCCTCGGTGTTGTTGGTCGCGATATAGCCGGGTGCGATGGCGTTCACGTTGATCCCTTTGGCCGCCCATTCATTGGCGAGGATCTTGGTCAGTCCCGCCACGCCATGCTTGGACGCGGTGTAGGAGGGCACGCGGATGCCGCCCTGAAAGGATAGCAGCGACGCGATATTGACCACTGCCGCCGGGGTATTCCCCTTCTCCAGCGCGGCGCGGGCAAAGGCTTGCGTGGTGAAGAACAACGCCTTGAGGTTCACGTCCATCACCGCGTCCCAATCGGCTTCGGTGAAGTCCAGACTGTCTTCGCGCCGGATGATGCCTGCATTATTCACGAGGATCGAATAGCCCGCATCCGTGAAAATATCCTGCGCGGCCATCGGGTCCGCGAAGTCGAGGAGCAGCGCCTCGCCCTGCCCGCCCGCATCCGCGATCATCTCCAGCGTCTCGGTGCATTCGCGCCGCCCCGCGCAGGTCACATGCGCGCCTTGCGCGGCCAGCGACACGGCGATCGCCTGACCGATGCCGGTATTCGCGCCGGTGACGAGGGCGCGGCGGTTCTTTAGCGAAAACGGGCTCATTTCAGGTCCGCCGGCTGCACGAAGTCCATGTCGGTGTAATCGACATTGTCGCCCGCCATCGCCCAGATGAAGGTATATTCCCCGATCCCGGCCCCGGAGTGGATCGACCAAGGCGGCGAGATCACGGCCTCTTCGTTGGCGATCATCATGTGGCGGGTCTCGGTCGGCTCGCCCATCAGGTGCAGCACGCGCGCCTCGGGCGTCATGCCCCAGTAGAGGTAGGCTTCCATCCGGCGGTCATGCACATGCGCCGGCATCGTGTTCCAGACCGACCCTTCGACCAGTTGCGTGTAGCCCAGCACCAGTTGGCAGCTTTCCATCACGGTGGGATGGATGAACTGGTTGATGACGCGCTTGTTGGAGGTCGCCGCCTCCCCCAGCTCGACGCGGTTCGCCTCGGCAAGCTTGATCAGGTGATGCGGATAGGTGCGATGCGCGGGGGCGGAAACCAGATAGAACCGGCCGTCGCCCTCGAAGGTCACCGGGCCTGCGCCCATGCCGAGATACAGGACATCACCGCGCCCCATTTCCCACGTCTCGCCAGCCGCCGATACGCGTCCCGTGCCGCCGATATTGACGACGCCCAGTTCGCGCCGCTCGAGGAAAGTGGCGGTCCGCGTCTCCTCCACCACATCGAGCGTAAGCGGCGCGCCATTCGGCACCGCGCCTCCGAGGGTGAACCGGTCGTAATGCGTGTAGATCAAGCGGATCTCGCCGGGCGCGAACAGCCCCGTGCCCAGGAAGTGCTCACGCAACTCTTGCGTGCCCATGGTGCGGGCGTGATCAGGATGGATGGCGTGGCGGGTTTCTACGCTGAGCATTGAATGTCCTTTCACAAAAAGTCGTCACGGCGCGGGGTGAAGCAGTCGAGCAGCTCCCCCGCTTCGACGCAGACACAGCCGTGTTCGGCGCCGGACCGTATCATCAGGCTGTCCCCGGCGCGCAGCACGTGCTCCGCGCCGTCCAGGACAAATCGAAATTCCCCGGAGGTGCAGTAGGTGATCTGCGCATGGGGATGAGAGTGGAGCGCACCCTCTGCCCCGGTCTCGAAGCGAACCGAGACCAGCATCATCTGCTCGTTTTCGGCCAGCACCTGACGGGCGATGCCCTCATCGGGATAGGCGATCGGATAGCTCATGGGGAAATTCCTCTCAGTGGAAGACTGACGGCAGCCAGAGCGAAAGCGCGGGGATATAGGTCACCAGCATCAGCGTGGCGAAGGTGGCGAAATAGAACGGCCAGATGGATTTCATCACCGTCGTGATCGGCACCCGGCCCACTGCGCAGCCGACGAACAGCACCGCACCGACCGGCGGCGTGCAGAGACCGATCCCGAGGTTGAGCACGAGGATCACCCCGAACTGCACCGGATCGACACCGAAGGCCTGAGCCACGGGTAGGAAGATCGGCGTGGTGATCACGATCAGCGGCGACATGTCCATGAATGTGCCCAGAACCAGCAGCAACAGGTTGATCAGCAGCAGGATGACGATCGGATTATGCGAGAAGTTCTCGAGCAGATGGATCAGCTTGGCGGGCACTTGCAGATAGGCCAGCAACCAGCCGAAGGAGGCCGCGCAGCCGATGACCATCAGCACCATCGCCGTCGTGCGCACCGCGCCCTTGGTCGCCTCGATGAAATCCGACAGCTTCATCGTGCGATACAGGAAGACGGTCACCAGCAGCGCGTAGACCACCGCGATATTGGAGCTTTCAGACGCGGTGAAAATGCCCGAGCGCACGCCGCCGAAGATGATCAGGATCATTATCAGGCCGGGCATCGCATTCCAGAACAACCGCCCGAGGGCCCTGCGACCGGGAAACGGTTCGGTCGGGTAGCCGCGGCGTTTGGCGACGAAATAGGCGGCGGTCATCAGCGACAGCGCAAGCACCAGACCCGGAATGATCCCGGCGGTGAACAGATCGGCAATCGAGATCTTCCCGCCTGCCGAGATCGAATAGATGATCATGTTATGGCTGGGCGGCAGCATCAGAGCGATGATCGCCGCCGTGACGGTGATGTTCACGCCGTAATCCGCGCCGTAGCCGCGTTCGCGCATCTGCGGCACCATCAGGCCACCCACGGCCGAGGCATCCGCCGCCGCAGAGCCGGAGACACCGCCGAACATCACCGAGGCAAGGATGTTCACCTGCCCCAGCCCGCCGCGCATGTGTCCCACCAAGGCGCCCGCCAACGCGACCAGTCGCCGCGCGATATCGCCGCGCACCATCAGGTCCCCGGCATAGATGAAGAACGGGATCGCCATCAGCGCAAAGACCGAGACGCCGGAATTCAGACGCTGGAACACCACCACCGGGGGAAGCCCTAGATAGGTCACGGTCGCAAAGGAGGCCACGCCAAGGCAGAAGGCCACCGGCGTGCCGATCAGCAGCAGGACGGTGAACGTTCCGAACAAGATCCAGAGTTCCATCAGCTCAGTTCCCTTCGCCAGTTACAGCATTGCCTTCAAGCTCTGCCGCATCGTGATCGTCGCCGAACCGCGACGTAGACAGACCCGCGAGCCGGCGCAGGATGCGCTCGGCGCAGAAGATCATCAGCAGCGCTCCGCCCGCCGCGACCGGCACGAAGCGGAAGGCCCCGGAAACGCCGAGCCCCGAGATCGTCGTGGCGGACATCTTGTCGGCCAGTTGCCAGCCATATTTGAGCATCCCGAAGCCGAAGGCCGCGACAACGAGGTCCGAAATCGAGAAGAAGGTCAGTCGCACCTTTTCGGGCAGCACGAAGAGCAATACGTCGAAGCTGAGGTGGTAGCCCTCCCGGATGCCGACAGCCGCGCCGAGGAAGATGAACCAGCCCATAAGGATCACGCTCGCAGGCTCGGCCCAGAAAAGGCTTGAGCCGAGGACGTAGCGATAGAAGACCTGGGCGAAGACGAAAGCCGTCATCAGGACCAGTCCTATCCCTGATAACCATAGGGCAGCGCGGCCCAACCAGCCCGTCCAGACGGCCAGTTTTTCCACAACGTTGCGCATCTGTGGGATCTCCACGAAAAGAGTGTGCCCCCGCCGCAATCGGCGGGGGGCGATGGATCAGATCACTTCGTCGCTTGAATGCGCGCCACCAGATCCTTGGCTTCGGGCGTGGTCACGTATTTGTCGTAGACCGGCTTCATCGCGTCGATGAAGGGCTGCTTGTCGATGTCCTTCACGACCTTGACGCCGGCCGCTTCGACCTTGTCCTCGGATTTCTTTTCCTGCTCGGCCCAGAGCTTACGCTCGAGCGTTTCCGAGTTCTTCGCAGCTGCCTTGATGACCTTCTGGTCTTCGGGGCTCAGCTTGTTCCAGGTCGTGAGCGACATCGCCACCAGTTCCGGGACCATGAGGTGCTGGTCCTGGGTGTAATAGGGCGCGACCTCGTAATGGCCCGAGCTGTCATAGGAGGGCCAGTTGTTCTCCGCGCCGTCGATGACGCCGGTCTGGATCGAGGAGTAAACCTCGCCATAGGGCATCGGCGTAGCATTCGCGCCGATCGCCTGCATCATGTCGACGAAGACGTCGTTCTGCATGACACGGAACTTCATGCCCTGAAGGTCGTCGATCGATTTGATCGGATGCTCGGAATTGTAGAAGCTGCGCGAGCCCGCGTCGTAATTGGCCAGCTGGACCAGATCATGCGCTTCGAACGCCTTACCGACTTCGGCGCCGATCGGGCCGTCGAGAACATGGTGCTGATGCTCGACCGAGCGGAAGAGGTAAGGCAGCGAGAACAGCTGCGTTTCCGGAACGATGTCGTTGAACGTGCCGAACGAAGCGCGCACCATGTCGATCACGCCCAGCTGGGTCTGCTCGATCGTATCCTTCTCCTCGCCCAGCTGCGCGGACGGGTAGACCTCGATGCAGATCCGGCCATCGGTCTTCGCCTCGACCTCCTTGGCCATCGATTTCACCGCCTCGACGGTCGGGTAGCCGTCGGGGTGGGTGTCCGACGAGCGCAGGGTCATGTCGCAGGCCGACGCGGTCGTGACGCAGGCGGCCGAAATCAGCAGCGCAGCGATAGGTGTCAGTGTCTTCTTCATTACTTCTCTCCTCCCAGAAAGTGCTCAATCAGAGCTTGTAGGCTTGGCGCGCAAGCCTGTGTGTGAGGTCATGAATGACCTCAGAAGCTTCCTCCTCCGTCAGCCGCCCGGTGGCGACCAAGTTGGCAAGGAATCCGGCATCGACCCGGCGCGCGACGTCATGGCGCGCGGGGATCGACAAATAGGCACGGGTGTCGTCGTTGAAGCCGACCGTGTTGTAGAAGCCCGCGGTTTCGGTGGTCATCTCGCGGTAGCGCCACATGCCCTCGAAACTGTCGTGGAACCACCATGCCGGGCCGAGGCGCAGACAGGGATAGACCCCCGCAAGCGGCGACAGCTCGCGCGCATAGGTGCTCTCGTCCAGCGTGAACAGAATGACGCGCAGCTCGGGGTCCTGCCCCACCGCATCGAGAAGCGGCTTGAGGGCTGCGACATAATCGGTGCGCGTCGGAATGTCGTAACCCTTGTCACGACCGAAGCGGGACTGGATCGGGCCCGAATGATTGCGCGATGAACCGGGATGGATCTGCATCACCAGACCGTCCTCGCAGGACAGCTTCGCCATCTCGGTCAGCATCTGGGCGCGAAACGCCTCGCGTTCCGCCGCGTCCGCTTTCCCCGCGAGCACCTTGTCATAGAGCGCCTCCGCCGCGGCGCGATCCAGATTGAGCGTCGCGGCACTCGGATGACCGTGGTCGGTCGAGGTCGCCCCGAAAGAGGCGAAATAGGCGCGCCGGTCGCGATGGGCGTCCAGATAGGCCGAGAAAGAGGTGCCCGACTGCCCGCCAAGCTGGCAGAACGTCTCGACGTTCTGCGCGAAGCCTTCAAAATCGGGATCGACCACCGGATCGGGGCGATAGGCGGTGATCACACGCCCGCCCCACCCGCTTTCGCGGATCATCCGGTGCCATTTCAGATCGTCGAGCGGGCTTTCCGTCGTCGCGATCACCTCGATATTGAACTGCTCGAACAAGGCGCGCGGGCGCATCTCCGGTCGCTGAAGCGCCTCTGAGATGCGATCGTAATACATGTCTGCGGTGTCGGCGCTGAGCCGCTCGGTGAACCCGAAGATCGTCTCGAACGCATGGTCCAGCCAGATCCGTGACGGCGTGGCGCGGAACAGATGGTAATACTCCGCGAACAGCCGCCAGATCTTGCGACCATCGGTTTCCGTCTCCCCGCCATCCACACGCGGCACACCAAGCGCCTCCAGCGGCACGCCCTGACTGTGCAGCATCCGGAACACATAGTGATCGGGCGTCACGAAAAGCTGGGCAGGGTCGGGAAAGGCCTCGTTCTGCGCATACCAGCGCGGGTCGGTATGGCCATGGGGCGAGATAATCGGAGCATCCCTGACCGTGTCATAGAGATCGCGTGCGAGGGCACGAGCCCCCGGATCCGCTGGCAGCAGGCGATCTTTATTCAACAGCGCCATGGTCTATCGCTCCCCCTGTGGCTATTTTCTTAGGTGGACTAACACCGAACTAATAAACTAATATGCTAGAATACCCGGATCGTCAACGAGGAGTTCCGATGCCCGCGCCCCTGCCTTTGACCCAGCTTGATCAGAACGCACGCATGTCTGTCTCCGATGTCGTTTTCGAACATTTGCGTCAGCAGGTTCTGGGGTTGTCCCTACCGCCGGGGACGAAGCTTTCGGAAGTGGAGGTCGCCAAGCAGATGGGCGTTTCGCGCCAGCCGGTGCGCGATGCTTTCTACCGTTTGTCGAAACTCGGCTTTCTCGTGATTCGTCCCCAGCGTGCGACGACGGTCTCGCTGATTTCACGCGACGCGGTGCTGCAGGCGCGTTTCATTCGCAACGCGCTCGAGGTCGAAACCGTGCGCGTCGCGGTCGCCGCATTGACCGATGAGGATCTCGCGGCATTGCGCGATCTGATCGAGCAACAGCGTGCCGCGATGGAGAAGGGTGAGAAGACCAAATTCCACGAGCTGGACGATCAATTCCATCGCGAGATCTGCACCCGTGCCGGGCTCGGCTTCACATGGGAATTGATCGCCGAGAACAAGGGGCACATGGATCGCGTGCGGATGCTGTCGCTGTCCTTCGCCTCGCGCGATGCGTTCGACGATCACGTGAAGATTCTGAGCGCGCTCGAAAGCCGCGACCTTGACCGCGCGACACAGGCGATGCGCGATCACCTGTCGCGGATCCTCGATCAGATCGACCGCATTCAGGATGATCACACAGAGCTTTTCGAGGTCGCGCCTCGGCAGAGCTGAAGTCGGGATATTATAGCATCCGTGAACTTCCGCCTTAGGTCGTCCATCGAATTGAAGATAGAGGCAGCTATTGGCTGGTGCCGCAATCTCGAAGAAGCTTAAGCTTGGGCGCCCCTTGCTCCAGAGCGGTGATTAAGCGCGCTTGCTGTCATCTTACCTGAAGCCCAGCACAGCGGGAGAGCAATCTGTCAATACCATCTATGGGGCCGCTCCTATCTCTTCGCGATGGATCAGAGCAAGGCAATTCCGCAAAGCTCAAGGCGCTACCAACCGATCACGGCAATCAACCAACACGAAAATCGGAGCTTCAAACAGTCGCCAGCCTCTTCCCGGTTTCAGCATCGAAGTAATGCAAATTCTCCATCGCGTAGCTCAGAGGGATCGGCGTGCCCGCTGTCAGGCGGAGATTAGGATCAAGGCGCGCTGTAAGTTCATGTTCGCTGAAGCTGCAGATCGCCATCAGGTCCGATCCGAGCGGCTCGAACACTTCGGGCACAGCCCGGATCATCTCAGCCCCCTGCCCGGCCAGGGTCAGATGCTCAGGGCGAACGCCCACATCGATGCGCGCCCCATCTGCTGCCGCGACCACGCCCAGCGGCATCGCCTGATCGCCCAGACACAGCTGCGGAACATCTCCGGACCGGTCCAGGATTCCGGACATGATGTTCATTTGCGGCGAGCCGATGAACTCTCCCACGAAGCGTGTCTCAGGGTTGGAATATAGCTCCATCGGAGCACCCTGCTGCACGATATGACCTCCCCGCAGCACCACGACGCGATCTGCAAGCGTCATCGCCTCGGTCTGATCATGGGTAACGTAGATCATCGTCGTGCGCAGCATCGCGTGGAGTCGCTTGATCTGGGTGCGCATCTCGACCCGCAGCTTGGCATCGAGGTTCGACAAAGGCTCGTCGAACAGAAAGACCGAGGGCTCGCGAACGATGGCGCGACCCATCGCGACGCGCTGCCTCTGGCCACCGGAAAGTTGACCGGGTTTGCGATCGAGGAAATCGGCAATTTGCAAGATGCCCGCCGCGCGCTCGACCCGCTCGTTGATTTCAGCCGCCTTGAAACCACGCATCTTGAGGCCGAAACCGATATTGGCGCGGATCGTCATATGCGGATAGAGCGCGTAATCCTGAAACACCATCGCCACATCGCGATCACGCGGCTCGAGCTCATTGACCACGCGACCGCCGATCGACAACTCGCCATCGGAGATTTCTTCGAGCCCCGCGATCATTCTCAGCAAGGTGGACTTGCCGCAGCCCGAAGGGCCGACAAATGCGACGAACTCTCCGTCGGCGACGTCCAGATCCACACCGTGCATGGCCCGCACGGCCCCGTAATCCTTGACGATCTTGCGTAACGAAATCTCTGCCATGGCGCGTTGTCTCCTCCCGTTCGAAATGCGCTTGCATTATCGATAATCGTCATGTTATCGATATTGATAATTCGAGGCAAGCCACGAAATTGGGAAAGACGAATGGCCGCGGAAAGTTTTGATACGTTCACATCGACCGGCGGCACAGTCCGCCCCTCGGGCCGCCGCAGCCACCAGGTCTTCGAGGCTCTGCAGCAGGAAATCGTATTGGGCACCTTGCTGCCCTCAAGCGCGTTGACGGAACTAGATCTCGCGCAACGGTTCGGCTGCAGCCAAGGCACGATTCGCGAAGCGTTGATGCGGCTGAACGAAGAAGGGCTGGTCAACCGGCTGCCCAACCGGGGGACGCATGTGGCCCCCTGTGCTGCTGATGACGCGCGCGCCCTTCTGGAGATCCGCCGCGGAATAGAATGCAGCCATCTCGACCGGGTGATGGCTCGCACCGACGCCGCCTTGCTTGGCGAGTTGCGCGCAAGGCTGGACGCGATGCGCAACGCCGCGCGCGACGGCGATGAATACCGGCTTTCGACCCATGACCGCGGATTTCACGCACGGCTCTTTGCCGCGGCCGATCTGCCGCTCGTCACCCCCATCCTCAGCCGGTGCCTGATCCACAACCACCGCTACAAGATTCTGAATTCGCAACCCAATCGTGCGCTGGAAGAAACTGCCGAACGGCATGTTCCGATCATCGCAGCTCTTGCCCAAGGCGACGTAGAACATCTGCGGCAGCTGCTTGATCACCACATCACCACGATTGTGGATTTCGGCCCCGATCTGCGCGCGAGCGATGCCGGAGAGCAGTCATGACACGCCTCAGCGCCTCGATGGAACCGGTGCTTGAACGCCTCGCACAAGAGGATGCCGGTCTGGGCGATCCCACTCTGATGGCGCCGCGTCTCGGGCGCGCGCTCGCCGAAATGACCAACGCCCGCTGGAACGCCGACCTGCCTCCGATGGAGACGCGCACGGTGCTGATAGGTGACCTGCCCGCGCGGCTGGTGACGCCGCCGAACGACGACGGACGCCACGCGATCTTGCATGTGCATGGGGGCGGCTGGGCGTTTTGTTCTGCGCTAACCCACGAAGGCGCAGCGCGCCGGCTCGCGCTTGCCTGTGGCTGCCCGGTGCTGACTTTCGATTATCGTCTGGCACCGGAAAATCCCTTTCCGGCCGGGCTCGATGACGTCGAGGCGGCTTGGGAGGTGCGAGACAGGACCCGGCATTGGAGTATTGCGGGAGACAGCGCCGGTGCGAACCTCGCGCTGGCGCTGATACTGCGCAGGATCTCGGCTGAGACCGATCTTCCGCAAATGGGACTTCTTTTCTACGGCGTCTACGGCGCGGATTTCAAGACAGATTCCTACCGCACCTATGCCGCGGGGCCGGGCCTGACACGCGACAAGATGCAACGCTATTGGGATTGGTATTGCCCCGCCGGAGACCGCGCAGAGGCGACGGTCTCACCGTTGGCTGCGGATGATGCAGCTCTGCGTGCCCTGCCACCGCTCTACCTGAACGCCGCCGAGATCGACCCGTTATGCTCGGACAGCGACCAGCTCGCGGCGCGCCTTCACGGGTTGGGGCGCAACGATCCTTATGACCGCATCGAAGGCGTCGTTCACGGCTTCATGCAGATGGGCAGCATCCTGCCCGAGGCCCGCGCGGCCTTCGCTCGTGTGGGCGAGGTATTTCAACAGACCGTCTGAGGAGAACGGTCAACCCAAGGGAGGAGAAAGATGAAACGGATCAAAACCTTCGGACTTGCCTCGATTCTGGCCATGGCGGCCGGGATCGCGCATGCCGACAGCACAGTGCATTTCTGGTATCACTTCGACAATGCCGACAACCCTATGAGCGGCTTGGTCGCGAAATTCGAAAAGGAAAACCCCGGCATCAAGATTGATGCTCAAAACGTGCCGTGGAACAGCTATTACGACCAGCTTTACACCGCAATTATCGGGGGCAATGCACCCGACGCGGCGATGGTCAAGATGTTTGCCCAACCGCGCCTGATCGAGATGGGCGCGCTAGAACCGATCGACGATCAGCTCTCGAAGTGGGCCGGCAAGTCGCAGATCGACGAGAACCTCTTCAAACTTACGCAAGCGGCAGATGGTGAGCATTATTACCTGCCGATCCAATACGTGATCCTCTACCTCTACTACCGCACCGACATGTTCAAGGAGCTGGGCCTGACCCCTCCGCAAACCTGCGCGGAGTTCGAGGAAGACGCCAAGAAGCTCACTCGCGACACCAACGGCGACGGAACACCCGACGTCTATGGCTTCGGCTTTCGCGGCGCCAAGGGTGGCCAGGACCAATGGGCGAGCTTCACCCTCGGCCGTGAGGGCGTGAGCCTGACCAAAGGTCTGACCTCGGATGCAGGCATCGCGGGCACGCAGTTCGTGCAGGACCTGTTCCGCAAGGATCACGTCTTCCCGCCGTCGGCTCCCAATGACGGCTTCTCGGAGATCATCGGTGCGTTCAAGGCGGGCAAGACCGCGATGACGATCCACCATATCGGCTCGGCCAATGGCATGGTCGAGGCTCTGGGCGACAAAGTCTCGGCAGTGCCGGTGCCCGAATGTGGCGGTGGACGCTGGACGGCATTCGGTGACGAGAGCACCGCAATCTTCTCAGGCGCAGAGGACAAGGAGGCAGCCTGGAAGTGGATCTCGTTCCTCTCGAGCCCCGGAAACAACGCCAAGTTCAACGAGGCGACCGGCCAGCTGCCAGTCGTGAAATCGGATGCGGACAGCTGGACGCTCCAGCCCAAACGCTTCGTTCAGGCCACGGTGGACTCGCTACCCTTCGCGCATCTCTATCCGAACGTTTCTCAAACCTCGGACTTCGTGAACACCGTCTGGCCCACCGCGATGCAAAGGGTTCTGACCGGGGAGATCACGCCCAAGCAGATGAACGAAGAAATCGCCAAACTCTACAACGGCGACTGATCCCGCCGATGCAGCCGGGGCGCGCGCGCATCCTTCGTGCGCGCCCTTTTCCAAACCTGCCCTGATTGGCTTCGAACATGACAAGACCAGAGCTTTCCACCTCCCCGCCGCGGCGTGGGCTGGGCCGTCGCGTGCTGCCCTACGCGATGCTGTCGCCAGCCGTGCTGGTAACCTTGGCCATCGTCTTCCTGCCGATGCTGCAAACCGCATGGATGAGCCTGCACGATTACGTGCTGTTCCGACCGAATGCCTTCGACTTCGTCGGGCTCAAGAATTTCAAGGCCGCGCTGAACGATGAGGTTTTCTGGATATCGCTGCGCCACACCGCGATCTGGATGGCAGCGACGATCCCCGCGCAATTGCTGTTGGGACTGATCACAGCCCTCCTTCTGAACCAGGAGTTTCCGTGGCGCCCGTTGGCCCGCGCATTGGTGATCATCCCTTGGGCGCTGCCCTCTGTCGTGATCGCCCTAATGTGGGTCTGGATCTACGACAGCAATTACGGCATCGCCAACGAGTTCCTGCTGCGGGTCGGTCTTATCCAGAAGGCGATCCCGTGGCTTGCCGACCCGAAGACCGCCCTCGGCGCGATCATTGTCACGCTGACATGGCAAGGCTTTCCTTTCTTCGCGGTGATGATCCTCGCCGGGCTGCAATCGATCCCGCGCAGCTATTACGAGGCGGCATCGATCGACGGCGCTTCGACCTGGCGCCAATTCTGGCACATAACCCTGCCCGGCATTTCTGGAGTGATGGCGACCGCGGTCCTGCTCAGGCTGATCTGGGTGGCCAACAGCTTCGACGTGATCTTCGTGATGACCGGCGGCGGCCCCGGCTACTCGACCTACACGCTCCCGCTCTACGCGTTCATCAAGGCCCGCACGAACCTCGATTTCGGCTACGGCTCGGCGGTCGCGGTCCTGTTCACAGCCATGCTGATGGTCGTCGTGGTCTTCTATCTGCGCCGGACCGGAAAGGCGGTGTCCTCATGAGCCTGCGCAAACGCTCCCGCCTCAAGCGCTTTCTGGTCGTCGAACTGCCGATGCTGGCGGTTCTCACCTTCACGCTCGGCCCCTACCTGTGGATGCTGATCACTTCGCTCAGCCCGCAATCGACACTGTTCACGCAAGGCCCTTCGATCTGGAACGCGACGATCGAGAATTACACGCGCCTCTTCGAGACGGTGGGCTTCGGCAAGAACCTTCTCGACAGCTTCATCGTGGCGGCGGGCACCGTCGTCGTGGGCCTCTCGCTCTCGATCACGGCGGCCTACGCCTTCTCGCGCTTCAACTTCCGGGGCAAGCGGATCCTGATGCTGCAATTCCTGCTCATCAACATGTTCCCGCTGGTGCTGCTGATTCTGCCACTCTTCGTCTTCATGCGCCGGCTGCACCTGCTCGACACCCACCTCGCGCTGATCATCGCCAATTCGACCGTCGCGATCCCCTTCTCGATCTGGATGATGGTCAGCTACATGAACGGTATCCCACGCTCGCTCGACGAGGCGGCAATGACCGATGGCTGCACCCGCCTGCAAGCGCTGCGCCGCGTCGTGCTACCTCTGTGCCTGCCCGGCATTATCGCCACCGGTATCTACATCTTCATCACCGCCTGGAACGAGTATCTCTACGCCCTCACCCTCGGTGGACGCGACGTGCGCACGATCACCGTCGCCGTGCAGACACTCATCGGCGAATACGAGGTGCAATGGGGCTTGCTGACGGCGGGTGGGATCGTCGGCGCGTTGCCCGCGACCGTGCTCTTCCTCATCGTTCAGAAACGCCTGATCTCCGGCCTCACGCAAGGCGCCGTGAAAGGCTAGAAAGGACATATCTTGAAAAACCCGATTGGTATCATCTCAATGCAGTTCACCCGGCCATTCACCGGCAAGGACCTGCACTATTTCGCCCATGCTGCGGAGCTTGGCTTCGACTTCGTCGAGCTACTGGTGCCCGAACCAGAGGACGATCTGCCGCTGGCCGATGTCAAAGCCGCAGCTTCCGATGCAGGTATCTCGCTGGTGCTGGCGGCGCGGGTCAATCCGCAACGCTCCATCGCATCCGATGACCCTGAGAATGTGAAAGGTGGCCTCGATTATCTGAAGTTCTGCGTGGAGGTCGCGGCCGAATTGGGCGTCGGCATCGTCGGCGGCCCGCTCTACGGGGAACCGATGGTCTTCGCGGGGCGTCCACCCTGCCCGCGCAGCGATGACCAAATCGCGGCCCGCGCCGATCGCACTATCGAGGGTTTTTCGCAGGTGGCGCCGTTGGCACGTTCGGCGGGTGTGGTTCTTGCAGTCGAGGCCCTGAACCGGTTCGAAACGGATATCCTCAACACCACCCGTCAGGCGGTCGAGCTGGTCGACGCGGTCAATGATCCGGGTTGCCAGCTGATGCTCGACACTTTCCATATGAACATGGAAGACCGCTCGATCGCCGATGCGATCCGACTGGCGGGGCCCCGCATCGCGCATTTCCAAGCCAATGAGAACCACCGTGGGCATCCCGGCACCGGGCATCTCGACTGGACCGCGATCATGCGTGCCCTGCACCAAGTGAGCTACGACGGGCCGATATCTCTCGAGCCATTCCGGCGGGCCGATGACCGGATCGCTCTCCCCATCGCGCAATGGCGCGCGCCGCGCGAAGATGAGTCCGACAAGTTGCGCGCCGGTCTGGGCGTGATCCGCAATTCGCTGACGCTCGCGGAGGTAGACCAATGATGAAGATCGGCTGGATCGGCTGTGGGCGCCATGCGCGCCAAATGCTGCTACCTCAACTCGGGCGCAACGACATCCGCATCGCGGCGCTCTGTGATCGCGATGCAGCGGCGTTGACCCGCACCGGCGAGGAATACGGTGTCACCGCACTGTTCTCCGACTTCGAGGAAATGATCTCCACGCCTGGACTTGACGCGATTGGCATGGCCGTGGGGCCGGAGCTTCACCGGATGGCGACGCTGGCCGCGCTCAAACGCGGGTTGCCGGTTTTCATGGAGAAACCTCCCGCCGCCACCGCCGAAGGCGCCCGGGAGATCGCACGTGCCGCGCAGGCCGCGAAAAAACCGGTCATCGTCGGCTTCATGAAGCGCTACTCGACCGGTAACAAGATCGCAAAGAACGTCCTCGACCATGGGGAGTTCGGCCCCGTTCTCGGGATCACCGGAGCCTACATGACCGCCCCGACCTATTTTCAGGGCGAGCCCGACTACACCGGCTTCTTCCTGCATCACTGCGTGCATTACATGGACCTGATCCCATGGTTCGCGGGGGACGATTTCGGCGACATGCAGGTGCGCCACGTCTCTCCCGCACCAGGCAAACTTTTGCTACACCTCAATTTCACGACGCAGGCCGGCGTGATCGGCAATATCGTCATGGGCACCGTGCAATCGCGCGGGACCCCGATGGAAGAGATCCGCATCATGGGCGATCACGCGCGCCTGCATGTCGACAACATCATCGACGTGGCGCTCTATCGCGATCCGCCCTTCAAGGCCGACGATCCAAGGGCAATGCTCGATCCAACCTGCGATACCTTGAGCTGGCGACCGAACTTCACGGCGGCCGCGAATGAGGATCACAAAGGCTACGCGGCGCTCCTCTCCGATGCGGCGGCAGTGCTGCAGGGCGAGAGCCGCAATGTGCCCGATATCGAGGACGGCGTGCGCGCGATGGAACGGCTGGAACGGATGATCACACAATTGAACCTGCAATGACGGCATAGCCGAAAAGATCAATCGATCGCGGAAGGTAGCGAGCGCCCGTTTGGTCAAACCCTCCTGGGTTTTCCAGTTTGATTATCAGCGCACGGCTGTCCTTGAGCCATCAGTGCGACGGCTCGCGGGGCCGCTGGACAGTTTCATCCGCCGTTCGATCGGATTTTTGCTTCGAGAAGGTTGCCGGAACTGACAAGAACGGTGATTGAAGAAACCCGCGAGAGAGCACGCGGGCAACTCGCCCTCCCTGGTGCTCGTTCAACGACATTCCACACCCGAACTGCATATAATCGAGCACTTTAAGCACCGGGCCCGCAGGTGCTCGTTCAACAGCATAGGGGTGCTCGTTTCACGACATGCCATGTCGTTGAACGAGCACCCCTACCCCCTCGTAAGCCACTGAAATCTTTCGAAAGCGGGGTTGAACAAATACAGCAAAACGAGCACCCCCTATTTGAAGGACAGCGTTTACGAGGATCGCAACCACGGTGGACATTGCGCCATCCTGCGCGCGAAGCTGTTTTGCCTCTCCACACGATATCCAAACAGCAGGCGGCCCGATTACACTGCGCATTTTCGGTGCCTGAACTGAACGCAGACTGCAGGCCGTTTCAGCTGGCCTGCCGATGCCAGGCGATGGCATCATCGAGCCGATCGTGTCCCCAGAAGATCTCTTTTCCCACGACGAAGTTGGGGGCGCCGAAGAGACCAAGCGAGAACGCCTCGTCGGTGTCGCGTTCCAAAGCTTCAGCTATCTCTGGGGCATCGGCGCGGGTGAGCGCCTCTTTGGGGTTCTGACCCGCCTCCCGCAGGCTCTCGGAGAAGTTGGGTTCAGCGCCGGCATCCTGTCCCTCGGCAAACCAGCGCCGATAGCTGGCACGAATATAAGCCTTGCCCCAGCCCTCCTTCAGGCCAAGGAGCGCGATGCGGTTAGCGCGCACGAGGTCGTCAATCATGTAAGGAGGAGGCATGGAGACTGTGAGCCCGAAGCCCTTGGCACGGCGCTCGATGTCGCGCCACATGTAGGCAAGTTTCGCGGGCTTGTCAGCATAGGGGACGCTGTTCATCGAGACCAGCACCCGTCGCAAGTTGAATGGACGCCAGTTGAAGCGGATACCGGTTTGAGCTTCGACAGCGTCGAGGCGCATAACCGGGAAATAGGTGTAGGTGCTGCCAATCGCGAACCAGAAATCGATGGCCATGCATTTCTCCGCCGAAAAGCTTACCTTTAGAAGTATATCACGATCGCGCCGATCTGCCTAACTGGTGACCTGTCACGGGCCGCCCTCAACGGATCAGAATGAGGCAGTTCGGCGCGTTACCACCTGATCGCGACGATCGGCCCACACGACAATTGGTATCTCAAACGGCCGCGAGCCTCTGCCCGACTTCGGCACCGAAGCAATGCGGGTTCTCCATCGCGTAACCCAGCGAAATCGGCGTGCCAGCCGCCAGACGGAGAAGGGAGACGGCGAGCGCGCCGGTGAAGCGGTCTCGAGCGCCCGCGCCGCTAGCCATAACGCAGGCATGATCCGCGGCATTCGGGACACGCCGAGCGGCAAGGGGGGGCCTGAAAAAAACGCGCAGGAGACCGGTGCGAAAAACAGCGCCGGGAAATTTAGCTATATGACAGACTGTAGGTAGCTTTCTCGAACGGCTGGATTACGGAACGATGCAATAGCGCGCTCAGGGGTTGGAGAATGCCGAGGCGCAAGAACGGCGCGCTGGCCCGCTTGAAGAGAGGCACAGCGTAGCCACGAAGACCGTGCGGCTGATCGTTTTCCAGATGTCCCCTGATCCGTTCGCCGAAGGCAACAAAAAGTCGCCCTGCGCTCTCTCAACCTCGCGTGCTTGCGCCGCGTCCATTTTTTCGCGCGCGCGAGGCTTCGAGCTTGTCGATCACTCGAACTCCTTGCAGCGGGCGTTAGCCCAGCGCCCAACGCCGACGCAGAGTGGCGCCGCTGCTAGATCACCATACTCCCGACGCCTTCGCGCTTCGCTTCACGCGGGGCCTCTGACGCAGCGCGCGTCATCGACTGGTAGGCCATCAGCTCGACCGTATCGCGGATGGCGACGAAATGTCCCTCGCTCACTTCGCGGAGCGCGATACGCTCGGGATCGATATCACGCGGAAGCAAAAGCTTCGGCGGTCGAAGATCGGCTGCGCGCTCGCGCGGAAGCGGTCTGCGTTGCGGGTCCGGATGCGGCACCGCGGACAGAAGCCGTCGGGTATAGGGATGTAGCGGGTTCTTCAGAACGGTGTCGGTCGGCCCGGTTTCCACGACCTGCCCCGCCCACATCACAGCGATGCGGTGACTGACGCGTTCGACGACCGCGATATCGTGTGAGATGAAGAGAAAAGAGACACCTTCTTCCTTCTGCAGCTTGGCGATCAGATCGGTGATCTGGCGCGCGACCGATACGTCGAGGGCCGAGACCGCCTCATCCGCAACGATGATCGCCGGTTTGACCGAGAGCGCACGGCAGATGCAGAGCCGTTGGCGCTGCCCGCCGGAGAACTGGTGCGGGTAGCGATCCATGGCGGCGGCTTCCAGCCCGACCCGCTCCAGAAGCTCGCCCGCCATCGCCCGCCGCTCGGCGCGCGTCATCGGGCTGCGGATATGGGCGGGCTCGGTGATCAGATCATAGACCGGGAGCCGTGGGTTGAGGCTGGCATAGGGGTCCTGAAAGACCATTTGCATCTTTCCGCGCAGCGGGCGCAGTTCCTGCGCCGTCAGGCCGGTCAGGGTCTGCCCGCTCAGCCGGACCCGCCCGCCGGAGGCTGCCTCGAGACCGAGCAAGGTCCGCGCCAAGGTGGATTTGCCGCAGCCGGATTCCCCCACCAGCCCGAGCGTTTCACCGCGCCCGAGGGTCAGCGAGACCTCGTTGACCGCGTGATAATCGAGCGCAGGCCGTCCCGGAGCGGCGCGGCGCACCGGGAAACGAACCGACAGCCGGTCGACTTCGAGGAGCGGCGCATCTGCATTGAGCGGCCGTTTCGGCGCCCCCGCGCCCAGCATCGGCGTCGCCGCCATCAGGTTGCGGGTATATTCGGCCTGCGGTGCGGCGAAGATCTGCCCGACCGGACCGGTTTCGACCTGTTCGCCGCGACACAGCACGACGACGCGGTCGGCGATCTCGGCCACCACCCCCATGTCGTGGGTGATGAACAGCACGGCCATTCCGCTTTCTTCCTGCAGCTCTTTGATCAGCGACAGGATCTCCGCTTGCGTCGTCACATCGAGCGCGGTCGTCGGCTCATCGGCGATCAGCAGATCGGGCTGGCAGGCCAGCGCCATCGCGATCATGACGCGCTGCCGCAACCCGCCCGACAGCTCGTGCGGATATTGCACCAGCCGCCGTTCGGGTTCGGGGATCTTGACCCGCGCGAACGCGGCGCGGGCCGCCGCCAGCGCCGCCTTGCGGTCCAGCCCCTGATGCAGGCGCAAGACTTCTGCCACCTGCTCGCCAAGCGGCATCACCGGGTTGAGCGCGGTCATCGGCTCCTGAAAGATCATAGAGATCCGGTTGCCGCGCACCTGCTGCATCTCGCGTTCCTCGAGCGCCGTGATCTCGACCGGCGTGTCACCGTCGAGATCGATGCGTCCGCCGGTCAGGCGCCCGCCCTCGCGTTCGATCAGGCGCATCAGCGCCAGCGCGGTGGCGGATTTGCCCGAGCCGGACTCCCCCACCAACGCGACGGTCTCGCCGCGTGCGATGTCGAAGCTGAGCCCCGACAGCGCGATGTGGGAGCCGAAAGCGAGGCTCAGGTTCTGGACTGACAGAAGCGGTGCGCGGCTCATGGATCAACTCGCGGCTGCGGCAGCGCGGCGGACGCGTGCCTCGGGGTGGTCGGCGAAGGACGGCAGCGGGGGCGTCCAACGGCGATGGCGGGGGGTGGTCTCGAAGGAGAACGGATCGTCGCCCACAACCTCCCAGCGGAAGCTGTCGCCCAGTTCGATCATCCCCATCGCGCCGGCAGGTTCGCCCTCGGTGGTGAAGCTCTCGGTCAGCGATTGCTGGGTCAGATGGGTGATGCCGTCAACCGTTGTGACGGTGTTCCAATGCACGTGGCCTGCGAGACAGACCACCGGCACCTTCGCACGCGAGAGCGCGGCACGGGCGCGCTCGGCCATCGGATAGGTCGAGCTGGCGGGGTTGTTCTCGAAATAGTAGTTGCCCAGCTGCGAATGGCCCGAAATCGGCACATGGCTGACCACGAGCGTCGGGCGATCGCTCGCCTGCATAGTGCGCGAGAGCCAGATCAAGTCGGGCTCGGTCAGCACGAAGCCGGAATAGTCGGGCATCCGGCGGATACGCGTATCGGCGCGCCACAGGACGATGCGCCAGCCGCCGATATCGACCACCCCGTGATCGAGCGTCTGGCCGAGGATCCCTTCGTTATCCGAGACCTCCAGGTGATCGCGATCATGGTTGCCGTTGAGATGCAGGATCGGGGCCTCGACGGCACGGAACGCCTCGGCCACTTCGGCTTCCAGGCGTAGGTCGGTGTCGCGGTTCTCATCCGAGATCCGATCCCCGAGATCGAGCACCAGATCGGCCCCGCCGTCGCGAACGTAACGGGCGAAGTCTTCCATCAGGGGCAGCGCCATGTCGCCGCGCTTCGCGGTCGAGGGTTTGCCATGGTGGATATCAGTGACGATGGCGATACGGGTGGACATGCTGAAACTTTCCAAAGAGTTGCGGGAAGGTGCCCGCCGCCACGCACAAGCGGCGACGGGCGGGGAGCGTTAGTTGGAGGCGAAGGAGATCGCCCCGGCGCGGAAATCGAGCACATAGGGGATGTGGCCAGGTTTCGGCGCCCAGGCGATATCCTTGCGCATCGCCCAGCTCTCATAGGGGCGATAGAGCGGCAGCACCGGCGGGTCCTGCTTGATGCGATCCATCAGCTCGGCATAGGCGGCGCGACGATCCGCGACATCCTTGGAGAAGCGGAACTTGTCCCAGGTCTTGCGATAGGCTTCGTCGGTGGTGAAACGGCCTTCCGATTCCGAGGCGGCATCCGGGGCCCACATGACGCCGAACGAGCCGAAGGGGTCCGCGAAATACATCGGGTTCGACCAGTTGCGGGTCATCATGTCCTTGCTGTTGCCGGTCCATTTCTCCGCGACATTCACCTTGGCCTTGATGCCGACCTGCGCCCACATCTCGACGATGGCCTGCGCGGCCAGAAGGCCGTTGGTGTAATAGACCGGGTCGGTGTCATAGGTGATCTCGAACCCGTCATAGCCAGCTTCCTTCAGCAGTTCGCGGGCCTTCTCGGGGTTGTATTCGAAGGTCTTCAGCTCCGGCATGTAGAGGTCGCCGTATTCCTTCATCGTGTGGGTCGAGGGAACGACGGCCTTGCCCAGCCAGAGCGCCTCGTTCAGCGCGTCGCGGTCGATCGCGAGGCTGAGCGCCTGACGGATGCGCGGGTCACGCAGCTTGGGATGGTTGGTGTTCATGATCATGACGTGGAACAGCGGCGTGACGCTGCCCGCGGCCTTGATGCTCGGGTCGGCTTCGATCAGCGACAGCTGGTCGGGCGCGACATTGGTGATCATGTCGACTTCGCCGGTCTTCAGCGCGGTAATGCGCGAGGCGGTTTCCGGGATATGGATCACGGAGACTTTTTCCAGCGGCGCCTTGTCGCCCCAGAAATTGTCGAAGCGGGTATAGACCACGCGCTCGCCGGGGCTGAACTCGCTGATCGCATAGGGGCCGGTGCCGACCGGAGCCATCGAGAAGGCTTCGTAATCGCTGTCCTCGGCCACGTTCGGATCGCCGGTCAGGCCCTTGGTGTAGTCTTCGGGGATGATCATAACCTGCTGCAGGTTCACGAGCGTTTCCCAAAGCGGCTCTTCGCGCTTCACCGTGATGCGGACGGTATAATCGTCGACCTTCTCGGCTTTCTCGAAGTTGTTCAGACGGTCCTTCGAGCGCACCATATAGGGCGGGAAGGTGGCCTGATACATGCGGTTGAGCGAAAAGACCACGTCATCGGCGGTCATCGCTTCGCCGTTCTGGAAGGTCACGCCCTGACGGAGCTTGAACTCCATGACCTTGGGCGAAACGAGGTTCCATTCGGTCGCGAGACCGGGGCGCCATTCGCCGCCGATCTTCTCGTGATCCTTGTCGATCAGCGTGTCGAAGGTGTTGTAGTAGAACTGCGAGCCGACATTCGAGTGGTCGCGGCCGGGGTCGAGATATTTGGCGACGTTGGCAGCGCCGACCTTCAGTTCGCGGGCCTGAGCCCCCGTGACGCCAGCGGCGGCGATGCCGGCGGCAAGAGCGGTGGAAACGAGCAGTCTGAGCATGGGTCTCTCCATTGCAGTGTTTGACGACGGGCGCTTGCGGCCTTCTGTTCTTGTTGCGGGGTGTCAGCGTGCGCGCAGGCGCACGTCGACGCTGTCGCGTAACCAGTCACCGACCACCTGGACGGCGAAGGTCAGCAACACGATCAGCGCGGCGGGGACGATGACGATCCAGGGGGCGGTCGGCATGTAGTCGCGACCGATCCCGACCATCGAGCCAAGCGTCGCGGTGGGGGGCTGCACGCCGAGGCCGAGGAAGGACAGCGTGCTTTCCAGCAGCACGATATTCGACAGCGACAGCGTGAACTGGACCACCAGCGGCGAGACGATATTGGGCAGCAGGTGGGTGAAGGCGATGCGCCGCGGACTGGCGCCGGCGGCGCGGGCGGCCTCGATGAAGGGCAGATGCATCAGGCGCCGCACGTCGCCGCGCACGATCCGGGCATATTGCTCCCAGCCGGCGAGGCCGAGGACGATGACCATCACCTGAAGCGAACTGCCGAAGATCGCCAGCGTGAACAGCGCAATCAGCGTGAAGGGCACCGCGATCTGGGTATCGACCGCCGACATGATCGCGGCATCGGTGCGTCCGCCGACCACGCCTGCCAGCAGCCCGAGCAGCCCGCCCACGAGAAGGCCCAACAGCGCTCCGAGGAATGCCAGCATCAGGGTCAGGCGCAATCCGTGCAGGCTGCGCGACAAGACATCGCGGCCCAGCTCGTCCGTGCCCAGCGGATAGGCGGTCTTCGCGCGCTCGAAGCCGATCGGCGGACGCAGCCGCGAGAGCAGGCTCTGCGCATTGGGATCATGCGGCGCGATCAGCGGGCCGAGAATGGCCATGAGCAAGAGGGCCAGCCCGACTGCGAAAGCGATCTTCTGGATCGTGTTCGTGCCGGTCCAGAGGCGGCGCAGGGCCGAAGGCGCGGGCAGATTGAGGGCCATGGTCATCGGATCACCCTTTCAGTTGATGGCGCAGGCGCGGATCGGCCCATGCGTAGGCAAGGTCGATGGCGGCGTTGATGAGGATGACGGCGATGGCAACGGTGATGACCCCGAACTGGAGCACCGGGTAGTCGCGCCGTATCGCCGAGGAGACGAGCAGGTCGCCGATGCCGGGCCAAGCGAAGATCGATTCCACCACCACCGAGCCGGAGGCAGCGAGTCCCGCGATCTGAAGACCGATCACCGACAGCAGCGTGATCGAGGCGTTGCGCAACCCGTGGCGCAGGATCACCGCGCGCTCGGGAAGGCCCTTGGCGCGGGCGGTGCGCATGAAGTCCTGCCCAAGCACGTCGAGCATGGCATTGCGAGTGAAGCGCGTGAGCGCCGCGATCAATACTCCCGACATCGCCAGCGTCGGCATGATGAAATGCAAAGGCGTTCCGTTGCCCACCACCGGCAGCCAGTTCAGCCAGTAGGCAAAGACCAAGACCATCACGACGGCGAGGATGAAGTTCGGCACCGCGTAGCCGAGGAAGGCCACGACCATCGCCGCGCTGCCCAGCCAGTGCTTGCGCCAGATCGCGGCGATCATGCCCAGCGGGAGCGACACGACGAGGGTGAGGCCGACCGCCGAGAGGAGGAGCTGCGCCGAAGGCCACAAGCGCTCCGCCACGATCTCGATCACGGGTCGGCGCTCGATGAAGGAGAGGCCGAAATTCCCGTCGAGGAAGGCGCGCAGGAAGGCGAAGTATTGGTCCCAGAGCGACCGGTCGAGCTCGTAATAGCTGATCAGGATCTCACGGTCTTCCTGGGTCATGCCCTCGCCCGCGAGGAAATCAATCGCGTTTCCCGACAGGCGCGTGGCGAAGAACACCAGCGTGACGATCACGAAGAAGGTCAGCGCCATCCGGACGAGGGTGCGCAGGGTGTAGCTCAGCATGTCACGATCTCCTGGGCGAGGGTCACGCCGCCCGGCCGGGCGAGCAGGACGAACTCGACCCCTGCGGCCGCCGCCGCGCGGCCGTCTGTTTCAGGCGTGTCGCCGAGAAAGACCGCAGCACCCGGTGCGACGCCGGCGCGCGACAGCGCCACATGGACCAGATCGGGTGCGGGCTTGGCGAGGCTCGATGCGGTGGCGGCGGGCACAGCGGCGCGCGCCGCGGCCCAAAGGGCACCGGTCTCAGGCTGAGGCGTGCCATCCGGGCCGGGGTGGAACGTGTCGGGATTGCTCAGCAGCACGGGTAGGCCTCGCGCGGCCATCGCGGTCAGCTGGGTCAAGTCGGCGAAGCTGAAGCCGGTGTCGCGCGCCAGCAGCACAAGCTCGGGCTGCGCGCGGTCGGGCACCAGCCCCAGCTGGCGCGCCAGTGCCACAAGCGGCGGCGCGGCGAAGAGCGCGACACGGGCACCGGGGCGACAGCGCTGCAGATTGCGGAGCGTTTCCTCTCCCGCCAGCACCATGCGTTCGGCGGCCACCGCGAGCCCCATCAGGCCGAGCCGGGCCGACAGGTGCTCCGCCGTGTCGGTGGAATTGTTCGAGACGACCCAAAGCCGCTCGCCGCAGCGCGCGATCAGCTCGGGCACGCCAGGCAGCACGCGGTCTCCAGCAATCAGACAGCCATCGAGATCGGCCAGGATCGCAGCACGTTCGGGGAGCGGCCCTGACAGGAACTCGGACAATCCGACAGGCTGGGTCATGGGCAAATCCTCTCCGTTCGGGGCCTCGGCCCCGTTCGCGCGATGCGCGTCTGGTCATGCGGTGATGGGGCGTCGCCCCGGACTGCTCACGGTTTGACGAGCTTCTGTGACGTGGATGTTACATCTGCAAGCTAAGCCGTCGGATGATGAAAGCTTCGGTTGGATCCATGGCGAGCGCCCTGTCGCTTTCCCGCCTGCGCTCGGTGACTGCGGTCGCCGAGGAGGGGTCTTTTTCGGCTGCCGCGCGCCGGCTGGGCGTGTCGCATTCCGCAGTCGCGCAGCAGATTCGCGACCTCGAGACCGCCTTCGGCGTGCGACTGTTCGACAAGCTCAACGGAACCCTCTGCGCGACGCCCCTATGCGAGCAGCTTTGCGACATCGGCGCCCGGATGCGCGAGGCCGAGCATGACGCGCTGCGCATCCTCGAACGCCGAGGCCCGACTGGCAGGCGCCGGCTGCGGGTCGGGCTGGGCAATTCCATGCCGGGCATCGCGATCGTCCACCAGCTTCTGCGCCAGCACCCTTCTTTGACGGTCTCGGTGGAAAGCGGCTCGCATCAGGACATCCTCGCAGCCTTGCTGCGGCGCGAGGTGGATGTCGCGGTGTTGCCCGATCTGCCGAACGATCGCCGGTTCCGCACCGCGCGCGTGCTCTCGCAGGAGGTGGTCGGCATCGTCGCCGCGGACAGCCCGACGGGATTGCGCGACGAGGTCAGCCTCGAAGGCCTGGCGCGGCTGCCGCTGATCTTCCGCTCGCAGGGATCCTCGACGCAAAAAGTCGTCGATCGCGCCTTCCGCGCCGCCGGCCTGTCCCCCGAGCCGCAGCTGATCGCAGACACCCGCGACGCCGTCTATGAGGCGGTGGCCCTGGGCATCGGTGTCGGCTTCATGTGGCGCTTCGGCACTTATCGAACCGATACCGTGCGGCGGCTGCGGATCCGGGACATCCGATCGACGGTGGACGAGGTCGTGTTCGCCCTGAAGGACGAAAGGAACGAGCTGATCGAGCTGTTCTTCAACGCCGCCGGCCAAATCGATCCAGCAGGAGCTGCGGGCGCCGAGATCAAGTGAGAATTGGTGCGCCGAAGCCTAAGTGACTTGGCCTAGATCTCCGCCGCGACGCGTTCGGGAAGCAGCGCCGGGGTTTCTTCGGGAAAAGCTAGCTACATGACAGACTATAGCTAGCTTTCTTGAACGGTTGAATTGCAGGCGGGGCTCGGGATATTTTCCGTCGCGCTGGGCCGCCGTGACAGCAATATTCAGGACGTCAATTCGGCGCCGCGCAGCTCAGACCAACTGCCCATACGCGCGATGCGACCGGCATTCAGCTCGATGACCTGATCGGCATGCTCGAGCGTGGCCAGACGATGTCCGATGAGCACGATGATCAGATCGCCATGCAGCCGCCGCAGAGCGTCGCGGATCGCGAGTTCATTCGCCGGATCGAGCGCGCTGGTGGCCTCGTCCATGATCAGAAGGCTGGGCCGGGCCAGAAGCGCCCGAGCGATCGTCAGGCGCTGGCGCTCCCCTCCCGACAGGCGCATGCCATTTGCCCCCACGACAGTGTCCAGCCCGTTCGGCAAGTTCCGCACGAAACCAGCCGCTGCCTTGTCCAATGCCTCCAACAGCGCCTCTGTCGTCGCCGCCGGGTTGCCCCACAACAGATTGGCGCGGATCGTATCGTCAAAGAGGAACACCTCCTGTGGCACATAGGCCACCGATTGGCGCCACCTGACCCGCATTTCGCCTCGCACGCGCACGCCGTCGATCAGCAAATGACCGGCATCCGGCTCGATCAATCCCATCAGCACATCGGCGAGGGTGCTCTTGCCAGCGCCAGACGGTCCGATGATCGCGGTCGTCGAGCCTGCCGGCAGCGTCAGATCGATCCCCGCCAGCGCGGGAGGGCTGCGCTCTTCATAGCGCAAGCCGACGTCCTGTAGGCCGATAGATTGCGCGACGTTCCAGCGCGCCGCCATCTGCGCAGGAGCCGCTTCAGCATGGGCCGCGCTCTGCTCGAGAAAATCCAGCACCGCTGCCAGCGGCGGTTCAGCGTTGATAACGCGGTGCAACATCTGCTGGGCCGAGGCGAAAAGTGGCATCAGGCGGCTGAAGAAGAAGGTAAGCGCCACGAGTGCCGCCAGCGGAACCTGCAGATAGGACCAACCGATCAGGACATAGCCCGAGATCAGGACGGCCCCGATGATCTGCTGCGAGGCAGTTGTGAGGCTGGTGATGCGCCCCAGCTTCAGTTGCCCGGCCCGAACCCGGGAGATTGAGGCAATCAGCCGTTCGATGTGGCGGTCATCCGTCGACAATGCCTTTAGCGTCTTCAATCCGCTGACGCTGTGCTGAACGTCCGCAGTCATGGCACGATTTGCCTCGAGCTGCTGCCCCCCCAATTGATGGGCACGCGCCCGGATTCCCCGCATCGCCGCGAAGCCCACTCCTCCAGCCACCGCGGTCAGCGCCGCCATGGACGGTGACACGACCGCTGCCGCCACGAGATAGGCGACAGCCGCAGACAGGCTGGTGACCAGCGTCATGCCGGAGTGCAGCCCGTTCCCGATCCGGTTCACGTCAGTCATGACCAGCGACATGTAATCGCTGTGCTTCTGGCGCGTCAGCCACCGCCAGTCCGCACGGTTGAGATGACGGATGCAGTCGCCCCGGAAACGATCGACGACGTCGTGCTGCAATCGGAGCCCTTGAAGGTCACGTCCGTATTGGATCGCGCTCCGCAGCGCCACCGCCCCCACGAAAAGTCCAAGGACGACAGCGGGCGTAAGCGGCAGCCCTGTCGCCGCGATGCCATCGACAAGCCGCGAGGCCACCGCATTATGGAACTCGGCACCGCTCATGGCGGAAAGCAGAGGCACCAGGAGGATAAGACCGACCCCATCGGTGAGGCTGCTTGCGGCCAGGAGCGCGGCAAACACCCACAGGCGCCAACGTGGCACGCGCCGCAAGGCCTGACGCCACGGGGCGATCATGCGTCTTGCCCTGTCATGGGCGCATGGTTGGCAAACACGCGCACCACGGTGAATTCTCCGAAACTAGCGCCCCCGGTCACGGGCAAGCCCCCCGTCATCACCCAGGCATGCGCGTTGATATCGCCTTGGACATCCGCAGACCGCCTCACCCCGAAAAACAGTGTGTAGGGGATACCGTAGATCCCGAGCAGAAGACGCGCCACAAGCGCTTGCGGGAAGCAATTGGCAACCCAGGGCGAATATTTGACAGCCAGCGCAACGACCTGCCGGATCCGAGATGCACGATGAAGTTGCCGGGGCGTCGCAAGGGCAAGCCATGCATCAGCGCCAAAATCATGACCATAAGCCAATACGAGCCGTTTGTGCGACAGGCGCAGGATAGCCAGGCGCGCCAGTCCCAGAAGCAGCCATGTCGGCGCGAGCCAGACGAGCACGAAGACGGGCGTGCGACACACGCTGCGCAGTTTTCGAGCAACCCGGTCGACCATCGACCTCAGGCCGGCGTGACGAGGCCGTTCTCGGCCAAGTTATCAAGGAAGACGGATACATCTGCGCGTGCAGTCTCTGAATCGACCTCGTAGACGGCACAGATAGCGTCAGTCAAAGAGGATACGGTTTGGGGCTTTTCCAATAGTTTCCAAATCAAGGTCCCGACACCACGAATGCCGAAGTAGGTCCCCTTTTCGATATCCATCATGACCGTTTCATCGTCCATCGGCGTCGCCAGAGTTTTCTCGGACTGACGATACGCTTGTTCGGTCATCGTGATGTCTTTCTAAATCAACGTCGCTAAAAGGCACCGCTACAAGAGACCCCGCCGGGACGCAAGAACACCGGTGCTTGTCCCCCAAAACGAAAACCGTTAGCTCGGTCATCCGACCATCTCAGGCCAGAATATCCCATGACCTTTCACTACATTACCTACGGACTGGTCTTTGCCTCCGATCTGGAACTGCCGGAACTTCAATCCATATCCACCGAGAAAAGCGTCGCGGACGTGGCAATCAAGTTCGGGCCGGTCCCTGCCGACGGGCTGCCCGGCGGCCGACAAATTTCGCCTTTCATCTGGGTCGGAACCGACGATTTCTGGCTTGAAGTGCCGCAGGTCGCGCGCTTCCGGGTTTCGGACAAACGGCAGATCACGATCGATCCTGCACCGGGCATCGATGAAGCGTCGATCCGGGTCTTCCTTTTAGGGTCGGGCTTGGGCGCTCTCCTGTTTCAGCGTGGGATGCTCATCCTGCATGGCAACGCGATCGAAATCGACGGCCACTGCATGGTCTGTGTCGGCCCGTCCGGTGCTGGCAAATCGACGCTGGCCGCAGCCTTCGCCCAGCGCGGGTATCGGCTTCTCGCTGATGACGTCGTCCCGATCGACCCTGCCGGATGCGCCGTGCCGGGTTTTCCCCGTATCAAGCTCTGGCAAGACACGGCTGACAAACTAGGCATCCAGACTGACGAGTTGCAGCGTATCCGGCCCGAGTTGAAAAAATATAACCTGCCTACCCGCACCGAATTCTGCGAAGATCCACGGCCTGTTCGATGGATCTACCGGCTCTCACCTCATCATCGGAGCGACATTACCCTGACCCCGTTGACTGGGATCGAAAAGTTCAAGCGGCTTCGAGAAAACACCTACCGACACCGGTTCATGGTGGGCATGTCATTGCAGGCGACCCATCTTGAGCAATGCGGCGCCCTCGCCAATCAAGCCCGGATGGCACTGGCCGAACGACCATCGGACGGATTCGAGATCGATCGCCTCGTCGATGCCTTGTTGGCGGATGTCAAAGGGAATTCATAGATGGGAGGGATTTACTGGCTCGCGTCATATCCCAAATCCGGCAACACATGGTTTCGCGCAGTGCTCGCCAACTACATGTCGGACAGCGAGGCACCGGTCGGCATCAATGAGCTGAATACCGGTGCCATCGCCAGCAGCCGTGGCTGGGTCGATGACGTCATCGGTTTCGACACGGCGGATTTGACCCAAGCGGAAGTGCAGTCACTCCGCCCGCAAGTCTATCGCTGGGCAAGCCGCGACGACGCTGTCGGCTATCACAAGATCCATGATGCCTATAGCTGCGACGATGATGGCCGCCCCCTGGTCGATGACCTTGCGACGCTCGGAGCGATCTACTTGGTGCGCAATCCGCTAGACGTGGCCCCGTCGCTGGCCAATCACAATGGCATCGACATCGATGGTGCAATCTCGCTGATGGCCAATCCGAATCATGCGCTCGCCCGCGGCACCAAAAGTCTGAAGGACCAGTTGCTGCAAGTCATGGGGACATGGTCGGACCATGTAAACAGCTGGACCCGGGCGCCGGATCTGAACCTTATGATCCTGCGCTACGAAGACATGCTTGCAAAACCGACCGAAGCATTCGGGCAGGCCCTCACCTTCCTGGGGCTTTCGGTCGAGGCCACGCGCTTGGCACGGGCGATCGGCTTCAGCACGTTTGAGGCTCTGTCGTCGCAAGAGGCGCAAACCGGCTTTCGAGAGCGCCCGGGCAAAGCAGAGCGTTTCTTCCGCGAAGGCCGGGCGGGAAGCTGGCGCGAGACGCTGACATCGGCGCATGTAGACCGAATTATCGGCACGCATCACGACGTAATGACGCGCTTCGGCTATCTCGACGCCGAGGGCAATCTTCCGCTCCCCTAGATGTCGTTCCGACCCGCCAAAAAGCGGATGAACCGCGCCGTCGTCAACCCCCGGGACAGCGCAAACGAAAGCGTCGCGGCATGGGCGGGCGTCAGCTCCGCCTGGCTTTCGGGCATGGTCTCCACCGCCCGCCTCAGGCGCTGAAGGTCGAGGCGCCCGGATACATCCGGATCATGGGTCAGCCAATCAAGCTCGTCGATGATCGCATCCCGGCGACCCTTGAGACGAATGAACCAGTCCGCCGCCTGCCGTCCTCGGCGGGTTTCCTTAAGGATCATTTCGGGCACCTTCCCCGCCAGCATCCGACGCGCTAGCCAGCGTGTGACGCCCCTTTTGCGATACTGTGTGGCAGGGATGCCGAAGCAATACTCGAGAAGCGGGCGATAGGCGGTGGGGTCGCGAGACGGCAGACCGTGCAACCGGTCCATGGCATACATCATGTCCCCGCCTTCCGTAGCGGCGTTCCCCATGAGAGTCCGCCGAAAACTCTCGACCGAGCGGATAGCCAATCCAAAGCGATCGACCCCGCTCCCGATGCTGCGTTCTGCGACCTTCATGTCGGCGGCAAATTCAGGGTGTATAGGGGACCAGCTGTCGAGCGGATCGTCGAACACGGCACCGCGCTTGCGCAACACGGCTCTTTGCTGCGCTGGTGACAGGAAGGGAAGCACCGCCTGCGCCACGACCCGGTGCGCAAGCTTGCGGCGCGACCCGCCATGCCAAAGCTCGGATCCCGCACGCCCGATCCGTCGCTGCCGCAGCAAGTCCGGCAAAAGCCCGGTCCCGTCATAGCTGAATGTCAGGTTTCCAAGGGCGCCAGTCAGCAGAACATCAGCCCCGTCTGCCTTTGCTGCTTTGCGAATATCGTGAATCCAGTAAAGGTTGGCCCCGTTACGCGGCGCCACTAATGCCGTTTCGAAAAGCTCGCGCTGACAATAGGAAAGCTCCCGGTCGCCGCCGGTGATCCAGCGGGGCAACAGTTCCGGATACATGGCCGCTAACGCTGTGACATGCGCCCGCTCGTCCCCGAAGGTGGCCGCAGCATCGCTTTCCTGCCAGTCATCGCGAGGCACGGAGGTATAGGACATCAAGGCTTGGCCTCGACGTGCCCGCATCGTGTAGGCGGCAACGGCTTGGCTGTCGAAGCCCCCCGAAAGGCTGATGGCCGGGCGGTCAAACCCGTCGAGCATCTGTTCGACGCTCTCCGCGAACAGCGCGTCAGCGGCATCGACATAATCCTGGTCGTGATTGAAACGGACGGGAGGAATATCGCCGATGTCGTAGTAGTGGCTAACCGTAACACCCTCCGGTGTCGCCTCGGCCCGCGCGCCTCTTGGAAGGCGGATCACGCCCTCGAACCACCCGCGCTCCTCCTCGGCATAATTAAGATAGAGGCTGTCGGCGAGCTTCTGTTGATCGACACGACGTTCGACCAACCCTGTCGCAAAAATCGCACCCGGAGTGGAGGCGACAATCAGGCTTTCCGCGTCGGACCAGTAGTAGAGGGCGGGCGCCCGGATCGGGCTACGGACGAGGCGGATACGCTTTCCCCCGTCCTGAAGCAGGATCGCGGCATAGGCACCCGCAACGTGGGCCTCGGCATCCTCGCCCCAACGGAGGCGAGCCGCCGCGTAGAGGTCAGCACCCGATGCCGCGGGGCAACCCAATTCAGCCCGCATCCGGGGCGCATTGTCGATCGCGCCGCAAAAGAGCAGGACATCGCCGCTCGGCAGATGGGCAAGACTCTGCTCCCCGAAAGCAGTCCCATGGGCGACAACCGCATTGTGCTGAATTGAAGCCTCCCCTGCCTTGCCCCCCTCTGACAAGGCAGCCGAAAGACGAGGGGCAAGCTGGCGTAACGCCGATTGGTCGCCCCATCGCGTGAGAAGCGCGATCATCGGTCGCCTCCGGCCTTGGTGTGTAGCGTGGCTCCGGCCGGTTGCGTCCGTGGCTCGGACAGGAAATTGCTGATAGCACACAGGCTTTCGACGTCGCTTTTGGCGGTCCGGCTCACCCGGCTTCGCAGCATGCTCGGTAGGCGCTGACTGAAAAGCCGCTTCCAATGCACGGGATAGCACAGCCAAAGCATGAGAGCCCCCGACTCGAAGGGATACGATCTTGCAAGGTGTCGCCTGCTCGGAAAAATCCGTGCTTGGAGCTCACGAAATCGACCTGAAAGAGGTGTCGTGGAACTTAGGGCAACTCTCAGCTTGGCGTCCCTGCGACTGTGAAAATCTTGCAGAAGGCTGCGCGCGGCATGCCGCACGACATCTGGCGAAGCATCGACCGCTTCGCGCGCTTCAGTAGTCCACGCGACGCCGATATCCCCGCACAGGGTCTCGGCCAGCCTCAAACACAAGGCCGCGCCGACGACGGCACCTTCATCTTCGGCCAGTTTCCAGAAGAGAGGCCAGTCGATCGCAGAAGACGCCAACAGCCATTGAATATCCGCCACCCCAAGCGGTCCATTATCGAAATTGTGCTGATAGGCTGCATGCACGCAGAGGTGCAGCAGGAAGTCTTCCGGCCCCGGAAAAATGAGGGCCTCACCCTGAAACGACCTGGTGATCGCGCGGTCAAACAACTGCTGAAAGTTGGCCTGGCGACCAGCGGATACCGCCCGCGTATCGGCCAACCGAAAATGCATTTCGATGGTTCCACGCCCACCCCCGGCGCGCAGCGGAGGGAAGTGCTGCCCTTTCTCCAGAAACGCGGACGGAACCCCCGGATACTCGGGATGGCGCGTAAACCCGGCGCCAATCATTGCCTCGTAGGCCTCCAAAGCCCGATCCATGGGCACCAAAATATCCAAGTCACGCATCGGCCGAAGCCCGGCCTCGGGATAGCAATAGAGCGAAAGATACGCCCCCTTGAGAAACAGATGCGGAATGCCCGCGGCGTCCAGGATGCGGTGCGCGTTGAGGATCATGCTTTGCATCGCCAATGTGCGAAACGCGGCATTTGTCCGCATGCGGCGAAGAGGTTCGCGCAGCGTTGCGGGAAAAAGGCCATCACCGGCTCTGGCCTGAACCGCGTGCATGAGCAAGGGACCAACACGATGCTCCTGCGCCCAGGCCAGAACGATCTCGGCCTCGTCTTCCGTTAGCGACACATCCTTGGCACTTGGACGGTCGGCCGGCGCGAAAAGGAGATCGAGCAAGAGGTCTTTCAATTGGTCCATGGTCAAAATATCTCGTCCTTGGCGCCCAGGATGCATGCTGTTTGAAGTCCCGCACATTTCTGCGCCAAGCGTTTCAGATAGTGCCGGGTTTCTTGTTGCCAGCGCACGCCCCCGTGAGTTATCGAGGATGAGCTTGTGGCACGGGACATCCAGACCGACAAGCCAACTTGGGCGCCATATTTTCTAGGAATCGACATGAACGACACTTTCGAAAAACTGCATAAATCCAATCAGGAACATGGCGAGGCTAAGCTGCAATACGCGCGTCCGGAACTTGTCACGGTTGACGTGAAGGATGTGACGGAATTCACGATTGGCCCAGGGGGTGATGGAGTCACTTCAGCAGCCTCCTAGATTGCGCGGCCACCGTAACAGGTGGCGACGCAGCCTTTAAGGCGGCGCCGCAGCCGCAGGTGTGACAGCCCACTGGCGAGGAGAAGCTTCGTGGAAGAAGATCGATGCTATCCTTGCCGCTGCGGTGCTGAGCGCCAGTAGCTACCAATCGGGGGCATTGTCGACGCCATCTGGAAACACGCGTCCGAATGTGGCGCGCCGATTTAGGCGGCGGTCGATGGCGGGAAGTCCGACCTGAGTTTCATGCGGCTGACACCCGAACCCCGGGACGGGTCTAGACCTAGGTCCGATGACATCTCGGTCGACTACGCGGCGATAGAGTGGACCGACAACCTATCGATTTTTTCTTCGTCGCTGGCTGGTCAGACTTGGGTTCTTCGGACGCCGCCTGGCGCAGTCGCTCACGACGACCCCGGCGCGGTGATCTCGGGTGCGGTGTCAGCGATCAATTGCGACGACAGGCTGGCGCGACCCGAAGAGGAGCGGCGGGATTTGGGCTTATGCGGCGAGCGGAAGATAGCGCCGCCACGACACGGACAGAGCCCAGCTTCATCCTCCGCCGGGAGCACCTATAGACGGGTCGAACAGATTGGCTCGGGTCGCCACGACAGCGTCCGGTGACATCGTCCACAGCGACGACTTGCTCGCCCATCAAGACGTCCTTTCCCGCGTTGCAGGCGCGTTTGAGGACCCGCAGGTTGAGGCGGCCTTCTCTAATCCCGATTATGTCTCGCAAGCCGATACGACAAAGGTCGTCCGGCACTGGGCCACCGGCCCCTATAGCGCTGCGAAACTCAGACGAGGCTGGATGCCGGCCCACCCCACCCTCTACCTCCGGCGCTCGGTCTACGTGCGCCTCGGCGGCTTCGACACCAGCTTCCGGATCGCAGCCGATTACGACTTCATCCTGCGCTATTTCTCGCAAGCAACCAGTCGCTCGGTCTACATCCCCGAGGTGCTCTACAAGATGCGCCTGGGCGGTGTAAGCAATCGCAATCTCGCCCGGATCCGCGAAAAGATGGGCGAAGACTGGCGCGCGATCCGCGGCAACAAAGTGGGCGGCGTGATGACGATTGTGAGCAAGAACTTTTCCAAGCTTGGTCAATTCGTGGAGCGGCAGAAGGGCTGACTCACAGCGGGTTATGCCCAGAAAGCGCACCCGGCTCCGCGCGTCTTCCTGCTTATTTGCACGCCTCCCACAGGTAGAAAACTCCGGGCTCGACATGCGCGACTTCACACGCCCGTGACTTCCCTTGCCGAATGACTGAATTTGCATAGACACCCTTTTAGGAGTTGCAGCAGTCTGCTACCGCTCAAATTTGAACGATGTCGGATTTTCGACTCCAAATTAAGAACGCCCCTCCCCTCAGGCTGACCCGAGTCAGCGCTGGTGCGGTAGCCTGCCGGAATGCGAGCTTCTGATGGCAGGCCAGCGCAGCAAGGTCCAGGAAGATATCCGCTTTCGCATCCTGCGCCTTCTCGAAGAAAACCCCGAAATGTCGCAGCGTGAATTGGCAGACGCGGTTGGCGTTAGCACCGGAAGTGCAAACTACGTGCTGAAAGCTCTCGTGGAAAAAGGCTTCGTCAAGCTCGGAAACTTCAAGGCGGCAGAAGACAAGAGGCGCTACGCCTACCTGCTGACGCCGAAGGGCGTAGCAGAAAAGGCTGCGATTACGCAGCGGTTTTTGGCACGGAAGATGGCGGAGTTTGAGGCGTTGAAGGCGGAGATTAAGGCGCTTCGCGAGGAGACTGAAGCAGAAAATAACAATCTCAAACCACGATAACCCTTTGCCTTTCTGACGACACATAACACATCTATAAATTATATTCGCAGAAAGCCTTGAGCGGAATATTAAACAATTCACGAGCAAGCCTCAAGAGGCCGTGAAAAGCGGTAACAGCCACCGGCCACTCACGCTGAATTAAAGCTGCTCAAAAAATAGAAATTGAGAAGTCTTGAATAGTAAATACACTCGCTTCGTAAATGTTGGCTTGCGCACCACCACACTTGGCACGCGATTCCTATTCGTATTCATACTCGCCAAGTTTCTTGACCCTGCAATTGTCGGTTATTACGGGATCTTCACCGCAACGATTGGGTATGCCCTATATTTCGTCGGGCTGGATTTCTATACATACATGACGAGGGAGGTTCTGCGGGCACCGATGAAAAAGCGGGGCCAATTCCTGAAAGCTCAAGTGATGTTATCTGGGGGCCTCTACATAGCGGCCATACCAATTGCCTTAGCGATCATTAGTCGCATGGATTGGCCCATTACCTTGGTCTGGTGGTTTTTTCCAATTCTTATTCTAGAGCACTACAACCAAGAAATTATGCGGCTTCTCGTAGCGCTCTCAGAACAGCTTTCTGCAAGTCTAGTCTTATTTCTACGTCAGGGCAGCTGGGCCATAGCGATCAGTGTCTTGATGACATGTGAGCCCGCAAGCCGGCAATTGGGTGATGTGCTGGCGTTATGGGCAACGGGCGGCATCCTCGCAGCGGCATTTGGGAGTTGGCGAGTTTGGAGACTTGAGATGGGAGGATGGAGAGATTCTGTTGATTGGCTTTGGGTGCGCAAAGGCTTGACCGTTAGCCTCGCCTTTCTGACAGCGACGCTTTCACTACGCGGAATACAGACTTTTGATAGATATTGGGTCGAGACACTCGGTGGCGTGGAAATGGTTGCAGCTTACGTTCTCTTTATGGGAGTAGCCGGTTCATTGATGGTGTTTTTAGACGCCGGTGTTTTCTCTTTTACATATCCAGCGCTCATACACTGCAATCATCAAGGTAATTACGAAAAAGAGTGGAACCTCCTTCGAAACGCACTTCTTCAAACGATTTCCATTGTGATCGCATTTGGCTTCTTAAGCTGGCTAGCTTTACCATATCTCCTAAATTGGATTGGAAAATCAATCTATCAAGCCGAGATTAGCCTATACCCTTGGATACTGTCTGCCACAGCGCTCAATGCGCTGGGAATGATTCCACATTATGCGCTGTATGCACGCAGGCGCGACAAGCCCATCATTCTAAGTCACATTGTTGGGCTATTTATTTTTGTCGCTTGCACTTGGATGATAGGGCACAAGGTCGGCACATTGGCCGTGCCAATCGCGCTAAACCTATCATTCTCTCTGATCCTTGCCTGGAAACTCTTGGCCTTTTTCTCGACGAGAACACTTCACATAACGCCAGTTGATAAGGCTCCGAAATGGTGAAAAACATGATCCGCTATGGACAACAAGACATCACTCAGAGTGATATTGATGCAGTTGTTCACGTATTGAAATCAGTGAACCTCACTCAAGGGCCTAGTATACCGGCGTTTGAGAACGCCGTTAAAAATGCCACCCAAGCAACTCACGCGATAGCAGTCAACAGCGCAACTTCTGCTCTCCACATTGCCTGCCTTGCTTTGGACCTCGGCCCAGGCGATTGGCTCTGGACAACCCCAAACACCTTCGTTGCCTCTGCCAATTGCGGTATCTATTGCGGCGCGCGGGTTGATTTCGTCGATATCGACCCAAAGACTTACAACCTTTGCCCGCAGTCGCTTGAGGAGAAGCTTCACCGAGCTGAGAAAGACGGCCGTTTGCCCAAAGTTGTCGTGCCGGTCCATCTGTCCGGGCAGCCATGTGACATGGAGGCCATCCACGCCCTTGGGCAGCACTACGGCTTCAAGATCATCGAAGACGCATCGCATGCAATAGGCGGTCGCTACAAAGGCGATCCGATCGGCAATGGCCGCTATAGCGACATCACTGTATTCAGCTTCCACCCAGTCAAGATCATAACGACTGGTGAAGGTGGCATGGCGGTCACCAACGACGATACGCTGGCCACTCGGCTGGGATTGTATCGCAGTCACGGCATCACCCGCGATCCTGAACTGATGACGCAGGAAATGGACGGTCCGTGGTACTATCAGCAAGTTACGCTCGGCTACAATTACCGCTTGACTGACTTGCAGGCAGCACTGGGCGTTAGCCAGATGGATCGTCTTTCGCAATACGTCGCCCGCCGTCACGAGATCGCAGCGCGCTATGACTTACTTTTGGCAGATCTGCCGCTGACTCTGCCTTGGCAGCACCCTGATAGCTACTCGGCGTATCATCTCTATGTCATCCGTCTCAAGCTTGACGAAATCGCACCGGCCAGTCACCGGAAGGTGTTCGAGGCGCTTCGAGCGAAGGACATCATGGCAAATCTGCATTACATCCCAGTTCATACCCAGCCTTATTACCGAAAGATGGGCTTTGGATGGGGTGATTTTCCGCAAGCGGAACAATATTATCGCGAAGCGATCAGCATCCCGATGCACCCCTCGCTGACCAACGAAGAGCAAGACTTTGTCGTCGAAGCTCTCAATGAGGCAATGAGCCAATGAAACTAGCGGTCATCCCGGCGCGTGGCGGAAGCAAACGGATTCCGCGCAAGAATATAAGGCCGTTCGGCGGGCGGCCGATGATCGCTTGGTCGATTGGGGCCGCCCGCACGAGCGGGCTATTCGATCGGATAATCGTCAGCACCGATGATAGAGAAATTGCCGAGACCGCCCGAGCCCTCGGGGCGGAAGTCCCCTTTTTTCGCCCGGCAAACTTGTCTGGCGACTACACTGGAACCGTTCCGGTGATCGCTCACGCCGTTGACTGGCAGAACACCCAAGGCGAACCGGCCGAAGAGGTTTGTTGCATCTACGCGACGGCGCCATTTATTGAAGTCGATGATCTACGACGCGGCCTCGTCATCTTGCAAGAAAGCGGGGCGGACTTCGCTTTTTCTGTGACGCGCTACGCAGCACCGATCCAACGAGCGCTTCGGGTCCGACTGGACAACCGCGTAGAAATGTTCGACGCGCGTCAGTTCAATACCCGCTCGCAGGATCTAGAAGAAGCTTGGCACGATGCCGGCCAGTTTTACTGGGGACGAGCAGAGGCCTGGCTCTCGGGCAAACCGCTGTTTGGGCCACATGCGGCGCCCGTTGTTTTGCCCCGACACCGAGTGCAGGACATTGACACTCTGGAAGACTGGGACCGTGCAGAGCTTTTGCTCAGAGCGCGAGGCTTTCAGTGATATCTCCGAGTTCTCCTCTGCGCGTCGCCTTCCGCACCGATGCTGCGATTGAGATCGGGACTGGTCATGTCATGCGCTGCCTCACGTTAGCAGCCGCCCTGCGCGACAAGGGTGCGGATTGCGTCTTTATCTGTCGTCAACATGACGGCCATTTGCTCGATTTCATCGCTAAACAGGGTTATGAAGTATTCACGCTGCCGCGCGCTAGCGAGGTGGGGCCCGCCAATCAATTCGAACAAGCCGCCACAGAGCCACCCCATGCGTATTGGCTGGGGACCAGTTGGGAAGCGGATGCTACGGCTAGTCAGAGGGCGCTGGAGGCGTTCGCGTGCGGCGGACATATTGACTGGCTAGTGGTCGATCACTACGCGCTAGACGCGCGCTGGGAAAAGGCGCTTCGCCCCTCCGTTAGCCGCCTGATGGTGATCGACGATCTTGCCGACCGACCACATGAATGCGACCTACTTCTGGATCAGAGCCTTGGCCGGCAGCCAAAGGACTATGCGGGTCTGGTCCCGCCCAGCACGACTTTGCTGCTCGGGCCGCGCTACGCGTTGCTACGCCCTGAATTCGCTGAACTGCGCGCCGAAAGCCTCGCACGCCGGGCGCAGCCAAAATTGCAACGGGTGCTTGTTACCATGGGAGGAATCGACAAGGACAACACCACGGAGCGGGTGCTAAATGCACTCGACAACTCAGCTTTGCCGAGCGAGGTGCGTATCACCGTCGTTATGGGGCCGCAGGCTCCGTGGATCGCCAGAATACGCTCGCGCGCCGAGCGGATGCGCCACACGAGCGAAGTTAGAGTTGGGGTGAGTGACATGGCCCGACTGATGACCGAGAGCGACCTAGCCATCGGGGCGGGCGGCACGACCACTTGGGAGAGATGCGCGTTAGGTCTCCCTAGTGTCACGCTCGTTCTCGCGAAGAACCAAGAGGCGGTGGCGGAAATGCTACATGAGGTCGGGGCCGGGTTAGCTTGCTATGAAACAGATAGCGTCGGGATAGCCCTGCGAGACGGATTGTATCGCGCGAACATGACCAGCGCCCTCGCTGAAATGAGTCGGGCTGCAGCGAATGTGACAGATGGAAAAGGTGCGACTCGTGTCCTTCAACAGCTGGTGCCAATGGATGCCTGAACGTATCCATATCCGGCGCTTGGTTAAGCGCGATTTGCCTCTGGTTCTGACTTGGCGCAATCATCCGTCTGTCCGCAGCGTGATGTTCACCAGCCGCGAAATCGGCCCGGAAGAGCATCGCGCTTGGTTCGAAAAGGCGAGTTCGGCTGCCGGCCGCCGCCTGCTGATCGCTGAAGCCGACGGCAGTCCATTTGGGTTCATCCAATTCGACCGCGTTGAAGTTGGAGGAGTATCCGATTGGGGCTTTTACGCCCGGCCGGGTGCTCCGAAAGGAAAAGGCCACGCATTGGGGCTCGCAGCACTAGACCATGCCTTTTTCGAACTGCAGTTGCACAAGGTCTGCGGCCAAGCATTAACATTCAATGAAGGCTCGATCCGACTGCATCAGCGATTGGGCTTTCATCAGGAGGGCCTTCTACGCGACCAACATCGAGCCGACGGAGCCTACCATCCGGTAATTCATTTTGGACTGCTTCGGTCAGAATGGCCGGAGGCCAAGAAAGCGCTTTTGTCTCGCACTTTTACTCGACATCGAGGATCAAAAGAATGACCAACGCCATGCAAATTGCAGGACGGAAAATCGGAGCGGATCACCCTCCCTACGTGATCGCCGAGCTTTCAGCAAACCACAACGGCCGCCTTGAGACTGCACTTACAATTGTCGAAGAGGCGAAAAGAGCGGGCGCTGATGCAGTGAAACTGCAGACATACAGGCCTGACACCATCACTCTCGACAGCCAATCTGAAGAGTTCCGCATCAGAGGCGGGCTCTGGGATGGGCGCACACTTTTTGAGCTTTACAAAGAGGCCCACATGCCGTGGGAGTGGCACAAGCCGCTCTTCGAGCATGCGCGCCAGCTAGACATTACTATGTTCAGCTCCCCTTTCGATACAACTGCAGTCGATCTACTCGAAGACTTGAACGCACCAGCCTACAAGATTGCGTCGTTCGAAGCAGTCGACCTGCCGTTAATCCGCTACGTAGCGGCGACCGGCAAACCGATGATCATCTCCACCGGCATGGCCAATGATGAAGAGATCGCCGAGGCCATCGAAGCCGCGCGCGAAGGTGGCTGCAAAGAACTGGCCATCCTCCATTGCGTTAGCGGCTATCCGGCGCCTGCCGAAGACTACAACCTGCGCACCATTCCCGACAAGATGTCGCGCTTCGGCCTGGTCACCGGGCTGTCGGACCACACGCTCGACAATACTACCGCCATCGCCAGCATTGCCCTTGGGGCCTCGATCATCGAGAAGCACTTCACGTTCGACCGCAATGGCGGCGGCCCGGACGATAGCTTCTCCCTGGAACCCGCCGACATGGCCGCGCTCTGCCGCGACGCGCACACCGCCTGGTCAGCGCTCGGCAAGGTTGATTACGGCCGGAAATCGAGCGAAGCGGGTAACGTGCAATTCCGCCGCTCGCTCTACTTCGTGAAGGACCTAAAGGCGGGCGAGGTGATCAAACCGGACGCCGTGCGCAGCGTCCGCCCGGGCTACGGCCTGCCGCCGAAAATGCTGGAAGAGGTAGTGGGCAGACGAGCCAGCCGAGACGTAGTCAAGCACACGCCTGTGCGCCATAAGGATCTGGTTTGAATGTTCGCCGCAATAAAAAAATTCTACAGCAAACCCTTCTTGCAAGAAACGCGATCACTGTTCGCAATTATCCTCTACCGGCTGTTTCTCGCAGTGGTTTGGCCGATCTATTGGGCGAAATACCGCCGCGTCCTGCGCCACACCCGAGCATTCATTCGCGAGACCTCCACAGATATCCGAAAGAGGGGCAAATCCGCCTTCGTTTTCGCCAACGGCCCTTCGCTTCGCGACATCGATCTGGCCAAAATCCGGGCACTCTGTCAGACTGGGAAATATGACCTTATTTCCGTCAATTCCTACGCCTCCAAGAGTGCCGAGACTGCGCCACCACGCTTTGCAGTGTTCGCCGACAATGTTCATTTCGCGGGCGGGGACACCCAGTACTCGCGGGATCTCGAAACCTGCGAGAGATTGGGGATCACCTACTTCGCACCGGCAAAATACATCGACGGGAAGAGCCCGTTGCGGATGGGATTTTGTAGTCTATCGAACATCGATGCCGCGAACACCTCGGACATTACAAGGCCGGCGGGCTACTATGGCGTGACCGCCTTTTTCGCACTTTCGCTGGCGAAAATGCTTGGGTACAAAAAAATCTACATCTGCGGCTACGATAACAGCTACTTCCGCGACTTTGAGGTCGGCGACGACGGAAAAATGTTCATCCGGCACAAGCATTATTACGACGACGATGCGGCAGACACGCTCGTTCCCTGCCTATACCGCTCCAGCTCGGAGTTTTTCTTCGACACATACAGGCACTTCAGCTTCCTCGCAAAAATTGCACGCGACGACAGCTCAATCGTCAATGTTGCGAAACGAACATACCTCTCCGACATCTCTATGGATAGGAGCCTTGACATATACAAAGGCACAAAGGATTCCGACACCACTTCAAACGAACTCTCGCCGGGTTTCAAACCTTGCTAGGCAGACCTGAGGTCTCGCATTGTCGATCTTTTTCCAGCTTATCTGGCCGGTCCTGATCCTGCTGGGATTTGTTGCCACCTTTGGTCTCTCCTTCGATTTGGTCGGCTTCAGTTTCCTGCTCACGACGACGCAGTCGGCGCTCTTCCTGGGTCTTTCTGCCACGCGGCGCGCAAGCCTACTGCTGCTGTATTGGATTTTCGCGTTCACCTTCCTCGGCCTGATTCCGTGGCTCCATTACACGAAGGGCGTGACGATCTGGCGCTCATCAGCGATCGCCCCGGCAACCTATGTTGACGTCAACCTCATGATTTTCTTTTCGGGGTTCGCCACGTTCGTCGCTCACAATCTCGCGTTTCGAAAGCGCAGCCGTAGTGTTGCGAAACACTTTTCGATCACCCGACCACAACTGACAGCTTTCTTGCTGGTCGCTCTCGCCGGTCTTGGCTTTTTGGGTGTCCTGTACATCAACAACTTCAACCCGCGCCTGCTGTTCTTTCGAGGCCTTCTCGGCGAAACACGGGAGGCCGTGTTCACCTCTAGTTCATCAGCCTTGGTATTCGGAATGCTAACGAGACTGGCGCCCCCGTTCGCTTTTTATTTCGCCGCCACCGAACTACATCGACATCGGTTTCTGCAGTTGTTTTTGTTTGCCGTGGTGCTTCTCGCAGTCTTTCCCACCGGGGTGGCGCGCTACTTCGTTGCCTACACCTACATTCCGATCCTCATGATTATGTTGCCGGCCATGCGCAGAGGGACGAATTTCGCGCTGACTCTCCTTTTGTCTTTATTGGTTGTATTTCCCTTTCTCGATCAGTTTCGCTATTATTCTGCATCCGAAAAGATTTCCTTGCTACCAACCGAAACCTTCTTTTTTGCAGCGCATTTTGATGCGTATGAGAATTTCGCCAGTGCTTTTGAGGCGCATTTTATTTCAGATGGTTACCAGCTTTTGGGCGCGCTCCTCTTTTTTGTGCCACGCTCATTTTGGCCGGCCAAGCCAGTAGGAAGTGGTTTTGAGATGGCGGACCGGCTGGGATATATTTTCAACAATATATCGATGCCATTTCTCGGTGAAGGATACGTGAACTTCGGAATTGTCGGGGTGATCCTCTTCGGCCTCGTTATCGGCTATCTCATGGGACGCGCAGACCGCACTTTGGGTCCTAGGGCAAACCTAAACAGCCGATTGAACTACCAGAATACGGTCTATTATTTTCTGTTCGGCGGCGTGTTCTTTGTGTTTCGGGGTGATCTTCTTTCCTCGTTCGCATACCTGTCTGCGGGTTTGGTGGTGTCCTGGTCGATCGGGGCCATCCTTCGGGCTATCAATAGCAAGAGGTGCCGATGATGCGTGGCACTTTGATAAACACTGCAGACCTCCACGTTGAAGGAAGCGTTCAAGTTGCGACTTCGTTCCTCAAGGAAATCCTGAGAGCCGGAGACGGCCATCTCGACGTTTCAACCACCGAACGGTACAGGTATCGACAACATGTTTCTGATGCTTTTGTCAGCTGTTGGTGCCATCGGTGGCTTTTTCGTCCTGCTGGCGGTGTCCTATCGCGCATCAGGGCTTCAGACCAAATCCCTTTCGATTATGGTGACATTCATGGTCATATCGGTTTTCGACTCCTTCCTTCTGCGCCCGGAAATTCCGATCGCGCCGCTGTTCTGGCATTTGGTCGTTTCCCGGGCATTCTCCCGGCAGAGCGGTTCTGCGTGGGCACGGAGGTGATGACATGAACCCGCCCCCCATTGTTCTCTGCGTCACCGACTATTTTCTGCCCGGCTACCGCGGTGGGGGGCCGGTCACCACGCTTGCCAACATGCGCCTGCAATTGGCAAGTAAGGTCACACTGGCGATCTTTACCCGTGACCGGGATCTTGGCGCCGCTTCGGGATATGAAGGCGTCGTGACCGAGCAATGGACGGACACGACCCATGGGCCTGTCTATTATGCCAGCCCGAACGCTTTCGGCCCGCGCGGATTGCGTCGCGCTATGGCCGGGCACGCCTTCGATGCGATCTATCTCAATAGTTTCTTCAGCGCGAAGGGGGCGATCCTTCCCTATCTCGCGCTGAGACGCGCGGCACCGCGTCTGCCCATCCTGCTGGCTCCACGTGGCGAGTTTTCGCCCGGGGCCCTTGCCGTAAAACGCGCAAAAAAGCGCCTGTACCTTCAGGCAGCACGTCTGTTCGGTCTTTACCAAGATATCTATTGGCATGCCTCCACGGACCTGGAAGCACAGGATATTGTTCGGCAGTTCCCAAAGGCAAAAGGCCGGATACTGATTGCATCGGACCCGGTTTCGGCCGAGCCCCCTAGCGCAGCAGTATCCAAGGCGCAGGAAAAACGGAAAGGGCAACTTCGTCTGGCCTTCATCTCGCGGATTTCGCCGATGAAAAACCTCGACGGCCTGCTCCGCATTCTGCGCGACGTGCCTGTGGAGGTTTCGCTGGACATATTTGGGCCGATTGAAGACAAGCCCTATTGGCAAACATGTGCGGACATCATTTCGTCTCTCCCAGCCAATATTCAGGTGACCGCCCACGGCCCTATTGCACCGGATCAGGTATCGGCGACCTTCGCGCGCTACGATCTGTTCGCCTTTCCCACGCATGGCGAGAACTTCGGCCACGCCATCTTCGAGGCGCTGCGCGCGGGCACGCCGGTGCTGATCAGCGATCAGACATCATGGACGCCGGATGAGACGAAGGCGGTGACGGTGGTGCCGCTCGAAGATGAAGCAGGCTGGCGCGCGGAAATACGCGCCGCGGCCGAACTCGGGCCAGATGGCCAGGACCAACGACGCCGGGCTGCGGCACGCTTTGCGGAAGATTATGCCGCAAGGAATAGTTCCCACCGCGCAAATCTTGAAATGTTTCACGCTCTGTTGTCTGAGTGCCAGCAAGAGCTTACGGGAAAGTAGTTGAAAAGGAGCAATTGCAGGTGTTCAGAAACAAAACCCTCCTCATCACTGGGGGCACCGGCTCCTTCGGCAATGCGGTTCTGCGGCGGTTCCTCGAGACCGACCTGCGCGAGATCCGCATCTTCAGCCGGGACGAGAAGAAGCAGGATGACATGCGCAAGAAGTATGCCAATCCGAAGCTCAAGTTCTATATCGGCGATGTGCGCGACTACCAGTCGGTATTGAATGCCATGCGCGGTGTAGATTACGTGTATCACGCTGCAGCGCTTAAACAGGTGCCTTCGTGCGAGTTCCACCCGATGGAGGCAGTCAAAACCAACGTTGTAGGCACCGAGAACGTGCTGGAAGCCGCGATCAACTGCGGGGTTAAGCGCGTGGTCTGCCTATCGACTGACAAAGCGGTCTACCCGATCAACGCCATGGGCATCAGCAAGGCGATGATGGAAAAGGTGATCGTCGCCAAGTCGCGCTCAAGCAACGACACGGTGATCTGCGCCACGCGTTACGGTAACGTGATGGCCTCGCGCGGTTCGGTGATCCCGCTGTTCACCAACCAGATCTGCGCCGGCCAGCCGATCACCATCACGGACCCGTCGATGACCCGCTTCATGATGACACTCGACGATGCCGTCGATCTGGTGCTCTACGCTTTTGAACATGGCAATCCAGGCGAGATCTTCGTACAGAAGGCCCCGGCGGCCACCATCAAGACCTTGGCGCAAGCGCTCGCCGACCTGCTCGGGGTTCCCGATCACCCGATCAAAACGATCGGCACGCGGCATGGTGAGAAGCTGTTTGAGGCGCTGCTGAGCCGCGAAGAGATGGCGGCTGCTCAGGACCTGGGCGGCTATTACCGGGTGCCGCCCGATTTGCGCGACCTTAACTACGATAAATTTGTCGAAACGGGCGAGGTCAGAATCTCGCAAGCGGTGGATTATAACTCGCACAACACAAAGCGCCTCGACATGAAAGGAATGCAAGAACTTCTAATGAAACTCCGTTTCATGCAGGCGGCAGTTCGGGGCGAACATTTGGAGGCCGAGGAGTAACTCGATGTCGTTTCCGTTTACCCGGGTTCTGGTTACCGGTTCACAGGGCTTCATCGGTCGTAACCTTATGGTGCGTCTCGGTGAACATTCCGATATAACCATTGCGCGGTTCGATCGCGGCGACGATCCTGCCCGTCTCCAAAATCTAGTAGCTGAAACGGATGTAATTATTCACTTAGCTGGTGAAAACCGACCCAAGGACGAACGGGCGTTCGACGAGGTCAACACTGGTCTAACGGAGAAACTGTGCGACGCTATTCAGCGGGAATTCGATGCGCGCGGACGCCACGTAGCGCTCCTGCTCGCCTCTTCGATCCAGGCCGAGCGCGATACCCCTTACGGTCGCAGCAAACTAGCGGCTGAACAAGCAGTGCGCGCCCTCGCACAGAAAACCAACAATCTTGCAATTGTATTCCGTCTTCCAGGTGTTTTCGGAAAATGGGGGCGCCCGAACTATAACTCGGTGGTGGCAACCTTCTGCCACAATATTCCACGGGGTCTGCCAATCCGAATTGACGACCCAGACGCATCGCTTCGTTTGGCCTACATCGACGACGTGCTAAATGGCTTCCTTTCGGCACTCAAATCGCAGGAACCGGGCTTCTACTTTGCCGATGTCGACCCCACTTATGTGACTACAGTGGGCGAGCTCGCCGCACTGCTTCAAGCATTCGAGACGAGCCGAGCGAAACTGCGCACCGAACGCGTAGGAAATGGTCTGGTCCGAGCGCTCTATGCGACCTACCTTAGCTACCTTCCTGAGGACCGTTTCGCATATGACATTCCGCAACACGGCGACGAGCGCGGTGTTTTTGTCGAGATGCTGAAGACGCCCGATTGTGGCCAGTTCAGCTATTTTACGGCAAAACCCGGAATAACCCGCGGGGGCCATTACCATCATACAAAGTCCGAAAAATTCTTAGTTATCAAAGGAGAAGCCCTGTTTCGATTCAGGCACATATTGAGTGGAGAGAAACTTGAAATCAGAACCTCGAACGACAAACCGCAAGTAGTTGAGACAATTCCAGGCTGGTCTCACGATATCACCAATATCGGCGAAGGTGAAATGGTAGTTATGCTCTGGGCTAACGAAGAGTTCGATCGCCAACATCCCGACACCATCGCGAGCGAGGTGTGAAGATGAAGAAGCTCAAAGTCATGTCCATCGTGGGCACCCGCCCGGAAATCATCCGGCTATCACGCGTTTTGGCGATGCTGGACCGGCACTGCGACCATGTTCTAGTCCACACTGGGCAGAACTACGACTACGAGCTGAACCAAGTTTTTTTCGATGACCTAGGGGTGCGCAAGCCCGACTATTTTCTGGGCAGCGCAGAGGGAAGCCGTAGCGCTGCGAATACGATTGGAAACCTGATTTCATCCGTCGATGACGTGCTCGCCGATTTGCGTCCGGAAGCCCTGCTAGTTCTTGGCGATACCAACAGCTGTCTATCGGTGATCCCCGCCAAACGACGCCACATCCCTATTTTCCACATGGAAGCTGGCAATCGGTGCTTCGACATGCGCGTGCCGGAAGAAACCAACCGCCGTATCGTCGATCATACAGCAGATATAAACCTTACATACAGTAGTATCGCGCGAGACTACCTGTTGCGCGAAGGGCTGCCGCCGGACCAAGTGATCAAAACCGGCAGCCCTATGTTCGAGGTGCTGAACTACTACCTGCCGCAGATCGAGGCATCGACGGCGCTAACTAGGCTTGGGCTCGAACGTCAGGGTTATTTTGTGGTCAGTGCTCACCGCGAGGAAAATATCGAGAGCGAACGCAATTTCGGCAAACTTGTCGATGTGCTGAACTCGGTGGCCGAAGACCACACCAAGCCGGTAATCGTCTCGACCCACCCGCGCACGCAAAAACGAGTGGATGCCGCTGGAGTCGTGTTTCACCCGCTGGTGAAGTTGCTCAAACCACTAGGATTCCACGATTACGTCAATCTCCAGATGAACGCTAAGGCCGTTCTCTCTGATAGTGGCACGATCACGGAGGAAAGCTCGATTCTCAATTTCCCTGCGATTAACCTGCGCGAGGTTCATGAGCGCCCGGAGGGGATGGAGGAGGCCTCCGTAATGATGGTCGGCCTCGAAGTCGAGCGGGTCCGCCAATCCCTCGCTATACTCGCGAGTCAGCCGCGGGGTGAAGAGCGAGGGCTTCGGACCGTTGCCGACTACACGATGCCCAATGTCAGCGAGAAGGTTCTGCGCATCATCCACAGCTACACCGATTACGTGAACCGGGTAGTGTGGCGGAAATCATGAGCGGGACCCGATGAAAGTCGCCTTGATTGCCGATACGTTTCCGCCGCTGCGCACCTCCGGGGCGGTCCAGTTGCGCGACTTAGCACGCGAATTTGCTCGGCAGGGTCATGAGTTGACGGTGCTTCTGCCCGACGCTGATCTCGACCGACCATGGACGCTAGAGAACTTCGACGGTGCGCAGGTCCTGCGCCTGAGATCGCCGCGAACCAAGGACATCAGCTACATTCGCCGGACCATCGGCGAATGGCTGATGCCCCGCGCGATGTGGCGCAACCTGCGTCGAAGCCCGTTGGCGGGACAATGCTGGGATGGGATCGTGTGGTATTCTCCATCGATTTTCCATGGTCCCCTAGTTCGCGCGCTGAAGCGACAGAGCGGCTGCAAGGGATACCTGATCATCCGCGACATTTTCCCTGAGTGGGCCGTCGATCTCGGCGTATTGCGGCCGGGACCAGTGTATCGATTTCTTAAATGGATTGCCCGCCAACAATACGATGTCGCCGATATTATCGGCGTGCAGACCCCTGGTAACTTAGGCTATTTCGAGCAGTGGCGCGAAGCGCGGAAGGGCCGCTCGCTTGAGGTTTTGCAGAACTGGCTCGACGCGCCAGCCAGCGCCCGATGCCCGATCAGGATTGAGGAGACACCGCTCGCCGGGCGAAAAATCATGGTCTACGCAGGCAACATGGGGATTGCACAGGGCATGGACATTCTGCTGGACCTAGCAGACCGGATGCAGGTTCGCGATGACATAGGTTTCCTGTTTGTCGGGCGCGGTAGAGATGCAAAACGGCTCAGAGAGATGGCGCGCGCGCGCGGTCTCGACAACGTCTTGTTTCGCGACGAGATCGACCCTGACGAAATTCCGGATCTTTACGCTCAATGCGACGTGGGCATCGTCGCGCTCGACCCCCGCCACAAATCGCACAATATCCCGGGAAAGTTCCTGACCTACATGCAAAACGGTCTGCCGGTGCTCGCAAACGTGAACGCCGGCAACGACCTCGCCCCTTTGATCGAACGCGAAAATGTTGGCGAAGTCTGCGAGAACAACAGCGTGGACGAACTCGAGCAACGTTGCTTAGCGTTGATCAAAAGAATTGATGCAGACCCGAAGTTGCCGGATCGGTGCTTCCATTTGTTCCAGCGTCAATTTTCAGTTTTACAAACTGTGGAACAGGTCGTCTCATCCCTCCGTGCTAAATAATAGCCCGTGCCCGCGTAGTGTTGGCCCCCGGCGGCATCCTGCATCTTTTGGAGATAGGTCGACATCATCCGCTACGAAGATGTCGATGCGCGTGGGCAGGGCGCGAAGGGGTAACGGTGGCGCCGCTCCCGAGGACGAGGTAGCGCCAACGCCTCGATATTCTTGAGCAAAAAAAGCAAGAGCCGCGACCATCATAGTCGCGGCTTTTTTGTTAGAATATCTTTTTATCGCGACGCGACAGAAGGAAAGAAGAACTGACACTCTGTCTGTGGATGCAGCGCTGCTGCCCCCTCGCGGGAACACTTACGGGAGTTCGGACGAGTCGAAGGATACGATAGCGGCCCCAACCCGGTCGTCACTATCCGCCCCGGACCAATACGCGCGAGCTTCCATCCAATCCGCCTCGGAAACCGGGTCACTGAAACCAGGATCCGAAAGTTGACGAAGCCCGTAGTCCAGATGCACAAGGCGCCCCAAGACGTTCATGTCATCGAGATCGATCGCGACCTCCAGCACATCTCGCCCCACCACGATACCAGAACCGGCGTCGACAACGAGATAGCGCCGAATAGCCTTCAGCAGGGACTCCGCCGGATCGAGATCCGGCTCAGGCCCCTCCGCTCTTCCGAAGAGCCAGCGATGGGCATAACTGCAAGCCTCATCCGTCAGGAGGACATACTGCAACTCTTCTTCCTTGAATGGGCCTCTCCGCGCGATCATCGACCGCGTCTCGAGGAATCCGCGCCCTTTGAGTTTGAGCGCGCCTTCGTAGCTCGTCGCACCATTCTCCAACAGCTCGAGGAGCGGACGTAGCAAGGGGTCCGCCAGCATGTTCTTGATACGGCGATAGACAAACCCATCACCGAGTGATCCGGCAAGACTGCGATCACGATGAATATACATCTCTCGATCGGAAATGAGCAGAAAACTGGGGTCGATTTCAGTTGCGTCCATCGAGGTGGTCCCTTTGCAAAGATGTATTAGCGAGCACACGAATGTCTCTTATAACCGGTAGAGCTAAAACCAACATTGCGCGATTGCAAGGGGGTGAAACGAACGCCGAAAAGCCCTCTGCGCGACACGCTCGCGAGCAACCTAAGATCACTGCGCGCTGAGCGTGGATGGTCGCAGGAACGTCTAGCGCTCGAATCTGGTCTCAACAGAACCTATTTGAGCGCCGTGGAGCGTAGCGAGCAGAATATCTCCATCGACAATGTCTGGCGCCTCGCGCAGGCGCTCGATATCGACCCCGCTAATCTGCTCAAGGTGAAACTGCGGAGCTGATCGTTCACTCGGCTCAGAACGCGATGGGCTCGAGGAGCTCCGCAATCGTCGCCAAACGCCCCCCGTCCCCGTAGCGCTCGCGCCCCAGAGCATGCCCCATCACATCGCGCCGGATCCGCTCGTCGATTCCAGCAGCGAGCATGCGATCCTCAAGCGCATGCCGCAGGCTGTAGAGCGAATGCCTCTCGCTTTCCAGGAGACCAGCATCCCGCAGATAGGTATTCACCGTGGCACTCAGAGACGCTGAGCTTTCCCGATAGCGCGAAAACCCATCCGGGAACGCGCGCATGGCCTCGAGCGACACCCCGTGCAGCGGCATCACGCGCTCCGCATTCTGCGTCTTCAGAACCCGCCCGATCGGCTGCAACAGCAAATGCGGGATCGGATCATCGAGCCGGATTTCCTCGGGCCGCAGCGCTGCGATCTCGCTCGGACGGAGCCCGGTATTCACCATCACCAGCAGGATTGCCCGCGCCTGCGGCTCCAGACCATCGAGCGCACCGGGGGCCAGCAAGCGGTCCCGTGTCCAGTCGTCCGAGAAGGAGGGCCTCCGCGCCGCTTTTCCCTCTCGAAAGCCAAGGTCTTCAAGCGGCAGCTCGAGTCCGAGCCGCTTGTCACGGTTCACGCGCCTCAAGACCGCACTCAGATGCGTCAGATCCTTGTTCGCGGAATTGGTTGTGAGCCATTCGCGCTCCAGCCGCTCCACCCACCAATCGCGGAAATCGAGGAAATCATCGATCGTGAGATCGGCAAGCGGCTTGTCACCGACAACCGCGATGAAATTCCGCACCGCCTTGATATGCGGATAGCGCCAGCGCCGAACCTGATCCGCACTTTTGCCCAAGATCTTGTCGCGTGCGAGCCCCCAGAATAGATCCAGCGCCCGCGACACGGTGATCAAAGGCAGCTCCGCCCCACCCAGAAGGGAGTCCGCTCCAAGCGGATCGCGCATCTCGTCACTGGCGACCAGATCGATACGCGCGAGTAGCTCTTGCACAGGCAGACGCGCCACCTTGCGCGCATCGAGAAACCGGTAGCCGCGCGCCTTCGCAAACCGCTTGGCCGCAGCGAACCGCGCTTCCGCGTCTTCCGTATTGCCATCGAGCATCGCCTCCCAGACCTCGACCTGCTCGGCCCAGAGCACCGGGGCCTTCTGTCGCGCCACCGTCTCGGACCCCGTCCGAAGGCTGATCACCACTTCGCGGCGCGGATCGACAGAGGCATACCCCTTGGGAACCCGCCGACGCAGATGCCAAACTTCGCCACGCTTGGTGATATTCATCGCACATCTCCGGGAAAGAGCTTTGTGTATCACTATGTGTAGCACGAAAGCCTTCCCTTGGGAATCGAATTCAGCTTAAATATTTGATTTATTTATATTTAGATACGATCTATACTTGAAAATCGAGGCGGATATGTCGGAGAGGAATTCCGACAATAACCACAATGGATCGCACTTGTCCTGCCAAAGGGCCTTCCTGAGAGCCCACAATCTCGAGCATTCGATGAGTCGTCGCGGGAATTGCCATAACAACGCGGCCGCTGAGAGTTTCTTCACCCTACTGAAACGTGAGCGGATCAGGCAACAAACCTACCGGACACGCAAAGAAGCCAGGCGGGGTGTGCTCGACCACATCGGGATGCTCTACAACCCGAAGAGGAAACATGCCCGAAACGGAATGCTGCCGCCCGTCGACTTCGAACGGTGGCGGAAACTGAAACCCGAAGGCATCTAAGAAACGAGGGGCTATTCACACACCAGACTTGGTTCGGGCGATCCACCCACAGACCTCGTAGCAGCTAGGGATAGGTCTTGCGCCCCTTCGCCGGCCTGCTTGCGTTAGGCTTCTGGTAAATCGGCATCAGCCCCATAAGGCGCATCAGCCGCTTATCCGCTTCTCGTTCACGAAGTGTCCATCCTGCTGGCTTACGCGGCCCCACAGCGGCACGGCCCCTCGGACTGCGCAAGTGCCAAGTCATCTGGCGGACACCGAAGAACGGGGTCTTCAGGAACTGCTCGTAGATCTGCCGCATCAGGTCGAGGTTCTGTTCGGCCTCGCCCTTCGGCTCGCGGTAATAGGATGAGCGTGCGATCGTGAGAAGCTTGCACTGCTGCCAGATCAGCAGACCGCAAATCGTAGCTTATGTCGGTGCACGAATTTGGTGGTGGGGAGGGGGCACAACAGTACCAGTTAAAGCCGACACCGGGAGCAGCATCCTGGACTAAAACGTTTATTATCAATCGGATAAAACATATGGAATTTACGTCCGGTAGCAGACCACTTTTACCGACTCGTTGTAGACTCTCTGCGCGAAAAGTTCTAGCGTTTAAGATATCATCGACTTTTCGGGAGCCGGCTAAGTGTCACTACGCGTTGTTCACTTTCACTTTGGTAAAAAGGGGGGGGCAGAACGCTTTTTCGTGAACCTTGCGAGAGCCCTACACGAACGCGGTGTTGAGCAACAGTTCTTCATCCGACCGAACCGCTCATGGGATGGCGATGTCGCTGCGCTTGACCCCGTTTTTAGAAACAATTTCAGCAATTTATCACCGTTGACGTTACTTGCTCATCTACAGGCTGAGATGTTCGTCAGACGATGGAAGCCAAACGCAGTTATGGCGTGGATGCCGCGTGCGAGGCAGCTCATCCACAGATGGCCTAACACTGAAAAACTGGCACGGATGGGGGATTTCCCTGCAAATCTGAAGCATTTCCAGAAATGCGATATTTTGGTTGGTAACTTACCTGGAATTTCGAACCGATGCATGGAGCTAGGCTGGACGAAACCTGTGGTTACAGTTTCGAACTTTACGCGGAAAGCTTCCGCATCCATGTCGCAATTAAACATAAAGAGAACAAGCAAGAATGACTTCGTAATCGCAGCAAGCGGCCGTCTCGCAGCCAGAAAGGGGTTCGACGTACTTCTTAAAGCACTAGATAGATTGAAAAACTGTACTCTCTGGTTAATGGGAGACGGAGAAGAAAAGGCGCGACTTGATGCTATTGCAGCCGAACTTGGCATCAGTCAGCGTGTTTTTTTGGGGGTTGGGTCGACGAGCCGATGAATTACATAGCACTAGCCGACGTGTTCGTGATGCCATCGCGCCACGAGCCATTAGGCGATGCTCTTCTCGAAGCTTGGGGAATGCGTATCCCTACGATTTCAACTCGCTCAGAGGGGCCAAGTTGGTACATGCGAGATCAGGTGGGTGGCATATTAACTGACATCGACGACGATGCTCAGATCGCTGAGGCAATTGAATTCATACGAACCAACAAACTAGCCGCCGAGAGTTTTGTGCAAAACGCAACCCGGCTTTCCGAGTTCTTTTCCAAAGAATCTGTGGTTGATGCTTATATAGACATATTCAGAGGGGAACCTCATGTCTCCTAAAATTGCATTTTACGTTATAAATCTCGACAAAAGCCTAAATCGGTTTGCCGAGTTTTCAAGTCACTTCAGTCCCCTTTCATGCAGAGTTGAGCGTATACCTGGAGTGGATGGATCCTGCCTTGGTATCGATCAGTTTACTGACGACGAGCGGTGTAGGAAAGAGATGGGCAGAAGCATACAACCCGGAGAGGTTGGCTGCTACCTTAGTCATAAGAAAGCTTTGCAACACTTCATCGCTTCCACTTTCGACTACGTGGTTGTTCTCGAAGATGACGCGGTTCCGACGTCCGATTTTGTAAGTACAGTTGAGGAAGTATGCTCTACTTTGCACCACCTTCGAGATGACATTTTTGCAATTAATATAGGCGCGACGGATTTCAAATACAGCACAGACTTTTGTGACGTCATGGGGCGAAAACTAAAATGCGCACACCGTTTTCCCATGCTGGCTACAGGGATTATCTGGACGCGCCGCGGCGCACTCGAATTCTTGTCCCGAGAAGAACCAATCTACATGCCATTTGACAACTTCTTGAGATTCTTGTTTAGCGGCACAAACAGAGCGTTTTCCATCGCGCCACCGTTAATCTCGACGTCGGGCGCCTCAAGCGATATTGAAGAAATGAATATGTCGACGCGCCGTTCAGCGCAGAATCGGAGTCGACTGTATTTTATTTTGAAACAGAGGAGAATTCTTCGCGAAAAGATTAGAGCTTTATTCGCATGCTTCTCATGGCGGACCAGCAAGAATAAAATCGCGATCAACAAGGTAAAACAGTAATGCCCAAACTCCTAATAATGCCGCGCGGCAATTTAGGAAACCAAATGCTTCAACTCATGTTTGCCAGGAATCTACAGAAACATTTTCCTGCACTTGAAATCATTGGTTACAACATGCCCATAGGTGAATTGTCTCAAGTTGGCGCGATGCGACTTCCCAGCTCTTTTACCATCTCTGCAGCAACCTGACCCCGATGTGCGGTGCTCTGGCCAGTCGCCCTTGCGACATTTCTTAGTTGCGGGCGGCCGTCGGCCTCAAAAGCGACCGGGAACGTCCAACGCCGGGCGGGGTCCGGCATTTCCAGCGGACCCTGCGCGATCTCATCGGCGAGCCGCTTCAACGCCCCCAGCTGCTCGCGGTCTACACCCAGCGGATCGAAGCGCAGCAGCACAGAGACCAGCGCCGCATCGATTTATACACCCCCGAAGGCGGGGGTCAGCCTCCAGCCGGTCCGCGAAACGACGCGCGGAGCGCCTCACTCATCCCGCCACCTTCTCCGCGAAGGCAAGCACACGCGCATCCGCCCCTTTCGGTGCTGCCAGCATCGTCATCGAATAGGCCGGATCCAAGCCTGGCGTCGGGATCGCGATCGCGCAGCCATCCACGAGGTTGATCAACGAGGTGTTACGCAGCATCTCGACATTGAGGCGGTCGAATTCGGCTTCGACCTCGGCAATGCTGGGCGGCAGGCGCATCAGCGTGGGCGCGAGCAGCGCATCGAAAGGCTCCATCAGCCGTTCGAAAAGCGTGACGATATCAGCGCGCGCGGCATAGGCTTTCTCGATTTCCTCAGGTGTAAGCGTGAGCGCGAAACGGATGCGCGACAGCACGCGCGGATCACCCACCACTTCGAGCTTTTCCAAATCGTCGCGGTAAATTTCGAGCGCTTCGACGGCGACGATAATCTTGTTGAGCACGACCGCCTTTGCGATTTCCGTCATGTCGACCGGCACGATCTCATGGCCCAGACCTGCGATCCGGGCTTTCTCTGCCTCGAACAGCGCCGCGACCTCGTCGGACAGACCATTGGTGAAGGCGCCTTCGGGCACAACGAAGCGCAGCGGGCCGTTTTCTGCCGCGGGAAGCGGCGCGCCTGCCATCACATCCACCATCTGCCGCAGCAAGCCAAGATCGCGCGCCATCGGCCCCGCCACGTCATAGGTCGGGGCGAGCGGATGCACCCCGGTATCGTCGATGAGCCCTTGGCTGGGCTTATAGCCCCAGATGCCGTTCGCCGCCGCCGGGATGCGCAGCGAGCCGCCGGTATCCGTGCCGATCGCGGCATCGGTGATCCCTAGGCCCACGCAGACCGCCGCACCCGAGCTTGAGCCTCCGGGCATCCCGCCCGGCACCAGCGCGCCCGAGGGCGTGCCGTGATGCGGGTTGAGGCCCACCCCGGAATAGGCGAATTCGGACATCGAAGACCGCCCGAACATCAACGCCCCCGCGGCCTTGAGCCGCGCGACCGAGACCGCATCCGCCTCTGTCGGCACGCGGTCCTGCAACAGGCGCGAGCCTGCGCTCGTGACCTGCCCGGCCTCGTCATAGAGATCTTTCACCGAAACCAGCGTGCCAAAAAGCGGCATCTCCTCGCCCGCTTCGTGGCGCGCCTCTAGCGCCTCCGCCTCGGCACGGATGCGCGCCGGGGCGAACTCGGTGAAGATCGCGCGTCGCTCCGACTCTGGCAAAGCCTCGACCTTGGAGATGGCAGTTTCGACCTTGATGAGAAATGGTGATGTCATGCGACCTCCGGCAGATTGCGCGTCTCGTATTCATGGGTGATCGCGCGCCCGTTGCGCGGATCTTCCATCTGCATACGGAAACGGGCCGCCGGGCGCACCCCTCCCTTCGCGCCGAACGTGCCGCAGAGCATCGCGACGGGGCCGTCCTTGGCCAGATCGGCAAGACCGGCACCGGTAATCAGATCGGTCAGAGGGCGGATCGCGGCGAGCGTGCCTTCCTGATACGGCACCCACTCGCCCCCCTCTTCGATCCAGCTGCGCAGCACGATCTCTTCGAGGTGGTCGGAGACACTCTCCCACGACCACAGATCAGATGCGCAGGGCTTGGCGCAGACCTGTTTCGACAGCGCCACCGAATGCGCTTCAAGCGCGCGGTCAGTATGGTCCGAGGCCAACCCGAGATAGGTGCGGCCCTCGACAGCGACGATCAGCGGCTCGACCTCGCCCGAAGTCTCGTTCCCCACCGCCTCAAGCACCGGGGCTTGCGTCAGAAGCTGCGCCGCCACGCGATAGTAAAGCGGTGTGGCCGAAGGCGCGGGGACCCCAAGCGCCGCCAGTTCCTCGATGTGGTGGGCGATGGCATCGGCGTCGCGCCCGGTCCAGCCAGCGACGATGAGATGCGAGAGGTCCAGCGAAAGCGGCGCGCCGTCAGCGCGAAAATTAAGGGTCATGGGAACTCCTGTCAGAGAATGGACGGCAGCCAGAGCGCGAGCCCGGGAACCGCAATCAGCAATGCAATCATCGCGAGCATCACCAGCACGTAAGGAATGACGCCGAGGATCACCTCGTTCATCGAGCCCTTGCCGCGTGTGCTCTGCACCACGAAGAGGTTGAGACCGACCGGCGGCGTGATCAGCGCCATCTCGATCAGCACGATCATCAGCACGCCGAACCAGACCTTGTCATAGCCCAGACCCGCGATGATCGGCACGATGATCGGGATCGTCGCGACCATCAGCGAAAGCGTCTCGATGAAGAAGCCCAGCACGAGATAGAGCAGAACCACGAGCAACAGCGTGCCAAGCGGCGGCAGACCGGTGTTTTCCAGCAGGTCGGTCAGTTGTCGCCCGAGCCCGGCGGAGGTCATCGCGAAGTTCAGGAAATAGGCGCCGGTGATCACCAGCATGATCATCGCCGAAATCCGGATCGTGCCATGCAGGGCCTCGCCGATAGTCGCGAGTCCCAGCCCGTTGCCCAGCGTGATTGCGATGAGGCTCGCGATCACCACGCCGATGGCCGCGGATTCCGTGGGCGTCGCCCAGCCCGCGTAGATCGAGCCGATGACGACGGTGAAGAGAATGATGATCGGGATCAGCTGGATCAGGCTGCGAAGGCGCTCACCCCAGGTGAAGCTGCGCGACGGGCCGCCAAGCGCGGGGCGCGCCCGGCAGATCAGCGCGGTGACGACGACGAATGCAAGCGCCATCAGGAGGCCCGGCAGAAGCCCGGCGGAAAAAAGCTGCGGGATCGAGGTCTCGGTAAGGAAGCCGTAGACGATCAGGTTGATCGAGGGCGGGATCAGAATGCCCAAGGTGCCGCCCGCGGCGATCGCGCCTGAAAACAGCTTCGGATCATAGCCCAGCTTGTCGGCCTGCGGCATCGCGACGGTCGCCACCGTGGCAGCGGTTGCGACTGACGAGCCCGAGGTGGCTGAGAACATCGTCGCGGTGGCGATATTGGCATGGATCAGCCCGCCGGGCAGCCAGCTCAGCCATTTGTCGAGCGCGGCATAGGTGCGCGCGGCCACGCCGCCCCGGACGAGGATTTCGCCCAGGAGCACGAAGAGCGGAATCGCGATCAGGGTCGAGGAGGAGGAGGCCGACCAGATCACCTGCCCCAGCCCGCGCAGCAGCGGGAATGCGGAATAGAACTCACCCACCCCGATGCCGAGAATGAACAGCACGATGCCAACGGGGATCGACAGGGCCATCAGCCCCAGAAGAGAGAAAGCGACGGTCCAGATCATTGGTCAAGCTCCGATCCGAGGCCGATCGCATTGGCCAGTTCCGTGCGGCGCCCGGAGGCGAGATAGGCAATGCCGATCAGGCTCAGGGCGGTGGCGCTGAGCGCGAACCACGCCCAGCCCGCGAACCAGATGCCCTGCGGAATCCACAGCGGGGTTTCAAGGGGCGTATTGGCGCGCGAGCCGCGCTCGATCGTCTTTTGCAGGACCGGCCAGCAATACCAGGCGATCAGTAGGACGACCCCGTTGGTGACGATCATCGCGAACAGGTCCATCAGTCCTTGCCCCACCGGCGCAAGCCGTTGACGGATCAGGTCGATCCGCACATGGGCGCGGTCGAGAAGCGCGCAGCCAAGCCCCCAGCTGGCGACCGCGGCCATCACGTAGCCGGAAATCTCGTCGGAGCCGCCCAGGCTGCCCCAGCCGGTCTTGCGACCGACCACGTCGACCAGCACGAAGAGCACGGTCGCCACCAGCGCCGCACCAAGGATCAGCGCGACGAGGCGGTTGGCGCGCCTGAGCGCGCCTTCCAATGTTGTGAGGAATTTCACGTCGGGCGCTCTCAGTTCGCGACCGGGACGGTCACGCCCACGGTCTTGCCGACGGTATCGTTCCAGCGCTTGGCCCATTCCGGACCGGCACGCTCGGCCCAATCGGGCAACACCTGCTTCTCGAGCGCGTCACGGGCGGTCTTCATGTCGGCATCGGTCGCCTCGACCAGCGTCATCGACGCCGGATCGCCCGATTTGCATTCACCGTCGCCCGTGAGGCAGGCGATGTCATTGGCGAGACCGCCTTCCGCCGCGGCCCAGGCCTTGTCTTCCAGACCGGTTTTCACCGCATCCTTCAGCTCGGTCTGCATCTCAGGGGACAGTTCGTCGTAACGATCCTTGTTCATCGCGATCACGACCGGATCCCAGCCACCCAGCGGCAAGGTCATGAGATGGTCGGACACTTCCCACCAGCCGGCCGAATAGCCCGAACCTGCTCCAGTGACGGCACAATCGATCACGCCACGCTGCAACGAACCGGGAACTTCGGAGAAGGCGATGTTAACGCCCTCTGCACCAAGCGCCTCGAGAAGCTTGGTGGTCATCCGACCCGAGCCGCGCACCTTCTTGCCCTTGAGATCGGCGAGCGAATTGATCTCGCCTTTGCAGAACACGACCTGCGGCGGATAGGGCGCGATGCCCAGAAGCTCGGAGTTGAAGCGGTCATGCATGATGTCGACGACCATCGGGCGGGCCGCATCGACCATCGCCTTGGCCTCGTCGGCGGTCGTTGCGACCAGCGGCACGTCGAGCCCTTCCAGCTCGGGCGCATCGCCCACGGTGTAATCGGCGACAGTCTGGCCCACGTCGAACACGCCATCGCCCAGCATCCGGTAGACGTCGCCGCCGGCGATCCCCATCTGGTCGAAGCTGGTCAGCTGGGCCGAGAAATCGCCATTGGTCAGCTTCGGCAGTTCCTCGGTCCAGAACGGCGTGGTGAACTGCTTGTAGAGCGGCAGGCTCGACCAGCTCCCGACCACGGCAAGCTGTTCCTCGGCGAGGGCGGGCCCGGCCAGCAGCGCGGCCGTCATCGCGGTCATCATGATCTTTTTCATTGTTTAACTCCTGTTGGGTTTTCTTTTGGTTTTCGGTCGGCGCGTCAGACCGGATAGACCCCCGTCAGACGCCGTTCCGCGTGGCTTGCAGGGATGTCCGTGACCAGCATGTGGCCCGGCGCGTGGGTGATCGCGAGCCCCGGTTTCGCGGTCACGATCGCAGCTTGCGGGGTAACGCCACAGGCCCAGAAGACGGGGATATCGCCGGGCTCGATAACAGGCGGATCACCATAATCGGGCGCGTCGATATCCGCGATCCCGATTTGGCTCGGATCGCCCAGATGCACCGGCGCGCCATGGGCGAGCGGGAACCGCTGGCAGATCGAGATCGCCTCGATCGCGTCCGCCGCAGGCATCGCCCGCATGCTAACGACCAGCGGTCCCGAGAACTGCCCCGCGGGGCGCGTGGGCAATGACGTGCGATACATCGGCACGTTACGATCCGCGGTGATGTGGCGCACCGGAAGCCCCGCGCGGATCAGCGCATCCTCGAAGCTGAACGAGCAGCCCAGCGCGAAGGAGACCATGTCCTCGGTCCACAGATCGGCAATATCGCTCGGCTCGTCCACCAATTCGCCGTCGCGCCAGACCCGGTAGCGCGGCACATCGTGGCGTAGATCGATATCGCCGAGGCTGGGGAGCGACGGATCGCCCGGCTCGCCCACAGCCAGCAGAGGACAGGGGCGTGGGTTGGCCTGACAGTAGCGAAGGAATTCCGCTGCATCGGTTCCGCGTAGCATGACCAGGTTCGCCTGCAGCGCCTCGCCCCCCTGTCCGGCCGTCGGCGCGGTGAACCGCCCAGCGCGGATTTCGGCACGCAAAGCGGCTGGCGAAGCGATCACGGATTTCGGTGCGTTCATCTGGTCCTCCGGTTTGGATGATGATCCCGCGCCACGACCGATTAGATCAATAGTTCAATTTTCTTCATTATTGATGCTCTCACAGGATCATTCCCGCCCAGCTGCTACCGCCGCCTGCGTCACGGCACGACCGATTTCCTCATTGCGTTCAGCATCATAGCAGATCACGAACTCCAATGACGGCAGACGCGCCTCGGGGGTGACTTCGATCTCACGCAGCATCGCGTGCGGCCACGCTTCGACGATGGAGTGCGGAATCGTGCCGATCCCGAATCCCTGTTGCACCAAGTGCAGCACCGTCGCCAGCGAGGCCGATCCATGCACGGTCGCGGGCTTGCGCCGCCCGGGGCTGAGGGTCTCGATCACCTGTCGGTGCGGGCTCGTCGTCTTCGGGAAGGACACGATCGGCAAGGCGGTCAGGTCATCGATCTCCGCGGGCTGCGGCAGGGTGAAATGCGCAGGAGAGACGAACCAGCCCATCGTGACCGGCGGCAGCGGCGTCAGCGCGATCCCCCGGGGCGCCTGATCGCGGAGCATGATCACCACGTCGAGCGCATCGTCGCGCAGCGCCTGCCCCATCTGGTCCGATGTATCGACCGAAATCTCGAAGCGCAGCAGCGGGTGATCCTGCCGCAACGACGTCAGCATCCGGGGCAGGATCGTGTGGGTCATCGTCTCCGCCACGCCGAGCCGCACGACCCCCGCCATCACGCCATGGGTCAGCTCACTCAGGATCCGATCGCGCTGCGCAATCAGAACCTCCGCCTCGTCGACAAGCCGCCGCCCCGTCGCGCTGAGCCGCACGCCGCGTCCGTCGCGCTCGAAGATGGTGATCCCCATTCGGTCCTCGAGATGCCGGATCCGCCGCGAAATCGCCGATTGCGCGAGTCCCGTAGCATCGGACGCCGCGCGGAAGCCGCCGTAGCGCACCACGGAGCGGATGATCTCGATGTCGCGAAAACCGAACATGACGCGATGCTAAGCGGTGCCCTGGCGCGACTGTCAAGCGCATCGGTCGAACGCGTGTCAGCAGGCGACCCGCTGATCTCGCGGATTTCGGTCAGTGGTTAGGGCGTCTCGCGATAAATCTCGGTGGTGCATTGGCAGCGCTCTGGAAGGGCGTAGCCTTCCGCGGCCACAACGGATTGTGCAGTTCCGCCTATCCTTGTTCGGGATCCGAGAGCGCACGACCCGCCACCGGCGCACTTTCGACCAGCAGCGCGGTGTCACGCGCACTAGCAGTCCGCTGATCGAGCTGGTGGCGAAATCGGCTGACATGCCGCTTATTGGGCGGCTAGCCGTCATTCGACGAGCGAGCCACGAAGGTCCGCAGCGCGAAGAGAGCGCACAGTCCTGTGTCGTGAGCGCGACGCGCTGCATCACCGTGTCATCAGATACTCCGCGACGGCCTGGTAGGCGGGAAGCGATGTGGGGTCGATGAAGCCGTTCTGGGCCTGCGGATAGGAGGCAAACCGCACCAGGACCATCTTGGCCGTCGGATCGACATAGATCGTCTGGCCATGAACCCCTCGCGCCGCAAACGCGCCGTGATCGTTGTGAAAGACCCACCACTGGCTCGTGTAGCTGCCGTTCGGGATCGTCGGGAAGCCGCTGAACTTCGCGGGGGCTCCGCCCATGCGAATATGCTCCACGACCGAAGCGGGGAAGAGCCGTTTGCCGTTGAACTCGCCCGCGTCGAGCATGACCTGCCCGAGCCGGCCTAAGTCGCGCAAGCTTGCCGAAATGCCGCCCCCCGCGAAAGGCACGCCCTTGGCGTCGACCGTCTGATAGGCGTCCTGTTCCGCCCCCATGGGCTGCCAGAGTCGTTCCGAGGCAAGCTCCGTCACCGAGGTGTTCGTAACACGGCTGATGATCCAGCCCAGCATGTCGGAATTGATCGTCTTGTAGTGGAACGCCGCGCCATGTTCGCCGTCAGGTTTCACCTGCTGGAGATATTCCCAGTAGCCGTTGGGGCCGGTGTAGCCCTCGGGTTTGGGCAGCGGGCTCGCCGCGGCGGAGTATTGCCAGATATCGGCATTCGGATCGGAGTAATCCTCGGAGTATTTCACCCCGGTCGTCATATCCATCACCTGCCGGACGGTGGCGGTGGCAAAGGCGCTGTCACCGATCTCGGGGATGATGTCGCGCACCAGCAGCGTATCGTCGAGCTTGCCCTCGGCCACCAGAATTTCGCCCAGAAGCCCGGTGACGGATTTCGTCATCGACATCGCCGCGTGTTTCCCGGTCTCGTCGAGGCAGCCGAAATACCGTTCGTAGACGACCTCCCCTTCATGGAGGATCAAAATCCCGTCGGTGTAATTGGCATAGAGCGATTGCTCCCATGTCATCGCCGTGTCCGAGTTCAGGGGCGTGAAGCTCAGTGCGTCGATCTCCTGGCGCAGATCGGCGAAACTCGGCGGAGAGGGATAGCGCAGGGTGGACGGTGCCCCGAGGCCGCGGCTGATCTCCTCGGTCGGAAGAAATTCCCGCAGGTGGCAGACCGACCAGCGCAGCTTCGGGAAGCTGAAGAAATTGGAATCGGGCTGGGTAATCAGCTTGTCGGCGGGCGGCGGAAAGCCCTGCATCCAGCCCATGACCCGCGGGTCGGAATCCTGCGCGGAAAGCGGCGTGGATTGGGCGAAGACCGCAGATGCCAGACAAAGCGTCGTGACCAGGGTGGCAGTCTGCACGATCCGTTTAGAAATTGACGACGACATTGAGGAAGCCTCCGGTCCAATTGGGCACCTTGCCCGGCACGGCGTTCTTGATCCCCTTGCCCGGGATCGAGACGCTGACCCCTGCGGTCAGGAAGGTGTTTCGGTTGATGATGCGGCTGTATTCAAGAAAGACGTCATCGGAGAGATGCGCGTTCGTGACGCCCGAGAGCACATTCGCCGTCGCACCTGTCGTATCGAGCCGGGTCGCCTGTCCGAACTGGATCGGGCTGTTCAGCTCGTTCGCCCGGATATGTGCATAGCGGAGCGTCACGCTGTCCTGACGCGTAGGCTGAAGCTTCAGCGAGAGCCCATGCGCCTGAACGTTGGAATTGATGAACACCATCGAGGATTTCGACCCGGTCGCCCAGGCGCTTGGAGAGCCCTCGTAATAAAGCGGATCGAAGCGTTCGAGCCGGGCCGTGTTCGGATCGTCCCCGGAGAAACTCTGGTAGGAATAGGTCAGCGTCGGCGACCAGGGCAAATCCGCGAAGGTATAGCCAAGCTGGACGCGCCCTGCCCAGGCGGCCAGATCAATCCGGTCGTTCCACTCATAGGCAAAATCCGCCGAGGCGACCCAGTTCTCGAACGCGCCGGAAAACGGATTGGTGCGTGCATACAGGTTGAACGCATTCGTTCCGTCGCGGGCGCCGGGCAGGATCTCTGGCGCGCCAAGACCTCCGGGGGCCGCCTCGATATAGGCGGAGTCGGAATTGAGCACATTGACATAGGTTAGCCCGAGATACCCCCCGCGCGGATCGTCAAAGCGCATATCGAGACCGGCGAGCCTGTTATGCCCGTCGCTCGCGGGGCGCTCGTTCGGGTCGATATAGAACGCGGTTGCCGCGAACGCGCCTTGCGTGATCTTTCCGATCGCGGCCATTTCCCAGGCCTTGCGCGGCCCGAACTTCAGCGCACCACGCTCGAAACCGCTCGAGCCACCGTTGGCGATGAGCATGCCGGTGCCGAGCTTCAATTCACGCGGGCCAAGCGAAAAATCGAAGCCCATACCCTCGGTTTGCTGCATACGCAGGCCGAGATAGGCTTCCTCGATCGTCGTGCGCCCGGTATCTCCATAGTCATAGGCGTCGGTGCCGAGAGTGTAAGACGCGACCGCCGAGAGCTTTCCGTAGAAGACTTGTCCGGAGTCGAGCGTCTTTTCAAAGCTCACACCGGGCTTGATGTAGAACTCGAGCCAATTCTTGTCCGCGTTGAAACCTGCACCCGGCGCGAAGCTGTCGGCGAAATCCCAGAAAAGGTTCTGCTCGCTGACCGCGTTCACACCTGCTTGCAGATGTGTGCGCACCGTCGTGCCGTTACTCTCGTAGAGTATCGTCGGATCTCGATCCTGTGCGCTGGCTGCTGTGATGGACGCCAAGGCGATAGATGTCGCCGTCAGGGCCGACGCAACTCCGCGTCGAGCACGAGCAGAAGAGACCTGGATATCAGCCTTCATTGCGCACCAACTCATACCCGCGGAACAAAGATCACACCGCTCAGTATTCACGCTACCGTGATCACGTTATCCTTCAAGAGGAACAGTGCCCAAAATGGGCGAGGCAGCGATGAGGATGCGCAGATGCAGACCGGATCACGCAAGGAACGCGATTTCATTCGGGAGAATTTCGGGGAAATCTGGCCGGTGCATGTCTCGGCCTTCACACGTCTTCTGACGCAGTTTCGCGCACGTTTCGATGGCGATCTCGATCTGCTCCTCGTGCTGGCGGTCATCGGAGAGCGGACCCGGCCCGAGAACTGGAATCCGCAACTCGTGTCTTTGGAAGATCTCGCGACGCGCGCTGAGGATCGGCTATCTCAATATGCAATCAACATCCAGTCGATCGCGGATTACAGCGGCATCCCAAGAGAAACCGTGCGCCGAAAAGTTCTCGTCTTGCAGAGCAAGGGGTGGGTGAATCGGAGCGACGACGGGAAACTATCGATTGCAGCGGATGCCGCACCGGACCTCGCGGATGCCACCGGGGATACGATCGCCTATCTCCAAAAAATCTTCTGCGCATTCGAAAACGCGCGCGATACTGGGAATGGAGCGGCCGCTATCGAGTGAGCCCCGCCGCACAGGGGGGACGCGAGTGGCCTCCGACCGCACGCAAGCGCCGACCTGACCGTCGTAGCGGCATGGTAGATCAGATTTCGACGGCTTCAGAGGTTTGTATGGTGGGTCTCCCAGTCCAACACGCCTACCTCGTCACCCTCCCGACCTTGGCGTCTCGACCGTGCGATCGCCGGATGCGGTCGTTACGAGGTGCGAACGGGGGCAAGGCCATCGAAAGGACAACAGGCGCTCGCCCCTAGTCGCCAACCCGAACGGTTTCGCTCAAAAGCGTGAAGTGGCGGGGGCTGAGTTTGGCATGCCAAGTGACCCCGTCGGGATCGTGACGCAGTTCGGTCTCTGCCTCACCGCGCAGGAAATTTTCGATGACCTGGGTGCCGAGCCCCTGACGAGAGGGCGGCTTGACCGGCGGACCATTGCGCTCCTCCCAGGAGAACGCGAGCGCTCCGCTGTCCGGAACCACGCGCCAGCGCACCGCGACCCGACCGTCGGGAATCGAGAGCGCACCGTATTTAGCCGCATTGGTGGCCAGTTCATGGATCACCAGCGCAAGGTCGAAGGAGGGCTTTTCAGCCACGAGCACCGGAGGCCCCTCGGTCACAAGTTGTCCGGCAGCGCTGGTGTAGGGCGTCACGTGATCTCTCACCAAGGCATCGAGCGGACGGGCCGTGGTCCCTTCCTGCGCGAGTTTGACATGCGCATCGGTGAGGGCGCGGAGTCGGCCCGAAAAGGTCTTCGAAAAGCTTTCGAGATCGGCGGCGCGGCGCACCGTCATCGAGAATAGCGACTGCAGAACCGACAGGCTGTTGCGCGTTCGGTGGCGTAGCTCGCTGAGCAGAAAGCGGCCCCGTTCCTCTTCCTGGTAAAGCCGATCGATCAGGTCGCGGGTCTCGAACTGCCGCTGACGCGCTTCGGCCTGAGCTTCGAAGACGCTTTGCAACACGGCGGCCTTGACCGGGCGCTCGAGAAGTATCGGCGGAGGCGCGTTTTCCTTGCGGTTGATGATCTGAATCGCGGGCGGAGGGCGGCTGATCTGACTGAGAAGAAACACCGACGGCAGCCGCGCCCACGCGGGTTCGGCCGCGAAAGTGGCGTTCAGAGCCTCACCGGTCTCACGGCCCGCGCCCTCCTGGCTAATGACGACAAAAAGAACGCCATCAGGGCCCTGCGCATTTAAGGCGGCGGCGAAGGCGCGCGCGGTGATGCAGGTCCGGGCGGTAAAGCCGCACCGCTCGACAACCCGCGCCAGGGCTCGGGCGTCGTCCTTGAGCGGCGCGAGGATCAGGACCGGCGGCATCTCTGAACAGGGCTCGGACATCGCTTCACTCTGCGCTGAGATCGGATGCATCTCTGGCACGCTGCTCGGCTTCTTCGGAAAGGGGAATGATTTCCACAGCGCCGGACCGGATGATCAGCTGTTCGATATTGCGCCGGTGTTCGCTGTGACGTTTCTTGAGCACGGCGATGGACCGTCGGATTTCCGAGTGCGCCTCGTATTGGCGCAGAAGGATAATGGAATCGGCGAGAAAACTGGCATCGATGGTCGTCCTTGGCGGCTCACCCAAGAGGCCGTGCTGGGTCATGGTGATGATGACCAGAACTTCACGGCGGGTAAGATGCTGCAGCAGCGCTTGCATATGCGTCATCACATGGCTGCGCTCCGGCAGTGCCTCGAGGTAACCGCTGAGACTATCGATGACCACGACGCGGGCGCCGTCATCCACGGCGCTCAGCACCGCATTCGCGAACTCGCCCGGTGAGACCTCGGCGGGATCGAAGTGGCGTAACCTGAGGTGGTCGGTGTTCTCGTAACCCTCCACCTCAAGCCCGACGCCGGCGGAGCGGTTGCGCAGCACTTCGGGGCGCTCCTCGAAAAGGAACATGGCCGCAAGCAGTCCACGCTCGGATGCCGCGCGCGCCAACAGGGTGGCGATGGTCGACTTGCCGGTGCCGGACTGGCCCGAGATCAGCGTGGTAGTGCCGAATTCCAGCCCGCCGCCCAGAAGCTGAGCGAGCGGTTCGTGCGGCGGCTCAAGCCGGTCCTCAAGGGTGGCGGGTTGCGCCTCATGCGGGATGACACGCGGGAAAACCTCGAGCCCGCCAGTGTTAATGCGGAAATCATGCCATCCCTCCCGGAACGGGGCGCCGCGCAGCTTGACGATTGTCAGCCGCCGCTGGGTGATCCCGATGGGCGGCGTCGTGCTGTCGAGTTTGATGACGCCGTGGACCACGCCCTCGGCGTGACGTTCCCCATCCGGATGATCGAGATGGTCAATCAGCAACGCCGTGCAACCGCGCTCGCGCAAGTCGCTGCGGAGTGTGAGAAGCTCGCGCCGGTAAGCTGAATCGGTCGAGGAAAGCATTCGCAACTCCAGCAGGGAGTCGAACACGACAATTTCGGGGTCGGAGTTTTCAAGTTCGCCGCGCACCCCCTCCATCAATTCGACAAGATCGGCCTCGTCGCTCTCGACCGAGATGCTCCGCTCGCCTCCGCCGAGTTCGGGCGTGTAGACCTTGACGCCGGACAGATCGAACCCGTGGGACTTTGCGATCATCTCGATTTCAGGCCGGGATTGCGCCACGCTGATAAAAAGCGCGCGCTTCCCGTCGGCAACCCCTTCGGCAAGGAAATGTAGCGCGAGGGTGGTCTTGCCGGTGCCGGGAGCCCCCTCGACGAGCATGATCCGCCCAGCGGGGTAGCCTCCCCTCAGAACTTCGTCGAGGCCGACAACCCCCGTGGACACTCTGCCGTCTTGATCAACCACTTTACCCCCTAACCCGCAGATCCAACGCCAATTCAGGTGGGCCGGCCAAGGCCGACGTCGCCTGATATAAATTGTTTCAAGACATTAAGGTTTCCATGCTGGATCAAAAAATCGCGTTTGGCAATGAAACGGCCCCGTTTGGCGTCCGGGGCTCGCCCTCTGAGACTCCTGCGCAGCCCGACGGAGACGGGCCTGATGCCGGAGCTTCATTCAGTCGCAACTGACGGCCGGTTGGTGCTGCGGTCCCGCCCACCTCGGAGGCTTGGTCCACGGCCATGCGTCACCAGCCGCCACCCTTCGTGCCAGAGGAGGACGATTGTGATGAGGTCAAACACCGTCAGCAAGATCAGCCCGAGGAGGTGCGTCGCCACCCACGGCGCTTCCTTGATCTCTTCTCGGGCCAGCATTTCGACCCAATTGAGGATGGCCGGCCCCGAGACAAGGTAGAACACAAGTTCGCCAGCCATCTCGGTCAGCGCGTGCAATCCTCAGAGCGTGGCACTAAGCCTGAATGCTTGATGAACGCGGTGTCACGGACTTGCGGACCCGCGACCTGACCTTTTCGATGGAAGGCACACAATGGACGCAGCGATTACTCACTGGATCAATTCCTTCGCGGGCCACAACGCCTTTATCGATCAGGCGATGATCGCAATCACTCAAACGGGCGTGCCCTTCATCGTGCTCATCGTCGTCCTGCAATGGTGGAGCCGGGAAAACCGGCAGCATCTGCGTCATGTCGCAATCTGCGCCGGACTTGCGTTCCTTCTGGGGCTTGCGATCAATCAGGGCATCCTGCTCTTCATCCACCGCGTGCGCCCATATGACGCCGGAGTCTCCAACCTTCTTATCGCCAAGAGCGCCGACTGGTCTTTTCCGTCCGACCACGCCACTGCCTCGATGTCAGTCGCCATGGCATTTGCTCTTCAGAGGCTTCCGCGGCGGGCGCTGGCATTCTTCGCGATGGCTTTCCTCATCTGTCTGTCGCGCATTTACGTCGGCACCCACTACGTCACCGACGTTCTGGGAGGCGCCGCCACCGGAATCGTGGCGGCAATCGTCGTCCGGGGGCTTTATCGAGAAAACAGCAAATTCGATCGTTTCGCGAAAAGCATCCTTTAGCGGGAAACACTGCTTTCTGCAGAGCAGTCGTTCACCTGTGGCGAAGCGAAAGCCCGGGCCTTTCTCCGTATTGTTCTCTAATGTCGGTTCTCGTCTGCCGAAATTTCCACGCGTGGATAAAGTCAGCTCTCAGCCGCCCCAGGTTCTCTCGAGCAGCGCCAGCCAGTTGCCATGGGCGAGCCTCTCGATCAGCGGCGCGTCATAGCCATGCGCGCGCATCGCTTCGATCAAGCGCGGCAGCCCTTCCGCATCGCCCAGATCGGGCGGAATCGCCGCTCCGTCGAAATCCGAACCGAGCCCCACACGGCTCTCGCCCAAGGTCTCGATCAGGTGATCGAGATGGCGCAGCATCGGGTCGAACCCCGCGAAAGGCTCACCCTTGCCGTCTTCGCGCAGAAACCCCAGCGCGTAGTTGAGGCCGACAATGCCGTCGCTCTCGCGGATCATGGCAAGCTGTCGGTCCGTAAGGTTGCGCGACGAGGGACAGATCGCATGCGCATTGGAATGGGTGGCGACCAATGGCGCATCGGAAAGCGCTGCGACATCGTCGAAGCCTTTCTCGTTCAGATGGCTCAGGTCGATCATGATCTTCAGCCGGTTGCATTCCGTCACCAGCCGTTTGCCCGCCTCGGTCAGCCCGTCCCCGGTATCGGGCGAGGACGGAAACGCAAAGGGCACACCGTTGCCGAAAGCCGTCGGGCGCGACCAGACCGGCCCAAGCGAGCGCAGCCCCATCGCGTGCCAGACATGCAGCAGATCGAGATCGGGTCCGATCGCCTCGGCACCTTCGAAATGCAAGATTGCGGCAATCTTGTTCGCAGCCATCGCATTGCGGATATCCGCAACAGAACGGCAGATTTTCAGATTCCCCTCACGCTCCATCCACATCAGGTGGCCGACCATCTTCATCGCGACGGGCAGCGCGTCCTCGAGTGGAATTCCCTCTGGCAAGGGAAGCGAAAAGGGGGGATTTCGCATGATCGCGTCGAAGTCGGGATCGTCATGGGCGACTGGCGACGGAATGTAGACCGCGAAGAACCCGCCCGCGAAACCACCCGCACGCATCCGCGGCAGGTCGAGATGGCCCTCTCCGGTATCGCTTAGCCAAGTCGTCTCGCGGGCCTCCGGGGCGCGCAGCAGGCGCAGAAGGAAATCGTTATGGCCGTCGAAGACCGGAACCGGGGCGCTCATGTGAACTCATCCTCTTTCATTTGGCCTGTGAACGCTTCCGGTGGTTCACAGGGGCATATTTTGCGGCACGGAGGCTGCGAAGATCGGCACCTGGGAGTTCTTCCTCGACGCGCCTGTTGATCTGTCGCCGGCCAGTTCTCCATTCATGGAAGATGTAAGCAAGTCGAATTGTTGTCCGGAGGCGCAGGCGCGCACGCCGCGATGCCGGGAATTGGCAGGGTCCATTCCACGAGGCGATCCGGCTGGGCGAGAACGCGCATATCTGGCTGAAGGACTCCGGCTCCGACCGCAGTTCCGAGCTTGATCCGCCTTACGCGGATCCGGCGCCCTTCGCCGCCGAACTGGTCGAGCTTTACCCGAACCGAACGACCTCGGGCTCTGACTGGCGGCACCCGAGTTTCCGCGCAGACACGCCCGATGATAGGTCTTGGCCGATACCTTACCGATATAACCGCGAATGCCGCGCTCTTCCTCGCCTCCGACGAGGCGCGCTTCGTCACCGGCACCGAGATCGCGACCTATCAGCTTGGTGTGCTCGGCGCCGGGGTCATGAAGATCGAGGACCGAACGACCCCGATCAGGCGCGGATGCAAGGCAGCGATCCTCTCATGGGGCACTACTCGCCCCACTTACCGCATTGCGATCTCGACCGGGGCGGAGCGCGCCTCGATCTCTGTCGCGGCGTCGAACAGCACGTCTTCACGGAACCGCCCCGCCACCATCTGGATACCCAGCGGCGCGCCCTCTGGCGTGGCCCCGGTTGCCAGCGACAGCGCCGGCAGCCCGGTGATCGGCAGGCCCACCATCGCGTTCTGTGCTTCCCAGACGCGGCGGTAATCAGCATCGCTCCCCAGGTCGAGATTGTCGGCGAATGGCAATTCCGAACTCGGCGGCAGCAGCACCAGCGGGTAGCGCTCGGCGAAGAGCGCCCATTCCCGCGCGATCTCGGCCCGGCGGATCAGCGCGCGCGGGATCGCATCGGGGGCGAGAGAGCGAATGAACTCCGCCTGCCCCTCCAGCACCCGCAGCGCGCCCGGATCGCCCTCGGCCTGCGCCGCGGCGAGCTTGCCGGGATAGTCATGGCCCAGCCAGAGCGTGATCTGCACCCGTGCGGCCTCGGCGATCGGCGGCAGCGCGTCGAGTTCTTCGACGATCCAACCAGCGGCGCGAAGCTTCTCGGCGGATTGCAGAAGGCTCTGTTGCAGCGCGGGATCGGTCTGCGCGCCATCGGGCCGAAGACACAGCGCCGCGCGTCGGTCCACCGCAGGTCCGTGCAGCGGGGCAGGCACCGACCAGATGTCGCGCGGATCAGGCTTGGCCATCGCGGTGAAAGCGAGCCGCAGATCCCCGACCGAGCGCGCGAGCGGCCCGGAAGTCGCCATCAGCTGCCCGCCGATATCGCGCTCCGCCCCGCTGGAATTATGCGCCGCGATACGCCCGAAGCTCGGTCGCAGCCCATGCACGCCGCAGGCATAGGCCGGGTAGCGAACCGAGCCCGCGATATCCGTGCCATGCGCAATCGCCCCGATCCCGGCCGCCACCGCAGCGCCAGCACCGCCCGACGACCCGCCCGGCGTCAAATCCTTGCGCCGCGGATTGTAGGTTTGGCCATGCAGCAGGTTATTGGTGAACCAGCGGTAGCTGAAGGCGGGCGTATTGGAGCGCCCGAGGCTGACCGCCCCCCCGCCCAGCAGGTTCGCGACCACCGGGTTGTCGGTCTTCGCGATCAGGTCCTTCTGCGAGGTCAGCCCGTTCGTCGTCGCATAGCCGCGCTGGTCCACGATCACTTTGATCGTCACCGGCACCCCGGCCAGCGGCCCCGGATCCTCCCCGCGCGCGATGCGGGCATCGACCGCCTCCGCCGCGGCCAGCGTCTCCTCGGGCCGGCACTCGACAACCGCGTTGATCGCAGGATTCACCGCCTCGAGCCGCGAAAGCCCCGCCTGCGCCACCTCGCTCGCGCTCACCTGACGCGACCGCACGAGCGCCGCGATTTGCGTGGCCCCCAAGGACCAGAGAGCGGGTTCTGCGGTGTCGTTCATGTCGGTAACTCCATTGTGGAAATTGAGGTTGCGCCGACCGATCGGGGCGCGCGCCCTTCGGGCCTAGCCGCGGCAGGTCTCCACGATCACCTCGCGCAGCCAGCGATGCATCGCGGAGTCGTTCTTGCGGGCGGTCCAGACGACCGACAGGTCGAACGGGCCGCGGAACGGGCTCTCGTTGAGAACCAGCCCCTCCATCGTGCGCCCCAATCGACTTGGCATCGTCGCCACGAGGTCGGACTGTCCGAGAAGCGAGGCGAGCCCTGCCGGGCTCGGCACCGTGATCGTGGGTCGCAGAGAATGGCCCGCAGCTTCGATCTCGTTGACATAGGCCGATTTCCAGCCGCCGCCGTAATTGATGTAGACATGGTTGAGCGCCAGATAGCTGTCGACATCGAGCGGCCGCCCCGCCATGGGATGCCGCGGGTCCATGAAACAGGCATACTCTTCGGTATAAAGGCGGCGCGAATGAAAGCCGGATTCGCTGCGCGCGAAAGGGCCGACGAGAACGTCGGCCTCCCGGCGCAGAAGGCGCAAATGGCCGTCGCCCAACGCATTCACCACCTCGACCTCGAGATGCGGGGCCTGTTTGCGCAGCTCGGAAACGATCTTTGGGATCATCAGGATGCGCTCATAATAGTTGCAGGCGATGGTGACCTTGGCGCGAGACTGCGCGGGATCGAACTCTTCAGGCTGCGCGACGTCGTCGAGCTTCTCGAGGATCTCGATCACTTGCTGGAGAATATGTTCGCAGCGCTCCGTCGAGACCTGCCGCCCGCCCTCGCGCACGAAAAGCGGATCCTGAAAATAGGCGCGCAGCTTGGCGATCGTGTAGCTCACCGCCGACTGGTTCACGTCGAGCTTTTCGGCCGCCGCCGTGAAGGAGCCCAGTTCATGGACCAGCCGCAGCGTCTCGAGCGCGGCGATGTCGAGCCTGCCGGGGGATGCGGTCGATTGCGGCATGATGTTCCATCAAATTATTTGATGGTATATACAAGATTCATCTTATTGTTACAAGAAAGACCGCGCCTTACGCATGTCCCCGGAGGAGATTTTGGGAGGACATCATGGCGCTCGCACCGCTGGACGAGGAGATTACGCTCGCGCAACTGACGACGGATCCCTATCCGATCTATCGCCGATTGCGCGCCGAGAGCCCGGTTCTGCGGGTCGCCTCGGCGGGTCGCACGTTCCTGACGACGGCGGAGCTGACCAAGAAGGTGAAGGACAATCCGGAGCTGTTCAGCAGCGACGATCCCAACACCCCGATGAAGCCCGCATTCCGCGCCCATACCCTGATGCGCAAGGACGGCGAGGAGCATCTGCGCGAACGCATGGCGATGGCCCCGGCGCTCACGCCGAAGCGGATCCAGACCGATTGGGGGCCGCTCTACGAGAAATTCGCCGAGGAATATGTCGGTCGGTTGCCGCGCGGCGAGACGGTCGATCTGTTCTCCGAGCTATGCGGACCGCTGGCCGCGCGCATCCTCGCCCATGTGCTGGGCATCCCGGAGGCGAGCGACGCGCAGATGCAGCGCTGGTCGCAGCACCTGATAGACGGAGCGGGGAATTTCGGCTGGCAGCCCGAGCCTTTCGCGATCTCGGACAAGGCCAATGACGAGATGGACGCGCTCTTCACAGAACTGCGCGAAAAGCGGATCGCGGAGCCGGACGGCTCGGCCTATTCGGTGATGCTCAACGCCGAAAACCCGATCCCGATGAGTCAGATCTGGGCCAATATCAAGATCGCGATCGGCGGCGGAATCAACGAGCCGCGCGACGCGCTGGCCACCATCATTTACGGGTTGCTGACCAATCCCGACCAGCTGGAGCAGGTTCGCGCCGAGGGCGCGTGGAGCAAGGCCTTCGAGGAAGGCGTGCGCTGGGTCGCCCCGATTCAGGCCAGCTCACGGCTGGTGACCGAGGATACCGAGCTTGGCGGCTTCGAGATCCCGAAGGGCGACACGGTGATGACGATCCAGGCCTCGGCCAATCGCGACGAGAGCATCTACGAGAATGGCGAGGAGTATTTCGTCTTTCGCGACAAGAACCCCCATCAGGCTTTCGGCAACGGCCCCCATCACTGCGCAGGCGCCCATATCGCGCGGCGTACGGTGGGCAAGATCATCCTGCCGCTGCTGTTCGACCGCTTCCCCGACATGCGCCTGCCCGATCCCGACGCGGTGATCTGGCGCGGCTTCGGGTTCCGCGGCCCGATCAACCTGCCGGTGGAGCTGAACTGATCCGCGGTTGCGCGGACCGGAGAGAGGAGGAATTTCAATGATTAAAGTGACTTACGTCGCACAGGACGGCACGCGAACGAATATCGACGCCGATGAGGGCGATAGCGTGATGCATGCGGCGGTCTCGAACGATGTCGACGGGATCGTCGGCGAATGCGGCGGCTCGATGATGTGCGCGACCTGCCATTGCTATGTCGACGACGCATGGGCGGAGAAGGTCGGACCGCGCAGCGCGGGGGAGGACGACATGCTCGAAGGCGCGGCATCCGAAGTGACCGAGCGTTCGCGTCTGTCGTGCCAGATCAAGCTGACGCCCGAGCTCGACGGGCTCGTGGTCCATCTGCCCGAGGAACAGTTTTGACCCCCGGGACCGTCACCATAATCGGCGCGGGCCAAGGCGGCTTGCAAGCTGCGATCAGCCTGCGGCAGAACGGCTTCGAGGGCGCGATCACGCTGATCGGCGACGAGCCGGGCTTGCCCTATCAGCGCCCCCCGCTCTCGAAGGTCTATCTGCAGGACGGCAAGGCAGAGGCGCTCTTCCTGCGCCCCGAAAGCTTCTTCGAGGCCAAGCGCATCGACTACCTCCCCGGAACGCGCGTGGAGGCCATCGACCGCGCGGCGCAGCGCCTCACTGCCCTGCGCGACGGGGCCGAGCTGTCCCTGCCCTATGACCATCTGATCCTCGCCACCGGCACCCGCAATCTGCGCCCGCCGATCGAGGGGATCGCCCATGCCTGCGATCTGCGCACGCTGACCGACGCGCAGCGCCTGCGCGAGAAGCTGGACCAACCAACCCGGATCGCGGTGATCGGCGGCGGCTTCATCGGGCTGGAATTCGCGGCCGTCGCATGCAAGCTCGGCCATGAGGTCGCGGTCATCGAGGCCGCTCCGCGTCTGATGGCCCGCGCGGTCTCGCAGCGGATGTCGGACCATTTCGCCGACCTGCATCGCGGCTGGGGCACTGCGCTTCATCTGGGCCAGCCTGCCGTGGCGGTGGAGCCCGCGGGCGTGACGCTGGCCGATGGCACGGGGGTCACCGCGGATTTCGTGCTGGTCGCGGCGGGCGTTCGCCCGAACGTGGAACTGGCCGAGGCGGCGGGGCTCGCCATCGACAATGGCGTGAAAACCGATGCCCGGCTGCAGACCTCGGATCCCGCGATTTCGGCGCTCGGCGACTGCGCGAGCTTCCCCGATCCGCGGGGCCGCGGGCACATCCGGCTCGAGAGCGTGCAGGCCGCGACCGATCACGCCCGGCTGATCGCGAAACGCCTCGCGAAGGGCGACACCCATCCCTACGGCGCGCTGCCGTGGTTCTGGTCGGATCAGGGCGCGTGCAAGCTGCAGATCGCGGGCTACGCGACGCCCGACGCGGCGGAGGAGGAGATCGCCGCGGGGATCGTGGGCCGTTTCGACGAACGCGGGCTTGCCGCGATCGAGACCATCGACAACGCGCGGGCCCATATGCGGGCACGCAAACTCATCGCGTCGCCGGAGCCGGTGACGCGCGCGGATCTGGAGGAGATCGCCGCCTAGCGCGGCACATGAACGACAGGCCCCGGGAGTAGGGGCTCAAACGGTCCAACGGGAGGAGAGACCATGAAACACACGACCCTTAGCGCCGCCACCGCCATCGCGGTCGGGGCAACGATCAGCATCGCGACCGCCGCCGGCGCGCAGGAGCTGAAATACGCGAACTGGGCGCCGCCGACCCATACGATCAACGCAGCCCAGATCGAGCCCCTGGCCAAGGCGCTCTCGGAAGGCACCGACGGGGCGGTAACGCTGCGCGGCTATCACGGCGGCGAACTGGGCGCGGGCCCGGCCGATCAGTACGTGCGCGTGCTGCAGGGCACCGCCGATATGGGCTGGGGGCTGCAGGGCTATACCTCGTCGCAATTCCCCAAGAGCCTGATCGCGGAACTGCCGGGTGCGCTGCCGCTCGACGCGCCGGGCTACAAGGCGCTCTGGCAGGCCTTCGACACGATCAAGGGCGAATATCCGCAGACCGAGGTGATCGCGCTCTGGGGGTCGGAGCCCAACATCCTGATGATGCACGACAAGGACGTGCGCACGCCCGCCGATCTCAAGGGCCTGAAGATCCGCGTCGCGGGGTCGATCTCGGCTGCCGCGATGGAAGCGCTCGGCGCGACGCCAGTGCAGATTCCGATGACGCAGGTCTATAACGGGCTGCAGACCGGGCTGATCGACGGCGTGGTCAGCGGCGCCTCGGTGCTTTCGGATTTCAAGCTCAACGAGGTCGTTGGCAGCGTGACCACGGGCCCGAACCTCGGACGTCTCGCCTTCTACACGGTGATGAACAAGGCGGCCTATGACGGGCTCTCGCCCGAAGCGAAATCCGCGCTCGACGCGATGAAGGGCGAGAAGATCTCGAAGATGACCGAAGAGGCGTGGATTGCCACAGCGAACAAGGCGCTGGAAGCCGCGCGCGCCTCCGACGCCACCACGGTGATCGACCTCGACGCCGACGGCTCGAAAGCCTTCAATGACGCGCTCGCCGACGTGACCGACACCTACGTGAGCAAGGTCGGGGGCGAGGACACGCTCGCGGCGATGCGGAGCGAGTGATGCTCGCACGCGCGCAGAAACTGGTGGACAGGCTGATCGGCCTGTCCGCGATCATCGGCACGACGGGGTTGATCTTCGTCGTGGCCGTGATCGTCATCGACGTTATCGGACGCAATTTCGGCATGCCGCTCTATGGCTCGCAGGACCTGATAACGATGACGATGGTGCTGATCGTCTTCGGCGGCATGGCGCTTTGCGATCGCCGCGACGGCCATATCGTCGTCGACATCTTCGAGAGCGCCTTCCCCCCTGCCCTGAACCGCGCGATCGATATCTTCTCGGCGTTCCTCGGCGTCGCGATCTTCGTGCTGATCGCAGTGACGGTCTACAAGAGCGCGCAGCTGAGCCAGATGCTCAACCTCTCGACCAATCTTCTGAACCTGCCCAATGCCTGGTTCCAATATGCGCTGGTCGCGCTGTCGCTGGTGGGCGCGCTGACGATGTGCCTGCGCGCGCTGCGGCTCATGTCGCGCCACGGCTATGAACATCATTCCGAAAGGGACGTGCTATGACCCCCGCGCTCACCGGATCGCTCGGGCTCGCGCTGTTGCTCGGCATGCTGCTGATGCGTGTGCCGGTGGCCTTCGCGATGTTCGCGGTGGGCTTCGTCGGCATCTGGATTCTCAACGGGCTGCAGGCCGCGACCGGGCTTCTGGCGTCGGAAACCTTCTCGCTGGCCTCCAATTCCGAACTGATCGTGGTGCCACTCTTCATTCTGATGGGAAATGTCGCGAGCGTGACGGGTATGAGCCGCAAGCTCTATGACGCGGCCTACGCCACCGTCGGCCAGGTGCGCGGCGGTCTGGCGCTGGCGACGGTCGTGGGCTGCGGCGGCTTCGCGGCGCTGTCGGGCTCCTCAGTCGCCTCGGCGCTGACGATGGGCCGCACCGCACTGGCCGAGATGGACCGCTATGCCTACAGCCCGCGCCTCTCGACCGGCGTCGTGGCCGCGGGCGGCACGCTGGGCATCCTGATCCCCCCCTCGACCGGCTTCGTGATCTACGCGATCCTCACGCAGCAAAGCATCGGACGGCTCTTCATGGCGGGCATCCTGCCCGGGCTTCTGTTGCTGAGCGCCTTCATCCTGACCATCGCGATCCTCTGCCTGCTGCGCGCCGAGATGGGACCGAAAGGCCCCGCGACCAGCGCCGCAGAGAAAGGCCGCGCCTTCCTCGGCGCGATTCCGATCCTGCTGGTGATCGTGCTGACCATCGGCGGCATCTATTCGGGCCTGTTCTCGCCCACCGAAGCGGCGGGCGTCGGCGCCGCCTTCGTGATCGCGATCGGGGCCTTCAGCGGCACGCTGAGCCTGCGCAGCTTCTGGCGCGCGGCGCAGGACAGCATCGTGACCACGGCCTCGGTGATGCTGATCCTGATCGCGGCGCATCTGATCAACCCCTTCGTCGCCCTGAGCCATCTGCCCGCCGAGGTGAGCGACCTTCTGGTCTCCCTCGATCTGGGCCGGGTCGGGACGCTGGTCCTGATCCTCGCGATCTACATGGTTCTGGGCTGCTTCCTCGAAGGGCTCGCGATGCTGGTGCTGACCCTGCCGATCTTCCTGCCGGTGATCCTCGATCTCGGGATCGACCCGATCTGGTTCGGCGTGCTGGTGGTGCTGACGCTCGAGATGGGGCTGATCTCGCCCCCGGTGGGGATCAACGTCTTCATCGTGAAATCGGTCGCGCAAAACGTGCCGCTGATCGAAATCTTCCGCGGCGTGCTGCCCTTCTGGTTCGCGATGCTGGTGACACTTGCAATCCTCGTCGCTGTGCCGGGAATATCGCTGTGGCTGCCCGGGATGATGTGAGGCACAAAGGTTTCAGAGGGCGCCGGCCCGGCAATCGCCGCGCCGCGTGACGCAAGATCGAAGTCTCAAAGGGAGGATATTATGAAAGAGATCGGAATGCTGCTGGACGGTGTCTCCGCCCCAGCCGCCTCGGGCGCGACTTTCGACCGGATCGATCCCGTGACCGGAGAGGTCGCCACCCGCGCCGCCGCGGCGGGCCGCGACGATGTCGAGGCGGTGGTCGCGTCTGCCGCGCGCGCTTTTCCCGGCTGGTCCGCGACCGGGCCGAACGGGCGGCGTAAGATCCTGTCGAAAGCCGCCGACGTGATGGAGGCCCGCGCCGATGACTTCATCCAGGCGGTGATCGCCGAGACCGGCGCGACCGGGCCTTGGGCCGGGTTCAACGTCCATCTCGCGGCAGGCATGATCCGCGAAGCGGCGGCGATGACGACACAGATCGGCGGCGAGATCATCCCCTCCGACAAGCCCGGCACGATGGCGATGGGCGTTGCGCGCGCCAAGGGCGTCTGCCTTGGCATCGCGCCGTGGAACGCGCCTGTCATCCTCGGCACCCGCGCGGTCGCAATGGCGCTCGCCTGCGGCAACACGGTGGTGCTGAAGGCGTCCGAGATGTGCCCCGCGACGCACCGCCTGATCGGCGAGTGTTTCGCCGAGGCCGGGCTCCCCGAAGGAGCGCTCAACGTGGTGACCAATGCCCCCGAGGACGCCGCCGATGTCGTCGAGGCGCTGATCGCGCATCCCGCGGTCAAGCATGTGAACTTCACCGGCTCCTCCGCCGTCGGCCGGATCATCGGGCGGCTCGCGGGCGAGCATCTGAAGCCCTCGCTGCTGGAGCTGGGCGGCAAGGCGCCGCTGATCGTGCTCGACGATGCCGATCTCGACGGTGCGGTGAACGCGGCGATCTTCGGCGCCTTCATGAACCAGGGCCAGATCTGCATGTCGACCGAGCGGATCATCGTCGACGAGAAAGTAGCCGATGCCTTCGTCGAGAAACTCGCCGCCCGCGCCAACGCTCTGCCCGCAGGCGATCCGCGCGGCGAAGTGGCGCTTGGCGCGCTTGTCTCTGAAGCCGCCGCAGAGAAGATGGACGCGCTGATCGCCGACGCCACCGAGAAAGGCGCAAAGCTGGTCGCTGGGGGCTCTCGCGAGGGGACCATCGTCGCGGCGACGCTGCTCGACGGCGTCGCGGAAGGCATGCGCATCTATGCCGAGGAAAGCTTCGGCCCCGTCAAATCGATCATCCGCGTGAAGGGCGACGAAGAGGCGCTGAAAGTCGCCAACGACACCGAATACGGCCTCTCGAGCGCGATCTTCAGCGCCGATGTCTCTCGCGCGATGGCGCTGGCGAACCGGCTCGAAACCGGGATCTGCCACATCAACGGGCCGACGGTCGGCGATGAGCCGCAGATGCCCTTCGGCGGGGTCAAGGCCTCGGGCTACGGGCGCTTCGGCGGACGTGCGGCGATCGCCGAATTCACCGACCTGCGCTGGATCACCGTGGAAGATCCGAAACAGCATTACCCAATCTGATCTGGATTCTGCGATACACGATGAGAGGGAGCCGCCCCCCGGGGCGGCTCCCTTGGCGTTCGACCCATCGGGCGGCTCATCCGAAGCGCCCCCAAAACCCAATCGCGCGAACGTGAACGTGCCGCCAATTATCCGATTGAAACTATCAGAAAAGCCCTTTAGGGAAGCTGACGCGCAGTAAAACTGTCGGCACTGTGGTTGCCGCCCCACCTGACGCAGCCGTTTTTTTCGACTCGATTAAGACCCCTAGGCCTCGAGTATCAGACCTTCCGCAATGATGATGCTGGCCACACCGGAGAGAGCAAGCTCTTGACCTCAAGTTCCGTCGTGATCCTTGAAGACGATGCCGATGTCCGAACCGTCATCGAACGGGCCATCGCCTCTGAAGGATACCCCTCGAAATCCTTCGGCACGCTTGGCGCGTTGTTCGCCGGAGACGCCCTGACGAGAGCCGATTGCTTTCTCGTCGACATAACCCTCCCCGACGGCTCCGGATTCGACGTCCTCCGCGCGATCCGCAGCAAAAATCCCGGGGCGGGCATCATCGTTCTGAGCGGGCGCACCGACGAAATCGATACGGTTCTCGGCCTCGAGCTTGGCGCGGACGACTACGTCTGCAAGCCCTTCCGGGCGCGGGAATTGCGCGCCCGGGTCAAGGCCGTGCTCCGACGGACGGCGGACCGTAAGTTCGCGCAGAAAGCGGCGCAGGACAGCCCGGCGGATGTCTTCGAAATCTCGGGCTTGCGGTTCAACCGCCGCGCGCGATGGGTGCGCACCCTTCAGGAGGTTAAGATCCCGCTTACGACACTGGAATACGATGTTCTCCTCGCACTCGCGACGCAGCCGGACACCGTGCTGTCTCGCGATCAGATCATGGACCGGGTCAGGGGGCCGGACTGGGCAGCCTTCGATCGCACCGTCGACGGGGTGATAAGCCGCATTCGCTCCAAGTTGGAGAAAGCCGACGTCTCGCATGGCGCGATCAAGACCATCCGCAACGTCGGCTACGTCTTCACCAGCGAGACCTGACCTGCGGCCCGGAAACCGGTCGGGCGGCGTGGCAGGAACACCTTAGCCAGGGAGACGTTTCGTAAGATGAAGCTAAAAAGGCAATCGACCGGCTTGGGAACGTCCCGCGCATCGTATTTTTGATTTCGGGCGTTGCTCTCCAGCAGGCGCCATGTTGCCGCGGAGACTTCGACGTTCGGCTCACCTGTGACACCTCGGCGCGCCAAACCTAGCGCCCCGTCGATCTGAAATCGGGCACTCCACGCGCAATGCCGAAAGGAAGACATGGCCCGCTCGAATCTCGCCCTGCTCGAAACCCATCCCTGGCACGAGACGTCGCTGGGTCCGGTCGCGGATTGGCCGCCGGAGATGCGCGGGGTGATCGCGGCGATCATGGCGTCCGATTTTCCCGTCTGCACGGGCTGGGGCGACGACACGATCCAGATCTACAACGATGCCTACAACGCGATTTTCGGCGACAAGCATCCCGCCTCTTTCGGGGCGCCGCTGCGAGACACCTGGCCCGAAATCTGGCCTTTCGTCCGCGACAATCTGGGCCACGTTAAAAGGAGCGGCGAGCCGCTTCTGTTTCAGGACACGATGTTGCCGCTGGCGAAGACGGGCCGCCCGGAGGAATGCTACTTCGATTTCTCCTACAGTGCGATCAAGGATCTGGGCGGGCGGGTGCTCGGCGTCATGTCGATCGCTGTCGAGACCACGGACGCGGTCGTCGCGCGGCGGCGGCAAGCAATGTCGGAGATCACCGCCACCTCCCATGCCGGCGGCGGTGTCCCCGCCTTTTCCGGCGCGCTGCATGCGGTGCTGTCCGACAACGACATGGACTGCCGGGCCGGAATCCTGTTTCGCCTGTCGCCCGAGAACGGCATGCCGCTCGAGGCGGAATGGACCATTCGCGCGGATCCGCAGTTCACGGGCGCCCTGCGCCCCGTCGTCGCCGCCGCGCTGTCGGGGAAAAGCGAGCGGATTTTCAACCTGCCGCGCGACGCGCAGAGGCCGGAACTCTCGGATCGGGGGATCGTGATCCCGATCGCGGATGGGCGCGCGCAGCTCATCGCGGCGCTTGTGCTGGTGCCGCACGCCTTGGTGCCGATCGACCGGAGCCTCGCCCCCTTCGCGACCCAGCTGTCGCAACGCGTTCACGCCTCACTCCATTCGGCCGAGCTTCTGGAACAGGACCTGCTCCGGGCGCGCGAGCAGATGACCGAGCAGTCGGCGATGTATCAATTCCTTTTCGAAAACATCCGCGACGGGGCGATCTACACGGCGACGAGCGGGAGGCCGGAGGATGACGAGTTCGTCCTCGCCCTCAACACCCGGGCTTGCGAAATGCTCGGCTACGACGCGGAAGAGGCGATCGGCATGCATCGCGACGCTTTCTTTTTTCCGGAGGATCGGGATCTGGCTCTGGCCCTTCAGGAGCGGAACCGGAACGACGTCTTCGTCGGCGACCTGACTTTCCGGGCGAAGGACGGCAGCCCGGTTCCGGTGGAGGTCACGTCGAATATCGTCGAACTGACGAAGGGCGAGCGGCGGTCCGTCACCATCATTCGCGATCTCGCCAATCGAACGTCACGGGACCGGGAGCGCGACGAGCGCATGCGCACGGAGGCTCTCGCCAGCTTGACCCGCGCGGTGGCGCATGACTTCAATAACCTGCTGACCGTCGTGCTTGGCAGCCTCGATGCGCTCGAGGAAGGTCTGCCCGAGCAGGACAGCAACCTCAATCTCGTCCAGAGCGCGGTGCGCGCCGCGGAGGAGGCGGGACGCCTGACGAGCCAGCTCCTCGCCTATTCGCGCCGGACGCCGACGAAGCTGAGAATGCTCCAGATCGGGGCCTTCGTGCAGGAGATCAGACCGCTCCTGATCGCGGCTTTGGGCGACGCCAACCGGCTGGACATCGATATCGGCGAGGACGTGGCGAATTGCTGGGCCGACACCTCGGCCTTGACGTCGGCGCTGATCAACCTCGTCACCAATGCGCGCCACGCAATGACGGGAGACGGCACGCTGTCGATCACAGCGAACGTCGTTTCCGGGACGGGTTTCTATCCCTCGCATGACGGTTACGAACTTCCGCAGGAGGAATACGTGGCTGTGAACGTGCGCGATAACGGCCCCGGCGTTCCGGCCAGCCACCGGGAAAAGATATTCGAGCCGTTCTTCACCACGAAAGGCATCGGCGAGGGAACGGGTCTCGGCCTGCCGACCGTGCTCGATACGGTGCGCCAGATCGGCGGCGATCTCAGGCTCGGGCCCGGCGACGACGACGGGGCGGAGTTCCAGATTCTGCTGCCGCTTGCCACCGAGGCCGATGGCAAGGAGGCCGAGGCGGCCGGTCCGGCGGGGAATGATGAGGTCGTGCTCTACGTGGAGGACAACCTCCTTGTCCGCGAGAAAACGGTGCTGATGCTGCAAAATCTCGGGTTCTCGCCGCTTGTCGCCCGTCACGGGCGGGAGGCGCTGGACTATGCCCGGAGCGATCGGAGGATCGACATCGTGCTCACCGATCTTGTCATGCCGGGCCTGTCGGGGCGGGCGCTGGTCAGAGAGCTGGCGCGGCTGCGCCCTGCGCTGCCGGTGGTCATAGTGACCGGCTACGATCCCGAAGACCCGGCCAGCGGGACGGAGATGGCCTCGGTCCTGATGAAACCCTATTCGCGGGAAGAACTTGCCGACGCATTGGTGCGCAACTTGCCGTCGCCCCGGACGGAATGAGAGACGCGCTTGTCCGGGGCGTCAATGGAATAGGTAGCTCTGCTCAGGCTCCGGCCTCGCGACCTGCTTTGCCGCCAGATGAATTTCGTCGAGGCGCTTATAAGCGAAGTCCAAGCCGCCCATGTCGGGAACGATCCGGGCCGTCGCTGCCGGACCGATCAATTTCATCCGCCACGTGGGAAAGACGCGCGCCCGGATCAACCGAATTCTAAGCGGCGTGACGTCGGTGTGGCGCGCGTCGGAGACGATTTTCGCATAAACGCTTCTGGTTTCCGCCGAAGGGCCTTCAATGGTTTGCAGGAAGTAGGCCCCGTCGAACAGAAGCAGACCGGTGATGCCAAGTCTCTGGTTTCGATCGAGGCTTTCGGAAAGGATCGCGCTTATCCCCTCGACGGGCTTCCGAAGGCAGGAAAAGCTTCGATAGGTGATGGTTAGCAGTTCCGTCATGACCAATCTCTTGCTCTTGTCTGGAGAGTTTTGGTCCCTCCTTTCTTCAGTCTGGAGACTGAGCTTGCACGGGAGACATGCATGTCTGTCAGTGCATAGCGTGGCCGCCGCGACAAGCCGTTTTTGCTTTGCGCGCTCGCCTGCGTCGATCTTGCCACCATCGCGACGCCGATTGGACGACGAGCAAGATGAGAACCGCTGCCAGCCCCGCGACGACGTCGACGACCAGCGAGAGCCAGATCGAACCGCCCCGCAGAAGCGTGAGCACGAGGCAGACATGGCCCACCAAGCTGCCGATGAAGATATACCCCACCGGCATCAGAGCTCGCACCACCGCGTTTTCTGTCGCGGATTTTCCAGCCGCGGCGCCACTCGGAGATAGGGCAGGACATATCCCCACCTGCTGCCGACGAGACGCTGGACCTCGGCTTCCTCCATTGTGTCGGGTATAATCACCGGGTCGCCCTCGAACCAGTCGGAGGGCGTCGCGAGCCCGGTCGAGCTATGGAGTTTCACGGCTTCGATCACGCGGAGCGTCTCCTCGACGCTTCTACCGACATAGATCGGATATTCGAAAATCATCCGGATTTTCATTTGCGGATCCAACAGGAAGGATTTGCGGACCGGCCAGGATTGGTGCTCCTTTTCATGGACCATCCCGAAGAGCGACGCGAAATCTCCACCGATGTCGGCAGCGGTCGGGAACCAGACCCGCGCGCCATACAGCTTTTCGATATCGGCGTGCCATGACAGTTGCTCGTCCACGCTAGATCCCGTCAGCCCGAGCACCTTCGCGCCGAGCCGTCTGAACGCTTTCTCGTTCTGCGCCAGCGCGCCGATTTCCGTGGTGCACACAGCCGTATTCGCAGCGGGATGGCCGAAGAGCAGCATCCAGTTGCCTTCCGCCCAGGGCCAGAAATCGATGTCTCCCTGCGTGCTCGGGAGCCTGAAATTCGGGAAGATGTCACCAATTTTGGGCAGCCATTTGACGGTTCTCCGATAGGCGACAGGCAGCCTGATCGGTCGTCCGGTGCTGTCCTTGGGGGCGAAGAATTGCTGACTCATCGAACCTCCTCCTCGTTCAACGTCGCAGCCGGTCTTCGCCACGACGTCACCCGGTATCTCCGGTGGTTGAGGCCGGGGTTTGCGTCGCGTTTTCGGAAACTTGTGATTTTTTGCAGATTGTGGCGAAAAATTGGAAAACGTTCGCTTTTTCGTCCCGCTGGGCGGTCGCGACAGGCGCTCAGGTGATCTTCGATCCCGTGAACGCCAAGGGCGGCCCACCGCGGACCGCTCGTGAAGGCTCCAGCTTCCCATCTGGGCGGAGGCAGGCATTGACGACGCCCGAGCAGCGGCCTTTCGACACGGGGCCCGCACCGCCCGCGAAGGCTTGACGCTCGACAATGACCGGCGCGCGGCGGCACGCGACCCTCGCGGGGCTTGTTTTCAACGAAAGGACATCTCCGATGACATGCCGTAGATTTCTGCCCGCGACGCTGGTCGTTCTGACGCTTTTACCGGGCTGCGAAACCTTGACGCCGCAGCAGCGCACGGCGGTCGGGCTGACCGCGGGGGCCGCGGCCGGGTTGATCACCGCCGACGCGCTGGAGGCGAACCGGGACTGGCGGATAATCGCGGCGCTTGCGGGAGCAGCGGCCGGCGTTCTGGTGGCGCAGAACAGCGTCACCGATCGCTGCGCCTATTCGAACGGCGACGGCACCTATTACGTCGCCGATTGCCCGCGCTGAGACAGGCCAAGGGGCGCGGCGTTCAGGCCGTCCCCGTCGCGCTCACTTGTGGTGATTGGCGACGGCGCGGGTCATCTCGCCCACGATCTGCAACGACGTCCCGTGCGCCACGTCTCCGAGGCTCAACATCCCGACCAGCCGCTTCTTGTCGTCCAGGACCGGCAGCCTGCGGATCTTGCGCTGATCCATCAGGTGCACCGCGTCCTCGATCGTCTCGTCGGTGCGGCAATAGACCACCCCGGGCGTCATCACCTCTTCGGCGCGGGTCTTCGCCGGGTCGAGCCCCTTCGCCACCACGCGCAGCGCGAGATCCCGATCGGTAATCATGCCGATGAGCTTGTCGTCCTTGCCGATCGGCACGGCGCCGATATCGTCCTTCTCCATCTGCAGGGCGATTTCCTTGACCGGGGTGTCGGCATCGGCCCATGCGGCGGGCTCGTGCATCGCGTCACTGATTTTCATGGCATCCTCCTGAACCGAGTCAGACCCGCAGCTTGCCCCACCCGGGGCGGCGCGCATTGACCGCGATCAGCACTTCACCGCACCACGCCTTGTCGAGCGTCAATGCCGGGACGCCGCGAATCCGCGAGAGTGAAGACATCGATGGGAGGAGTGGAAACGGAACGCCATCCGGGAGAGGCATCGAGAGATGCAAACCGCAGATGGTCGAGCCGTGGACACAAGGAGATCTGTCGATCGAAGGGCCATCTCGGCTATGCGAACTCAGGCGCCCACGTGCGGAGCTCGCAGTTTGCGGGATGGTCCTTCGTCATTGTCGGCGCGCGAAGCCGGGCGACGTCCGGTAGCAGCCGCGCTTGCGTCGCGATAACCCCGACCCGGATCAGAGGATGCTCTGCCCCGTCGCAGCCCAGTCCGCGGTGAAGGTTTCGAGCCCCTTGTCGGTCAGCGGATGCTTGACGAGCGCCCCGATCAAGCCGGGCGGCATCGTGCCGGCATCCGCCCCGGCCAGCAAGGCGCCGGTGACGTGGTTTGCGGATCGCAGGGACGCCGCCAGTATCTGCGTATCGAGCGTGGGATAGGCATCGAAGACCTGCCGGATGTCGCGCAGCAGCTGGGTGCCGTCGAGGTTGATGTCGTCGAGGCGCCCGACGAAGGGCGAGACATAGGTCGCGCCTGCCTTCGCCGCGAGGAGCGCCTGGTTCACCGAGAAGCACAGCGTCACGTTGGTCTCACGGCCCTCTTCCCGCAGCGTGCGGCAAGCCCGGAGCCCCGCCATCGTGAGCGGCACCTTGATGCAGACGTTGGGCGCGATCTTACCGAGTACTTCCGCCTCGCGCATCATCGTATCGTAATCGGTGCCCGCGACTTCGGCGGAAACCGGGCCGTCGACCATTGCGGCGATCTCGGCGATCGCGTCGCGGATATGCGCACCACTCTTGGCGATCAGGCTCGGATTGGTGGTCACCCCGTCGATCAGATGCGCCTCCGCAAGCGCGCGGATCGCCTCGATATCGGCGGTGTCAGCGAAAATCTTCATGTCGTTTCCTTTCGTCGTCAACTCGGGTGGACGGTTCAGTGACCGGTGAGGATGAGGTCGGGCTCGACGCTCTGCTCAAGCACGCGGCGCGCGTTTTCGAGGTCGTTCCGGCTGGCCCGGGCAAGCGCGTCCTCGGGGGATAGCCCGTGCTCGATCCAACGCGCGACGAGCCGGGACTTGAGCACCTCCATGGGCGGCGCGAGCATCACCGTCGCGTCGAACAACGGCGCGAGCCCGGCCCAGTCGCCGCCGCCGAACAGCAGGTAATTCCCCTCGACGATCACGATCCGCCGGTCCGGGTTCAACACGCCGGCCTCCGGAAGCGTCCGGTCCTGCGCGCGGCTGAACAGCGGGTAGCGGATCTCCCTCCCGTCATCGCGCAACCGGCGCACCAATGCCTTGAACCCGGCGACGTCGAAGGTCTCGGGCGCGCCTTTCACCGCGCGCAAATTCCGCCTGTCGAGTTCTTCATTGTCGAGATGGAACCCGTCCATCGGCACAAGCGCCGCCGCATCCGCCGACCGCCCGCGGGCGTTCAGCGCCGCGGTCACGGCTTCGGCCATCGTCGATTTCCCCGAACCGGGCGGCCCCGCGATGCCAATCAGAACCCGCCCGTGGTCGCGGGGCTGCCTGTCCACCAGATCGAGAATGGCCTCCAGCTGTGCCTCGGTCGTGCTCATCGCTCAGGCCGCCTCTGTCGCGCCGTCGGGTGTTTTGGCGCCTGTCATGAAGGCGACGGCGTCCGACATCGAGTGTTGCTTCGGATCGATGACGCAGAGCCGTTTGCC